>NZ_FOFO01000034.1 GCF_900110965.1 Ectothiorhodospira magna
AGCACAAGCTCTCTCGACAGATCGTTGACGACAACCAAGCGGTGATCGTCGAGACGCTGAAGGTCGGCAACATGATGAAGAACGCCAGACTCGCCCAGCACATCGGCGATGCGTCCTGGCATGCCTTGACCACTAAGCTGGACTACAAGGCCAGGGAGCAGGGCAAGCATCTGGTCAAGATCGACCCGTGGTTTGCCAGCTCCAAAACCTGCCATGTCTGCCAGCACAAGAGGGACGCCATGCCGTTGAACGTCCGGTCGTGGGAATGCCCGGCCTGCCACACACAGCATGACCGGGATATCAACGCGGCGCTGAACATCAAGCATCAAGGCATAGTAAAGTTGAAGGCGGAAGGGCTGTCCGTCTCTGCCCATGGAGGCTTGCGTAAGTCCGGCACATCGCCGGCTGCTGCCTGAGAAGTGGGAAGCCTCGCCCGTGGCGCGTCAGCGCTTAGGGCGGGGAGCAGTCACAGGCAATCTGTCGGAGCATTGGTCCGTTTCGGTCAGCGGCAATTGGCGGCTGACCTTCAAGTTCGATAACGGTGATGCAATCCTGGTCGATTATCAGGACTACCACTGAGGAGGGTCATGATGACGATGCACAATCCACCGCACCCCGGAGAAATCCTGCGAGATGACGTGTTGCCAGCGCTGGGACTTTCGGTGGCAGCCGCAGCTCGCGAACTGGGCGTCACGCGGGCAGCACTGTCCCGTGTGCTTCACGGTCACGCGGGTATTTCACCAAAGATGGCTTTGCGCATCGAGCACTGGCTGGGTGTGGAGCGAGGCGGACGTGCCGAAGTCTGGGCGGGAATGCAACTCGATTACGATCTTTGGCGTGAGCGCCACGGCAAGGCGGCTTAGCAAGGACTAAAGGAAACGCTGAACAAGTCCGCCCATTCGTGAGAACAGAGCATGGTAAAGGACACCCAGTGCGCCGACCCGGATATTGAGCGGTTCACTCCGTTCAAGCGGGTCAAGGCGATCTTGCTGGAACGGACTGAGCGCCTCCGGTTGGGACTGCTCAACCAGGACTCCAGTTGCTCGCCCAAACCCGGGCGCTATCAACGGAGAGCGAATCACCGAATGAGCACTTTCGAGTATGAAATTCGGAGCAGCAACGTCTAAAGGACCCCCACTTTTTATTGACCTCCATCACGCAGTCCAAAGGGCACCCACTTTTTATTGATGAAACCATGGTGCAGATAGAAAAACCCGGCATCAGGCCACTGGCTGCCATCTCGGGCCGTGCAATATACCCAAGCTGATCCACTCGCGATGCGCCCAGTGCTTTACAGCAATGTCGCGCGCAGATCCGCAAGTCTCACCATCAAGGTCATCGGATCCAGCGGCGAAGGCTCAAAACCGACGCGCTCATAAAACGCTCGGGCCTGGGGCGAGAGCGCGTGCACCAATATTCCTCGAATACCAATCGTCTCTGCAGCGGCCACCACCCGAAAACACGCATCGCGCACCAAGGCGCGTCCGACACCTTGCCCACGCAATGATTGATCAACAGCCAGCCTGCCCAGTACCACTACCGGAACGGGATCAGGCATGTTGCGCCGCAGGCGCCCAGTGGCTTCATCGGTAGTCACCGCACTGGAGGCCAGCGAGTAATAGGCCATCACCCGATCGCCCTCGCAGGCGACAAAGGTGCGTGATGCGCCAGTCGCCTGATTCTTCATTGCCCGTTGCGTGAGCCAACGATCCAGGCTCTCGACGCCACAGGTGAAGGCCTGAGTATCGTGATGCGGCCCCAAAGGCTCGGGGGCAGCAAGCGTTAGACTCGATTCCACGGCGCTGGCGTTTTCAATGTCTTCTGCAGACGGTCATTGGGTGCGACTGGGCGATCCAGACACGCCAGAAACTCAGCGTGGGCTTGCGGGCTGACGCGGATCAGCGCCTGGTCCAGCAAGGCCTCTTCTGCCGCCTGTTGGGCTGCTTCCAAAATGAAATCAGTGCGATTCTTGCCGCGCACCTTGGCGGCGGAATCAATCAATGTGCGCAGCTCCGGCTTGATGCGCAGGTTAAGCGCCGTGCGTTTGGTATGGGGATCGACCGCAGGCATGAGGCTGACTCCAGTGGCTTGACAGGTGGATGATAGCCAAATGTAATGTCTTTGTCATTACATGCTTTCGGGTGCTGGAATATCCAATTTCGCGTTCTAAAGGACACCCGCGTTCTAAAGGACACCCAGTGCGCCGATGTAGGAGCCGTATGCGTTAGTAGCGCACGTACGGATCTGTGCCGGGGGCCTGTTGAGCAAGAAAAAAACCTTGTGAAACAGGGCTCTACGGTAACCTTTTTATTGACCTCCATCACGCACCGATTGCGGGGCTTCCCGGCCAGATCCGTGGCCGGGGTGTGGACAGGTTACTGCAGGGAGGAATCGTCCTGGAAGAGGTCTTCGAGGCGTTCAGCGGTGAGGATGTTATCGATCCACTGGAGTAACTGAGCCTCATCAGCCTGCAGGACACGCTGTTGGCAGTGCATCCTGGCCTGGGGGCCGAACTTGCGCTCAATCTGACGCAGCAAGGTCTGAGCCTCGCCCTGCTGAATGCCCTGTTGAATGCCTTTCTGAAGCCCCTTGGCTTCGCCGCGATCCATCCATTCCTGAGCCAGCGACATGGTGAGTGCCTCCACGAGATGGGGTTTGGCCATGGCCACCCCTTGCTTGAATTCATCTTCGGTCATTGTGTGGACCCGGACGATGTAAATCAATATCTGCCGGGTCAGGGGGTGTTCATCGGGTAAATCCCGCAGTAACCGGGCCAGTTGCTCGGGTTGAAAGTGTGTGACGAAGGCCCAGGCCAGGGCCGCCAGCCCTGCCCGTAGCAGGGGGTGGTCGGAGAAGTCCACATTTTCTAGCGGTTGCTGCTTAATCCGTGTCCGCTGCGACTTGACCAGAACAGGGCTAGTCCATGGCTCCAGGACTTCCACAAAATATTGTGCCTGCTATAATCCGCGGCACCATATATCGTTCCCACAGAAGGATCCCGTTTTCATGGAGTCTTTGCTTTCCCGAATGCCCACCCTGCCCACCCAGGCCATCAAGGGCGACGACCGCCGGACCCTGGTGGATGTGGATGCCTCCATCAGCGAATACCTGGACCGCTCCGACTGGCGGGTGGCCGCCAACGCCAACCAGGGCTACTCCCTGGGCGGCCTGATCCTCAACACCTCCGGCAAGATGATCGCCAATTACTGGCTCAACCACGTCTATCCCCCGGAGATCGGCCAGGCCCACCGGGACGGCGACTACCACATCCATGATCTGGACATGCTGGCCGGCTACTGCGCCGGCTGGTCCCTGCGCACCCTGCTGGTGGAAGGCTTCAACGGCGTGCCGGGCAAGGTGGAAGCCGCCCCGCCCCGCCACTTCTCCTCCGCCGTGGGCCAGATCGTCAATTTCCTGGGCACCCTGCAGAACGAATGGGCCGGCGCTCAGGCCTTTTCCAGCTTCGACACCTACATGGCCCCGTTTGTCCGCGTGGACCGGCTCGACTACCCCCAGGTCAAGCAGTACATGCAGGAACTGATCTACAACCTCAACGTCCCGTCCCGCTGGGGCTGCCAGACCCCCTTCACCAATCTGACCTTCGACTGGGTCTGCCCGGAAGACCTGCGGGAGCAGGTGCCCGTCATCGGCGGCCAGGAGCAGGATTTCTGCTACGGCGACCTGCAGGCGGAGATGGACATGATCAACCGGGCCTACATCGAAGTGATGACCGAAGGAGACGCCCGGGGCCGGATCTTCACCTTCCCCATTCCCACCTACAACATCACCCCGGATTTTCCCTGGGACAGCGACAACACGGAACGGCTGTTCGCCATGACCGCCAAGTACGGCCTGCCCTATTTCCAGAATTTCCTCAACTCGGAGCTGTCGCCCAACATGGTGCGCTCCATGTGCTGCCGACTGCAGCTGGACCTGCGGGAACTGCTCAAGCGGGGCAACGGCCTGTTCGGCTCGGCGGAACAGACCGGCTCCCTGGGCGTGGTCACCATCAACTGCGCCCGCCTGGGCTTCACCCATCGGGGCGACGAAGCCGGTCTGCTGGCCCAGCTGGACCGGCTGCTGGAACTGGCCCGCAACAGCCTGGAGATCAAGCGCAAGGTCATCGCCCGACACATGGAGGACGGGCTGTTCCCCTACACCCGGCGCTATCTGGGGACATTGCGCAACCACTTCTCCACCATCGGCGTCAACGGCATCAACGAGATGATCCGCAACTTCACCGACGATGCCCAGGACATCACCACCGACGCCGGCCATGCCATGGCCCTGAGTCTGCTGGACCATGTCCGCGCCCGGATGCTGGAATTCCAGGAGGAGACCGGCAACATGTACAACCTGGAGGCGACGCCCGCCGAGGGCACCACCTACCGCTTTGCCCGGGAGGATCAAAAGCGCTATCCGGGCATCATCCAGTCTGGCACCGCTGATGCCCCCTACTACACCAACAGCTCCCAGCTGCCGGTGGGCTTCACCGCCGATCCCTTCGAGGCCCTGTCCCGCCAGGAAGCACTGCAGACCCGCTACACCGGCGGCACCGTGCTGCATCTGTACATGGGCGAGCAGATCTCCTCCCCGGAGACCTGCAAGCGCCTGGTGCGCCGGGCCCTGGAAAACTTCCGTCAGCCCTACATCACGGTCACGCCGATCTTCTCCATCTGCCCCAGGCACGGTTACATCGCCGGCGAGCATGCCTTCTGCCCCCACTGCGACCAGGAGATCATCGCCCGCAAACAGGCCCAGGCCGCCGCGGTGGCCTGAGTCGTACCCCACCCTTTTCAAGGAAATCACAAAAATGATGAAAACGAATTCCCCAATCTCCGCCGACATCACCCTGAGCGACGAGGAACGCACCCCCTGCGAGGTCTGGACCCGGGTCATGGGGTATCACCGCCCGGTGTCCGCCTTCAACCAGGGCAAGCAGTCGGAACACGCGCAGCGCCGCTACTTCGAGGAACCCGGCGTCATGGGCCATGGACACCGCTGAACATACCGTGACAGCCCCAGTGGCTGAATCGCTGCGGGTGGGGGGAATGACGCCCCTCACCACCATCGACTATCCCGGTGAGCTGGCGGCGGTGATCTTCTGCCAGGGCTGCCCCTGGCGCTGCGGGTATTGCCATAACACCCGGCTCCAGCCGCCACGGACGGAGGCGCCGATAGGCTGGCACCAGGTGACGGCATTTCTGTCCCGGCGCCGCGGGCTGCTGGATGCCGTGGTGTTCAGCGGCGGCGAGCCCACCCTGCAGGGCGGGCTGGCACGGGCCATGGTCCAGGTGCGAAACATGGGCTTCAAGGTGGGGTTGCACACCGCCGGCGTCTATCCCGAGCGTCTGGCCCGGGTGCTGCCCTTCACCGATTGGGTGGGCCTGGACATCAAGGCCCTGCCCGAAGACTATCCGGCGATCACGGGTGTGCCGGGTTCCGGCGAGGCCGCCTGGGACAGCCTGTACCGGGTGCTGGCCACCGATGTGGCCTTGGAGGTGCGCACCACCGTGGTGCCTGAACTGGAAGCACAACTGCCCGCCCTGCAATCCCGCCTGGCCCGGGCCGGGGTCCAACGGCACCAGCTACAGATCGCCAGGACCACATCCGCCGTTTGATCAATCACCCTTGTTTTACACTTCCATCAGCGGCTGGCAGGGGAATTTTGTTGCCCTCATTGTCCAGACGCACGAAGGTGATACAGGTAGAAAAGATGGGTTCTTCCGTACCGCTTTCCAGGTCATCGCAAAAGACGCTCACGGCGTACTGCACCGAGGTGTTGCCCCGCTTGTGCTCACGGGAATTGAAGCGCAGCACTGCCCCCTGATGCACCCCGCGGTGGAACTCCACCCCGTTCATGGCCACGGTGACAAAACGGCAGCCAGGGTGGTCGCGACTGGCGGCAATCCAGGCGATCTCATCCACCCACTTGAGCAAAAAGCCGCCGAAGAGATAGCCGTAGTGATTCAGGTGTTCAGGTCTTACCAGTTTGAAGGTATCCAAGAGTCACTCCTTGTGGAATGGGGTTGATCCGCACCCGGCGCCCAGCAGGAGCAGCACCGGGGTCTTGTGGTCACCGACGCCATGGGACGCAAGGCAGGTCTCCGGACGGGATCGGGCAAGCCAGCTTTCGATGGCCTCGAATTCTTCCCATCCCCCCGGGTGTCCCCGGTAGATCATCAGGCTGATGATGCCATCCGGCGCCAGCAGGGTCATGGCGGCATCCAGGGCGCGCAGGGTGGTGTCGGGGCGCGTTACCAGGGCATGGTCGCCGCCGGGCAGATAGCCCAGGTTGAACATGACCGCCTTGATCTTCCCTTCGGCGGTGTCGGGCAGGTGATTTCGCAGATGCTGGTGCCCGTCATGGACCAGCGTGACCCGTTTTGCCACGCCTTCACCGGCAAGGCGCTCACGGGTGGCTGTCAGCGCTTCCGACTGGATATCGAAGGCCCAGACGTGACCTTGCTCCCCCACGGTCCGGGCAAGGAAGAGGGTATCGTGACCGTTGCCCGCCGTGGCGTCCACCACCCGGTCACCGGGGCACAGCCTTTCGGCAAGTTGCTCATGGGCAATGCGGGTGAGGGGTCTGGGGTGTGGGTTCATGGCAGCAAAGTGTAATGTGACCGGCGCATCTTGTCTGCAGAAGGACCAAGACCTCCTCCTCTCCTGCGGCTCTGTCACCGGAGCATCTGTGACGCCCCTCGCCCCCTTGAAATCCTCCCGGCCGGACCTATATCTGCTCACGACAGGGGCTAACAGCCCAATCACGACAAGCAGTGAACAGGAGGACTTTATCATGTTGACCCGTTATGAACCCTGGAGTCTTCTGAATCAGTTGTCCCGTGAACTTGATCGCCTGCACGGCAGCGGTTACGGCAACGAGGAAACCGCCGCCACTGCCGATTGGGTGCCAGCGGTGGATATCCGGGAAGAAAAGGACGCCTATGTCCTGCATGCGGATGTCCCCGGCGTAGACCCCAAGGACATTGAAGTGCACATGGAAAACGGTGTGCTCACCATCAGCGGCGAGCGCAAGGCCGAGACCAAGGAAGAGCGGGAGCACTACAAGCGGGTGGAGCGCATCCGCGGCAGCTTCTTCCGTCGCTTCAGCCTGCCGGACACTGCGGATGCCGAGCGCATCTCCGCCCGCAGCGTGAACGGTGTACTGGAAGTCCGCATTCCCAAGCAGGAGAAGGTTCAGCCTCGGCGTATTTCCGTGGAAAGCTGATATCCGGCAACGGTATTTTCCCGCGACACCCACCTTGCGCCGCGTTCCCACGCGGCGCACTCGCTTTCGGAGTATCCTGACGGGCCATGGAATACAAAGATTACTACAAGGTACTCGGGGTGGAGCGCACCGCCACCCAGGATGAACTCAAGAAGGTCTATCGCCGTCTTGCCCGCAAGTATCATCCAGACGTGAGCAAGGAACCCGATGCCGAAGCACGGTTCAAGGCGATAAACGAAGCCTATGAGGTCCTGGGTGACCCGGAAAAGCGCAAAACCTACGATCAACTGGGCAATCACTGGCGCCCGGGGCAGGATTTTCGTCCGCCGCCGGACTTTGACGCCTGGTTCAGGGGGGCAACCGGCGGACGCGCCGGGGGGGCAAGCAGCGGCTTTCGGGATGGATTCACCCAGGGGGATTTTTCCGAATTCTTCGAGGCCCTGTTCGGTCGGCAGGGTGCCCAGCGCACCCGTGGCCACCGCACCCATCGGGGCTTTACCGGCCAGGGAGAGGACAGGACTGCCCGTATCCGCCTGGATCTGGAACGGGCGGTGAAGGGGGGTACCGTCTCCGTCCGTGCCGGCGACCGGACCCTGCAGGTGAAGATCCCTCCCGGCGTGACCGAGGGTCAGCGGATTCGCCTGGCGGGGCAGGGTACCCCAGGCATCAGCGGCGGCCCAGCGGGGGATCTGTATCTGGAGATCCGCATCAAGCCTCACCCCTATTTCCGCCTGGAAGGTCGGGATGTCCATCTGGACCTGCCGATCACGCCTTGGGAGGCGGCCCTGGGGGCGACAGTGAACGTACCCACCCTGGATGGGCGGGTAGACATGAAGATCCCCGCCGGTTCCCAGTCAGGCCGCCGCCTGCGACTCAAGGGTCGTGGTCTGCCGGGAACTCCGCCGGGGGATCAGTACCTGGTACTGCAGATCCATACCCCGCCCGCCGACGGAAAATCCGCTCGCTCATTCTACGAGCGCATGAGCAAGGAGATGCCTTTCGATCCCAGGGCGCATCTGCGGTCCGGGTAGCTCACCCAAACTCGGATCCTGGCGTGGTGCCGCCTGCTGGCCCAGGATGCCCCGGACATGGACGTATCACCGCGGCGTGCCAGCGCGTGATCCCGAATGCGGCGCTGACCCGGCTTGATATAAGTCATCAAAGGTATCAAAGCCGAATGCAAGTACCTTCGTAATCAATTAAAAGAATCGTTATCGTTATAAAAATCAGCCAGTGATGCCCTTGCAGCGGCTAGCCAGCCAGTCCCGTCCCACCCCCTGACGGCAAGAGGTGCGTCATGAAGCTCGTCTCCCTTCCCACCACCACGCTGGCCCTGTGCCTGCTCGGCGGCCCGGCCCTGGCCCATACTCCCCTGTTCGCCTGCTACGACAACGGCGACGGCACCATTCTCTGCGAAGGCGGCTTCTCCGACGGCTCATCCGCCGCCGGCGTGACCATCCGCGTGCTGGACGGCAATGGCGGGGTGCTACTGGAAGACCAGCTCAACACCCTGAGCGAAATCGAGTTCGACAAGCCCGAAGGCACCTATACCGCGGTATTCGATGCCGGTGAAGGTCACCGGATCGAGATTCCCGGCAGCCGTATCCTGCCCTGACCTTCGTTCCCAAGGAGCGCGCAAAATGATGAAGCGATCCCTGATGACAGCAGGCCTGGCTTTCCTGGTTGGACTCGCCGCGCCGACGCAAGCCCATTTCCAGCTGCTCTACACCCCCTCATTCATCCATGACAGCCCCACCACCCTGCCCTTCCGCCTAGTCTTCACCCATCCGGCCGGCAACGGGGCGGTGATGGACATGGGTACCCCCGAACAGTTCTTCGTGGTGCACCAGGGACAAAAAACGGACCTGATGAACACCCTCAAGCCAATCACCTGGCAGGGCGCCCATAACCAGGGGCGCGCCTTTGCGGCCGAAGTCCCCATCCGGCGCAATGGCGATTACGTCTTTGCCCTGGTGCCGGCCCCCTATCTGGAGGAAGGAGACGGTTATATCCAGCAATTCACCAAGACCATCGTCAACCGCGGCGGCGCACCCTCCGACTGGGACAAGCCCCTGGGCCTGCCGACCGAAATCGTGCCGCTGGTGAAGCCCTACGCCCTCTACGCCGGCATGCTCTTCAGCGCCCAGCTGCTCTCCGACGGCGAGCCGGTGGCGGGCGCGGAGATCGAGGTGGAGTTCATGAACCACGACGTACTCATGGACAAGAACACCCTGCGCAAGGAAGGGCACCTGAACTTCCCCTCTCCCGCGTTTGAAACCTTCGTCACCCACACCGATGCAAACGGGATCTTTCACTTCGCCCTGCCCAAGGCTGGCGTATGGGGCTTTGCCGCCCCGGAATCGGGTCCCGTGACCGAATACAAGGGCGAACCCCTGAGCCAGGAGGCCGTGATCTGGGTACAGGTCCATGAGCTGCGCTGAACCGGATCAGACCCTGGACCAGATTCGGCCCGGCCAGTCCTGCCGCATCCTCCGGCTGACCGCCTCGGGATCGATTCGCCAGCGACTGCTGGACATGGGGCTGCTTCCCGGTCGCCGGATTCAGCTGGTGCGACTCGCCCCCCTGGGCGATCCCCTGGAAGTCCGCCTGGATGCCGGCGACAGTTTCGTGGCCATCCGGCGCCAGGAAGCCTTTCACATTACGGTAACCCTTGAAGCATGCACACCATCCCCCTGACCACTGCCCGCCCCGGCGACATCCGGGGCGGCATCGCCCTCATCGGGCAACCCAATTGCGGTAAATCCACCCTGTTCAACGCCCTCACCGGCCTGCGCCAGCACGTGGCCAACTATCCGGGCGTGACGGTGGAAAAGAAGCAGGGCCCGATGCATCTCGGGGATCGGCGCCTGAATCTGGTGGACCTGCCCGGCACCTACAGCCTCACCGCCTTCTCACCCGAGGAGCGGGTGGTCAGAAGTTTCCTGCTGGACTCGCCGCCGACACTGGGCATCCATGTGCTGGACGCCGCCCAGTTGCAACGGGGTCTGTCACTGACGTTTCAACTGCTGGAAATGGGCCTGCCGGTGATCTGCGCCCTCAACATGAGTGACGTGGTTCGCCGTCAGGGCCACACCCTCGATCCACGGCGGCTTGCCGAGTTGCTGGGCGTGCCGGTGGTGGAGACCGTGGGCCGGCGGGGTCAGGGCCTGGATCAACTGAAACGGGAAATCAGCGGCCTGCTGGATGGCGGGCACCGCATCGCCGCCCGACTGCCCCGCTATGGCGCCCTGGAACCCCACATCCAGGCCATCATGGAGAGGCTGCCCGACAGCCTGAAGAACCGCTGGATGGCCCTGCGCCTGCTGGAGAACGACCCGGAAGGCAAGCCGCTCCTGCTGCGGCACGGGCTGGCGCCGGAATCCATGGAGACACTGTTGGCGGAGGCTCGCGACCGCCGCGACCGGTTCCAGAAGGACCATGACCAGGATCTGGCCGACTACGTCATCATGATGCGGGACCGGCACGCCCACGACCTCACGAGCCAGTGCCTGAACACGGGCGCCGGCGGGCAGCGGATCAGTTGGACCGAGCGGGCGGACCGCATCCTGCTCAATCGCTGGCTGGCACCGGTGTTTCTGCTGGCCACCATCTACGTGATCTACCACACGGCCATCGTGCAGGGCTATGAACTGACCCAGTACACCTGGCCTCTGCTGGCGGGGGTCCGCAATCTGGCCGCCGACTGGCTGCCGGCGGCGGGCTTTCTGCACGATCCCCTGTCCCGGTCACTGGGGCTGTGGCTCCTGGACAGCGTCAATACCCTGCTTAACTACGTCCCCATCTTCCTGATCCTGTTCGCCCTCATCGCCATCCTGGAAGACTCCGGCTACATGGCACGGATCGCCTTCATCCTGGACCGGGTGCTGCATCGGTTCGGGCTGCACGGCCAGTCCACCCTGCCCCTGATCCTGGGCGGCGTCTTTGCCGGCGGCTGCGCCGTCCCCGGGGTGATGGCCACCCGCGCCATCCCCGATCCCAGGGCACGGCTGGCCACCATCCTCACCGTGCCCTACATGAACTGCCTGGCCAAGATCCCCCTGTACACCCTGCTCATCGGCATCTTCTTCGTCGACCACAAGGGCCTGATCATGTTCTTCATCGCCACCATCACCATCATGGTGGCCCTGCTGGTGGCCTGGCTGCTGACCCGCACCCTGCTCCGGCCCATGGAAACCGTCCCGTTCGTGATGGAGATGCCCCGCTATCACCTGCCCACGGCCAAGGGCGTCATGCGCCGCGCCCTGGACCGGACCTGGCTCTACATCAAGAAGGTGGGCACCATCGTGCTGGCGGTGGCGGTGGTGATCTTCGTCCTTTTGAATCTGCCGGGGCTATCAGCGGAAGAACAAGAGAACTTTGAACAGCGCGCCCAGATCGCACTGAATCAATTCCATGACCAGATCCATGACAACCCCCATGCCCACCTGTTTCAGACGCCTGAACAGCTGATGCAGGCCCTGAGTCTGTCCAATGCCTACCGAGCCAGGCGCATGAACCTGAGCACGCCGGAGGCTGTCCAGTCACTGGACCGGCGCTTCGAACAGGCCGATCCGATCTATTTCCCCTTCGTGCGCCCCGGTGGGGGTGACCGGGATGTTCGCGCCATCAATCGCGCCCTGCGCACCCTGGATCAGGAACGCAGGCTGTTGCGCCTGGAGATGCAGGAGACCCGCATCCACAACAGCCTGCTGGGCCGCACCGGGCAGGCCCTGGAACCCCTGACCCGGGCAGCGGGATTCGACTGGAAGATCAATGTGGCCCTGCTCAGTTCCTTTGCCGCCCGTGAAAGCGCCGTGGCCACCCTGGGCGTACTGTTCCAGCAGGAGGAAGGGGCCAGTCGGCCCCTGGAAGAGCGCATGGGAACGGCCATGGGAGGCAGCGAAGGCGCCCTGGTGGCCCTGGCCCTGATCGTGTTCTTCGCCATCTATCCCCCCTGTCTGGCCACCGCCATCATGGTCAGGGTACAGACCGACTCCACCGGCTGGATGCTCTTTTCCATCGTCTTCCCCGCTGCCCTGGGGCTGCTGATGGCCAGCGCCATCCACAGCCTGGGACAGGCGTTCACCCTGGATGCCATCCACATGATGATCGGTTTCTGGGTTCTGATACTGGCCCTTCTGCTGATGGTGGGCCTATGGCCTCGCCGGAGGGTCAAATCGGGCCTGGCCACCGCGACACCAGGAAATCGTGGCGATGGAAGCCCATGACATGCTGGTTCAGGCACCCTCCGTCACCTGGATCGACATCCTGGTGACCGGAGGCATCGTGCTGGCGGCACTGATCTTTCTATGGCGCCGCCTGTGGCCGCGAAGGGGCAACCAGAAGTGCGGTGGCTGCGGTGGGAAATGTCGTTAGACCCCATTGATCAGGAAGGACAGCAGGGCACACTGGCAAAGACTAGAAATTTTAAATAAAAATGATTATCATTTGTGTTGTTGTCAGCAAATACAACGGAGCTGTCATGCACACCCCTGACCACATTCCCACTCCCCATCAGGATCAGCCCGACACCGAGACCTCCAATCACGGCACGCCGGCGTCCCCGCAACCCCCGCAACCCACTGAAAACCGCCAGCGATGCGCCTCGGCCTGTCGGGGCTGCGGTCGGCATCGCCATCATCCGGCCTGAGTCGGGAGGCCCCCGCCCATGTTCACATCCCACATCCTGAACAACCCCGCCGCCCACGTCACCTTCTCTGCC
Organism: Ectothiorhodospira magna; assembly: GCF_900110965.1. Lineage (GTDB taxonomy): Bacteria > Pseudomonadota > Gammaproteobacteria > Ectothiorhodospirales > Ectothiorhodospiraceae > Ectothiorhodospira > Ectothiorhodospira magna. The sequence continues at coordinate 12,954 of NZ_FOFO01000034.1, forward strand.
CCGGCGACGCCCGCCCATGACACCAGTTACCTTGGGCTGACGGAATCCCAGCAACTGGCTCTATCCTGCGGTCGGCGCGTTCACCGGGTCTGCCGTGGTTGGTTCGGCATCATCCACACCCTGCTTGATCAACCCGGCGTTCGCTGCGTGACTACCCGCCGCGGGGTGACGCTGGATCAAGCCCCGTGCGTCCATCAATCACGCGTGGTGGACGACACCCTCCATCTGTTCGGCCTGCAACAGTCCATGATCCTGCGTACCGATGCCTGGTACAGCGGCTTTGCCATCGATATCGACAGGGCAAGCGGTACCGTGACACGATCGCTGCGGTTCTTTGATGCCTACGGTGAGCGGATCTTTGCCCTGGAGTCCACCGCCCCCGAAGGATTTGCACCCAACCTGATCAGGCCTTTTCTGGACTCACGCCAGGGCCGGGAACACACCCACGTCCCCATGCCCCCTTACAGCCAGTTCCAGGCGCAACCCTCCTATATGGAACGACTGGAAAGGGACGGCATTCGCCTCTGGTGGCAGATGCCGGGCGATCTTCCGCTGAATGAAGTCCCTGGCATTGCCGACCTGCCAAGGTCCCGGCTGCTGGAAATCCTGGGTACAGACTACGCCATGCGAGTCAGACCGGAGGCCCTGGCCATGAATCTGCTTGCTGAATGCCTGCAGGCACAGGGTCCGCCCATGAGTCTGCGTCTTTCGGTATCCAACGTCGGTGCCTGCCAGCGCACGATAGGCCCTCTGTTGGAAGCAAATATCCGGGAAAACACCCTGGAACTGAGCCAGGGCCCGGACGCGAGGCTGAGTCTGGCACTGAAGGGCGTGGAAACCATCTGGATCGTCCGCAAACCCGGCTATCAGGGTGAGATCCTGGGCATCGAATGCCACGATATTCACGGACACCTGCTCCTGGCCATTGACGATCATGGCCAGCCCTCGTGCCCCTGGGGTGAATGGGCCAGCCTGCTGCGAATCCTTCAGCCCCGGACGACCGCCTGGTTGCAGACATAATTCGGGGCATTCCCCGCACCAGGAATCCAGTGACAGTCACTTGCAGGCCCGCTTCCGGTTAGCGTCATTCCCGCATAAGCGGGAATCCAGTGACAGACTGAAAATCCTGGACTCCCGCCTGCGCGGGAGTGACGCGGGAAAAAGGGAACAGGGAAAAATAAGGAAAACAAGCATCTCATAAAGAAAGGCGCTGAAATACCGAAAGTGAGCTTGGCTCAAGGGGCCGGCTGGAAAGTAAAAGGCATGGCCGGCACGAAGGCATCCGACACCTCGCCCGAGAGGATGCGCTCCATATCCACACCCAAGTCCAGCTTACGCACCGGCGCGCCCGCGGAAAGATCGAGATTTTTCAGATCCACCCAGAAAACGCTGGGCGAAAGTACGGATTCAACGTAATAACGCAGCTGCTTGTGGTCGGCCACCACGCGCCAGCGGGTGGTCGAAAGGTTGGGCTGGTCGGCGATGCTGATACCCCAGGGCACGGACACCTGACGGATCACGCTGAACACCGAGGCCGCCGCAATGCGCGGGTCGGCACTTTGCACCACCGCGTTCACGTAAAAGTGCGCCCGCACGAAACGATCGGTGGCGCGTACCGTGCCGGGCATGAACTCCTGCGGGTTCACGCCCTGCCAGTATTCGAGGATCGCAAGCTGCCGCACGTAGGTCGGCTCATTCGTCATGACCTGATGGGCACGGTCATGATGGATGACCATCTCGCCGGCGATGAACTCGATGACCGCGCTATCACCACCGGCGTCCGACAGCGACACATGGACGGTTGCCTCGCGCCCCGGCGGCCCCACCGGCACCTCGCCCGACACCACCAGCACGGGATTTTCGCGCAGGTCGGCCACCGCCTCTGCCACGGAGGCATAACGGTCCAGCAGGTATTGCGGGAACACCGAGACCGAGATACGCGGCGTCGCCCCATCGTCTTCGGGATAGGTGGCTTCCACCTCCCACAGTAGGTTGGCCACCAAACCCGCCTCGTTGATGCCATCGGCGGTGGAAATATCGTAGCCCGACACGATCAGGCTGCCATGGGTGGCCGTCCATTGCACCGAACGCGGGCCGGCGGCACCGTCCCGCGCCATGCTGCGGGGAAATGCCCAGAGATTGCTGACCATCGGCAGCTTCCAGTCCATGCTGCGGCCGGTAACGATACGGTCCTCCGGCCCAAGGTACACCACCCGGGTGCAGCTATTAGCCTCCGGGATGATCAGCACCAGCACCGCGATGACGGCCGTGCAAAGGGTTTGGATCAGACGATGCTTCATGAAAGGCACACCCCTCTGGTGATCATCTTATTGAGAGCTCGCATAGGCTTTACTGCTCCGAATTTCATACTCGAAAGTGCTCATTCGGTGATTCGCTCTCCGTTGATAGCGCCCGGGTTTGAGCAGGCGAGCAACTGGAGTCCTGGTTGAGCAGTCCCAACCGGAGGCGCTCAGTCCGTTCCAGCAAGATCGCCTTGACCCGCTTGAACGGAGTGAACCGCTCAATATCCGGGTCAAACAACCGTGCCAGCACGTTTCGCGCAGCGTTCTGGTCCGCCTGCAACACAACCCCGTCGGAACAGTAAAATTGATCCCCTCTGCGCTTGCCATCCAGGCAACCGGTTCGGGAATCCATTTGCGATGTGTAGGCCGGATTGACCAGAACGACCGTAGAACCTCTACGGCTTGAAACGCTGTCAAGCGCTTCGGCAATAACACCTTTCGTCCAGCTTGCCAGCCGACGGTTAATATTCTTGCCGAAGGACTTGCTCGCCATTGGGGCGGTTAAATCT
>NZ_FOFO01000017.1 GCF_900110965.1 Ectothiorhodospira magna
GGCGTGCATCGGTTTTTTCGTGGCTCTTTTTCGGCTTAGTCACCTTAAGAATCACGATCTTGCCGGTGCATGTCCACCCCACCTTCCATTATCCCGCTGTTTTAACAGGAAATTTGCCTGCGAAAACCTGGGGATACTCCAGGGGCAGAAGGTGCCGATCGGAGACGCCATCCTCGAATTGCCGCCGAGCCATGCTAAGGCCGTGCGGTCACTGGCCGATCGGGGTATGAAAACACAGCTGGAAGAGCTTCTGGATGATTTGGGTAGCCTGAAGGAAGTGTTTGCTCCGGTGGTGGAGCTTCGGGCCGGATACACGTTGCTGATTGGAGAGCGTGGCATTATTCCGCGTTTGATCCGTGAAGTGAATGAGGTTGTCCGGGCGTGTGGTTCCTTGACAGACGATGCCGTGCTTTCAGTGGTTGATCTTACTGACCGGATCGAACAGATCGCGATGCTGAAGCATAAGGTGGAAAAGTGGCGGGCGGCGGATTTTGACACCAAGTTGTTCCAAGGTCGGCTTGGCCTTAATCCGGGAATCAATACGGACAATTCCATGGGTCTGTCCAAGTTGCGTAACACCCTGGAGATTGCCACATGTCTGGATGGCAGGTTGAGCAATGAGGCACTGATTCAGCATATCTACAAGACGCCAACCAGGACATCTTTTGCTGCGCTGGATCATCATGCCCGAGTATTGCGGGAAGTGCTGGAATCGGAGAAGTCCGGATACGAGGCATATTCCACATTGGTTCAACTGGATCGTGAGGCATGGATGAACCGATCCGGTGATCACCTGGATGAGCTGGTTACGCGGAATCAGCAAGCACTGGACAACGGTGAAACCCTGCAGAGCTGGCTTGATTATGTGCGCCTGCGTGAACAGGTTGAAGCGCTTGGTATATCGCGCCTTGCCGATGCCGTGGAAAATTCTAAAATCGATATCGAGCAGGTAGAGGGCGCCTATCAGGCCGGAATGTTCGATGTTTTGGCGCGAGAGATTCTGCGCGAAGATCCTGAGCTTGGACGATTCTCAGGTCATTCCCAGGAAGCCATTCAGGATAAATTCAAAGAATACGATAACAAGCTGAAGCAGCTGCAATGCGAGCAGATCGCGTGGAAGATAGATCAAAATACCATTCCTTTTGGAAATATGGCGGCACGGGTGAGCGAAAGAACTGAACGCGTGTTGCTGGAACATGAGTGTGGAAAAAAAACACGGCACATACCTATTCGGCAGTTGTTGCAAAGGGCTGGCAATGCACTGGTCGCATTGAAGCCCTGTTTCATGATGGGGCCGATGTCTGTTGCCCAGTATTTGCCGCCTGGGACAATCGCTTTTGATCTGGTGGTGATGGACGAGGCCTCGCAGATAAAACCGCAAGATGCTCTCGGCGCGGTAGCGCGTGGTGCACAGCTGGTGGTGGTCGGTGATCCCAAGCAGTTACCGCCAACCAGTTTCTTTGACCGCATTATCGATGATGGGGAGGAAGACCCGACGGGCATCGAAGAGTCGGAGAGTATTCTGGATGCTACACTGCCAATGTTTCCAGCACGTCGATTGCGTTGGCACTATCGTTCCCAGCATGAGAGTTTGATCGCTTTTTCAAATCATTCTTTCTACGAGAGCGATTTGGTATTGTTCCCTTCTCCACATAAACAAACGGATGATTATGGTATTCACTACTCCCGCATACCGCGCGGATGTTTTGTGAACAGAAAAAATCTCGAAGAGGCGAAAATAATTTCAGAAGCTGTTAGAGAACATTTTCGTCATCGTCCGCATGAAACCATCGGCGTGGTCGCAATGAGCGCGGAACAACGCCAGCATATTGAACGTGCGATTGAAACTCTGTCGAAAGACGATCCGGTATTTCAGGAATGGCTTGATAAGGACGCGATGCGACGTGAATCCCTGTTCGTCAAAAATCTGGAAAATGTGCAAGGTGACGAGCGCGATGTGATCTTTATTTCCATGACGTATGGGCCACCCGAGCCTGGTGCCAAGGTGTATCAGAGATTTGGCCCCATCAATTCCGATGTGGGTTGGCGCCGCCTCAACGTGCTGTTTACCCGTTCCAAGAAGAGGATGCATATCTTTAGTTCGATGGGTTCGGATGACGTAGTCGTCACCCCGACAAGCAAGCGTGGCGTTCAGGCTTTGCGTGAATTTCTTAGTTACTGTGAAACCGGCATTCTTCACAGGACCGAGCGCTATACGGGCAGAGGTCCCGATAGTGACTTCGAAATATCAGTCATGGCCGCCTTGCGTGACAGAGGTTTTGAATGCATCCCTCAAGTGGGTGTCGCCGGATTCTTTATTGATGTTGCTGTAATTGATCCTGGCAATCCAGGTCGCTATCTGATGGGTATCGAGTGTGATGGAGCGACCTATCACTCTGCGAAATCTGCACGGGATAGAGACCGTCTGAGACAGATGATTCTGGAGCGCCTTGGGTGGCGTATCCGTCGAATATGGTCGACGGACTGGTTCAAGAATCCTCAAGGAGAGCTGGCTCCGATAATTCGCGAGCTACATGAATTGAAATCACCTGGTGTTCCCGGCGAGCGTGATCATGAGTCCGCAGTTGAAAAGATAGAGGAAATCATCGAAGAGGCTGAATTCAAAGAAGCGCAGATTGATACGTTTGCATTTGATGAAGGTGGTCTTAAGGAAAGGCTGCTGAGATTTGATCGCGAAGTGATACGCCTTGAGGTTCCGGATACGCCTGATAATAAGCGTCTGCTGCGTCCCGCAATGCTGGAAGCTTTGTTGGAGTTTACTCCGACCAGCAAAGTGGAATTTCTGGAAGTAATTCCCCCCTATATCCGACAAGCGACGGAAGCAGCTGAAGGACGGTATCTGGAACAGATATTCGACATCATCAATGCTTCGGTGGAAAACGCTTGAGCGTCAAAACCCTAATCAGCTTTGGACAACTCTGTCAGGTCAGTTCGGGGAAAGAACACCGGCACCCCTTCCACCTCGCCGGTAACCAGGGCCTGTCCGTAGAGGCGTTCCAGGGCGTTGGGCACCAGCATCTCCCGGGTGGTTCCCCAGCAGGCCTCGCCGCCGGGGTACATGAGCAGCAGGTGATCGCAGTAGCGGGCGGCCAGGTTGACGTCGTGCAGGGTGAGGACGGCGCTGCGTCCCTCGGTCACGGCCCGGCGGACGATGTCCAGTACCGCCACCTGATGGTGCAGGTCCAGATGGTTGGTGGGCTCATCCAGCAGGAAGATGCGCGGGTCCTGGGTGAGGGCGGTGGCAATGGCCAGGCGCTGGCGCTCGCCGCCGGAGAGGGTGGCGATGAGGCGGGTTTCCATGCCGGCCAGATCCACCTGCCGCAGGGCCTTGAGGGCCGCCTGATGGTCTTCGGCCGACTCCATCTCCCAGGGGCGCAGGTAGGGGTGGCGGCCGATCAGGGCCGTTTCCAGCACCGTGGCCGGAAAACCGTCCTGATGATCCTGGAAGACCATGCCCAGCAGACGGGCGATGCGGCGGCGGGGCAGTTGCCCCAGGGGCTGGCCCTGGAGCCGGATGGTGCCCCGGCGGGGCGGTCGCAGACCGGCCAGGGTATGCAACAGGGTGCTCTTGCCGGCCCCGTTGGGGCCCAGGATGCCCCAGCACTGACCGGCCCGGATGTCCAGGTTCAGGGGGGCGCCGTCGCCCCGGCCGGGGATGTCCACCACCAGGTCCATGAGGGTCAGCAGGGGCGCTGGGGCTGACTGAAGAAGTCGGGAATCGGTCATCGGCTGCGGTAGAGCAGGTACAGGAACACCGGGACGCCCAGCATGGCGGTGATCACGCCCACCGGCAACTGCTGGGGGGCGATCAGGGTCCGCGCCAGGGTGTCCGCCAGGGTGAGCAGGATGCCGCCGGCCAGGGCCGAGGCCGGCAGGATCAGGCGCTGGTCATTGCCCAGCACCAGACGCAGCATGTGCGGCACGATCAGACCCACGAAACCCACACTGCCCGCCATGGTGACGGCCGTCGCCGTGACCAGGGCCGCCACCCCGTAGAGGGTCCATTCCAGGGGGCGCACGGCAACACCCAGGGCTGCCGCCTGCAGCGGTCCCCGGGCCAGTACGTTGAGACTGCGCCCCAGGGGCATGGCCACCAGCACGACGACCACCAGCACGATCCAGGCCGGCCAGGGGCTGTGGGCATGGGACAGATCCCCCATCAGCCAGTAGAGCATCCCCGGTAGTTCGGTGGTGGGGCTGACCGCCAGCAGGAAGCTGATGAAGGCACCCCAGCCCGCCGCCACCACCACCCCGGTCAGTAGCAGACGGGTGGGTGTCCAGCTCCCGGTGCCGTGGGCCAGGCCGAAGACGATGAGGGTGGACAGCAGGGCGCCGGCAAAGGCCGCCCCCGATACCATGGCCATGCCCAGGCCCGCCAGCATGGACAGCAACGCCCCCACCGCCGCGCCGCCGGACAGCCCCAGCACATAGGGGTCCGCCAGAGGGTTGCGCAGCAGTACCTGCATCAGCGCCCCGGCCACCGCCAGCAGGCCGCCGGTGGCAAAGGCCGCCAGGGCGCGGGGCAGGCGCAGTTCCAGGATCAGGGTCCGGTGCAGCGGCTCGCCGCCGCCGGTGAGCACGGCCAGGGTCTCGGTGGGGGTCAGCGGCACGCTGCCCAGGGCCACGGCGATGCCCAGGGACAGGCCGGCGGCCCCCAGCAGGATCGGCAGCACCAGGGCCGGTCGGCTCACTCGGAGGTCTCCGGGCGCCGGTCGCGGGCGATCTCCAGGGCTTCACAGAATAGTCGGGTGCCTTCCAGAATGCGTGGCGTGGCCCGTTGCAGCAGGGACGGGGGGATGAAGAACAGATTGTCCCGGGCGGTGGCGGTCAGGGTCGGCCAGCGGCGCCACTCCTCGATCCAGTGGGGGCTGTCCTCGCCCATGCCGCCCCCCAGGATCGCTTCCGGATCGGCGGCCAGCACCACTTCCCGATCCAGTCGCGGAACCAGGGCTTCCAGATCACCGAACAGATTGTGGCCGCCGCAGATTTCGATGGCGCGGGAGATCAGGTGCCGGTCGTTGAGGGTCATGAGGGGCCGGTCCCAGATCTGGTAGAACACCGTCACCCTGGGCCGGTGGCTGTATTGTGCCGCCAATGCCCGCAGATCCCGGCGAAAGTCCTCGGCCGCTTCCCGTCCCTGGGCGGCCCGCCCGGCCAGGGTGCCCAGGCGTTCCAGGGCCAGGGCCAATTGTTCGAAATCCTGGGGGTCGTTGTAGTAGATGGGAATCCCCAGCCGGGCCAGGCGCTCCACCTGGGCCTGGACGTTGCCGCTGCTCCAGGCCACCACCAGATCCGGTTTCAGGGCCAGGATGGATTCCATGTCCAGTTGCTTGTAGCTGCCGATCCTGGGGATGTCCGCCGCCGCCGCCGGGTAGTCGCTGAAACTCACCGTGCCCACGACCCGGTCGCCGGCACCCACGGCAAACAAAAGCTCGGTGATGTGGGGGGCCAGGCTGATGATGCGCTGGGCCGGCGCGGCCAGGGTGACCGTCTGCTGTCGGTCATCCATGACCTGGACCGGCGTCGTCTCGGCGGCGTTGGCCGTGGCCAGCCAGACAATAAGGCACAAAATGCCGGATATCATGGTAAAAATGGTTTTTTTTGCGCGCATCATCGCCTTTTTTGCTGATTTTCGATGGTGGATGATCGAGTCTGAAAGGCAGGCATCATAGCAGTTGCCGGCGGTCAATCCTGCCGGAAAAAACCCCATTGGCGGTAGCCAATCATGATCCTGTTGCGTATTATCCTGCCTCGCTTCAGGTGCCGGATGCGTGACACACATCCGGTGAAACGGGAAGCCGGTGCGACCATGACCCCAAGGCCATGGACAATGCCGGCGCTGCCCCCGCAACGGTAGGCGAGGTGGGGGGTCCATGGTGTTTCCAGGATCCCCGGCAGGGCGATACAACCACTGCGCGCCAGCGTGGGAAGGTGCCCTGATCAGGTCGTACATGACCCACCCGCAAGCCCGGAGACCGGCCTGATGCGCTTACGCGGCATTGCGGAGGGCTTTGCGCGGCTCGATATCTTCGGGTTCCCCGGTGGGGGTTGCCGTCCGTGGCCGTGGGCTGGGGCGGATGTTCCATACCCCTGGCTCTCCAGCAATACCGTCCTGATTGACGAGCGTATGGCGCGCGGGCGGCGCGCCGGAGAGTATCCCCATGCCCAAGAAATCCCTGCTGTCGGCCGCGATCCTGCTGGCCCTTCCCCATGCCCTGTCTGCCCAGGACATGATCGCCCGGCTCGATCCCATCCTGGTGACCCCCACCCGCACGGCCCAGACCGTGGATCAGACCCTGGCGTCGGTGACCGTGATCGAGCGTGAAGAGATCGAGCGGTTGCAACCCAGGGCGTTCGCGGATTTGCTGGCGGCCCGGGCCGGCATTGCCCTGTCTCAAAATGGTCCCTTCGGCAAGACCACCGGCCTGTTCCTGCGCGGCGCCGCTTCGGATCACACCCTGTTGTTGATCGACGGCGTGCGCATGGGCTCCGCCACCCTGGGCAGTGCCTCCTGGCAGTTCCTGCCCCCGGCGGAGATCGAGCGGGTGGAGATCGTTCGCGGACCCAGAACCAGTCTCTACGGTTCCGATGCCATCGGCGGCGTGATCCAGATCTTTACCCGGGAAGGTGACGGCCCGGCCCGGGTGCGGGCGCACATGGGGGCCGGTTCCTTCAACACCCGGGAATACGGACTTGGGGTTTCCGGCAGCCAGGACCGGACCCGCTACAGCCTCTCCGGCAGTCACTTCGGCACCGATGGCATCGATGTTCAGCGGGGGGTGGGGGATTCCGGTCGGGACGGATTCCAGAACAGCAGTGTCTCCGGACGTCTGTCCCACCAGGCCACCGAGGGTCTGGAGCTGTTCGGTTCCTTCCATCACGCCCTTGGGGAGACGGATTTTGACGTCGGTGACCCGGCTCGGGACTGGATTGATTTCGTCCATCATGCCTCCCGGATCGGCGTCCGGGGGCAGCTCCATGAGGTCTGGTTCAGTGAATTGAGCCTGGGCCACAGCCGGGATGAGAACGAAACCTTCCAGAACGGGGTGGCTTCGTCACGGATCGATACGACGCGATATCTACTGGCCTGGCAGAACGACCTCCTGCTGGGGGATCACCTGTTCACGGCGGGGGTGGACTATCAGGATGACAGGGTGAGTGGTTCCACGGACTATGACGAGACCCGGCGGGACAACTGGGGTGTGTACGCCCAACTCCAGCTGGACCTGGGGCATCATGCCCTGACCGGCAGCCTGCGGCAGGATGACAACGAGGCTTTTGGCAAGGAAACCACCGGGCAACTGGCCTGGGGCTACCGGATCACCGATGCCTGGCGGGTCCGTGCCAGCGGCGGCACGGCCTTCAAGGCGCCCACTTTCAACGACCTGTACTGGCCCGGGAGTGGCAATCCGGACCTGGCACCGGAATCCTCCGAAACCTATGAACTGGGGCTGCGTCATCAATCCGGTGGTTTTCATGCGGATCTGGCGGTGTTCCAGTCTGACATCGACGATCTGATCGAGTGGGCGCCGGTGCCCGGCAGTATGTTCTGGCAGCCGCAGAACGTGGAAAAGGCCCGTATCCGGGGTCTGGAACTGGAGACGGGAATGACCCATGCCCACTGGGCGGCCACCTTGTCCCTGACCTTGCTGGATCACGAGAACCGCCATACCGGTCATGAGCTACGGCGTCGCCCCAACGAGATCGCCCGTCTGGATCTGGACCGGCGCTGGCAGGACTGGTCTGTCGGGACCACCCTCATTGCCGAGGGACGGCGCTACAATGATGCCGCCAACACCGACCGCATCGCCGGTCATGAGCTGGTGCATCTGCGGGCCGCCTATCAGGTGAATCCGGCGTGGACGGTGCGGGCGACGTTGAATAACGTGTTTGACCGTGACTATGTCACGGCCCGCCAGGCCGGGTTTGGTGGGCAGCCCGCCATTGATTATGAACAGCCGGGTCGGGCATTTTATCTGACCCTCAACTTCCAGCAATGAGGGGCCTGCCCGCCCCGCAACGACCATGAATACCCGCCACTGCCCAGCTCTGTTGATCACGGCCCCGTCGTCCGGGCAGGGCAAGACCACGGTCACCGCCGCCCTGGCCCGGTATCACCGCAATCAGGGGCGGCGGGTGCGGGTGTTCAAGGGCGGCCCGGATTTTCTCGACCCCATGATCCACCAGCATGCCTGCGGTCACCAGGTCCATTCCATCGACATGTGGATGACCGGCGAGGCCGACGCCCGCCGCCGTCTTTTTGAGGCGGCGGGGGACGCGGATCTGATCCTGGTGGAAGGGGTGATGGGCCTGTTCGATGGTCGCCCTTCCACGGCGGATATTGCCCGAACCCTGGGCATTCCCGTGCTGGCCTCCATCAGCGGTGCCGCCATGGCCCAGACCTTCGGGGCCATCGCCCACGGGTTGTCCACCTTCCGGCCCGACGTGCCGTTTGCCGGGGTCTTTGCCAATCGGGTGAGCGGCGAGGGCCACTATCGGATGTTGCTGGAAGACCTGCCGCCGGGGCTGGTGGCCCTGGGCTATCTGCCCAAGGCGCCGGACGCGGCCCTGCCCAGCCGGCATCTGGGGCTGGTCCAGGCCGAGGAAATCCAGGATCTGGATCAGCGTCTGGAGGCTGCCGCCGGCCGTCTGGTGTGGACGGCGGGCGGATTACCACCCCCGGTGGCCTTTGCACCGGTGGACCGTAGCCCGCCGCCCAGGCTGCTGGCGGGACGGCGTATCGCGGTGGCCCGGGATGCGGCCTTTGCCTTCATTTATCCGGCCAATCTGGAGGTGCTTGCCGAACTGGGCGCGGCGCTGTGCTTTTTCTCGCCGGTGGCGGGGGAAAGGTTGCCCGAGGCCGACGGGGTTTATCTGCCCGGAGGGTATCCGGAATTGCATCTGCCCGCACTGGCGGCCAATGAGCGGCTGAAACAGGACCTGCTTTCCCACGTCAGCGCCGGGCGCCCGATACTGGCCGAGTGCGGCGGCATGCTGTATCTGCTGGAGCGATTGTCGGATGTGGCGGGGCAGGGGGCGGACATGGCCGGTCTGCTGCCAGGGGAGGCACGGATGCAGGGTCGGCTGGCCGGACTGGGACCCCAGGAAGTCCTGTTGCCGGAAGGCACGTTGCGGGGACATACCTTTCATCATTCCGCCATGACGGCGAGGATCGAGCCCCTGACCCATGCCCGCAGCCCCAACGGGCGGGCCACGGCGGAGCCGGTGTATCGCCTCGGTTCCCTCACGGCCAGCTATGTCCATCTGTATTTCCCCTCCAACCCGGAGGCGATCGGCCACCTGCTGGGCGGACACCGGCCATGCTGACCCTGGTCCTGCTGCTGTCCGCGCTGCTGCTGGACCGGCTCCTGGGCGAGCCTCCCCGCTGGCACCCCCTGGTGGGTTTCGGTGCCCTGGTGGATGCCGCCGAACGCCGTTTCCATCGGGATGACCGGCGCCGGGGTGCCTGGCTGGTGGCGATGCTGGTGATCCCGTTCGTATTGCTGGCCCTGCTGGTGTCCCTGCCGCCCTGGGGGTGGGTGGCCGAACTGGTCCTGCTCTATCTGGCCATCGGCTGGCGCAGCCTGGGCGAACACGGCAAGGGAATCGCCGATGCCCTGACCCAGGGGCACCTGGATCAGGCCCGGGAACGGGTGGCCTTTCTGGTCAGCCGGGATACTCAAACCCTGGATGCCCAGGACATCAGCAAGGCCACCGTGGAGTCCGTGCTGGAAAACGGGAACGATGCCCTGTTTGCGCCGGTGTTCTGGTTTCTGGTGGCCGGAGCGCCCGGGGTGGTGGCCTACCGGCTGGTGAACACCCTGGATGCCATGTGGGGGTATCGCACCGATCGCTATGGTCGCTTTGGCTGGGCGGCGGCCCGGCTGGACGATGTGATGAATTGGATCCCGGCGCGCCTGACCGCTCTGGCCTATGCCCTGGCGGGCCATACGCGGGTCGCCCTTGACTGCTGGCGACGGCAGGGACGGGTCTGGAAAAGCCCCAATGCCGGCCCGGTGATGGCTGCCGGCGCCGGGGCGCTGGGCATCCGTCTGGGCGGGGCGGCGGTCTACCACGGCCGGCTGGAGGCCCGTCCGGACCTGGGGGCGGGGCAGGCGGCCCGGCCCGAGGACATCCGGCGGGCACTGGATCTCATCCGGCGGGGGATGGGGATCTGGCTGGCGTGCTTCATGTTATTGATACTGATCGGCCATCTTCTCCCCATCACGGGCGTTTCTGAATGAATATGACCACCCCGGTGACCTTGCCCCACGGCGGCCGCCTGCGTCAGGCGGCGCGGGAAGAGGGTATCCCCCTGAGCCGCTGGCTGGATCTGTCCACCGGCATCAATCCGGTGGGCTGGCCGGTGCCCGATGGGATGCCGGCGTCGGTCTGGTCCCGTCTGCCGGAGGAGGCCGATGGGCTGGAACAGGCTGCGGCCGCCTATTACGGTACGGATGCCCTGTTGCCGGTGGCCGGTTCCCAGGCGGCGATCCAGGCCCTGCCGGGCCTGCTGCCGCCGGGGCGACGGGTGGGGATGCTGCATCCCAGCTATGCCGAGCATGCCCATGCCTGGCAACTGGCGGGACATCAGGTGATCCCGCTGGCCGTGGAGGCGATCGAATCCCGTCTGGACGGACTGGATGTGCTGCTGCTGGTCCATCCCAATAACCCCACCGGCGACACCTTCGCACCGTCCCGGCTGCAGGCCTGGCTGGCTGATCTGGCGGTCCGGGGTGGCTGGCTGGTGGTGGATGAAGCCTTCATGGACGCCACCCCGGACCTGAGTCTGGCCCCCCTCTGTCCCCGGCCCGGCCTGGTGGTGCTGCGCTCCCTGGGCAAGTTCTTTGGTCTGGCCGGGGCGCGGGTGGGGTTCGTCCTGGCGGAGGCGCCCCTGCTGGCCCGCCTGTCCGCCCGCCTGGGGCCCTGGTGCCTGAGCGGTCCTTCCCGCTGGGTGGCCACCCGGGCGCTGGAAGACCGGGACTGGCAGATCCGGACCCGGGCCTTACTGGCCGCCTCCGGGCTGCGTCTGCAAGCTTGCCTGAGCGCGCACGGGCTGGTGCCTGACGGCGGGACCGATCTGTTCCAGTGGGTGCGTACCCCCCACGCCAGGCAGATCCATCAGGGGCTGCGCCGGGAAGCCATTCTTACCCGGTTGTTCACCGATCCCTTGAGTCTACGCTTTGGTCTGCCGGCCGATGAGGCCCAATGGCAGCGTCTGGAGGTTGCGCTGGCCTGGGTGGTGGGCAGGCTGGATGACGGGCATGAGGGAGGTAATGAGCCATGAAAGAACTGATCCTGGGCGGTGTCCGTTCCGGCAAAAGCGCCCTGGCCGAGCGTCTGGCCCTGGAGAGCGGTCTGCCGGTGACCTATGTGGCCACCGCTCGACCCGGTGACGACGAGGAAATGCATGCGCGCATCCGCCACCACCGTGAGCGCCGTCCGTCGGACTGGACGCTGGTGGAGAGCGGGGCCGATCTGGCGGCGACACTGGTCCGCCATGCCCGTCCCGGGCATTGCCTGCTGGTGGACTGCCTCACCCTCTGGCTGACCCATCTGTTATGGGATGAGGACCCACAGACCTGCGCCCGTGAACAGGAGGACTTTCTGGGGGTGCTGCCCCGTCTGCCCGGCCGTGTGATCATGGTCAGCAATGAGACCAGCATGGGCATCGTGCCCCTGGGAGAACTGACCCGACGTTTCTGCGATGATGCCGGACGCCTGCATCAGGCGGTGGCCGCCCGTGCGGATCGCGTCGTCCTGACCGTGGCCGGCTTGCCACATACCCTGAAAGGAGAACCCCTTTGAATCACGAAACCCCCTGGTTGCAGGTCCCCGCCGCACCGATTGATGACGCCGCCCGCCGCGCCGCGGAAGATCGACAGACTCAGCTCACCAAACCCCTGGGTTCCCTGGGTCGCCTGGAAACCCTGGCCACCCGACTGGCGGGGATGCAGGGTACCGACAAGCCGCGGGTGGATCAGGTGCAGATCAGCATCTTCGCCGGTGATCACGGCGTGGCGGCGGAAGGGATTTCCCGCTTTCCCCAGTCCGTCACCGCCGAGATGGTCAGGAATTTTGCCCGCGGCGGGGCCGGGATCAGTGTCCTGGCCCGCGCCATCGGTGCGACACTGGAAGTGATCAATCTGGGCACCGTGATGGAACTGGAGCCCATGTCCGGGGTGCTGGATGTGCGTCTGGGGCCGGGGACCGCCAATTTTGTCAAAGGCCCCGCCATGGATGCCCATCAGTTGGCCAAAGCCATGAATGCTGGCCGTCACAGTGCTGAACGGGCACGCCTGGCCGGTGCCCAGCTCTATCTGGCCGGAGAAATGGGCATCGGCAACACCACGGCGGCGGCGGCCATATCCTGCGGGCTTTTGGGGCGTGACCCGGAGGTGCTGGCGGGGCCGGGGACTGGCCTGGACCCGGCGGGTGTCCAGCACAAGGCCCAGGTGCTACGTCGTGCCTTGACCCTGCATGGTTCGGAAAACCTGTCGGACCCGGTGGAATGCCTGCGTCGGGTGGGGGGGTTCGAGATTGCCGCCATGAGTGGCGCGTATCTGGCCTGCGCCCAGATGGGCATGCCCATCCTGGTGGACGGTTTCATCAGTTCCGCCGCGGCCCTGGCCACGGTGCGCATCTGTCCCGGTGCCCGGGACTGGATGCTGTTTGCCCATGCTTCCGCCGAGCCGGGTCATCGTCTGCTGGTGGAGGCGCTGGCGGCGGATCCCGTCCTGGATCTGGGCATGCGCCTGGGCGAGGCCAGCGGTGCCGCCACGGCGGTGCCCCTGCTGCGTCTGGCCTGCGACATTCATTGTCACATGGCCACCTTCGCCGAGGCCCAGGTGGCGGAGGCCCACTGACGGTGCCCGTGCCATCCCTGCAGATTGATCTGATGCGCCACGGCCAGACCACGGGGGGCTTTGCCTTCCGGGGCAGCCTGGATGATGCACTCACCCACCAGGGGCGCGCCCACATGCAGGCGGGGTACGAGCGCCATGGTCCCTGGGATCGGATCATCACTTCGCCCCTGCGCCGCTGTGCGGCCCCGGCCCGGGACTGGGCCGGGGCCGATGCCCTGCCCCTGGCCCTGGAGCCGGATCTGCGGGAGATGCATTTCGGTGCCTGGGAGGGGCGCACGGCGGCGGAACTGATGGAAACGGAACCGGATGCCCTGGGCCGATTCTGGGAAGACCCGCTCAACCACATCCCTCCCGGTGCCGAACCCCTGGTGGATTTCCGGGATCGGGTACTGGCGGCCTGGCGACGGGTGTGTGAAAGCGCGATGGGGGAGCGGGTGTTGCTGGTGACCCACGGCGGCGTGATCCGTCTGATCCTGCTGCATGTACAGCAGCGCCCCCTGTCGGATCTGCTGGGTCTGGAGGTGCCCCACGCCTGTCTCTATCGCATCACCGCCCCCGGCGGGGCAGGGCAGGGCCTCCAGGTCATGGCCCTGGGTAACGACCATGGCCCCATCCGGGAGGGGGTGGCATGAAACCCTTTCTGGTGGCCCTGCGTTTTCTGACCCGCTTTCCCGTGAGCTGGAACTCGCCCACCGATGAGGAGGTGGGTCGCTCCATGCTGTACTACCCCCTGGTGGGCCTGCTCATGGGGCTGCCCCTGGCCGCGATGGCCTGGGCGCTGGGGGAGGGTGTGCTGGCGGCGGCGCTGATTGTCACCGCCTGGGTGCTGTTGACCGGGCTCCTGCACATGGATGGTCTGGCGGATACCGCCGATGCCTGGATCGGTGGTCTGGGGGACCGGGAGCGGACCCTGGAGATCATGAAGGACCCCCGCTGCGGTCCCGCCGGTGTCACGGCCCTGATCCTGCTGGTGCTGGTGAAGTTTGCCGCCGTGTTCGAGCTGCTGGCCCTGCCGGGGGGCTGGATCGCCCTGATCCTGGCGCCCCTGCTGGGGCGGGCCGTCGTCCTGCCCCTATTCCTGCTGACCGGGTATGTCCGTTCCGCCGGCATGGCCACCCTGCTGGCCCGGCATCTGCCTCGGCGGGGGGCGTGGCTGGTCACTGCGGGAGTGGCGCTGGCCGTCATCATCCTGGGGGGCATGGCCGGCGTCTGGGCCCTGGCGGGGGCGGCACTGGTCTTCCTGCTGGGTCGGGCCTGGATGGTGCATCGCCTCGGCGGTACCACCGGGGATACGGCCGGGGGACTGATTGAGCTGGTGGAGGCCGGGGTACTGCTCGCCGTGGTGCTGGCCTTGCAGTGAGAGGTGCCCTGATCGCAGGCAGCGGGTGAAGCCCCGCAAGTCGTCTGCTACCCTATGCTGCTTCCCATACATCCAAGCCAGAGTGATCCATGAAAGTTCGCACCCGATTCGCTCCCAGTCCCACCGGCTATCTCCACATCGGCGGCGCCCGCACGGCGTTGTTCTCCTGGCTCTATGCCCGCAAGCATGGTGGCGATTTCGTCCTGCGCATCGAGGATACGGATCTGGCCCGTTCCAATGCGGAATCGGTGAATGCAATCCTGGAAGGCATGAACTGGCTGGGTCTGGAATACGACGAAGGCCCGTTCTACCAGACCCAGCGTTTTGACCGCTATAAAGAGGTGATCCAGCAATTGCTGGATACCGGCCACGCCTATCACTGCTACTGCACCAAGGAAGAACTGGACGCCATGCGGGATCAGCAGATGGCGATGAAGGCCAAGCCCCGCTATGATGGCCGCTGCCGCCTGCGGAACGAACCTCGGGAAGGGGTCAGCCCCGTCATCCGCTTCCGTAACCCCGCCGAGGGTGTCACCGTGGTGGACGACATGGTGCGTGGCCGCGTCACCTTCCAGAATACCGAACTGGATGATCTGATCATCGCCCGTTCCGATGGCACCCCCACCTACAATCTCACCGTGGTGGTGGACGATTGGGACATGCAGATCACCCACGTGATCCGTGGCGATGATCATCTGAACAACACCCCTCGCCAGATCAACATTCTCAAGGCCCTGGGGGTGGAACCGCCCCGCTATGCCCATCTGCCCATGATCCTCGGTCCCGACGGCACCAAGCTGTCCAAGCGCCATGGGGCGGTGAGCGTGATGCAGTACCGGGATGACGGCTATCTGCCCCAGGCGCTGCTCAACTATCTGGTGCGACTGGGTTGGTCCCATGGGGATCAGGAAATCTTCAGCCTGGACGAATTGATCGAGTTGTTCGATATCTCTGATGTGAACCATTCCGCCTCGGCCATCAATCCGGAAAAGCTCCTGTGGCTGAACCAGCATTACATCAAGACCCAGACCCCCGAGTACGTGGCCCGGCAACTGTCCTGGCACATGGGCCAGCGGGAAGTGGACCCGTCCCGGCCACCGCCGCTGCGTGACGTGGTGGAGGTGCTGCGGGAGCGGGCCAAGACCCTGGTGGAGATGGCCGATCAGAGTGTGTATTTCTTCAAGGAGTTTGATGAGTACGATGCAAAGGCAGCCCAGAAGAACCTGACCCCGGATGCCCTGCCGGTGCTCCAGGCCCTGCATGCTGCACTGGATGCCCTGGGGGAGTGGAACGCGGAGCAGATCCACGAATCCGTGACTGGTGTTTCGGAGCGGCTGGAAGTAAAATTGGGCAAGGTTGCCCAGCCCCTTCGCGTGGCGGTAACCGGCGGCTCGGTGTCGCCTTCCATTGATCAGACCCTGATGCTGATCGGTCGGGAGCGGACCCTGTCCCGGTTGCAAAAAGCCGTTGACTGGATCGCCGCAAAAAAAGTTTGAAAAAACTGTTGACAGCGTCCTGAAGGGTCCGTATAGTACGCAGCTTCTGAAGGACATGACCCACACGGCAACACCGAAACGGTCATGAAGCTTTCGGGGCCATAGCTCAGCTGGGAGAGCGCTTGCATGGCATGCAAGAGGTCGGCGGTTCGATCCCGCCTGGCTCCACCAATAAAATGCAGTTTTCCTAGTCCCCATCGTCTAGAGGCCTAGGACACCGCCCTTTCACGGCGGCGACCGGGGTTCGAATCCCCGTGGGGACGCCAATCAGGCAGAGTTTGAATCCTTTACGGATTCCATGCTCGAAAAAGTCAAGGGCACCATCTCATGATGGTGCCCTTTTCCTTGTGTCTGAAAAAAATCTGCTTTCGTCTTGTTTCCTGCCCTGTTGACCTGCCCCCGGTTTTGGCCCTGCTAGAATCTGGATGCAGGCTGTGGATTTTTTCGCCAGTCTTGCACCAGATGCCCCTGGTTTGTTCAATCCTTGGGCTGCCGGTTGGTCATGGCCCTGGAGCCGAGGATGGTGCTTCTTATGTCTCCACAAGCGGATCGATCCACGCCATTATGGTTGGCCTCATCCGCCAAAGCCCTGGAGCGATTGCTGGCCATGGGACTATTTCAGGTGGCCAGTCGGGTGGTGGAATCCAGTGGAATGATCCTGTGCCGCTGGTTGGCATCCCCCGGCTGGCCGGTGGAATATATTTCCACCAATGTCGCCCTGTGGGGATACTCGGCCCCGGAAATGATGGCCAATGGTCGTCTGTTCATTGAACTGGTGCATCCCGCCGATCGGAAACATGTGATCGAGGAAGTGGCTCGCCACGTCCGGCAGCAACACCAGCAGTTCCGATGCCAGTATCGCATCCTTACCGCCACCGGGGAGGTGCTGTGGATCGAGGAACACAGCGGCGTTGAATATGATGCCCAGGATCGGGTGGTGCGGTTTGAGGGTGTCTTGAATGATATCACCGCCCGCAAGGGCCAGGAGCAACGGGAAAAGGGCAGAAATCGGGTGCTTTCCCTGTTGGCAGGGGGAGCAGATCTCCCGGTGATACTGGATGCCCTGGCCAGAAATGTGGAACTGGAAGACCCCGAACTGCTGTGCTGTATCACTTTGGTGGAACGGGAACGACATCGCCTGGTGGTCGGGGCTGCACCGAGCCTGGACCCGGATTTTCAACAGGGATTTGTGCAGCATTGGAATGACTCTTTACCCAGCGCCGGTCCCAGGGCCACTGGGCGACAGATCATGTTGTCGCCGGATATTCAGGTGGATCATCGCTGGGCCGGTTTAAGACAGGCGGCGCGAAATCAGGGCATGGTGGCCTGCTGGTCGGCACCGGTTCTGTCATCGGAAGGCACCGTGCTGGGGATGTTTACCCTGTTTCATCGCCGGCATCGCCGTCCCTCGCCGGCCCGTATCCGGGCCATGCGGGAATTTGCCAATCTGGCCGCCATCGCTATCGAGCGTACCCGGCATGTCCAGACCCTCAGGGAAAATGCCGAGCGTTGGCGCTTTGCCCTGGAGGCAGCCGGGGATGGTGTCTTTGACTGGGATGTGCAGACCGATATTCTCACCAATTCCCGTCGTTGCAGTGAAATGCTCGGTTATAACGGGCATCAGCCCCATTGTCTGCGTTCACAGGACTGGTTTGCCCGAATACATCCAGATGATCTGGACAGGGTGCGGGAACATCTGGCTGCCCATCTGGCAGGACATATACCCCAGTACACCTGTGAGCAACGGGTGCGCGGCAAGGCCGGGGAATGGTGCTGGCTTCATGTTCGCGGCCTGGTGGTGCGCCGGGATACCGCCGGTGTGCCGCTGCGCATGGTTGGGACGGTTTCTGACATCACCGCCCGCAAGCATATGGAGCAGGAACTCAGGGCCATGGCCACCACCGATCATCTCACCGGCCTTGCCAATCGACGCCATTTCATGGGCCGGATGCAGGAAGAAGTCCTGCGCATGGATCGAAATGCCGATTATCAGGCCGCGGTGATGATGCTGGACCTGGACCATTTCAAGCGGGTGAACGATACCCACGGCCATTCCGCCGGTGACGCTGTGCTGAGACATTTTGCAGCCCTGGTGCGCCATTGCCTGCGCAAAAATGATGCCGCCGGTCGCATGGGGGGCGAAGAATTTGCCGTATTGCTGCCGGATACGGACCTGCCGTCGGCCCAGGCTTTGGCGGAACGACTCAGGGTCCGGGTGGCCCGGATTCCTGCCCGCTGGGAAGGGGTGCAAATTCCGGTGACGGTCAGTATTGGCATCACCCTGCTGTCGGCATTGGACCTGCTGCCGGATCATGCTCTGCAACGGGCAGATGAGGCACTGTACCAGGCCAAGACCGGGGGCCGTAACCGGGTGGAAGTGATCATCACCGATCCGGCCACTGCCGATTCCTGAAGGCAGGGGGGTTTGAACAGTTTGCCTTGAACCTATACATAACTATGCTAGAATCTCCAAAATGAAAAGATTGGTAAGCATAGGCGAAGCCGCTTCGGCGCTGGGCGTGTCGATCACGACCCTGCGCCGCTGGGAGGCATCGGGCAGGCTAATCCCCGAATACACGGCGGGGGGCCACCGCCGCTACGACCTCGCCAAGCTCAAGCCCGAACTGTTCCGCGCCGAAGCGGACGCGCAGCGCCGCACCGTGGCCTATGCCCGCGTCTGCAGCCATGACCAGAAGGACGATCTGGAGCGGCAAAAGCAGGTACTGGAACTGTACTGCGCCCGTCAGGGCTGGACGTTCGAGGTCATCGCCGACCTGGGTTCTGGTATGAACTATCACAAGAAGGGCTTGAAGAAGCTGCTCGATGCCATCATCGACGGGCAAGTCGGTCGGCTGGTCATCACACACAAAGATCGGCTGTTGCGCTTTGGCGCGGAACTGGTGTTTGCCATCTGCGAAGCGAAAAACGTCGAGGTCGTGATCCTTAACCAAGGTGAGGACACCACGTTTGAGGAAGACCTGGCCAGGGACGTGCTGGAGATCATCACTGTGTTTTCCGCTCGGTTGTACGGCTCGCGCAGTCGCAAGAACCAGAAGCTGCTCGATGGCGTGCGCCAAGCCGTGGAGGCGGCGCAATGCTGATTGCCCACCGCATCGCGCTCGATCCGAACAACGCGCAGGCGAGTTACTTTGCCCGTGCGTGCGGCGTGGCGCGATTCGCCTACAACTGGGCGCTGGCCGAGTGGCAACGGCAATACGAGGCATGGAAGGCCGACAACAGCCGACCGAAGCCCTCGCAAGCCGCGCTGCGCCGCCAGTTGAACACCATCAAGCGCGAGCAGTTCCCGTGGATGCTGGAGGTCACTAAGTGCGCCCCGCAAATGGCGATCATTCAGTTGGGCGAAGCGTTCAAGAACTTCTTTGCCGGTCGTGCCAAGTACCCGAAGTTCCGCAAGAAAGGCGTGCATGACCGCTTCACCCTCACCAACGACCAGTTCAGCATCGATGGCTGCCGCATCCGCATCCCCAATCTGGGCTGGGTGCGGATGCGGGAGTCGTTGCGCTTTCGTGGCAAGATCATGTCAGCCACCATCTCCCGTATGGCTGACCGCTGGTTTGTCAGCATCGCCGTGGATACCCAAGACGATTCACACCTGCCAAAAGCTGAAAACCAAGGTGCGGTGGGCGTGGATTTGGGTGTCTCGGCGCTGGCAACGCTCTCGACGGGAGAGGTCATCAACGGGCCGAAGCCTCACAAGGCGCTGCTGTCCCGCCTGCAACGGCTCTCGCGCAGCCTGAGCCGCAAGCAGAAAGGTTCGGCCAACCGCAAGAAGGCCAAGGCAAAGCTGGCGCGGTTGCATGCTCGCATTGCCAATATCCGTTCGGATGCCTTGCACAAACTCACGACCAGTCTCACCCGACGGTTCCACACCATCGGCATCGAAGACTTGAACGTGCGCGGCATGATGAAGAACCGGAATCTGGCCCGCTCCATTGCCGACATGGGCTTCTTCGAGTTTCGGCGACAACTGGAGTACAAGGCGGCGATGCGTGGCGGGCAGATCAAGGTGGCCGATCGCTTCTATGCCAGCAGCAAGACGTGCTCGGCGTGCGGGCATAAACTCGCCGAGCTGCCGCTGGCCGTGCGCGAGTGGGCGTGTCCGTCGTGCGGTGCAGTCCACGACCGCGACCTGAACGCGGCGATCAATTTGAAGAGCATGGCGGTGAGTTCCACCGTGTCAGCCTGTGGAGAGGAAGGCGCTGGCCGCGCTCGCAAGCGCGCGGTGAAACCGGCCTCAGTGAAGCAGGAAGCAATCGGTAGATTGAGTCAGACTTGACTATTTTTGCGTAGGTATTGCAGAACGGGAAAAATACATGGTTTCCGGCTAAAATACCCTGTCCTTCAATCCAAGGATGTTCAGAGTTCATCAGCGTGAATAGCAAACCCAACATCATCCTGTCCTCACGGGATTTCGATCGGCTCGACGACCTTCTGGCGTCGATTTCAGCAACAGCCTTTCCGGGCAAGACCGCCTTGCAGGCCGAGCTGGATCGTGCCGAGGTGGTGGCGCCAGAGCAGATGCCCCCTTCGGTGGTGACCATGAATTCCACCGTGCGTTTTGTCATGGATGGTACCGGTGAAAGTTTCTGCATGACCCTGGTCTATCCCAAGGACAGCACGGGACAACCGGATCGGGTGTCGGTACTGGCACCGGTAGGCAGCGCCCTGCTGGGGCTGTCTGTGGGGGATCGAATCGAATGGCCCCGTCCCGGCGGCGGTGTCATCCGGGTCTGCATCGATGACATCCTCTATCAACCCGAAAGCGCCGGGGATTTTCATCGCTGATTTTCCCATACCGTATGCCGGCAGCCCCTAGGGGGGCTGGCTACGGCCCCATTCAAAAATCAACCGTGCGCCACGTCCCGGCCCCTGGCCGGGCTGTGGCCGTGCCGGAGAAATGAAAACATGGTGGCAGGTCTCGACGAAAAGCTTGAACCCATTTATCAGGAAGTCTTGCGCAGAAATCCTGGGGAAACGGAGTTCCATCAGGCGGTGCGTGAAGTGCTGGAATCCCTGGGTCCGGTATTGGTGAAATACCCCGAATTTGCCGACCGCAAGATCATTCAATTGATCTGTGAACCCGAGCGGCAGATCATCTTCCGGGTGCCCTGGCAGGATGACAAGGGTGTCACCCAGATCAACCGGGCCTTCCGGGTGCAGTTCAATAGCGCCCTGGGGCCTTATAAGGGGGGCATTCGCTTTCATCCGTCTGTCTACCTGGGCATCATCAAGTTCCTGGGTTTTGAGCAGATCTTCAAAAATGCCCTCACCGGCATGCCCATCGGCGGTGGCAAGGGTGGCAGCGATTTCGATCCCAAGGGCCGTTCCGACGGTGAAATCATGCGTTTTTGCCAGAGCATGATGACCGAACTGTACCGTCATCTGGGCGAGTACACCGACGTGCCCGCCGGCGATATCGGCGTGGGACAGCGGGAGATCGGCTACCTGTTCGGCCAGTACAAGCGCATCACCAACCGCTATGAATCCGGCGTATTTACCGGTAAGGGACTCAGCTGGGGCGGCAGTCGTGCCCGTAAGGAAGCCACCGGCTACGGCACCGTGTTTTTCACTGAAGAAATGTTCAAGGCCCGTGCCGATGCCCTCGACGGCAAGACCTGCGTGGTCTCCGGCTCGGGTAATGTGGCCATCTATGCCATGGAAAAAGCCATGTCCCTGGGTGCCAAGGTGATTGCCTGCTCCGATTCCAATGGCGTGATTGTGGACAAGGATGGTATCGACCTGGAACTGGTCAAGCAGATCAAGGAAGTGGAGCGACGCCGTATCAGCGCCTATGCAGAAGAGAAAAAGACGGCCAGGTATCTCGAAGACGGCAACATCTGGACTGTGCCCTGTCAGGTGGCCTTGCCCTGCGCTACCCAGAACGAGCTCAACGGCACCGATGCCAAGACCTTGATCAAAAACGGTGTCATTGCCGTGGCGGAAGGTGCCAACATGCCTTCTACGCCGGAAGCCATCCGGTTCTTCACCGAAGCGGGTATTGCGTTTGGTCCCGGCAAGGCCGCCAATGCCGGTGGTGTGGCCACCAGCGCCCTGGAAATGCAGCAGAACGCCAGCCGCGATTCCTGGACCTTTGAGCATACCGAAGAGCGTCTGCGTGAAATCATGGTGGATATCCATCGCAACTGCCACCAGACCTCCGAGGAATTTGGTGCCCCTGGTAACTATGTGGTGGGTGCCAATATTGCCGGGTTTGTGAAAGTGGCCGGTGCCATGGTGGCCATGGGGGTGATCTGATTCTCCACCCCGGACACGCCGGATTGCCCGATCCCGCCAGGGGTCGGGTTTTTTGTGTCCAGGAGCGCGCAGGTGGTCACTAAGTTTTAGGTCATTGTGGCCGATACCTAGAGGTAGCGACGAGTGATAACACCTCAATAGAGCCGCGGCAGGTATCGGCGGGAGAAATCGGTATGGGCAAGATGACTGTTGCAATGCGTCTGGGACTGGGTTTTGGTGCGGTGCTGATGCTGTTGGGCCTGATTGCCCTTATCGGTACCCTCAGAATCGGGGTGCTCAATGACAATATTCGTCTGATTTCCACCGACCTGTTTCCTAAAACGGTGCAGGCCAACCTGATTATCGACAACATCAATATTGGCGCCCGGGCCTTGCGCAATGCCCAGTTGGTGGATGACCGGCAGGTGATCGCCGAGGAAATTGCCCGGGTGCGCCAGAGTCAGCGTGACGTCGCTGCCATCCTTCAGGCCCTGGAACCCACCGTTGTCACATCTGAGGGACGACGTCTGATGGCGGAGGTCACCGCCGCCCGTAATGCCTTCGTGACCAATCAAAATCGCATCATGGGTCTGATCGATGAGGGCAGTCTGGAAGCGGCCCGGAACCTGATGCTCGGCCAGTTCCGACGTGATCAGGCCCAATACCTGACGGCGGCGGAAAACCTGATCCAGTATCAGACCCGATTAATGGACGAGGCGGGGGAACGGGCGCAGGCCTATGCGGATACCGCTCGTCTGCAGATGTTGATACTCTCCCTGGTGGCCCTGATCCTGGGGATCGGAATGGCTTTCTGGATTGTGCGCGACCTGACCCGCCGCCTGGGGGGAGAACCGGACTATGCCGCCGCCATGGTGCAGGCCATTGCCGCGGGCGATTTGTCCAAAACCATTCAGATTCGTGAAGGAGATACCACCAGCCTGCTGGCTAGCCTCAATCAGATGCAGGATGCCCTGCAGCGGTTGGTGGATGAAATTGCAGTCATGGTGCGTGAAGCCACCCAGGGCCATTTCAGTCGGCGTATCGATCTGACGGACAAGCAGGGGTTCGGGCGGGATATTGGTGAAGGGCTTAACCAGTTGGTGGAGACCACGGACGTGGGCCTCAACGACGTGACCCGGGTGGCCAAGGCTTTGGCCCAGGGGGATCTGTCCCAGTCCATCACCCGGGATTACCCTGGTGTGTTTGGCCAGACCAAAGATGGAGTCAATACGACGGTCACAGCCCTGACCAAGGTGGTGGGGGAGATTCGTCGAATTGTTGACGGCGCCAATCAGGGGGATTTCAGTGTCAGGCTGGACGCGGCCAGCAAGCAGGGTTTTGCCAAGGATATCGCACAATTACTTAACCAGCTGTCAGATACCACCGAGCAGGGACTCAATGATGTCATGCGGGTGGCCCAGGCCATGGCCAAGGGGGATCTGACCAAAACCATCGACAGGGATTATCCGGGGCTGTTTGGTGAGACCAAGGCGGGAATGAACACCACGGTGACCAATCTGCGGGGAATTGTGGGGCAGATTCGTGATGCCGTGGGCACCATCAATAGTGCTTCCAGGGAGATTGCCAAGGGCAACCAGGATCTGAGCCAGCGTACCGAAGAACAGGCCAGTTCCCTGGAGGAAACCGCCAGTTCCATGGAAGAACTCACCAGTACCGTCAAGCAGAACGCGGATAACGCCCGACAGGCCAATCAGCTGGCGGTGACTGCTTCTGATGTGGCGACCCAGGGCGGCGTGGTGGTCAATGCTTCGGTGCTGACCATGGCGGAAATCTCCGAATCCAGCAAGAAGATTTCCGACATCATTGGCGTCATCGATGGCATTGCCTTCCAGACCAACATTCTGGCCCTCAATGCGGCGGTGGAAGCCGCCCGGGCCGGTGAGCAGGGACGAGGCTTTGCTGTGGTGGCCACAGAGGTTCGCAATCTGGCCCAGCGTTCGGCCAATGCAGCCAAGGAGATCAAGGCGCTGATCACCGACAGCGTACAGAAGGTGGATTCAGGGACCGCCCAGGTCAACGAAGCTGGGGAACGCATGACCGAGATCGTCAATTCCATCAAGCGGGTGACGGATATCATGGCGGAGATTTCCGCCGCATCCGAGGAACAGTCCGCCGGTATTGAGCAGATCAATCAGGCGGTGACCCAGATGGACGATGTTACCCAGCAGAACGCGGCCCTGGTGGAGGAAGCGGCTGCCGCTGCTGAATCCCTGGAGGAGCAGGCCCAGTCCCTGGCCCGGGTTGTCCAGGTGTTCAAGGTGGACCAGACCGCAGGGGCTGTTCCGGCGCCGTCAAGACAGAAGGTGGCCCTGCCCCGGCCGCAACCGGCGGCTCAGGGCAAGCCCCAGGCCCGGCCCGCCCTGTCGGCACCAGCTGACGATGGAGAGTGGGAAGAGTTCTGAACGCCTTCCCTGTGCTGCCCCACCGGCCCTGTCATGGGCCGGTGGCGGGTCTGCCCATGTAACATAGCACCTGCTGGCTGACCACATCCGCCAGCAGTCTCAGGTCCAGGGCGCGTACATCATGGACCGTCACTGCCTCCAGTACAGCCTCATCCAGTCCTTCCACCAGGTCTGGCGGGATATGCTCTGCGGCCAGGGTGTTGAGCCGGTGAGGGGCGTAGTCGGTGTGCTTGTTCTGGGGTAACAGGGCCACATAGGCAATGCCCGATTCCACCAGATCCTGAAAAAAATGGGAGCCATAGGACAGGTCGGGAATAATGCCGCCTCCCAGCTCCGCCACTTCCACCAGCACCGCCATGCGACTGATGTCCGCAAACCGGATGGGCACCCCCAGTTCTGGTGTGCTGGTGCCCCAGCGGCCAGGGCCGATCAGTACGGTGGGCTGGATATCCCGATCCGGCATGCGTCGGTTGAGCTGACCCACCAGTCGAGCCACGGTGTATTTTTGCTGGAGGGTCAGGGCGCTGTACCGAAGCCCCTCCACCCGGATCACCCGGGCAATAGGCTGGTCCAGACTGCCCCCCATGAAATGTCCCTGGGTGCGAAACACAATCCGTTCTGCATCGGGTGCCTCTGGGAGCTGTACCTGACGGCTGGCACCCCGGGTTTGCAAGGGGCGGCATTGCACCAGATTGAAAGAGGGGGTGCCGTCCTGACCCAGATGCACGGTAAATTCCACATCCACCGGATAGTCATACACGGATTCCAGGGTCTGCAGCAGTTGCTGGATCATCGGTACGAACGGGGTACGGTCCAGCAGCGGTACAAAATTCAGCCGCCATACCGGCGTCTCTCCCACGCTGTGGTCCTGTTGGCCGCACCAGCGCAGGATTGGTGTCATGTCTTCCCGGATCAGCTCCCGCAGGGGGCGGCTGAGCAGGGCATTGTCCAGTACATCCAGGGTGTCCACCTGATGTTGCAGGAAACGGCCATCATCTGCATGGGCAAAGGGCCGTTTCAACGGGTGATCCAGGGCAATGATACAGGCATGATCGCCGTCGTTGCGGTCTACGGCCCGGGTGCCCAGGCCCATGACCAGCCGGACCATGCCCGCTGCCGGGTCCATCTCCTTGTCCCAGACGAAAATATTTCGGGAGACCCCCACCCCGGCGGCATCCGGCAGATAATGGCGACCATGATAACGGCCATTGACCCGCTGCAGCAGCAGGGCCATGGGTTCTTCCAGCTGCGCCAGCCCCCGTTGCTCCCGGTACACCAGGGCATCTTCACTCATGGCGCTGGCAAACACCTGACAGACCGCCTGTTCCAGTTGCTCCAGACGGGCTTCAGGCGTCCCCTGATTGACACAAAAGACGCTGTCGTACTTGCCCGCAAACGCATTGCCAAAACCGTCCTCCAGCAGGCTGCTGGAGCGTACCAGGATGGGGTACTGGCCAAAATAATCCAGCATCCGGGCCAGTTCAGCACGGATTTCGTCGGGCAGACGGCCATGACACATCCGCTCGTGCAGGGCCTGGCCTTCGCTGTAATACCCCTCTGCCGTGCGCTGGCGCATGATTCTGGGCCACCAGCCGTTGTGGACCAGGAAGGAATAGTAGACATCCGTACCCAGAAAAAAGGAGTCATGGGGTTCCAGATGCCGGGTCCAGGTCTTTGGCGCCTCCTTGAGCAGAATCTGCCGGGCCAGGAGCATGCCCACCGCCTTGCCGCCAATATGGCCGCTGCCGATCATGCGGGCACGGATGGCCAGCAGATCTGTCAGGGTAAAGTAACGGCGAGCCATGTTCAGGATACGCTCATCCCGGCCCAGCATGACCCGGCACAGGCGTTCCACCTGGGCCGCCTGACGGGTCGGATCGTCGGTTCGGTTCAAGGATTCGGCGGCATTCAGGAACAAGGCATCCCAATAATCCAGATGCCGCTGGGGTTCCTGGGCATGATCCTGGGCCAGGGCAGTTTGTACCCGGGTGGCATCACTGCTGTCGATCACCGGGGTAAAATGGTCACCCTGCCAACGGTGGGGCAGGCACAGGGTGGGAGAATGGCGCTTCCAGACCTTGACCGGCTGAACATGACATTCCTGCTGGGTGCGACGCACGTCGATGAGCACCTGGGTGGTCTGCTGGATGCGGGCCACGGTGTGATGGGAGTGACGCTGGCGCAGCAGACCAAAGTAGGCCACCGTATCCAGTTCATACAGATAGGGGCAGACCACCTGGAAAAAATTACCCACCATCAGATCGGTGGCCCAGGCGGACAGCAGATCCGAGAGGCAGTCAAAGACGTAAAAGGCGCCCCGTCCGTGGTCGGTGATCAACTGGTAGACATGGCAGGTAAAGGCCTCAAACCCCCATAGGGCGTCCAGCTGAACCACATGCACATCCGGCGCCGGTGCCACCAGTGGCGCATCGTGACCAAATCGCAGGTAGATGATGGCCCGTTGTCGTTGCCGGGCGGCGGTCACGAAAGGATCAATGACACGTCGATAGTCCTCCATATGATCCACGCGCCAGACCACATTATCCCCGATGCGCAGACCGTCGATCACCTCATCCAGGCCTTCAAGGCCGGTGGAAACCCGATTATTCTGATGTAGCGCCATTATGCTTTCTCCGTGTCGCAGACTGCCCTGCCAATGACCTGGGTCACCCGGCAGGGCCGGTTGCAGTGCCGTGCCTATTCACCCGTTGCAAATCGCCTAGTATCATGGCTGGCCGTGCCACCTGCCGGCCAGGGTCATGATACGCGGCTGGATCGACCCGTCGGCCTGAATGTATGGCAATCAAATTCTACAGGGGATCAGAAATGGCATTGATAGACTGTCCTGAGTGTGGCCGTCAGGTTTCGGACAAGGCGCCCACCTGCCCAGGGTGCGGTGCACCCATCGCTCTGGAGTCTTCCGGGTCTCAGGCCTGGCAGGCCGATGCCCCGGAGCCGTCCCGGATTCAGCAACCCACATCGGCGCCCGCATCGGCGCCGGAACCGGATCCGGAACCGGAAGTCGATGAGGAATGGTTGCGGGGGGAGCAGGAATACCTGGCCTTTACTGATCGGGTGCAGCGCCATCGCATCATGTCGGTGCTGCTGTTCTTTGGCGGTCTGAGTCTGGGAATGGGCATGAGGAGCTTTATGGGCGTCAGCGACGAGGAAGGGCGCGCCCTGGTGTTCTACATCGCGGATATCATGGTCTATTCTGGCATCATCTGGCTGTTCTACAACGAAGCCAGAAACCTCTGGTATCACCGCAATCTGGGCAGCTGAATCGCTGCCTTGCACAGACGGCCTGTTCCCAGCGCCCCGGTCCAGGGATGGCCGGGCCGGGCGCCGTCATCCCGTTTTTCACTGTTTAGAACCCTATGAGCGTTCTGTTGCAAGCATTCCCGAGGAGGCCAATGCGTGAATTCCACCTGCCATAAAGACTGCGCCGCACCCCCGGATGGGGAGGGCAGTGTCCAGGTTGCCATGGACCCCCACCTGGATATTGGTTCCGCCCGTGTATTTGCCATCTACGGCAAGGGCGGTATCGGCAAAAGCACCACCTCTTCCAATCTGTCGGCTGCCTTTTCCCGCTTGGGCAAGCGGGTGCTCCAGATCGGTTGCGATCCCAAACATGATTCCACCTTCACCCTGACCAAGC
Organism: Ectothiorhodospira magna; assembly: GCF_900110965.1. Taxonomy (GTDB): domain Bacteria; phylum Pseudomonadota; class Gammaproteobacteria; order Ectothiorhodospirales; family Ectothiorhodospiraceae; genus Ectothiorhodospira; species Ectothiorhodospira magna. The sequence goes on from NZ_FOFO01000017.1 coordinate 28,080, forward strand.
GTATGGTGCCCACGGTCATTGACGTACTGGAGTCGGTCAATTTCCACGAGGAGGAGTTGCGCCCCGAGGATTTCGTGTTCGAGGGCTACAACGGCGTCATGTGCGTGGAGGCGGGAGGTCCGCCGGCGGGTACGGGTTGCGGCGGCTATGTGGTGGGCCAGACGGTCAAGTTGCTCAAGCAGCATCATCTGCTGGAAGACACCGATGTGGTGGTGTTCGATGTGCTGGGAGATGTGGTCTGTGGCGGATTTGCCGCACCCTTGCAACATGCCCATCAGGCCCTGATTGTCACCGCCAACGATTTTGATTCCATCTTTGCCCTGAACCGGATTGCCGCTGCCATTGAAGCCAAAGCCAGGAATTATCAGGTGCGTATCGGCGGTGTCATTGCCAATCGCAGTGTCAATACCGATGAAATTGACCGTTTCAATACCGCAGTGGGACTCAGGCGTCTGGCCCATTTCCCGTTGCTGGATGTGATCCGGCGCAGTCGTCTGAAAAAATCCACCGTATTTGAGATGCCCCCCGAGGACGAACTCAAGATTGCCCAGGATGAATACATGCGCCTGGCTCAATGTCTGTTGGATGGTGTGGAGTCTCAGCGGGCCAAGCCAATGAAGGATCGTGAAATTTTCGACTTTCTGGGATTTGACTGATGACCACCAAACGATTCGTTCAATCCAGTGACAAGGAGTCGGGCTGATGAGCAAGGGTACATCCGGTGCTTTCATGGGACTGCTCAGCCGCTTTGGCACCAAGATCCTGCCGTTTGCCGATGCGGCCACCCGGGATCTGCCATTGCCGAGACTGTTGCGTCTGGCACTATTTCAGGTGGCAGTGGCCATGTCCATGGTGCTGCTCACCGGAACCCTCAACCGGGTCATGGTGGTGGAGCAGGGGGTTTCAGCCTGGATCGTGGCCCTGATGGTGTCCCTGCCCCTGTTGTTTGCGCCTCTGCGGGCGCTGATGGGGCATCGATCAGACCATCACCGTTCTGCCTTTGGCTGGCGACGGGTGCCCTATCTGTGGATGGGGACGCTGCTGCAGTTCAGCGGTCTGGCCATCATGCCTTTCGCTCTGCTGGTGCTGGCGGACGGCAGTGGACCGGCCTTCCTGGGTCCGTTATCTGCCGCCATCGCCTTTTTGCTGGTGGGGGCGGGGATGCACATGACCCAGACCGCCGGTCTGGCCCTGGCCACGGATCTGGCAACCCCGGAGCAGCGGCCACGGGTGGTGGCGCTGTTATATGTGGTGCTGTTGCTGGGTATGGTGCTGGCCTCTTCGGTGTTTGGCTTCTTGCTCACCGACTATACCCCCGGTCGTTTGATCGAAGTCCTGCAGGGGGTGGCGGTGCTGACCATCCTGCTGAATCTGGCCGCCCTGTGGAAGCAGGAGGCTATCAACAACCAGCGGGCCAAAGCCCGGCACGAGCCGGGAGTGCCATTCATGGAGGCCTGGCGAGCCTTTAGCGGCATCGGGCATATCCGGCGGTTGCTGGTGGTGATTGCCCTGGGTACGGCGGGCTTCAACATGCAGGATATTCTACTGGAACCCTATGGCGGGGAAATTCTGGGTATGTCGGTGGCAGCCACCACCACGCTCACTGCCACCTGGGCCACCGGGATGTTGATTGCCTTTGCCCTGGCCGCCCGACTGCTGACCCAGGGGGCCAACTGTTACCGGATTGCCTCCATCGGTGCTGTGGTGGGTGTGGTGGCCTTCATTGTGGTGGTGATTGCAGTGCCCATGGATTCCACCATTATTTTTCGTTTTGGTGCATTCCTGATCGGTTTTGGTGGGGGCCTGTTTGCAGTGTCCACCCTGCTGGCCATGATGGGTTTTGCCCGCAATGAGCAAAGTGGCATGGCCGTGGGGGCCTGGGGCGCGGTACAGGCCACTGCCGCCGGGGGCGCGATTTTCCTGGGGGGAGCCATTCGTGATCTGGTGGGCTGGATCACCGGTAACGGCTGGCTGGGGGAAACCCTGGCTGCGCCCGCCACCGGATATCTGGCGGTGTACTATCTGGAAATCGTGCTGTTGCTGGCTGCCCTGGTGGCCCTCTTCCCGTTGCTGCGATCCAAAGAGGAGCCGCCCAACATGGGGCCATCGGACAAATTTGGCATGAGTGATTTCCCCACCACCTGAGGGACTGCCCGCCCTGCTTTGATGGCTGGGCGGGCACCACATGAAAACTTGATCCCGGTCAACGGTCTTGCTTCATTCACCTCAAAACCCTGTTCCTCCCCGTTGACATGGATGGGCGTCAGCGTAGACTTACACCCAGACTCAAGGCAGGGGATTGAAGCCCGAATTCAGGGCTACAAAGCGAGTACCGCTGCTGGAGTCGATGAATTCGAGTAGTCATAGCAAACCCTATGGAGGGTCTTTGAATGTCCGACGAATACGTGCAGAGCATTTCCGGTCTTACCGAAGAGCAAGCCAAGGAATTCCACGAGCAGTTCAAGACCACCTTCACCGTGTTCATGGCTCTGGCCGCTGCTGCTCACTTCCTCGTCTACGTGTGGAGACCGTTCTACTAAGAATGGTACCGGTGCGCGGTAGTCCCGCGTCACGTCAGACTGAATGTGAGTTCGGAATTAATTGATAGGGTGATTTCAATGAGCGAATACAGAGCAAAGCGGCCCAGCAACCCTGGCGACGACTGGAAGCTGTGGCTGGTGGTCAACCCCGGCACTTGGCTGATCCCGATTCTGATGGTAGTTCTTGTGGTGGCTCTGGCTGTGCACGCTTTCGTGTACTCCAATGACAACTACAATCCGCTGCGCAGCGATGTGACCACTGTGCAGGCTGAAGACGTCGCTTGATCCGCTGACACTTCAGTTCTGAGATTGTCAAAATGGCCGACGAGTAATCGTCGGCCATTTTTTTGTCGGTAATGCCTGTATCAAAACCTGTTCAGCAGCCAGAGGGCCAGAAAATCTGCAAGGGCGGTATTTGGGGGTTCCCCCTGTTGGTGTGCCGATACGGCGCCTGAGCTGTCCTGAGTGGCTTTTGGAGGTGGCTGTACCCGTGCGGGGTCAGGCCCGGGATTTTGGCGAAACCCTGAGTAAAATTCCCGGATTTATCCGTGGGGGATGTAAGCTGACTCAAACTGATCTGGGTCACTAATAAGTTTCGCTCTAAACGGGATACCACTGCTTTCTGGCTGGATGCGATGCTTTTAACTTATTGTTTTTAAATGTTTAAATAGGATTTTAGGCTGTTTTTCAGCCCGTTTTGAAATTCTGTTGTGTTGCCTTGACATTCAGTGCTGTCAACGTAGACTTACACCCATGCCGCAGTGATGTTCCATGATCAGGACTCACCATCGAACATCGCCACGGAGCACAGGAACTCGATCAGGAAGACCTGTCCCGAACCTGCAGTCAGCATAGTGATTGATGATCAGGATCTGGAACAGGATGGTTCAAAGGCATTTGAAAGCAACTGAGCCGTTTTGTCATGCGGTGGTTGCAAACATCCTGGCCACCTTGTGATGGCCAAGGTCATAAACCAAGAGGGCAATATCAATGAGTGAATACAGACCGAGCAAGCCGAGCAACCCCAGAGACGATTGGAAGCTGTGGCTGGTGGTTAACCCCGGCACCTGGCTGATGCCCATTCTGATGGCCGTTCTCGTCGTTGCTCTGGCTGTACACGCTTTTGTGTACTCCAATGACAACTACAACCCGCTGACCTTCGACGCCAGCGCTGTTGAAGCTTCTGAGTAACAAGAGAGAGGATATAGATCATGAATGACAGCATCTCCGGCCTGAGCGAAGAACAAGCCAAGGAATTCCACGAGCAGTTCAAGACCACCTTCACCGTGTTCATGGTGATTGCTGCTGCTGCTCACTTCCTGGTGTTCCTGTGGAGACCCTTCTACTAAGAAGGGGCTGCATATAGCAGTTGCATGACCTGCAGTGCAGTAGAGGTGGACCTGATTGATCAATATTACCGGTTGCCGTGACTTTTGCAGAGGCCGGCAGCCGGGGATCTTTCAGGCCCCTCTACTTCCTTACCTTCCACGTGTTGCTTTTCTTGTTCCCCCTCTCCGATTGTCCTTTAAGCACACGCCGTCCTGAGTCCAGCTATTCCTCGTAATCCCGTCCATCCCCGCAGCCTGAGCCGGGGGATGTGGGATTATATTCGTTCTCAGGCCGGTTCAGCCTGGCGCCGCTTTTCCCGTTCCATGATCAGGATACTGCGTAGCAGGGCCTGTTCATCTTCTGGGGCAAGATCAAAAAAACGTCCTCCGATCATACGCTCTCCGGCCTGTTGGTGATCGCTGGCAAAGCGAACCTGCATTCCGCATTCAATGGGAAGAATGCCCGGCAGGGCGAGATCCACCACGGTGAGCAGTTCCCGGTCGTGTATCGGGGTGTCCGGGGAAAAAGCCGCACTCAGGCCGCCCAGGGAAATATCAACCAGTTGGCCGCGAAACCGCCGTCCTGCTTCATTGATCAGGGTGATTGACGGCCCTTGCCCGCCCCCTACCCGCGCCCGGATATGGGCCCGTTTTTGCTCTGAGTCCAGGGTCGTGGGCATGGCGAGTACGTGGAACGCCTCACCGTCATGTTCCCCGCTGTGAAGGGTATCGGTCTGGCAATGCAGACACTGATTTTCCAAAATGCCATAGAGATGGACAGGTTGGCCCGGTGCCATGCGCAGATTGCCCTGGTAGGGTGACAACTCGCTCAAAAAGAGCCACCCTCGGGATGGGTCCATGCGGCTGAGCGTCCCGTGGAAGAATTCGTGATCGCCGTCAAAGCGGACGTTGATCAGTGCCTGTTGTGCCTCCAGCTGTCTGAAAAGACCATGAACCCGATTCTGGTCAGCGACATGCATGGTCGAGGCAGGGGAAGAGCGCAGTGTCTGATTCATCAGTTCCTCCGCAAAAAACACCCGCCCTGGTGGGGGGTGAGGTGGCGGCAGGTGGTGTAGCCGCCAAAATCAGCGTGGTGCCTGAGCACCGGCTGCCAATAGATCATGTTGAGACAGGGGTGTTATGCCCTGGGGGCCGCTTGCCCTGCAGGATTTTTTATGCTGTCTCTCACTGAGGCTAGCACAGTCCAGGAAATAATCACGGAAAGTGTGTCATCAAACCACAGTAAATGACACCGACAGGGGGGATTGTTCAGGCCTTGGTGATGGGCCTTGATGCACCGGAGGAAAAGGTGGTGCGGCCACTGGCGCTGTAAAGCTCGGTGCGATGATCCTCGCCACGCAAAATGTGCAGGGCCTGATCTACGGTTCGTCGCTTGCCTTCCACCACGCCGCCGTTGGCCAGGTTCAGTTCCCGGCAACGGGATATGACATCCACCAGTCGGTCCCAGACCGGCTGGATAAGTTGTTCCTGATCCCAGTCCCTCAGGCAGCAGGCCATGCCGTGGGCATTGTTTTCATAGCCCTCCCGTTTGAGCAGAGCGCCTTGCTCCTGGGTCAGGGACTCCAGGTTTTTGACCCGTTGCTGCTTTTCGCTCACCGCTGCGTTGAGCGCGTCCACATCCCGCGTCCCCAGCGCCTGAGCTTCGCGTTGCAGGGCATGTTCCAGGGCAGAAGCCTCACCAATGGAACGGGTCAGAATCTGCTCCAGGTGCTCGGGGAATGGGCGTGTTTCCATGGTCAGGACGGATACCAGTTTTCAGTTTTCATGAGATTGGCCGCCACCGATCGGGCATCGACCTCATAGCGCCCCTCCTGTATGGCCTGACGAATGGCCGCGACCTTGTCCTGGTCTACCGAAGGTTGCCCCTTGGCATTTTGCTCCAGCGTACTCAGGCGGCGGGCTGTTTCTGTCAGAGTGATTCGGTCGCCCATGGCAGCAGGAAGCCCTGTACCGATGGTGGTACGGGAACTCCTGGATGTGTCGGATACACTGCGATTGTCACCGACACCGCGGGGCTGTGTTTGGGTCAAACTTTTGATGTCTATTGACATAACGCGTTCCTCGCATGCACTGAACGGCCATTTCTTACCTACGATATCGGCGACCTGAAAAATTTCTTTAGGGCATTTCAGCGCATTTATTTCACATATTAACACCCACCACGCCCGCTGACAGCACCCGGCCTTCCACAACGCGCCGGGAGGACAGATTGCGTACCGTGACCCGGTCTCCATAGGCCCCGTGGGCCAGGGCCAGTCCTTCCATGCGCACCGAGAGACCCCCCCCCTGGGCCAGCAGGATCACCGTATCACCCCTGTGGACCAATCGTTGAGGCTCCACCATCTGCGGTGACAACACGGTGCCTGCAGGCAAACCCCGGCGCAGTACCATATTGCTCACCTCGGCAGGATTGGTCAGGTATCCTCCATGCAGGTTACCCAGATCCCTCAGTTCGACCCTGATATCCCCGGAGGCAATGAGGGCACCCCTGGGCAAGGGGCGTTCCAGAACCACCACCTCCCCGCGCACGTTGACCTGCATGGGGACAAACAGGCTCCAGGGGGCCGGTGCCGGGCAACGTATACCGACGGTGGTGTTACCGATCATGCGGGTACCCGGGGTCAAAAAGGCTTCCAGTTCGGCTCCACAGGCCTGAAGTCGTAAACGGGGGTCCAGGTTACCGGGGCGGACCTGAACCACCAGATCATCACCATGATGGGCCCGGGCCTGAGCGTCAAGAAAGTCACTGGCCACCGTCAGAATACTGTCATGGGACTGAATGGCTGTGGCCATCGCCGGGCCGGTACCGCAGAGGATCATGCATCCCAGCAGTAACCGGCGTGCGACGCCCTGCAATGTCCGGTGTTCCGGGGTCATGTCGGTATTACCTCCCATAGTGACTGGGGCTGCCTCCTGATGAGGCGACCCATGACGGGGAACCGACTTTTCGGCCCCACTGCAGGAAAGCATGCAATTTAAGGGCCAGAAAATTTATCAAGAAATCTCGATTCGAGCCGATTATAGTGTTGGGTGGGCAGCTAATGTAACGGCATGGTTTTTTCTGGAATCATCCTTTAACCCAAACCGATACAGGAGGACGCGACCAGGGTGACGTGATCGTGCTGTGCACGGTGCGCCGTCCCGCTCCATGTTTCATGGGGTCTTTCGCGCAAAATTGATGAGCAGCTTGCTGGATGACGTTGATCGTCGAACTCAGATGGTGGGGCAGAATCGTCTGGAATTGCTCCTGTTTACCTTGGGCACCCGGCAGCTGTTCGCCATCAATGTATTCAAGGTCCGGGAAGTCATCGCCTGCCCTAATCTCAATCGCTTGCCCAGCGCTCATTCCATTATCCGCGGGGTGGCCACCCTCCGGGGCAAGACCGTATCCGTGGTGGATCTGGCCCTGGCCCTGAGTTTGCCCCCTATCGATCCAGGGCGCAGTGAGGCATTTGTCATTCTGACCGAATTCAATCGGTCGATTCAGGGGCTGCTGGTGGCCTCGGTGGATCGCATTGTCAACCTCAACTGGGACCAGATTCGGCCACCGCCGCGAGGCACCCACAAGGACAGTTTTCTGACGGCCGTGACCCAGATCGATGATCGACTGGTGGAAATCATCGACGTGGAAAAGGTTCTGGAGATGATTACCGGCCCGGCCAGGGATGTCAGCGACATGGTGACCGCTGGCGTCCATGAGGGGGGGCATGTACGCCGCGCCCTAGTTGCCGACGATTCTGCGGTGGCCCGCAAGCAGGTGGTGCGGGCATTGACCCAGATCGGCGTCGAGGCTGTGGTGTTCAATGATGGTCGCCAAGCCCTGGATGCCCTGCTGGAGATGGCCGCCCAGGGCCCCATTCACGAGCAGATTGGACTGGTGATCTCCGATATCGAGATGCCGGAAATGGACGGCTACACCCTGTCAGCCGCCATTCGCAAGGAACCGGCCCTGGCCGGATTATATGTCATGCTGCATTCTTCCCTGAGCGGAACGTTCAACGAGACTCTGGTCCGTCGGGCCGGTGCCGACCGGTTCTTGCCCAAATTCAGTCCCGATGAGTTGGCCGAAGCAGTCCTTACCCACCTGCAGTCGGATGGTGCCAAGGTAGGGTGAAGGGTATACTGCCTGCCAAAATGCCTCGTTGTGGCATTTTGGCAGCCACTACGCAAGATTGATCGACCACAGGAATTCACCTTGTCTGGCCCTATTGAATCTCAGGATTATGAGGATTTCCGGCTTTTCCTGGAAAAGTCCTGCGGACTGGTTCTGGGAGAAAACAAGCACTATCTGGTGAACAGTCGTCTGTCCCGGCTCATGAACGAGTTTGCTGTGTCTTCGGTCAGCGAACTGCTCAGGCAGCTCAAGCTGGGACGCAATCCCGGACTGCGGGAGCGGGTCATCGAGGCCATGACCACCAACGAGACCTATTGGTTTCGGGACGTATTTCCCTTTGAAATTCTCAAGCAGCGCATCTACCCGGAATTGGCCAAGGAAAAGGGGCCAGGATATGCGCCGCGTATCTGGTCTGCCGCCTGCTCCTCCGGGCAGGAAGCCTATTCCATCAGCATGGGGTTTAGCGAATACCAGCAGTCCCGGCCCGGCAATTTGCGGGATGTGCAGATTATCGGTACGGATATTTCCGGGGCCGTGCTCAAGGAAGCCAGGGAAGCCAGTTATGATTCCCTGGCTGTAGCCCGTGGCCTTTCCCTGGAGCGACGCAACCGGTTTTTTGTCCAAAAGGGTGAGCGGTGGGCGCTACGGCCTGAAATCAAGGCCCGAGCCAGCTTTCGGGAATTCAACCTCATGGACAGCTACGCCCTGCTGGGTCGGTTTGATGTGGTGTTTTGCCGCAATGTGTTGATCTATTTTTCCGTTGACTCCAAGAAGTTGATCCTCAAGCGCATTGCCCAGACCCTCAATCCGGGGGGGTACCTTTTTCTGGGGGCCTCCGAATCCATGGCCAATTACTCCGACGCCTTTGAAATGGTGCGTTGTAATCCTGGCGTGGTCTATCGTCTGCGCTGAGCCGGGCGTCAATAACCCGACCGATTTCACCGGTCGGACCTTCCGAAGATGGCGATATCTTGTCGTCATACCCCATTGCCGTTCTGGCAGAATATTTCCAACACCCTGAAAATAAAAGCGTTTTTTAGGACTGGCATGTAGATTGCAAATTGACCTCCAAGCATATCTTTGAGGTCGAGTCCCATGCCACTTTCCATCGACAGAGCCATTGGCATCCATGGTGACGCGCTCCAGGTGCGGTCGAAGCGCCTGGAGTTGCTCGCCTCCAACATCGCCAATGCCGACACCCCCAACTACAAAGCCCGTGATCTGGACTTTCGTCAGATTCTCAGCCGGACCCAACGGGACGGCGCATTGAATCTGCGTCTGACCCATGCTGCCCACATGAGGGATGGAGCCGAGGGACTGGGTATGGAGCCTTTGTATCGGGTGCCCACCCAGCCGGCTCTGGACGGCAATACGGTGGACCCCCAGCTGGAGCAGGCCGCTTTTGCCGAAAACACCGTGCAGTACCAGGCCAGTCTGGACTTTCTCGGCAGGAAATTCACCAGTCTACGCACCGCCCTCAAGGGTGAGTAATTGAGGAGGGATACCCCATGAGCAACATGTTCAAGATTTTCGATGTTTCCGGGTCGGCACTCAGTGCCCAGTCGGTACGCCTGAACACCATCGCCAGCAACATGGCCAATGCCCAGGTGGCCAGCACCACCCCGGAACAGGCCTATCGGTCCAAGCAGCCGGTCTTTCAGACCGTGATGGATCAGTTTGGCGGCAGCGCATCCACCTCGCCGGTGCGGGTGGCCGGCATTGTGGAAAGTGCCGCCGAGCCAAAGGCCAGATACGAACCCCATCATCCGTTGGCCAACGAGGACGGCTATGTCTTCATGCCCAACGTCAATCTGGTGGACGAGATGGCCAACATGATTTCCGCCTCTCGCAGTTATGAAAACAACGTGGAAGTGATGAATACCACCAAGCAACTGCTGCTGCGAACCCTGCAAATGGGCCAATCATAAGAGGGACAGACGATGAGTGCGATTGATTTTAGTACGTTGCAGAGCCTGGGCCTGACTGGCGCCGAATCAGATAAGGACCGGAAACGGGACGAGTTGGGGCAGGCGGAGTTTTTTGAACTCATGATTGCCCAGTTGAATAACCAGGATCCTTTTGAGCCGATGGAAAGCGGGGCATTCCTGGGGCAGATCGCCCAGTTCGGCACCGTCAACGGCATCAATGAACTGAAAAAATCCTTTGACGGTATTGCCAGTGCCATGCAATCCAGCCAGACCCTCCAGGCCGCCAGTCTGGTGGATCGGGAGGTGCTGGTGCCGGTGGACATGGCGGTACTGCAGGAGGAGAGCGAGATTCGCGGTGGTGTGGATTTGCCGAAATCCGTCAACAACTTGACTGTTGGTGTTTACAACGAGGCCGGGCAACTGGTCAGGCAGATCAATATGGGCGCCCAGTCATCGGGACTGAAAACCTTCCATTGGGATGGCATCAAGGACGATGGGGAACCGGCGGTGCCGGGGATTTACGAGTTCCGCGCCCAGGCCCAGTTGGATGGCGCCAGTGCGCCACCCCAAGTGTTGCTCAATGCCCGGGTGGACAGTGTCCGGCTGGGCCAGGGGCCCAACAGCCCCGTCATGTTGTCCATTGACGGTTTTGGAGAGATCGAGTTGGCCAAGGTCCGGCGCATCGGCTGAGGCCGCGGGCCCGAGCCTGGATTTTAAATATCAGACAGTTAAGGAGTTCACCATGCCTTTCAATATCGGATTGACCGGTCTGAACGCGGCATCATCAGACCTGAATGTGACCGGCAATAATATTGCCAATGCCTCCACCGCGGGTTTCAAGGGCTCGCGGGCCGAGTTTGCGGACATTTTCGCCACCTCCCGCTCAGGCGTCTCCAAGACTGCCATCGGCAACGGTGTAAAGCTGGCTGCCGTGTCCCAGAACTTTTCCCAGGGCAATCTGGAGTTCACCGGCAGAAGTCTGGACATGGCCATCAACGGGGATGGCTTTTTCGTGCTCAAGTCCGGCGATGGTATCCAGTACACCCGCGCCGGGCAATTCCAGGTGGACCGGGAGGGCTTTGTGGTGAACTCCGCCGGCCAGCGTCTGCAGGGGTTTCCCAATCCCGGTCAGGTGGGCGCCATGCAGGATCTGCGTTTGACCACTGGTCTGGCGGCGCCCCAGCAGACCTCCGTCATCAATGCCCTGATGAATCTGCCCGCCAGTGCCGTGGAACCGGAAGCGGAGTTTGCATTTGATGAAGACACCGGGGTTGCCGATCCCGATGGCTATAACCATTCCACGGCGGTGACTGTATATGACTCCCAGGGCCTGCCGCGGACCCTGACCCTGTATTTCAGGAAGGTGGGCGAGGAAGAGAGTAATGAATGGCAGGTCTTTGCTTCCTCCGATGGTCAGGAAATCGACCTGGACCCGGCCGGGTTCACCTTTGCCGAGGATGGCACCCTGCAGGGGGAGGACGGTGAGCCGTTTCCGCCCCTGAACCTGACCATTCCCACGGCCGGCGGCCCCAATGCCCCCGCCGACCCCATTGAAATCGAACTGAACCTGTCGGACACCACCCAGTACGGCGACAAATTCTCCGTGATCGCCCTGGAGCAGGATGGCTTTACTTCCGGCCAGTTGATCGGCGTGGACGTGGGAGATGACGGCGTGGTGTTTGCCCGCTTCACCAGCGGTGCCACGGTGGCACTGGGTCAGGTGGCCCTGGCCAACTTCACCAATCCCCAGGGCCTCAAGAACGTGGGTGGCACCAATTGGGTGGAAACCTTCGAATCCGGCCAGCCCTTGATGGGCGCACCGGGTGATAACGGTTTCGGCCTGCTGCAGGCGGGCGCCTTTGAAGGCTCCAACGTGGACATTGCCGAACAGCTGGTCAAATTGATCAGTGCCCAGCGCAACTTCCAGGCCAACGCCCAGGTGATCAGCACCGCCGATACCCTCACGCAGACCATCATCAACATCCGCTAACGGAGGTAACGACTGATGGACCGCATGCTCTACATCGCCATGACCGGCGCTCGGGAGGCGGCACATTCCCAGCAGGTCAACACCCATAATCTGGCCAATGCCAATACCACTGGCTTTCGCAAGAGTCTGGAAACATTCATCAACCATCCTATGCGTGGGCCGGTGTTCGACAGCCGCGATTACGTGCAACTGGAGTCGGTCAAGGCGGATTTTACCCCCGGTCCCCATATCGCCACCGGTCGGGATCTGGATGTGGCGGTGCAGGGTGACGGCTGGATCGCGGTTCAGGCCATGGACGGCACCGAGGCCTACACCCGGGCGGGCAATTTCAGGATCAATAACGTGGGCCTGCTCACCACTGGCAACGACCTGCCGGTTCTGGGGGAGGACGGCCCCATCGCCATCCCGCCCTTTGAGACCCTTCTCATCGGCGGCGACGGCACCATCAGCATCCGCCCCCTCGGCCAGGAAGCCAATGTGCTGGCCGAGGTGGGTCGGGTGAAGCTGGTCAATCCCCCCCTGGAAACCCTGGCCAGGGGCGAGGACGGACTGTTCCGCCGGGACGATGGTTTGGTGGAGCCCGCCGATGCGGCGGTCTCCCTGGTCTCCGGGTTTCTGGAGGGCAGCAACGTCAACACCGTGGAAGCGATGGTCAACATGATCGAGCTGGCGCGGAATTTCGAGACCCACATCAAGCTCATGAAGACCGCCGAAGACCTGGACCGCAGCAGTGCGCAATTGTTGCGCATGTCCTGATCGGCTGCCCAATAGGAGGACATACCCATGAATCAAGCACTCTGGATCGCCAAGACCGGCCTGGACGCGCAGCAGACCCGCATGTCCGTGGTCTCCAATAACCTGGCCAACGTCAACACCACCGGCTTCAAGAAGGGGCGTGCCTCCTTCGAGGATCTGATTTACCAGACCATTCGCCAACCGGGCGCCCAGGCCGCGCAGAATAACCAGCTGCCCACCGGCCTGATGACCGGGGTGGGGGTACGCACCGTGGCCACCGACAAAACCTTCACCCAGGGCAATCACATCCAGACCGACAACGCCCTGGACATTTCCATTCAGGGGCGGGGGTTCTTCGAGATCATGACCCCCGAAGGCAACATGGCCTACACCCGGGACGGCAGTTTCCAGCTCAACGCCGATGGCCAGATGGTCATGTCCAACGGCTTTGAACTGCAGCCGGGGATTTTCATACCCGAAGGGGCCACCAGCATCAGTATCAGCCAGGACGGCATTGTCAGCGTCACCCTGGCCGGCCAGGAAAATGCCCCTGTGGAAGTGGGCAACATCCAGTTGGCCGACTTCGTCAATCCCGCCGGCCTGCAGCCCATTGGCCAGAACCTGTTCATCGAAACCGCCGCCAGCGGTGCTCCCCAGCAGGGTGATCCCGGTCAGGATGGCCTGGGCCGGCTGATGCAGGGGTCTTTGGAAAGCTCCAACGTGAACATCGCCGAGGAACTGGTGAACATGATCGAAACCCAGCGGGCCTACGAGATCAATTCCAAGGCCATTTCCACCGCCGACCAGATGATGCAGTACGTCAACAACAATTTGTAATGGCCGTCTGATTCATGACCCAAGGTAGCCCATCATGAACACCTCACATCCGAACACAGCAATACGACCGCCGCTCGCCCTCGCGGGCCTGCCCTTGGTATGCCTGCTGGTGATCATGAGCGGGTGCGCCACGGTGAAGCCGGTGGAGCGGGGTGACAACCCAAACTTTGCCACCGTCATGCCGCCCATGCCCGTACCTCCGGAACACAATAATGGCGCCATTTTTCAGCCCACCGGGGTGCAGGGACTCTTTGCCGATTACAAGGCTCGCCAGGTGGGCGACGTGCTGACGGTGCTGCTGGCGGAACGCACCCAGGCCCGCAAGTCCGCCAGCACTTCCACCAGCAAGGAAGCCAGCGTGGGCATGGCCAACCCCACCATCCTGGGGCGACCGGTCACCCATAATGGCCGGCCCCTGTTGGGCACCGACATCAGCGGCAACCGCGCCTTCGATGGCCAGGGGGATTCTTCCCAGAGTAACCAGCTTGACGGCTCCATCACGGTGATGGTGTCGGAGGTACTGCCTAACGGCAATCTGGTGGTACAGGGAGAAAAGTGGCTCAAGATCAATCAGGGCGAGGAATACATCCGGCTGCGGGGCATTGTCCGCCCGGTGGATATCCGCGCCGACAACACCATCCTGTCCACTCAGGTGGCCGCCGCCCAGGTGGCCTATGGCGGACGGGGGGCGTTGGCCGACAGTAACCGTCAGGGCTGGCTGAGCCGATTCTTCAACAGCCCGGTCTGGCCTTTCTAGGAGTCGCCATCATGCAACAGCCCATACGCACCCTTTCCCTGGTTCTGATCCTGCTGCTGCCGGTGCTGATCCTGCCCCTGGGGGCAGTGGCCGGCGAGCGGGTCAAGGACATGGCCTCGGTGGCCGGGGTCCGCAGCAACCAACTGGTGGGCTACGGCCTGGTGGTGGGCCTTGACGGCACCGGCGACCAGACCACCCAGGCCCCGTTTACGGTACAGAGCCTCAAGAACATGCTGGGTCAGTTGGGGGTCACCATTCCCCCCAACGTCAATCCCCAGTTGCGCAATGTGGCGGCGGTGATGATCCATGCCGACCTGCCGCCCTTTGCCAAGCAGGGGCAGACCATCGACGTCACCGTGTCTTCCATCGGCAATGCGGGCAGTCTGCGGGGAGGTACCCTGCTCATGAGCCCGCTCAAGGGGGCCGACGGCCAGATCTATGCCGTGGCCCAGGGTAGTCTGGTGGTGGGTGGACTGGGCGTGGCCGGCGCCGATGGCTCCCGGGTCAGCGTCAATGTACCCAGCGTGGGACGAATTCCCAACGGCGCCACGGTGGAGCGGGAAGTGCCGTCATCCTTCGCCCAAGGGGATTACGTCACCTTGAACCTGCATCGCCATGATTTCACCACCGCCAATCGCCTGAGTGATGCCATCAACGATGTCATGGGTCCGGGCACCGCCCGTCCCCTGGATGGTTCCTCGGTACGGGTGAGTGCACCCCGTGATCCGGGCCAGCGGGTGTCCTTCATTTCCATGCTGGAGAACCTGCGGGTCCAGCCCGGCGAGCCGCCGGCCAAGGTGATCGTCAATTCCCGCACCGGCACCGTGGTGATCGGCAGCAATGTGCGGGTGATGCCGGCGGCGGTATCCCACGGCAGCATGACGGTCACCATCACCGAGCGTGCCCAGGTCTCCCAGCCCGCTCCCTTTGGTCAGGGGGAGACGGTGGTGACGCCGCAGACGGACATCGAAGTGACGGAAGAGGGCAGCCGCATGTTCTTGTTCAATCCCGGCGTGACCCTGGACGAAATTGTTCGTGCCGTGAATCAGGTGGGGGCCGCGCCGGGTGATCTGGTGTCGATTCTCGAAGCTCTGCGAGAGGCCGGCGCCCTGCGGGCCGAGCTGATCGTGATCTGAGGGAGGATGGGGAGATGACCAGCCATATCGCCAGCAGTTACCACTACACCGACATGCACGGCCTGGCGGAACTGCGCGCCCGGACCCAGTCCGGTTCCGTGGAAGCGGCGGACGAGGTGGCGCGTCAGTTCGAGGCCCTGTTCATCCAGCAGATGCTCAAGAGCATGCGGGCCGCGATGCCCACCGATGGAGGACTTACCGGCGAACATACCCGTTTCTTTGAAGGCATGTTTGACCAGCAAATTGCCCTGGATATGGCCCAGGGTCAGGGCATTGGCCTGCGGGAGCAGGTGATGCGGGAGTTGACGGGCATCGGTGCCGGAGAAGGCACCCAAACCGGTGGGGCGTTGAACCTGCCTACCCATCGGGTGCCGGTGATGCGGGCGGCGCTGGAGGCTGCCCAGGCCGCCTCTGCCCGGTCTGGAGCCACGGCCCCCCACCGGGCTGAAAGTCGGGGGGCGCCGTTTGAGGATTGGGCACCCGATTCGCCCCAGGCCTTCATTCAGACCCTGTGGCCCCATGCCCAGCGGGCAGGGCAAGCCTTGGGGGTGGCCCCTGAAGTGCTCATTGCCCAGTCTGCCCTGGAGACCGGCTGGGGTCGGCATGTGATCAACCACGGTGATGGCCGCAGCAGTTACAACCTGTTCAACATCAAGGCCGACCGGCGCTGGGAAGGGGAACGGGTACATGTCCGGACCCTGGAATATGTGGGGGGCGTGCCGGAAATGCAACGGGCCGCGTTCCGGGCCTATGACAGTCCGGCCCAGAGCTTTGACGACTATGTGAATTTTCTCCAGACCAACCCCCGTTACCGGCAAGCCCTGAGCGTGGCGGAGGACAGCGAAGCCTACCTGAGGGAACTGCAGGCGGCTGGTTATGCCACCGACCCGGAGTATGCCAACAAGATACTCAGCATTCTGCAGCGAGGCGCCTTGGGCAATCACCTGGCCACCCTCGACGGGCAGAGGGCATCCCCCACTTCCCGCAGGGGCGGATAAGCCATGGACACACCCTTCATTCCTGAATTACGGCATTTTGCCTGGGAGGCATCATGAGTTTCGGATTACTTGGTATCGGTACCTCTGGTCTGAGCACTGCACAGCGTGCCCTGGACACCACCGGTCATAACATCGCCAACGTCAACACCAAAGGCTATAGCCGCCAGACGGTGGAACAGGAGACCCGAAATCCCCTGCGCTCCCCCGTGGGTTATGTGGGCCAGGGCGTCAACATCAGCGCCATCAAGCGCATGTACGACGACTTTGTTCAGACCCAGTTGCGGGCCACCACCACCACCAGTGAATACTTTGGCACCCAATACGGTTTTACCAAGCGCATCGACAACCTGTTGGCGGACGCCGCCGCCGGGCTGTCGCCGGGCTTGCAGAAGTTCTTTTCTTCGTTTCAGGAACTGGCCAATGATCCCACTTCCACGGCGCAACGTACCGTGGTGTTGGCCGAATCCGAATCCCTGGTGGACCGGTTTCATTTTCTGGATCAGCGGCTCAAGGATCAGCAGACCATCGTCAATGGCCAGATTGAAACCGCTGTTGACGAGATCAATGGCATTGCCCAGTCCATTGCCCAGTTAAATCAGCAGATCAGCAGTGCCTGGAGCCGGGGGATGCCCCCCAATGATCTGCTGGACAAGCGGGAGCAGTTGCTGCTGGACCTGTCCAAATTCGTGGATGTGAGCACGGTGGAGGCGGGGCAGGGGGGACTGAATGTCTTTATTGGTTCGGGTCAGACCCTGGTGATGGGGCATGAATCCCACACCCTGCAGGCCCGTGCCCCCAGTCCCGGTATGCCCCTGGAAATCGGTTTTGCCGGCACCGGGGACATCAGCCGTAAATTGTCCAATACCGGCCATCTGGGGGGGTTGCTGACGGTGCGCTCCACCCTGGAACAGACCCAGAACGATCTGGGCAGAACAGCGGTGAGCATTGCCCTGGCCTTCAACAACCAGCATCGGGCCGGGGTGGACCTGAATGGTGATCCCGGTGGAGATCTATTTCAGGTGCCCAGGCCGGGGGTGATTCCCAGTCGGCCCGGCAGTGAGTTGCCCGAAGTCCGGTTTGATCCGGCGGAACTGTCCAAACTCAAAACCAGCGATTACCGGCTGAGCTATGACGGGACCGACTGGACCTTGCGCACCCACCCTCAGGGCACAGCAGTCCCACTACCGGACGCCGATGCCAACGGTGATATCCGGGTCAACGGGCTGATCATCAATCTGCCTGCGGGTGCCGAAGCCGGGGATCGCTTCATGCTGCAGCCCACCCGCAATGCAGCCCGGGACATTCGGTTTTTGATGGATGACCCCAACACCCTGGCCGCCGCACCGGCAGTGATCGCCAACCCCGCTGCCACCAATACCGGCCACGCTCAGGTGCAGTCGGTGAGCGTGGTGGACCCGACAGCGTTCGGTAACTGGGACGGTAGCGAGATCACGGTGACTTTTGATTCCGCCGATCCTGCTGCCGCCGGTTTTGAAAAGCTTGCCGATGATGTCTGGCGGGTGCTTCAGGACGGCATGCAGATCACCATCCACGGCACCCCCCAGGAAGGTGACAGCTTTGTACTCAACCCCAATGCCAATCCCACTATCGGTGATAACCGCAATGCGCTGGCCATGACCGGCATCCAGGGTGCCCGCATTCTGGACAACGGCATGACCGACATTGAGGGGTCGTACAACATGCTGATCGCTGATATCGGCACCCAGACACGCAAGCTGGAAGTGGCTTCCGAGGCCCAGCAACGGTTGCTGGCGGATGCCATCAATCAACGGGAAACCATATCGGGGGTCAATCTGGACGAGGAAGCCGCCAACCTGATCCGTTATCAGCAGGCCTATCAGGCATCGGCCCAGGTCATCTCGGCTTCCAACGCCCTGTTTGACACCCTGATCGGTATTGTGAGGCGCTAGTCATGCGAATTTCCACCACCCAGATGTTTCAAAACGGCATCGAGACCATGCAGCGCAAGCAGGCTGAGATGTCTCGAACCCAGAACCAGTTGAGCACGGGCCGCCGCATCCTGTCACCTTCCGATGATCCCAGCGGCAGTGTCCAGACCCTGCAGTTTGAAAGCCGTATCCAGCAGACCAAGCAGTTCCAGCGCAACGGCGCTCTAGCCGAGCAGCGTCTGCGACTGGCGGAGGTGACCATTGCCGCCATCGGTGATGGCATGCAGCGGGTGCGCACCCTGACGGTACAGGCCAACAACGCCACCCAGACCGATGAAACCCGAGGCTATATCGCCCTGGAAATCCGCCAGATCATTCAGGAAATGATGGAATTAGGTAACACCAAGGATGCCAACGGCGAGTATATCTTTGCCGGCAATCAGTCCCACATCCAGCCCTTTACTGTGGGCAGCGATGGCAAGGTGATCTACCAGGGGGACGGGGAGCAGCGAGAGGTGAGCATCAGCCCGGTGCGCAAGGTGCGTCTGGGGGATGCGGGCAGTACGGTTTTTGGTGACTCAGGCAGTCAGGCCCTGCTCAATGGTAATGGGGTGTTCACCGTGTCGCCGGATGGGGACAATACCGGTTCCGGTATCATCAGTAGCGGGACTGTCACCGATATAGCCGCATGGGAGGCCAATACCGCCAATGCCCCCTATCGGCTGGCCTTCAGCGAGGACGTCGATGGCAATCTGCAATATCAGGTACTGGATGATGCCGATAATCCAGTGGATGTCATCGGTGCCGACGGCAATCCAACCCCTGGCCCGGTACCCTATGTGGACGGCACTGCCATTTCATTCCACGGCATCCAGGTCCAGGTGACCGGTACTCCGGCAGATGAAGATGAGTTTCTGATCGAACCGGCCCAGCCCCATTCCGTCTTTGATGGCCTGTACAAGCTGGTGGACGCCCTTGAAGGTGGGACCAGCGGTGGCGGCACGACACCGGTCAATAACGCCATCAATCAGGCCCTGACGGAAATGGACAACATGATGGAGCACCTGCTCAGTGTCCGGGCCACTGTCGGCACCCGGCTCAACGCGGTGGAGTCTCAAAATAGCCTGCATGCAGAACAAACCCTGCAACTGGAATCCACCCTCTCGGAAATCCGCGACCTGGACTATGCCGATGCCATCAGCCGTTTCAGTCTCCAGCAGGTGGGCCTGCAGGCGGCCCAGCAGACCTATGTGCAGGTCCAGCGTCTGTCCCTGTTCGACTACCTGCGTTAATGCCCAAGATGATGAAAGAGACGTCAAAATCCCCTCTCCCCAAGGGAGAGGGGTGAGGGGCGGGGATGAGGGCGACTGCATCTCCACCCGTTCCCAGCAGCTCTGCTACAATACCCGGCTTTTCCCCATTGACATCCCCGTTGAAAGGCCAAGCGATGCTGGAACTCAACCCGCTGTTTTCCCAAATCAAGGATCTGCAAGGGCGTGTGGAAGCCCTGAGGGGGTATCTTTGACTTCGATACCAAGCGCGAGCGCCTGGAAGAAGTCGGTCGGGAACTGGAAGACCCCAACATCTGGAACGACCCCGAGAAGGCCCAGTCCCTGGGGCGCGAGCGTGCCCAGCTGGACCATGTGGTCGGCAACCTGGCCACCCTCACCGATAGCCTGACCGAGACCCGCGAGCTGCTGGAACTGGCCCAGGAAGAGAACGACGAGGACACTGTCCAGGCCGTCGAGGCCGATCTGGAACGGTTCGAACAGCAGGTGGGCGAACTGGAGTTCCAGCGCATGTTCGCCGGCGAGATGGACGGCTGCGCCGCTTTCCTCGATATCCAGGCCGGCTCCGGCGGCACCGAGGCCCAGGACTGGGCGGAGATGCTGCTGCGCATGTACCTGCGCTGGGGTGAGCGTCGCGGCTTCAAGACCGAACTGATGGAAGTCTCCGAAGGGGACGTGGCGGGCATCAAGAGTGCCACCATCCGCTTTGACGGCCCCTATGCCTTCGGCTGGCTGCGCACCGAAACCGGCGTCCACCGTCTGGTGCGAAAGTCCCCCTTTGACTCCGGCAACCGCCGTCATACCTCCTTTACCTCGGTGTTCGTGTCCCCGGAAGTGGATGACGACATCGACATCGAGATCAATCCGGCGGACCTGCGTATCGACGTCTACCGTGCCAGCGGCGCCGGCGGTCAGCACGTGAACCGGACCGAGTCCGCCGTGCGTATTACCCACATGCCCACCGGCGTGGTGGCGGCCTGCCAGAACGACCGTTCCCAGCACAAGAACAAGGACACGGCCATGAAGCAGCTCAAGGCCAAGCTCTATGAGCTGGAGCTGCAAAAGCGCAACGCCGAGAAGCAGGCCATGGAAGACAACAAGGCCGACATCGGCTGGGGTAGCCAGATCCGTTCCTATGTGCTGGACCAGTCCCGCATCAAGGACCTGCGCACCGGCGTGGAAGTGGGCAACACCCAGGCCGTGCTGGACGGTGATCTGGACCCCTTCATCGAAGCCAGCCTCAAGAGCGGGCTTTGAGCCGCCGTTTCACGCACTGCATGCCCATCAGGACCCGATCAAGCCAATGAACGACCAGACCCAGGACGAAAACAAGCTGATTGCCCAGCGCCGGGAGAAGCTGGGCCGTCTGCGTGAAGGTGGCATCGCCTTCCCCAACGACTTCCGTCGCAACGCCATGGCCGGTGAACTCCACGCCGAATACGATGCGCGGGACGATGCCTTCTTCGAGCAAGCCCCGGTGCGGGTATCCGTGGCCGGTCGCATGATGGCCAAACGGGTCATGGGCAAGGCCAGCTTTGCCCAGGTGCAGGACATGTCCGGGCGTATCCAGCTCTTCGTGCAGCGGGATGCCCTGCCGGAAGGGGTGTACCAGGACTTCAAGTCCTGGGACCTGGGGGACATCCTGGGTGCCGAAGGGACCCTCTTCAAGACCAAGACCGGCGAGCTGTCGGTACAGGTGGACAGCCTGCGTCTGCTGACCAAGTCCCTGCGGCCCCTGCCGGAGAAGTTCCACGGCCTGTCGGACATGGAAACCCGTTACCGCCAGCGTTACGTGGATCTGATCATGAACGAACCGGTGCGGGAGACCTTCCGGGTCCGTACCCGCATCATCCAGGGAATCCGTGATTACCTGAACCGTCGTGGGTTCCTGGAAGTGGAAACCCCCATGATGCAGGCCATCCCCGGCGGTGCCACCGCCCGGCCCTTTGCCACCCATCACAATGCTCTGGACATGCAGTTGTTCCTGCGCATTGCCCCGGAGCTGTACCTCAAGCGCCTGGTGGTGGGCGGTTTCGAAAAGGTCTACGAGATCAACCGCAACTTCCGCAACGAGGGGCTCTCCACCCGGCATAACCCCGAATTCACCATGCTGGAGTTCTACGAGGCCTACGTGACCTACCATGAGCTCATGGATCTGACGGAAGACCTGCTGCGCACCCTGGCCCGGGACGTGCTGGGCACCACGTTGGTGAACTACCAGGGCGATACCTATGACTTCGGCCAACCCTTTGCCCGCATGACCGTCAAGGACGCCATCCTGCATTTCAATCCGGCGCTCTCGGCCGCCGACCTGGACGACGAAGCCCGTGCCCGCGAGGTGGCCCGGCAACTGGGCATCCCCCTCAAGGACAGTGACGGTCTGGGCAAGGTGTGGATCGAGATCTTCGAGAAAACGGTGGAACCCCGGCTCAAGGACCCCACCTTCATCACCGCCTATCCCACCGAGGTATCACCCCTGGCGCGGCGCAACGACGACGACCCCTTCGTCACCGACCGTTTCGAATTCTTCGTCGGTGGCCGGGAGATCGCCAACGGCTTCTCCGAGCTTAACGACTACGAGGACCAGGCGGAGCGCTTCCGGCGCCAGGTGGCGGAGAAGGAGGCCGGTGACGACGAGGCCATGCACTTTGATGCCGATTACCTGCGGGCCCTGGAACACGGCCTGCCGCCGACGGCAGGGGAGGGGATCGGCATCGACCGGCTGGTGATGCTGTTCACCGACTCACCCTCCATCCGGGACGTGCTGTTGTTCCCCCTCATGCGGCCCGAGGTGTCCTGACGTCGCCATGTCGCCCGCACGCCCCATCGCCCGGCGGGCGGGACACACCCATTACACCCCACCGGCCTGCCCGCCCTGCGGTATTCCCTCTCCCCTTGCGGGAGAGGGGTTGGGGAAGACTCACTCCACCCGCGGTGCCGCCGCCAGCAGTTCCGGGCTGGCCTGATCCGCGTAGGTCTTGAAATTCTCGTGGAACAGACGGGCCAGCTTGCGGGCCGTTTCCTGATAGGCCCGCGGGTCCTGCCAGGTGTTGGAAGGCACCAGCACCTCGTCCGGCACGTTGGGGCAGGACACCGGAATATGCACCCCGAAGATGGGGTCCGGTACCGTCTCCACCTGGTCCAGGGAACCGTCATGGATGGCATCGATGATGGCCCGGGTGTGGGCGATGCTCATGCGCTTGCCGACGCCGTAGGGGCCGCCGCTCCAGCCGGTGTTCACCATCCACACGCCCACGTCATGCTGGCGGATGCGTTCCGCCAGCAATGCCGCGTAGCGGGTCGGGTGCCAGACCAGGAAGGGCGCGCCGAAGCAGGCGGAGAAGGTGGCCTCCGGTTCGGTCACGCCCATTTCGGTGCCCGCCACCTTGGCGGTGTAACCGCTGATGAAGTGGTACATGGCCTGGGCCGGGGTCAGCCGGCTGACCGGCGGCAGCACGCTGAAGGCGTCGCAGGTGAGGAAGATCACGTGGCTCGGGTGCCCGCCGATGCAGGGGAGCTTGGCATTGGGAATGAATTCCACCGGGTAGGAGCAGCGGGTGTTTTCGGTGATGGTGCCGTCTTCGTAGTTCACTTCCCGGGTGTCCCGGTCATAGACCACGTTTTCCAGCACGGCACCGAAACGGATGGCATTGAAGATTTCCGGCTCTGCCTTCGGGTCCAGGTTGATGGCCTTGGCATAGCAGCCGCCTTCGATGTTGAAGACCCCCTCGTCGCTCCAGCAGTGCTCGTCGTCACCGATCAGGGCACGGTCCGGATCGGCCGAGAGGGTGGTCTTGCCGGTACCGGACAGGCCGAAGAAGATGGAGACGTCGCCGTCCTTGCCCTCGTTGGCGGAGCAGTGCATGGAGAGCACGTTCTGCTTGGGCATGATGTAGTTCATGATGGTGAACACGCCCTTCTTCATCTCGCCAGCGTATTCGGTACCCAGGATCACGAACTCGCGCCGATCAAAGCACAGGCTCACGCTGGTGCTGTTCTTCACGCCGGGGATGCCGGTGTCGGCGGCGGCACGGCCGGCGTTGTAGATCACGTAGTCCGGCTCGCCGTAGCTGTCCAGTTCCTCCGCAGTGGGGCGGATCAGCATGTTCTGCATGAACAGGGCGTGGTAGGCCCGCTCGCAGATCACCCGGATGCGGATACGATAGCGGGGATCCCAGCCGGCAAAGCCGTCGATGACATACAGGCGGCCGCAGGTATTGAGATGGTCCACCGCCTGGGTGCGTAGGCTGTCGAAACTGCCGGCTTCCAGACCGACGTTGACGGACCCCCACCAGACATCGTCATTGATGTGGTCATGCTGGACCACGCGCTTGTCCTTGGGGCTGCGCCCGGTCTTGGCGCCGGACTTGGCGATGAGGGCGCCGGTGGCGGAGATGGCGGAGCCGTGTTCGTGGGCCAGGGCCTCTTCATAAAGGACTGCCGGGGAGGGGTTGCGCAGCACCTTTGCCACGCGGATGCCATGTTGCTGAAGGCTGAAAGTCATAATCTCTCCGCAAGGAAACCCGCGATTTCAATCGTGGGAGGAATTGCGGCTGCGGGACTGCAGTCGCCGAAAAAGGGTGTGGGCCTTCCACCCACAGGGCCGCAAGGCTCTGCCCCGTAAAGGGCACCAGTGACGCAGGGCTTTGGCCCTGTCTCCCCTCGCCAATGTCTGCAACCGGCTCCCGCCTTGCGGCGGCGACTGGAACCTTCGGCGCTTTACCTTTCGCCAGCATGATCCCAGACTTCCAGAGCGGCAGACTGAGGAAGCATCTGCCGGTGGGTCTTGACGACCTGTTGCAAACGTAGCCCCTTTCCAGCGTCCTGCTCAGGCGGGCTCAGGCTGGTCAACCCGGCTTGCTTTCACAAGCCCCCGACTGAAGTCGGGGGTAGTTGACGTTGCGGGTGTTCCTGTGGAGAGGAGAGGGCTGATCCATAAGAGATTATTCAGTTGCACTGCGCAAAACAACAGCAAACCGGGCATTTTGGAATATTTCCTTGATCAATCTCATTGGGTATAAAGGAAGCTTTGCCCCCTTGCCGGAAATCAAGTGAGATATCGCTCCGACTACGCCTATTCCGATCAACCCATCAACTGGCGCATCCTGCGCAGTCTGCTGCCCTACCTGATGGAATTCAGGGGGCGGGTGGCCCTGGCGGTGGTCTTTCTGACCCTGGCCAAGCTGGCCGGGGTGGCGGTGCCGGTGGTCCTCAAGTACATCGTGGACCATTTCGATCCCTCGGCGGAAGCCGCCCTGGTGGCCATTCCCCTGGGGCTGTTGCTGGCCTACGGTCTGTTGCGGTTCGGCTCGGTGTTTTTTGGCGAATTGCGGGATGCGGTCTTTGCCCGGGTGGCGGAACGGGCCATGCGGCGGATTTCCCTGCGGGTGTTCGAGCATCTGCACCGGATGGACCTGGGATTTCACCTGTCCCGGCGCACCGGCGGCCTGACCCGGGACATCGAGCGGGGCACCACCGGCATCAGCTTCCTGCTGCGCTTCACCGTCTTCAATATCATTCCCACCCTGCTGGAGATCGCCCTGGTGGCGGTGATCCTGATGCTCATCCTGAGCCCGGGTTTTGCCGTGACCATGGTGCTTGCGGTGGGGATCTACGTGATCTTTTCCATCTTCGTGACCGAGTGGCGCAACCGTTTCGTGCGCGAGGCCAACCAGATGGACAACCGATCCAATACCCGCGCCGTGGACAGCCTGCTCAACTACGAAACGGTGAAGTACTTCGGCAACGAGACCTTCGAGGCCCGTCGCTATGACGCGGATCTGGAAGCCTGGGAGTCGGCGCGGATGAAGAACCGCCTGTCCCTGGCGGCGCTCAACTCCGGCCAGGCCCTGATCATTGCCGGCGGCATCACGGTCATGATGATCATGGCGTCCTCCCGGGTGGCCGCCGGAGAGATGACGGTGGGGGATCTGGTGATGGTCAACGCCTACATGATCCAGCTGTTCATCCCGCTGAATTTCCTGGGCTTTGTGTACCGGGAGATCCGGGAGGCCCTGATCAACATCGAGCGCCTGTTCGGTCTCATGGATCAGCCGCCCAGGGTGGTGGATCGTCCTGGGGCGGGTGCCCTGGTGGCCGATGGGGGAGCGATCCGGTTCACGGACGTCTGCTTTGGCTATGGCCCGGACCGGCAGATCCTGCATCAGGTGAGTTTTCAGGTGCCCGCCGGGCACAAGGTGGCCATCGTCGGCGCCAGCGGTGCCGGCAAGTCCACCCTGGCCCGGCTGCTGTTCCGGTTTTACGATGTGGACCGGGGCAGTATCTGCATCCACGGCCAGGATATCCGGGACGTGACCCAGGACAGCCTGCGGGCGGCCATCGGCGTGGTGCCCCAGGATACGGTGCTGTTCAACGACAGCATCCGCTACAACATCGCCTACGGCTGCCCCGGCGCCACGGAGGCCGCCGTGCGGCGGGCCGCCCGTCTGGCCCATCTGGAAGACTTCATTGCCCGCCTGCCCCAAGGATATGACACCGTGGTGGGGGAGCGGGGGCTCAAGCTCTCCGGTGGCGAGAAACAGCGCATCGCCATTGCCCGGGTGATCCTCAAGGACCCGCCCATCCTGATCCTGGACGAGGCCACTTCATCCCTGGATTCCCATTCGGAGCAGGCCATCATGGGGGCCTTGAAGGCCATTGCCCATTCGCGCACCACCCTGGCCATCGCCCATCGGCTCTCCACCATCCAGGATGCGGATCACATCATCGTGCTGGATCAGGGGCAGGTGGTGGAGCAGGGCACCCATGATGATCTCCTGATCCGGCGGGGCATCTATGCCGGACTCTGGGAGAGCCAATTGCGGCATGCTGTGAAGTAGGCCCGGATCTTAAGGCAGCTTCACTTCCTGTGGCGGCTGCCAATCAGGGGCACGATGTTCGGCGGTCACGGTGGTGTATACACCCCCTCGCACGTTGAATTCTGCCGTCAGACGCATGAAGCGGGGCGCCGTGGCCGCCACCAGGTCGCCAAGGATGCGGTTGGTCACTGCCTCGTGAAAGGCGCCCTCATCCCGAAATGACCAAACGTACATCTTCAGGGACTTAAGCTCCACACACTGCCCATCGGGCACATATTCCAGTTGCAGCTGAGCAAAGTCCGGCTGGCCGGTCTTGGGGCAAAGACAAGTGAACTCCGGTATCCGGATGCGGATGGTATAATCCCGGTCCTTTTGGGGATTTTCAAAGGTTTCCAAGTGCTTGCTGGGCTGGCTCGACATGCTGTGCAATATCCGGTCGTCAATGTGGATGGGTACAGCCGGATATTCTACCCCCTTGCACCAATGGTCCGAAACCTGTCCACCGTACTGGGAATGATCGCCTCTCGATGCGACTAAGCAAGATTAAACTGGCCGGCTTCAAATCCTTCGTCGATCCCACCACCATCCTGCTGCCCAGTAACCGGGTGGGTATCGTAGGGCCAAACGGCTGTGGTAAATCCAATACCATCGACGCCGTCCGCTGGGTGATGGGAGAGTCCTCCGCCCGCTATCTGCGCGGCGATTCCATGGACGATGTCATTTTCAATGGTTCTTCCACCCGACAGCCTGTTGGTCAGGCTTCCATCGAACTGGTGTTCGACAATAGTCAGGGCGGACTGGGAGGGCCGTATGCCCAGTATGCAGAAATTGCCATCAAGCGCCGGGTTTCCAGGGATGGCCAGTCCCAGTATTTTCTCAACGGCACCCGTTGCCGGCGGCGGGATATCACCGACATTTTTTTGGGCACCGGCCTGGGGCCTCGCAGCTATGCCATCATCGAGCAGGGGATGATTTCCCGCATCATCGAGGCCAGGCCGGAGGAGTTACGGGTCTATCTGGAAGAAGCTGCAGGCATTTCCAAGTACAAGGAACGCCGCCGGGAAACCGAAACCCGTATCCGCCATACCCGTGAAAACCTGGAACGCCTGCAGGACCTGCGCGACGAGGTGGACAAGCAATTGCGTCACCTGAAGCGCCAGGCCGATGTGGCAGAACGCTATCAGATCTGGCGGGATGAAGAGCGCCATCTCAAGGCCGAACTGATGGCCTTGCGACTCCAGGATATGGCGACTGAATCTGCACAACGGGAGCAGGAACTGCGGGCCCAGGAAACCCGTCTGGAGACGGCACTGGACCGGCAACGTCAACTGGAGACCGCCTTGGAGCAGGACCGGCAGGCTCTGGTGAATGCCAATGGCAATTTTAATGAGGTCCAGGGACATTATTATCGCCTGGGCAGTGAAATCTCCCGTACCGAACAGTCCATCGAACATCACCGGGAGTTGCAGTCCCGTCATGCCAGGGAGCTGGATCAGGTGCGGGACAATCTGGCCCAGGCCCGTGGTCATATTCAGGCCGATGAAACCCGCCTGCAAGCGGTGCTGATGGAACTGGAGACCCTGGAACCGGAACATGATGTGGGCAGTGAGGCGCTGGAGACCATCAATCACCAGTTGATCGAGGCAGAGCAGGCCATGCAGGTCTGGCAAGGGCGCTGGGAAGATGTGAATCAGCGAGCCGCCGAGCCTGGGCAGTTGGCTCAGGTGGAGCGTACCCGGATGGAGCAGTTGGAACGCCAGATCCACGCCCTGAACGAGCGCCTCTCCCGTCTGGTTCAGGAGCAGGGCACCCTCTCCACCGAGGCGTTATGCACTGAAATTCAGACCTTGGAAGATCAGGCCCTGACCGCCCATACCCAGGTGGAGACTCTGGACGAATCCCTGCAGACAACCCGTGACCATATCCATGCTCATCGGGAGCAGGTTCAGTGCCATGCCGCTGAGATTGACGGATTAAAAAGCCGTATGCAGGCGGTCACTGGCCGTGTGGCCTCTTTGGAGGCATTGCAGCAAGCCGCTCTGGGCAAGCAGACAGCCTCAGTGATGACATGGCTCAAGGCACAGGGTCTGGCGGATGCACCCCGGTTGGGGGAGGGACTGGAGGTGGAGCCAGGTTGGGAGCGAGCGGTGGAAACCGTATTGGGCCAGTATCTGGAGGCGGTCTGTGTGTCCAGCCTGGATACTCTGGCCCAGCAGTGCCATACCCTCGATCAGGGGGATTTACTGGTCTGGGAAACCACCGCTGGATCCGTTGCACATACTCCGCCGGCTTCCACCCGGCTGGCCGCCAGAGTGCGAGGTGCTCATGCCCTGGGCGATCTGCTGGCATCGGTACATGGGGTTACGGATCTGGCCTCGGCCCTGGCCTTGCGGCCTCATCTGGCTCCCCATGAATCGGTGATCACCACCGATGGCCTCTGGCTGGGTCGGTGCTGGCTACGGGTGGCCCGGGATCAGGACGAACATGCCGGCTTGATCAGTCGGGATCGGGAATTGCGTCAACTCAAGGAAGACAGGCGGGGGCTGCAGGAAACACTCACCACCCGGCAGCAGTCCCTGGAAGTCTGTGAACAAGCCCTGCATGATCTGGAGGCAGAGCGCGATCAGCGCCAGATGGCGCTGAATCAGGCCCATCGCACCGCCAGCGAACTGGATGCCTTGCTGGATAACCGGCGCACCCGCCTGGAACAGGTGCAAAACCGCATGGAGCAGGTGGAGGCAGAGATCATCGAGGTGCAAACCCAGATTCAGCAAGAGCAGGCCTCCCTGGCCCAGGCCACCCACCGTCGCAATGATGCCGTGACCACCATGGAGGCACTGGCTCGGGAACGGGAAGCCCTGGAAGAGGAACGGGACGGGTTGCGTCATGATCTGGACCGGGTTCGGAGCGAGGCCCAGGCCCGTCGGGAAGCGGTACACCGGACGGCCCTGAAGCTGCAGACCCTGCGGGCCGCACGGGATGCTGCCCGGCAGGCCCTGGAGCGTCTGCAAGGTCAGTTTGACCAATGGCAGGATCGGCTGCAGGATCTGCAGGCAGCACAGGATCAGACCCAGGCCCCCATCGGCGAGCTGGAGGATACCCTGGCCACTCTGGTGGAAGGGCATATGACCATGGAACAGACTCTGGCCGAGGCCCGTGGCCGGGTTCAGTCTCTGGAAATCACCTTGCGGGACAAGGACCGGCAGCGTCTGGAGGTGGAGCGGGAGGCAGAAGCCCTGCGGGATCGTCTGGATGAGCTGCGCATGACCTGGCAGGAAATCAAGGTGCGCCGGCAGACCTTGCTGGAGCAGTTACAGGATACCGGTTTTACCCTGGAAGCCTTGCTGGAGACACTGGACCCGGATGCCAATGCGGCGGATCGGCAGCAGCAGGTGGATGAACTGGGTCAGCGCATTGCCCGCCTGGGGCCTATCAATCTGGCCGCCATCGACGAATACAAGACCCAAAGCGAACGCAAGACCTATCTGGATGCGCAGCATGATGATTTGATCCAGGCTCTGGAGACCCTGGAAAATGCCATTCAGCGCATCGACCGGGAGACCCGGAGCCGGTTTCGCGATACTTTCGAGCGGGTGAACGGACGCTTGCAGGAGATGTTTCCCCGTTTGTTTGGTGGCGGACAGGCTCACCTTGAGATGACCGGAGACGATCTGCTGTCCACCGGCATTGCAGTGATGGCCCGCCCGCCGGGCAAGCGTCTGTCCACCATTCATCTGATGTCAGGTGGGGAAAAGGCACTGACTGCAGTGGCGCTGGTGTTTGCCATCTTTGAACTCAACCCGGCCCCCTTCTGTATGCTGGATGAGGTGGATGCTCCCCTGGATGAGGCCAATGTGGGGCGCTTTTGTACCCTGGTGCGGGAAATGTCGGAGCGGGTGCAGTTCATTTTCATCACCCATAACAAGACAACCATGGAACTGGCCGATCAGTTGGTGGGCGTGACCATGCGGGAGCCGGGGGTTTCCCGACTGGTGACCGTAGATGTGGAAGCCGCTGCCCAGATGGCCAGTGCCTGAAGACACAACCAAGTAAGGACCCGGTAAATGGATACGTTACGCTGGATTCTGTTGATACTGGGGATCACGATCCTCGTCGGTATTTACCTGGCCGGTCGCAAGCGCGCCCCCAAGCGCCCCCGTGACCTGCCCAGGGATCGGGATGATCTGGAACCCGATGAACTGGAGCATGTGCATATCCGTGCCGATGAAGGCCACAAGGCCGCATCCCCGCCGGAAGACGAGGCACTCAACGAGTTGCGTGGTCTGGTGGCCGATGAGGTTCGGGATTCCCCTGTGGCGCCCTCCAGGACATCGGCCCCGGCTGATCCGGCTGGCCGTACCGGGGAGGGGACTGATACCGCAACTTCGCCCCCTCCGGCAGCGATGACGCCCCTGGACCCTGTCGGCCCGCCTCCCAAGGACCGCCCTGAGCCACCGGCATTGCCGCCGAAACTGGTGGTGCTGCATGTGATGGCGGGAGAAAACGAGCAGTTCCTCGGTCCGGATTTGGCCAAGGCGCTCACTGCCGAGGGAATGGAATTTGGGGATATGGATATTTATCACTATCTGGTGACCGAGGGCCGGCGTCAATTGCCGGTGTTTAGTCTGGCCAATATGCTCAATCCGGGCACGTTCGAT
This sequence comes from Ectothiorhodospira magna, assembly GCF_900110965.1. Taxonomy (GTDB): domain Bacteria; phylum Pseudomonadota; class Gammaproteobacteria; order Ectothiorhodospirales; family Ectothiorhodospiraceae; genus Ectothiorhodospira; species Ectothiorhodospira magna. Next base: position 59,139 of record NZ_FOFO01000017.1, read on the forward strand.
CTGGAGTCGATAGACCAGTTCACCACGCCGGGCGTGACCCTGTTTCTCCAGCTCCCCGGCCCCTGTGATCCGCTGGAAAGTTTTGATGCCATGTACCATTGTGCCGAAGGGCTGGCAGAGCGATTGGGTGGGCAGGTGCTGGATGCGGCCCGTGCGCCGTTGAACCGCGCGGACAGTGAACGGCTTCGGGAGGATATCCGCCACTGGCAACAAAGTGGCAGTGCTGCTGGAACCGGTGGTTAACGAAAGCCCTGCGATGACGCCATCCATTCCCCAGTCTGTCCTGCATCGGGTCGAGATACTGCGTACCCGGATTGCCCAGCATGATCATCGCTACTACGTTCTGGATGATCCAGAACTACCGGATGGGGCCTATGATGCCCTGATGCAGGAACTGCGTACCCTGGAAGCGGAATATCCGGCTCTGGTCACCCCCGACTCTCCCACCCAGCGGGTGGGAGGTGTCCGTCTTGACGCCTTTCCCGAAGCGGTTCATCTGTTGCCCATGCGTTCTTTGGATAATGCCTTTGAGGCGATGGAAGTGCTGGCCTTCGATCGCCGGGTGCGGGAACGGCTGGAGCGGGAAGACACGCCGGTGGAATACGCCGTCGAACCCAAACTGGACGGGGTGGCGGTGAGTCTGCTCTATGAGGACGGTTTGCTGGTGCGGGGTGCGACCCGGGGCGACGGTACCACCGGCGAGGACATCAGCTCCAACATTCGCACCCTGCGGGCCATTCCCCTGCGTCTGCAGGGACGGGGTCATCCCCGGCGCCTGGAAGTCCGTGGTGAGGTCTATATGGAGAAGGCCCGCTTTGAGGCCCTCAATGCCCAGGCCCAGGCACGGGGGGAAAAGGTCTTCGTCAACCCCCGCAACGCCGCCGCCGGCAGTCTGCGTCAGTTGGACCCGGAGATCACCGCCGGGCGTCCCTTGAGTTTTTTCGCCTACGGCGTCGGGCATGTGGGAGGCGCCAGGATGCCCGATAACCATGCAGATACCCTGGATCGGTTGGCGCATTGGGGGCTGAGGGTCTGTCCCGAGGGGGCGGTGGTCACGGGAGTGGAGGCGTGTCTGGCCTATTATCAGCGTATCGGTGAGTTGCGGGACGTGCTGCCCTACGAGATTGATGGCGTGGTGTACAAGGTCAACCGGTTTGATTGGCAACGGACCTTGGGTTTCGTTGCCCGTGCCCCCCGGTGGGCCATTGCCCACAAATATCCGGCCCAGGAACAGATGACCTGGTTGCGGGCGGTGGAATTCCAGGTGGGGCGCACCGGCGCCCTCACGCCGGTGGCCCGTCTGGAGCCGGTATTTGTGGGTGGCGTCACCGTCAGCAATGCCACCTTGCACAACATGGACGAGATCCAGCGCAAGGATGTGCGCATCGGTGATCGGGTCATTGTCCGTCGAGCCGGTGATGTGATTCCCGAAGTGATGGCCGTGGTGATGGCAGATCGACCAGAAGATGCCCGTCCCATCGTCATGCCCGAGCAATGTCCGGTCTGCGGCTCAGCCATCGAGCGTCTCGAAGGGGAGGCGGTATCCCGCTGTTCCGGGGGGCTGTATTGTGCTGCCCAGCGGCGGGAAGCCATCCGCCATTTCGCCTCTCGCCGGGCCATGGATATCGAGGGTCTGGGGGAGCGACTGATCGAACAGCTGGTGGAACGGGGGCTGGTGGTCCATGTGGATGATCTCTATCGCCTGCAGGCCCCCGCCCTGGCGGCCCTGGAACGGATGGGAGAAAAATCCGCCGCCAATCTTGTCCAGGCGCTGGAACGCAGCCGGCACACCCGTCTGGATCGATTCATTTTCGCGCTGGGTATTCGGGAAGTGGGTGACGCTACGGCACGGGCGCTGGCCGCCCACTTTGGCGGTCTGGATGCCCTGATGCAGGCGGATGAGGCGGCCCTGATGAGGGTCCCGGACGTGGGGCCCAAGGTGGCCGCCCATGTGGTCACTTTCTTTCGTCAACCTCACAACCGGGAAGTGATCCGGCGACTGCAGGAAGCGGGCGTTCACTGGGAGGAACAGCCCCCCCGTACTGCCGATCATCTGCCCCTGGCTGGCCAGACCTATGTGTTGACCGGTGCCCTGGACACGTTGAGCCGGGATGAGGCGGCAGATCGGCTGCGGGCGTTGGGTGCCCAGGTATCCAGCAGTGTTTCCCGCAAGACCACTGCCGTGATTGCCGGCAAGGCTGCCGGGTCCAAGCTGGAAAAGGCACGGGGACTTGGTATTGATGTGCTGGACGAGGCTGGACTCATGGCACTGCTCAAGCCTCGTGAGTGACGATGCTCACCAGGGAGCAGGTTACCAGTCCAGGTCCACGGGGCCGGAATTGTTCTCGTCGAAGGTATCTTCCAGTTGACGCTTGAGCGCCCTGCGCTCCAGAAGCAATTCCAGAGAGCGCCGTGCCGAAAGGCGAGGGGAGCTGTCGGATTCCTTCCAGTCAACGCTGTCGTCTTCATCATCTGCCAGAAGGGAATCGGTGGCCCTGGCCATGCTGTCATGTCTCCGTGTGATTGTGACTCAGGACGCCTTATAAACCCTGTGTAAAAAACTGCAACAAGATTTTTTTTATCAGCAAGGCAAGTTCCATTGATGGCAATGAACAACAAAAAAGCCCGGCCCGCTGATCAGGCGGAACCGGGCTTTGGTGTATCCGGTCAGGGCCGGTTCGACGGTTTACATGCTGCGACGACGGGGTTTGCCAGGACGGTCCATGCCGGGCTTTCCGGAACGTCCGCCGGGCTTTCTCGGGCCGGCGTTGCGGGAGGGTTTGCCGCCACCGGGGCCGCCTGGAGCGCGACGGTCGCGGAAGCCGCCGCCAAAGCCACCGGTATCCTCATGGCCATCGGTGGGCGCCAGGTTCAGGCGTTGTCCGCACACCCAGACCTGCTTTAAGTGTTGTACCAGTTCCCGGGGCAGATTCGCCGGCAAATCCACGATGGACGATTCTGGACCGATGTGAATGCGGCCAATATGCTGGTTGTCCAGGCCGGCCTCATTGGCAATGGCGCCCACCAGATTGCCGGGTTTGAGGCCGTGGATGTGGCCCACGTTGACCCGGTAGCTTTGCATGCCGGCATCTTCTGCACCGCGTCCGCTCCCACGAGGAACACGTCGGGGGCCACTGTCCCGTTCCCTGGCGCCTCGATCCCGTTCTTCCCGGGGCGCAGGTGTGGCCCGCTCATCCAGCAGCAAGGGGGCATCGCCTTGGGCCATCTGGGCCAGGGCGGCGGCCACTTCCCGAGGATCGGCATCATGTTCCTGAACATATTCGGCCACCAGGTTCTGGAAGAAGGACAGATCCTCCCCTACCAGGGTGTCGGTGATGGCCTGCTTGAAACGGTCGATGCGTCGTTCGTTCACATCCCGGGCGGAGGGCATGTGCATGGGTTCGATGGGCTGGCGGGTGGCCCGTTCGATGGCCTGCAGCATGCGCTGCTCCCGGGGTGCCACGAACAGGATGGCCTCGCCCTTGCGACCGGCGCGGCCGGTTCGACCGATGCGATGGACATAGGACTCGGTATCGTGGGGGATGTCGTAATTGACCACGTGACTGATGCGTTCCACATCCAGGCCGCGGGCGGCCACGTCCGTGGCCACCACGATATCCAGTTGGGCACGCTTGAGCCGGTCCACGGTGCGCTCCCGCAGCTTCTGGGGGATGTCCCCGTTCAGGGCCTCGGCGGCGTAACCCCGGGCGGTGAGCTTTTCAGCGATCTCCACCGTCTCGGTCTTGGTCCGCACGAACACCATCATGGCCTCGAAGTCCTCGTGCTCCAGCAGGCGGGTGAGGGCATCCAGCTTGTGCAGACCGCTGACCCGCCAGTAACGCTGGCGAATGGTATTGGCGGTGGTGGTGGTGGCGGCGATGCGCACTTCGTGGGGCGATTTCAGGTGCTTGCGCGCCACGCGGCGGATCACGTCGGGCATGGTGGCGGAGAACAGGGCCAGCTGGCAGCTCTGGGGGGTCTGTTCCAGCACCCATTCCACATCGTCGATGAAGCCCATGCGCAGCATCTCGTCGGCTTCATCCAGCACCAGGGCAGTCAGGCCCTCCAGATTCAGGGTGCCCCGGCGCATGTGGTCCATGACCCGGCCAGGGGTGCCCACCACCACCTGGGCGCCCCGACGCAACTGACGCAACTGCACGCTGTAGGACTGGCCGCCGTAGATGGGCATGACGTGGAAGTCGGGCAGATGCCGGGCGTAGGTCTGGAACGCCTCGGCCACCTGGATGGCCAACTCGCGGGTGGGGGCCAGCACCAGGATCTGGGTGTCCTTGCGGCTCAGGTCCAGGCGCGAGAGCAGGGGCAGGGCAAATGCCGCAGTCTTGCCGGTACCGGTCTGGGCCTGGCCCAGCAGGTCCTGCCCGGCCAGCAGCGGCGGGATGCTCTGGGCCTGGATGGGGGTGGGGACTTCATAACCGGCCTCGTTGAGGGCGGTCAGAACGGGCTCAATGAGGCCCAGGGCACGGAAATCGGCCGAATTGGTCTGTACTTGATTCAAGGGGATACCTGCGAAACGCGGATGGGGATGGATGTCATGATGAAGCGGACATCCGCGCTCCTCGTGGCGGTGACCGCTTGAAAGGCCGGAGGTGGCTGGAGCCCTGTGATTCAGGGGCCATGCTGCCACGCAGACCTTTTGGGGTTTCATGGTGCCGGGAGCGAGAATCGAACTCGCACTCTGTTTCCAGAACCGGATTTTGAGTCCGGCGCGTCTACCAGTTCCGCCATCCCGGCAAGGTGGGGACTGGAAATTATAGCAACAGGGGAGAGGTTATGCCAAGGATAATTTCGTTTTCCTGTTGGCCTGTTCCTGCTACCATCCCGCGCCATGCAAGTCCATGACTTCCAATTTGACCTCCCCCCCCAGCTGATTGCCCAGGCCCCATTGCCGGAGCGCAGCGCTTCCCGGTTGCTGCATCTGGATGGTATCTCTGGCGCCCTGGCCGACCGCCATGTCCGCGATCTGCCGGATCTGCTGCAGCCGGGTGACCTGCTGGTATTCAATGACACCCGGGTCATCCCCGCACGTCTGCATGGCCGCAAGCGCGACTCCGGCGGGCGGGTGGAGGTGCTGGTGGAGCGGCTGGAGGCTAAGCATCAGGTGCTGGCCCATCTGCGCGCCAGCAAATCCCCCGGTGCCGGGGTCTGGCTGTGGCTGGAAGAGGCGACCGAGGCCCAGGTGCTGGGCCGGGAGGGTGACCTGTTCCGGCTGCGCTTCACCGATCCGGTGCTGGAGGTGCTGGAGCGGCATGGCCACATGCCCTTGCCACCTTATATTGATCGTCCCGATACCCAGGACGACCGCCAGCGCTACCAGACCGTGTTTGCCCGCGCCCCCGGGGCCGTGGCCGCGCCCACCGCCGGTCTGCATTTCGATGACGCCCTGCTGGAACGGATTCGCGCCCGCGGGGTGGAAACCGCTTCCGTGACCCTGCATGTGGGGGCGGGCACCTTCCAGCCGGTACGGGTGCAGGACATCCGGGAACATGTGATGCACGCCGAATGGGTACAGGTATCGGCACGGACCTGTGACCAGGTGGCGGCCTGCAAGGCCCGGGGCGGCAGGGTGGTGGCGGTGGGCACCACCAGCGTGCGCAGCCTGGAAAGCGCCGCCCGGGGTGGCGCGCTGGCGCCGTTCGAGGGCGACACCCGTTTGTTCATCGTGCCCGGTTACGATTATCGGGTGGTGGACGCCCTGGTGACCAATTTCCATCTGCCCGAATCCACCCTGCTGATGCTGGTGAGCGCCTTTGCCGGCCGGGATCAGGTGCTCGCGGCCTACCGGCACGCGGTGCGCGAGCGTTACCGGTTTTTCAGTTACGGCGACGCCATGTTCATGACCCGCCGGCCCCTTGAACATCCAACGGAACCTTGATCCATGCAGTTTGAATTGATGGCCCGGGACGGGGCCGCGCGCCGCGGGCGCCTGATCTTTGACCGTGGCGTGGTGGATACACCGGCCTTCATGCCCGTGGGCACCTACGGCACGGTCAAGGCCATGACCCCCGAGGAACTGGAGGGTCTGGGTGCCCAGATCATCCTGGGCAACACCTTCCATCTCATGCTCCGGCCCGGTACCGAAGTGATCCGGGCCCATGGGGATCTGCACGACTTCATGCACTGGGAGCGGCCGATCCTGACGGATTCCGGCGGCTTTCAGGTGTTTTCCCTGGCCAAACTGCGCAAGATCACGGAGGAGGGGGTACGGTTTGCCTCACCGGTGGACGGCTCGAAGATCCTGCTCACCCCCGAGCGCTCCATGGAAGTCCAGCGGGCGCTGGGTTCGGACATCGTCATGATCTTCGACGAGTGCACGCCCTATCCCGCCACCGAGGACCAGGCCCGCCACTCCATGGAATTGTCCCTGCGCTGGGCGGCCCGTTCCCGGGTGGCCCACGGCGACAATCCGTCCGCCCTGTTCGGCATCGTCCAGGGCGGCATGTACGCCGACCTGCGGCGCCGCTCCCTGGACGGATTGATGCAGATCGGCTTTGACGGCTATGCCATCGGCGGGCTGTCGGTGGGCGAGCCGGAAGCGGAGCGCAACCAGGTACTGGACGGCCTTACTCCGCTGATGCCGGTGGATCGGCCCCGCTATCTGATGGGGGTGGGCAAGCCGGAGGATATCGTCGAAGCGGTGCGCCGGGGGGTGGACATGTTCGATTGCGTCATCCCCACCCGCAATGCCCGCAATGGTTTTCTCTATACCCATGACGGGGTGATGCGGATTCGCAATGCCCGGTTCCGGGATGATACCCTGCCCATCGATCCGGAATGCGACTGCTATACCTGTCGCCACTATTCCCGGGCCTATCTGAAGCATCTGGACAAGTGCAACGAGATCCTGGCCAGCCGTCTGGCCACCCTCCATAACCTGCACTACTACCAGACCCTGATGGGGGAGATGCGCCAGGCCATCGCCGCCGGCACCCTGGAGATGTGGGCCAATGCCTTCCATGAGCGGCGCGCGCAAACCCCACGGTCTGTGACATAATGGCGCCCTTCAAGCATCCCCAACCCTACCGATTATCCATTCAATTCAAGGAGTCCCGCCCATGAACTTCTTCATTTCCGACGCCTATGCCAATGCTGGACAGCCTGCTGGCGGTGGTTTCATCGAATTTTTGATCATGATCGTTATTTTCTTTGCGATCATGTACTTCCTGATCATCCGCCCCCAGAGCAAGCGCGCCAAGGAACACAAGGCCATGGTGGACGGCCTGAATAAGGGCGACGAGATCGTCACCAACGGCGGTCTGGTGGGCAAGATCACCCAGGTGACCGAAAACTTCATCAAGGTGGAAGTCTCCGAAGGCGTCGTGGTCAATGTCCAGCGCCAGGCCGTGGCCACCGTGATGCCCAAGGGTTCGATCAAGGACATCTGATCCGGCCTTATCATTTCATCAGTTCCCATCTGGTCCCGTCATGAACCAATACCCCTACTGGAAGTATGTCCTGATCGTGGTCGTCGTGCTGGTGGGCGTGATCTACTCGCTCCCCAACCTGTATCCGGAGGATCCGGTGGTACAGGTGGCCAATTCCACCACGGACGTGGTGGATGCCGACACCCGGTTGCAGATCCAGGCCGTGCTGGAAGGGCGGGGCGTGGAGGTGAAGTCCACGGAGTTCGACGGCGCCCAGTTCATGCTGCGCTTCAACAGCGCCGATGACCAGTTGCTGGCGGCAGACATCCTGCGCACGGCCCTGCCGGGTAATCATGTGGTGGGGCTGAATCTGGCCCCTGCCACCCCCGGCTGGCTGCGCGCCATCAACGCCCGCCCCATGTCCCTGGGCCTGGACCTGCGGGGTGGGGTCCATTTCCTGATGGAAGTGGACATGGATGCGGTGGCCGACAATATTTATGAGCGCTACACCAGCGAATTTCGCACCCAGTTGCGGGATGCCCGCATCCGCTACCTGAGCGTGGAGCGGGACGACAGTGGTGTTCATGTGCGCTTTGCCGATGCCGACAGCCGTGACGAGGCCCTGCGGGTGCTGCGACGGGAATACCGGGGGGATCTGGACTTTCGGACCACCCAGTCCGGCGAAGTATTTCGTCTCAGTGGTACTGTGACCTCCGATTACTTGACGGCCCAGCGGCGCCTGGCCCTGCAGCAGAACATCACCACCCTGCGCAACCGGGTGGACGAACTGGGGGTGGCGGAACCGGTGATCCAGCAGCAGGGCGAGGACCGTATCGTGGTCCAGTTGCCCGGCGTGCAGGACACCGCCCGGGCCAAGGAAATCCTGGGTGCCACCGCCACCCTGGAATTCCGTCTGGTGGACGAGAACAACGACCCCTTCGCCGCCGCCCAGAGTGGCCGTGCCCCGGCTAATTCCCGGCTCTATTTCGAGCGTGACGGCACCCCGGTGCTGTTGCAGCGCCAGGTGATGCTCACCGGCGACTTCATCAACGATGCCTCTTCCGGCATCGCCCAGGACAGCGGCAGCCCGGCGGTGTTCATCAACCTGGATGCCCAGGGCGCCCGCATCTTCAGTCGGGTCACCGGGGAGAACGTGGGCCGCCTGATGGGCGTGGTCTTCATCGAGACCAGCACCGAGACGGTGGAAGAGGACGGCGAACTGGTCCGGCGCACCGTCCGCACGGAAGAGGTCATCAACGTGGCCCGCATTCAGGAGCAGCTGGGCCGCCGCTTCCAGATCACCGGGCTTGAAAGCACCCGCGAGGCCCGCAACCTGGCCCTGTTGCTGCGTGCCGGTGCCCTGGCCGCGCCCATGAGCATCGTCGAGGAACGCACCGTCGGCCCGAGCCTGGGTCGCGACAACATCGAGCGGGGGTTCAACTCGGTGGCCATCGGCTTTGTCCTGGTGCTGATTTTCATGGCCCTGTACTACCGGGTGTTCGGCCTGGTGGCCAACGTGGCCCTGACCCTGAACCTGATCCTGATCGTGGCCATTCTGTCCATGCTCCAGGCCACCCTCACCCTGCCGGGGATTGCCGGCATCGTGCTCACGGTGGGCATGGCGGTGGATGCCAACGTACTCATTTTCGAGCGAATACGAGAGGAGTTGCGCAACGGCAATTCACCCCAGGCGGCGATCAAGGCCGGCTATGACCGGGCCTTCTCCACCATCGCGGACGCCAACATTACCACCCTGATCGCGGCCCTGGTGCTGTTCATGTTCGGTACCGGTCCCATCAAGGGGTTTGCCATCACCCTGTCCATCGGCATCCTGGTGTCCATGTTCACGGCCATCGTGGTGACACGGGGCATCATCAACCTGACCTACGGACGTCAGCGTCGCCTCAAGACGCTGGCCATCTGACCGGGGATCACCATGAAGCTCAACTTTGCCAAGGCCAATATCGATTTTCTGGGGCAGCGCCGCATCGCCCTGGTGGTCTCGCTGGTGCTCATCGTCGGTTCCCTGTTGCTGCTGGGGTTCCGCGGCCTGAACTTCGGCATCGACTTCACCGGCGGCACCCTCATCGAGGTGGGGTATCCGGAGGCGGTGGAACTGGAAGAAGTCCGCAACCAGCTGGAGGTGGGCGGCTTTGGCCGGGCCACGGTGCAATACTTCGGCACCTCCCGGGACGTGCTGATCCGGCTCGCCCCCCGCGAGGGGGAGAACACCGCGGAACTGTCCGAGCAAGTGCTTGAGGTGCTGCGCAGCGGCGGTCCGGCGGGCGTGGAACTACGCCGGGTGGAGTTCGTCGGACCCCAGGTGGGTGAAGAACTGCGGGAGCAGGGCGGTCTGGCGATGATCTATGCCCTGTTCGGCATCCTGATCTACGTAGCCTTGCGTTTTGAATGGCGCTTCTCGGTGGGGGCGGTGGCCGCCCTGGTCCACGACGTCATCATCACTCTGGGGATCTTCTCCCTGTTCTGGCTGGAGTTTGATCTCTCGGTGCTGGCGGCGGTACTGGCGGTGATCGGATATTCCCTCAACGACACCATCGTGGTCTATGACCGCATCCGTGAGAACTTCCGCAAGCTGCGCAAGCAGACGGCGGAGCGGGTGATGAACATTTCCGTGAACGAGACCCTGGCCCGCACCATCATCACCGGCGTGACCACCTTGCTGGTGCTGCTGGCGCTGTACCTGCTGGGCGGCGCCGTGATCCAGAACTTTGCCCTGGCCCTGATCATCGGCATCGTGGTGGGCACCTACTCATCCATCTATGTGGCGGCGGCCGTGGCCCTGGTGATGGGCGTGGATCGCAGCGTCATGTTGCCGGTGAAGAAGGAAGGGGCGGAATTGGACGAGCGGCCGTGAGGTGAACCCTCATCCTCGGCAAGCCTGTCCCGGTCCCGCCCATGCCTACCCTGAGCGGAATGCTCAGGTGGGCGTGGCAAACCTGACCTGAAGCAGGAAATGGGTCACAAAATTCGCTAATCTCGACCCCAGGATCAAGCAGCGGAAAGGGACATGGAGTACAGGGAACCCGTGCGACCCGAATGGGGCAGGGCAGGAGAGGGCGGTTATCCAAGGAAGCCCCCGCTGGACAGGCAGCGAGGGGCGCGAAGTGTTTCAGGCATCCAGCGGGCTTCTGACGGCGAGACCGCCGCGACGGCCCCTGTTCCCTTTGCCGGATCTCACCATGATCAAGCTTCGTTCAAATTCCACGTCCTGTACGCGAAGCCGCAGGCATTCCATCAGTCTCATGCCGGTCCCGTAGAGCAGAGAGGCGACCAGCCAGGGAACCCCCGTCAGTTCGCCAAGCATGCGCCGCACTTCTTCCCGGGAGAGCACCGTGGGCAATCGCCTGGGGCGTTTCGCCCTGCAAAAGGGACCAATATCGCCAAGGGGTTGTTCAAGCACTTTATTGAACAGAAAGACCAGCGCGTTCAAGGCTTGGTTCTGAGTGCTGACGGCGACATTGCGCGTGACTGCAAGATACTGGAGGAAATCAGCCACCTGTGCAGCCCCCAGACTGGTGGGGGCTTGGCCATCGCAATGGTGGATGAATCTGCAGATCCAGCCCATATAGGATTTTTCCGTCCTGATGGACATGTTGCGGGTTCGCATCACAGCAATCAGTTTTTCAAAAACAGGCTGATGGGAAAGGATCAAGGGCGCAAAGCGTTTGTCACCCACATACCGGACAAACTCCGCAGATGTGAGAGGCACATATTCTCGGGCCAGCGTCGCGTGCTGTGGTTCCAGCGCCTTGGCCGAAGCGCGCCAGTAGTCCCAGTCGAACGTTTCACTCCATTCCGTGCGTGCCAACTTATACAGAATCTGTATAGCATCGACGACCTGGAGGTACTGCCAGGGCCTCAGGTTGGGCGATTCGCCCAACCTGAGCAGATAGGCCGAGACATCGTCAGGGGTGAGGGAAGCCAGTCTCTGGTGGGGAAAAGCACGGATGAACTGCTCCGCCCGAATCCGATACCAGCGCACCGATTCAGGCTTGATTCCTTCTTGAATCAGGTGTTTGCTGAAGCGGGACCAGAAAATACGCTGTTTGTCCGTAAGAGGGGAGTTAGCCATGTCCTTGGCTCCAATCCTGGGTGAGGTGAAGGAAACGCTGAACAAGTCCGCCCATTCGTGAGAAAATCGTGTTCATCGCCTGCCGTTAGGCGGGAGCGACGGGGAGAATAAGCGAATATGAAGCGGCCTGGACTTTCTGACCGAGGCTTGGCCAAGCGCCCGAAGGCGACCCGCAAGGAGGTGTTCCTTGCCGAGATGGATGCTGCGACGCCTTGGGAGCGACTGTGCGCCTGCATCGAACCGTACTATCCCAAGGCCGGCAAAGGCCGAAGGCCCTATCCGCTGGAAACGATGCTGCGCATCAGCTTCATGCAGCACTGGTTCAACTATGCCGACGAGGCGATGGAGGATGCCCTGTACGACATGCCGGTGCTGGCCCGCTTCGCTGGCCTGGACATAGCGGTGGACACCATCCCCGACGCCACGACGATACTCCGCTTCCGCCACCTGCTTGAGCGGCACGGCCTTTGCGAGAGGCTCTTTGCCGAGGTCGCCACCCACCTGGCCGAGAAGGGGCTTTTGCTCAGGCGTGGCACGATCGTCGATGCAACGCTCATCCAGGCGCCGCCGTCGACCAAGAACCGGGAAAGGAAGCGGGATCCCCAGATGAGCCAGACGAAAAAGGGCAACCAGTGGCACTTCGGAATGAAGGTCCATATCGGCGTCGATTCCAACTCGGGACTCGTACATACGGTGGTGGGTACAACGGCCAAGGTGCCTGACAACAAGGTTCTGGACGAATTGTTGCACGGGGATGAAAAGGAGATCCTGGGCGACAAGGCGTACACGAGCAACGAGCGCAACCTGTCCTCGAGCGATCCCGAGCGTGGTCCGATCTGGGCGTTTCCGTACAAGAAGCCCAAAGGCGGCGAGCTGCCCCAGTGGAAGCGAGATATCAACCGGAGGCTTTCGGCACTGCGGGCGATCGTCGAACATCCCTTCCGGGTGGTAAAGCGTCAGTTCGGCTATGTCAAGGTGCGCTATCGCGGTCTTGCAAAGAACGTGGCCCACCAGATGAGGCTTTTCATGCTGGCGAACCTGTACCTGGTGCGACGATCCTTGTGTACGTCGTAGGGTAGTTGCGCCCGGAGTTCGGTAAAAGGATGTAAACAGGCCACACAGGGCCGTTAAAATGGCCTCTGTGAGGTGAAATTCCGCGTTCGTGAGAGCGATCGCAGTCATGAAGGATTCATGGCCTTGCTTTGCATGACTTATTCAGCGTTTCCTGAAACTGTTGCCCGATGATGCAATACTTTGGGGATGGGTGGCAAGATCTCAAGATCTGAAGCCATGCTATGCGGAATCTGTCTTTCCTGGGAAGGGCCGATTCTGTCTAATCTACTGTTAGGTGTATATTTTAAAATTTGCGGCGTAATAAATGAAGGGGAAAAACCATGAGCTTAGAATCACTCTTTTCAGGCGTAAACTTTGCGAGCACAATGAATAATTATTGTAATGCAAATGGATGGAAAATAGACTCTTTAAATGAAAGGAAAGCCGTTATTAAATTTGGAATGAGTTCCGGAAGAAAACAAACACTTTATGTTATCAGGTATGAGTCAACTCTTGAGTTTTCCGTGCCTAGCATGGCCATTTTTGACTCGGAAAACGATATTCCGCACTATCTTTCAACTCTATTGCTAAAGCGAAATGCAGAAAGGAAAATTGGGTTTTGGTGCATTGAAAAAATAGGCAGCAAGCATGTCTATTCTGTTATGCAAAATGTTGAAATGAAACTTATAGACAGTAACTACTTTTCAAGGGTCGTAAAAGCACTTATTAATGAGTGCGACGATTTTGAAGGCTCGTTACAATAACGGTCCATCGGGACTTGGCACCTAAAATCAAACGGGTCAGTGCGGCCTGGCAAGGCCGCGTGTTCTAGCGGGTTAGAGTCCCGCCTGGGTAATCGTGAGCCGCGAGCCCGGTATCAAGCCTTGCGGCGCGAAGGGTAACTGACGCGTCGATGCGTAGGCATGAAAACAGGCGAGGTGCAAAGGTAACGGGTGATGCCGACCCTGAAGGTGTAGAGCCCCGAAAATTACGTTGGAGAGTGCCGACGGGTTTGGCCCCCCGGCAGGCAACACTGCATGTCGCGTCATGGTCAGTGACATGGATACTCCCCGGGGTCCCAGGCCGTATCGAGCCTTACATTGAGAACACGTGGTAACCAGAGTAATTAAAGGGGTCTGGTTGAAATTATTTTTCCAGGCAAAGAATCAACATATGATCAATCACCTAACGATGGCATCCAGCCGAGCGCGCGAATAGCGCGCCGGCTGATGCTGGCGTTGGGCATGAGACTGGAATGAGACAATAGCAAGAAATGAAAATGCGAAATAACAGACGATCATTAGCGCACGCTGCTGCCGACACAATAATTACGAGCACCCATGTAACAGTCGATGCCGTAAACGCATTTACCGAGCAAGTCTTTCACACCCGAGGAGGCAGGATTGGAAGCGGCATGGGTAGTGTTATTGAGGCATTGTGGGGGTTTCATTTAAACAGCATACTCAAGAAGGAAAAAGATATTCCCTATGAGCTGGGGTGGATTTATGGCCATGAGTATAATGATTTTGCGTGCATCCTTAGGGGAGAGGATTGGAATCCAGAAACAAAAGACGGTGAGCTTTTCAGGGTTGAAGTTAAATCTATGGTTGCTTCGGCTGATGAATCAAAGGCGCATTTTGATCGACTCCAACACGAATTTGCTGAAAATGAATTGCTCGCGGTTTTTCTTTGGGATTGGAAAGTAATAGCTGACCAGCCGAAAAATGTTTATCCAGCTATTCTCGACTATTTCGTCGGCTACGCTTTACCTATTGCGAAATTGAGGGATGCGCTACACCTTGAACGAGGCGGGAGCTTTATCCAGAAAGGTAATTGCCCAGATGGTTGTACTATACAAAACTGCACCCATGTTGGTGAGCCATTAAATGCGTCAGGGGTTCGTGAACGTCGCTCAGGTCCGGATTCTTCTAAAGGGGCGGGCGTGTCGTATGCCGCAAATTTCGGCGGAATGCTGCGTATGTTGGGTTCGCGCGGCAAAAACGGGAAAGATATTCTGAAGAATGAATATGCTTCCGATCCAACCAAAGCTCGGTTCATTGATTTCATGGCGCGAAACTTTCCAAGAGTAGCCCGTGCAATTAAATGAACGACTCAAGAAAGTGGTTGTTAGTCGAACACCTCAGACATGACCTTCTGCCCTTCCTTGGTAAGTGCGTTGGCCTTTAACAGAAGTTCTCGCCTTTGATTCCTGAAACGCTCAATTTTTGCGACACACTCCTCTTGAAATTTCAACGGAGGAACTGGGACGCATATATTTAGTAAATCTTTCGAAGAAACGCGTGGCAAAGCGGCACCGGCTTGCAGTCTTGAGACAAGTTCCGTTACAGGGTCAGAAATAAGAATCTCGCGAAGAAATAAAGGCAATATGAATTGGGTGTTTGCATTGAGTACAATAAACTCTGTGGAGCAGAGTCCTTTGGTGTAGGGCGGTTCTACGTAGAACGCTTTTCTCAAGTAAGGACGAAGACGACCGTAAAGAATATCTCCTTCTGTAAACACCTTAGATCGGGATCGAACTTGTTCACTAGTGACCATGGAAATGCCTTGTGACTCACCGGTTATTGGTTCAACATTTTCAAGCCCTATATAATAAAATCCGTTTTGACCAAACTCAGACGGGTCCCTTGCGGTCTTGGACTCAATTACGACTTCAGCGAGTCGAACTAGCTTGAATTTTTCAGAGCTTAGTTCGGCATCTTCATGAACATGAAGATCGGCTCGCCATTTTCCGAGTTCGATTAGATCAGAGATAGGAACTGCTTTAGCTTTCATTTACCAGCCTTCCTTTTGCAAGAATCGTTTTGCTGTTTTTATCGCTTCTGCTATCTCTGAACCTTTCGTTTCACGTCCGGCCGCGTCATAACCAAGATTGTCAACTCTAATCATGCATGCTTTCTTATTTTTCGGAAAATCTTCGCCAGCTCGTCGTTTTCTACCAAACAGTATACCGCTACGCACATTCGCCCCAAAAGGAGCGAAGGTTTCATTGGGAAGATCAATCACTATTCGTATAGCCAACTTACTCATGAGCCACTCTCTAACGTACTTGAGAGACTCCGCATTGAAGATGCTTTCTGGTAATACAATGGCAATGCGACCTCCCGGCCGAAGAAACTCAATTGATCTTTCCAAGCCTACTATTTCAAGGGGTACCTTTTTTCGCCCTTCAGCCAACGAAAATCTTGCTAGACCTGAGAATGCCTCGATTCCAAGAATTGAACCAAACGGCGGATTGGTCAAAACCAAATCAAAACTCTCTGGTTTCAGATCAGGATAGTTTCGGAAATCCAATAGAGCATCTGTGCAACGGATATTCGAGTGCCCGTCTCCGTTGAGTCGCATGTCGGTCATCGCTATACGGGTCATTCTGTCACTTTTCTCAATTCCATGAAGTTTTCCAAATGCAAACTCATGGTATTCCTTAGTGTGGTCTGGAGCCGTATGGCGAACATATGAAAGTGACTCTGTAAGAAAATGACCAGAGCCGCAAAATGGATCTAAGATTAATTCGGAACTTGTGGGCGCTGTGATTTCCACCATCAGTTGACACACTTGCACCGGCGTAAAGTACTGCCCCATACCTGACCGCACGGACTTGCCTAAGACTTTTTGGAAGGCGCGACCTTTCAGGTCAGTGTCTGATCGAGTCAAAGAAAACTCTTCAATAAGCTGGAAGGATTTTACTAATGCGGAACTGGAAAGAAAGATGGGTAGATCAAAGACTCCTCTAGAGCGTTCATATTCAGGAATTTTTAATCGAAAGACACGCAAGTCATAATTAATTGCTTCCCGATAGAGCGCGCGCAGACACGATGCATATTCCTCGACAGTGCCAAAGGATGATGTAGTGATACGCGAAATGGGAAGTATCGACTCTTGTTCTTCTAGATAAGACTTTAGATATAGAAGCTTGCAAAGTTCTTCGAGAGCAGCATCCGCATGAAGCCCGTCAATGTCGCGCATTGCCGAATGAATCTCGAAGAAGATGTTTTCGAGCTTATTGGTTATAGGAATTAAATTAACCGCTTGCGCGTTAGTTGGGGCTTGATATTCAGCGCCTTCTTCGAATAAGCGAAATTCTCCGCCGGCCGAGCCCTTATAGTAATATTCGACGCCATGTACGGTTTCGAATTTATCGTCTCGATAACGTCTCCTGAGAACTTCAAAATATTCATTGTCGTGAGAAAAGAAAGCGACAATTCCTATTGTCTCTGTTGCAAGGGCGTGACTTAATGCTTTATCTCGGATCTTCTTAGGAGGATTCGATGCGGTTGCGACAAAAAGGCAGAACGGCGCTCCTGGATAGACCTCGAAGCAGAGCGCGTTTTGGCCGACATCAGAGTTATCGCCTCCAAGCAGGATAAATTGCGTGCGACCATCAAAGTACTCCGGCTTATAGAAGTACTTTTCGTCGAGAATCTCCCGCATTCTTCGAAGAGCTGGATTCTTGATTTGTTTCATCATGACGGGCATCATACAATGTATGACGGCCGTCGTCAATATATAGGGCACCATGAAAATGTCAAACGAAACATAGTTTTAAGCGATTTTAGACAGAAATTGCCCAATCGGATAGCCGGGGGTTTTTCTCCCCCGGCCTCCACAACACCCCGCATGCGGGTCCGCACGGGGCGTTTCCTCCGGAGTTCAAAGGACCATGCAACCATGGTGACCTTCAACGCTGGTTACCCAACGAATCGCCAAGGCCGTTTCACCCGGTCGGGCGCATTACGTCCGTTGAGACACGCGGGTCTCTCTCGTTGCCGGAGGTTCGGGCCTTCACCGTGTCTCACCCATTACGGTGAGCATTTGGCTACTATGCCGTCTGCTGACTTCTGCCTCATCACGCCAAGCGTTGCCGATTGGCGCGCTGCCCGGGTCGCGGTAGGGTCCGGTGGGATGCCCAGCCCTTTCGGGCTGGCCCTCAGTCCGGCTCCCATGGCGACCACAGCCACGGTAGG
>NZ_FOFO01000036.1 GCF_900110965.1 Ectothiorhodospira magna
GCGGTTCACTCCGTTCAAGCGGGTCAGGGCGATCTTGCTGGAACGGACTGAGCGCCTCCGGTTGGGACTGCTCAACCAGGACTCCAGTTGCTCGCCCAAACCCGGGCGCTATCAACGGAGAGCGAATCACCGAATGAGCACTTTCGAGTATGAAATTCGGAGCAGCAGCAGAATCACGGCATCATGGCATCCAGAGATGACACCGAAAACGAAGCCTACAAAGGCTTCACCAACAGTGCCTGCCCGTTCATGCCCTGCCACCGGGGCATCACCCGGGCATTCAATTGCCTGTTTTGTTACTGCCCGCTGATGGCCTATGACTGTCCTGGGCCTTACACGGTTTTTACCGATCCCCAGGGCAAGCCACACAAGGATTGCAGCGACTGTACCCTGCCCCATGACGGTTACCGCCAGTCCTGGCACTTTATTCAGAAGGGGCTGGAACGCCCAGTGTTCTGGAATGGCTGCCCTCAGACCCGCCACCGGATCGTGCAACCAGAGGACGACAGATCCTCTGGTCCGTGAGCACCATCCTTAAAACATTCCCCCGCAGTACAGGAGATGGTAAAAGACTGTTCAGCGGCCTTGGTGGATCAACGCTATCTCCAGTCCACCAGATTAGATAGACTGGATCTTTTGTCGAGCCGGAACCGGGATGAACCATTGGACGCTCCGCCGCACCCTGGTGGTGCTGACCGTTGCATTGGGAGTGGGCCTGTTACTGACCGGGCTGGTGATTCACCAGGCCGACCGTGACCTGCGGGGACAATTGCTCGATCAGGTAGAGCAGATCGCCCAATCACTGGATCCGAATCAGGTGCTTGCTCTGGGTGGCCAGCCCCAGGATGTCCATCTGGAAGCCTATCAGTCCCTGCTGTCCCGGCTCATGGCCGTGCGAGACAATGACCCCCGACTGGCCTACCTGTACCTCATGGGGCGCAACGAGGCCGGTGAAATCATCTATTTGCTGGACCTGGAGTATGCCCCCTGGGAGGACGGGCTGGCATTACCCCCCGGCTCGGTGTTCGGCACCCCCTCCCCGGAACTGATCGCCGTGTTCACTGCCGCTGAACCCTTCGTGGAGGGGCCAGTCACCGATGAATGGGGCACCTGGGTCAGCGCCATTACTCCGATCCTCCATCCGGGTCATGGTCAGGTCATGGCCATTCTGGGCATCGACGTGGATGCAGGACGCTGGCGCATGGATGTGGCTGGGCGGGTGGCCCTGCCCCTGGCCCTGTTCTGGAGCCTGTTCATCGGTCTGGCTGCTGCCCTGATCACCCCCAGGGGCCACCCGGGTTCTCCCCGGCCCATCCTGGGCCGCCTGCTGGTTCCCCTGGCGCTGATGATCCTGCTGCTGGTGGTGGGGTTTAACACCACCCTGATCTGGTTGCAGGCAGAACAGATCCACCAGTCCAGTCGACAGGCCCATGAGGAGGCCCTGCGGGATGTTCAGCGCCAACTGGGGGAATGGAGCCGCCATCTGGCCCTGGGGGCCATATTGCTGCGGGATGATCCCGGCCTGCGGGCATTGGTGCAGGATCCCGGTCGCTGGCCTGCTGCCGTCACGCCGGCATTGTATCGGGTGGAGCAACATGGACTGGGGGTGGTACTCCAGGACAGCAGCGGACGATGTCTGTTGTGTCCCGATAACATGCCGATGCACCCGGTCAATCTGCCCGGATACCCGGCGGACCACCCGGACCATCTGCCCCGTATCGTGCAGGAACCGGCTACGGGGCAGCTGTTCCTGTATGGCGCCTGGGCCATCCCGGAAACCGTGGAGGATGGCGAGGCCGCGGGAACACTGGCCCTGTTTCAGTCCCTGGACAGGATTCTCTCCAGCGGTCATCGGCGCCCGGACGTGGAACTGGCTTTTTTGACGCTCCCGATGGCAACGGACAGACAGCCAGTGGCCTATGTGTCCCGACTCGGGTTGGCCCCAGTCCTGGACGCGCTGAAGGAAGATCCTCCCTTGCACACCCTGGTGACCAGAACGTTTCAGGACCGGCCCTGGCATATCACGGCCTTTCCGCTTCAGGATGCCGCGGGCTACCGAATCGGTACCCTGCTGGCACTACATGACATTGCCGATGCCCGAGCCAGCCACCAACGGGTGATCTATCTGGCCATGGCCTCCGCCATGATCTTGCTGGCGGGACTGTTCAGCTTTTTGTTCGTGCTGCTGCGGCGTACCGATACAGACATTCGCCGGCACCGCCGGGCGCTGGAAGCAGCAAAAAAGGATGCCCTGATAGCCAGCCAGGCCAAAAGCGATTTTCTGGCCAACATGAGCCACGAAATCCGTACCCCCATGAATGGCATCATTGGTATGGCGGAACTGCTGCGACAAACCCCGCTCGACGAGGAGCAGACCCGTTATAGCGACGCCCTGCTTGACAGCACCCGAACCCTGCTGGATCTGCTGAACAATATCCTGGAATTCTCCCGGATCGAGCATGGCAAACTGGAACTGGATACCCGTGATTTCTCCCTCACAGACCTGGTGACGGATCTGGAGCATACCCTGGGTCCGATGGCCCACGCCAAGGGGCTGATCCTGACCCATACCATCGCCCCCCAGGTGCCCACACAGCTCTGTGGCGACCCTGTCCGGCTGCGCCAGATCCTGTTCAATCTCATGGAAAACGGGATTAAATTCACCCACGAAGGCGGGGTCACCCTGGATATTGAGGTGCAGACCATGACCACGGAGGGCATTGTGCTGCAATTTCGGGTCATCGACACCGGCATCGGTATTCCCAGGAACAAGCAGCATCTGCTGTTCGAGAAATTCTCCCAGGTAGACCCATCCTCCACCCGGCGCTATGGTGGCACTGGACTGGGGCTGGCCATTTGCCGTCAACTGGTGGCCCTCATGGGCGGAGAGATCCGGGTAGAGAGTCAGGGGATGGGCCAGGGCACCACCTTGACCTTCACCCTGCCATTTGCGTCACCCCATCAGACCGCCGATACTCAATCTGAAACGGATGTCCGGCATCGCCTTCTCCACAAGGGTGACACCCCGACGGTAGAATCAATGCTGGTATTTGACCATGCCGGACTGCGCCAGCGGCTATTGGGTGACAACGAACTGATCCAGCAGATCATCGCCACTGCCATGGAAGACATTCCGCGACAGATCCAGGCCATCGAAACCGGGCTGGCCAGCGGGGACAGGGATCTGGCCACCCTTGCCCGCCAGGCCCATACCCTCAAGGGCGTGGCAGCCAGTATCGGCGGCGAGCGTCTGCGAGCCGTTGCCCAGCGTCTGGAAGCCGCCGTCACCGCCGGTGACCTGGCAGCGGTAAAGGCGGTACTGCCGGATCTGCGCGCACAATGGACCGATTTGATGACCGCCATGCAACAGACGCTGGATCAGATCGGCCCGGAGGATAGATGATCCCACTGACCCATCATGAGATGCTCAAACTGGTGGCCCCCTTTTCACGGGATGGCCGCCGGGTGGATCTGGCAACTACGGACCGGCAGGCACGCACCGTCGTCTTTCAGCCCGTCGAGCATGCGTCGGTGGGTCTGGCCGGCCTGCGCCTGACGGAAACCCTGACCCTGGAAAACCCCAAGGCCGACCAGTTCCGCCTGGTCCGGACCCTGACCCATGCCTCGGGCATCCAGGCCACGCTGGAGGTGGAAGGCCCCACGGTGGAAGGGGTCTACCGGCAGCTCACCAAGGTGGCCCCGGCCCAGCAGTTCATGCGGGTGGATGGGGTGCTGGCGGCCCTGGATTACCGCGTCCGGCGGGTGGCGCGGCGCCGTCTGCAGGGCGGGGAAATCTGGCCCATGCGCTTTGCGGGGGGCGAGGCCCTGGTGGCCGGTCGACGCCTGACCCTGGACGCCCGTCAGGTAGAGGGTCTGCCGGCCAGGCTGGTGCTGGAAAAACCATCCGCCGGGGAAGTGGCCCTGCCCGCCGATCTGCTGGCCGTGCGAGGCCGGGCCTGGCGCCCCCTGCAGGCCACCGACAGCGGCTGGAAGTCCACCATCAAACTGGCCCATCGGGAGCCAGCGCGTTCCGATGACGGGGAAACCAAGTTTGCCCAGACCATTTCCCATCTGGTGGCGGTATTCTCCCGCCCTCCCGAGGATTTTCATGCCCGCTTCCTGCGTCGGCGCTGGCAGGTGGTCTTTTGGCGCAGCCTGCCGGTCCAGGGGGTACTGGGCATCCTGGCGCTGGTGCCCGTGTTATACCTGCTGGGCGCCGGGCGGGAAGAACCCTTGCCCCTGTGGACCCCCGGCATTCCCCCGGTCCTGCTGCTGCTGGTTTTCTGGAGCTGGTCGCGGGAGGTGCCGGTACTGGAGATCCCGCCCCCGCCCAGACCCCTGGACCTGCCCGCCTGGACCCGGGATACCGATGCCTGAGCCGATATGGCACAGTCCCAAACGATCAACCCCGAGGACGGATATAACGCATGCAAGGCAATCCCATGAACATCCCCGCAGTTTCCATCGCCGCGGCCAAGCAGGCCCTGATCGAGCAATATGCCGATCCGGTGCTGCGGCGCAGGGCCTCCATGCTGTGGGGGACCCGGGGGGTGGGGAAATCCTCCATCGTTGCCCAGTTGGCCCGGCATTATGACGTCCCCCTGGTGGACCTGCGCCTGACCACCATCGAACCGGTGGACATTCGCGGCGCCATCTACGCCGACGAACAGCAGTCTCGCACCGTCTGGTTTCCGCCGGAATTCCTGCCCGAGGCCGATACGCCCGAAGGCGTCCTGTTCCTGGACGAGCTGACCGCCGCGGACCAGCGCCTGCAGATCTCCGCCTATTCCCTGATCCTGGACCGCCGTGTCGGCCATTACCACCTGCCCGAAGGCTGGATGGTGGTGGCGGCCGGTAACGCCCGCTTCCACGGCGCCGTGAGCCACGACATGGGCACGGCCCTGGCGGACCGCATGTTCCACTTCAACGTGCAGACGGTGATCGATGCCTTTCTGGAGCATGCCCTGGCGCGGGGATTCGCCCCCGAGGTCATGGCCTACCTCAAGGTGCGCGCCGACAAGCTGGACGATACCCAGACCCAGCTGGCCAACGACTACCTGATCGGCGCCAGCCCCCGGGGCTGGGAAGACATTTCCAACGTGCTCAAGTCGGGGATGTCGGACAGCGCCAAGCGCCTGTTTGTCCAGGGACGCATCGGTGCCGCCAACGCGGCGGAATTCTTCGGCGTGTTGCGGGAAATCCAGGCCGGGGTGGACGTCACCCGTCTGCTGGACGCCGCCCCCGGCAAGGAGACGGCAGCCCTGCTGCCCCGCACCCTGGACGGCCTGTACGGCATGATTTACGGCCTGCTGGCGGCGGTGACGGGGGAGCACGGCATGGCCCGGGCCCTGGAGATCGTGGAGCAGTATCCGGACATCCGCGGCGACGTGCCCCTGCCCATCCGCGAAGCCCAGACCCTCACCATGGAACTGCTCATGCACCGGGCCCTGTCCCTGGGGCTGGAGAATGCGGTGCTGGGCAGCCCGGTCTACGGGCGCTACATGGAACAGCGCGAGGGATGAACACACCCGCCTTCACCACCGGCCCCACCCACCGGGGCACCCGTGCCATCCAGACCCTGGTGGAGTTCGCGCCGTCCACGGGCGGCCTGGCCCTGTGGGTGCAGCACCGTGACCTGCCGGATGGCCGTGAGGCCATCACCGTCGCCAATGATGGTCATACCATTTTTTACGGCCCCGCCTTCGAACGACTGCCCCATCCCCAGCAGGTGGGTCTGGTGGCCCATCAGGTATTGCACGTGGCCCTGCGCCACCCCCAGCGCATGCAGGCCATCGCCCGACTGAGGGGCAGCGTGGACCCGGACCTCTTCAATATCTGCGCCGACGCCATCGTCAACAGCAGCCTCGGGCACCTCACCTGGATGGCCCTGCCCAAGGGTTCCGTCACCCTGTCCAGCCTGTTGGGCGACGTGTTGCAGATCCAGCAGAGCGAGGAAAAATCCTTGCTGGAATGGGACGTGGAACGCCTCTATCGCCAGATCGACGACCGTCGGCCCAGCGACTCGTCTTCCCGGCAAGCCAGTCAGTCATCCCGGGAGGGTGACGGCGGCTCGGGACCCGCCCGGGAAGGGCAGGGCGGTCAGGCCCAGGCCATGGAAGACGGCCCCCGGGCGGCCCGGACCCGTCAACTGGGGGCGGACATTCTGAGGGATCTGCTGCCCTCCGACGAGGATGCCCTCAAACCGGAAACCGTGGCGGAGCAGAGCCGGGAATGGGCGCAGCGCATCACCCGTGCCCACGCCGGGGACGGGGACTTTTCCATGCTGCGGGGCCTCATCGCCGATCTGCCCCGGGTGAAGGTGCCCTGGGAACAGGTGCTGCGCACCCGGGTCAGCCGGGGACTGGCCCGCCGACCGGAAGTGTCCTGGTCCCGGCCCTCCCGGTCCTACTTGGCCAATCGGGGGCGGGCACCGGGAGGGCGACGCATGCCCTGGGAACCAGGTATGGTCACCGCCGCCTCGGTGCCCCGTCTGGTGCTGGTGGTGGACGTGTCCGGCTCCATCGACGAGGCTCTGCTGGGCCGTTTCGCCACCGAGATCGAGGCCATCACCCGGCGCACGGAATCCCGCCTGGTGGTGATCATCGGCGATACCCGGGTGCGGGCGGTGGAAGAGCTGGAGCCGGGGGTATCCAACCTGCGGGACATCGTCTTCGAAGGCGGCGGGGGCACGGACTTCACACCCTTGCTGCAGGCCGCGGATCGCTACCGGCCCGACATGGGCGTGGTGCTCACGGATCTGCAGGGGCCGGCCGGGTTTCGGCCCGGCTGGCCCGTGCTGTGGGTGGTCTCGGCGGCCTTTGAGGATGCCGAACCCCCCTTCGGCACCCGGCTGGTGCTGACCGACTGAGGCTTACGGCATCAGCCGGGTCAGCCCCCAGCCCGCCTCATCCCGGTGGTAGCGGAACCGGTCATGGAGCCGGTTATCCCGGCCCTGCCAGAACTCGAAGGTCTCCGGCACCAGTCTGAACCCGATCCAGCTCTCCGGCCTGGGCACGTCCCCGTCCGGATGACGTTCCTGTACCGCCTTGAGACGGGCCTCCAGGGCATCCCGACCGGCGATGGGGGCGCTCTGGTGGGAGGCCGCCGCCGCCAGTCGGCTGCCCGGCGGACGGCTGCGGAAATACGCCTCCGCCTCCGCCTCGGTCAGACGCTCCACGATCCCCTCCAACCGGATCTGCCGCTCCAGCGGCGCCCAGAAAAACAGCAGACAGGCCCGGGGATTGTGGGCCAGTTCCCGTCCCTTCTGACTGCGGGTATCGGAATACCAGCATAGCCCCCGGGTATCCAGATGCTTGAGCAGGACCATGCGCTGGGAGGGCTGACCGTGGTCATTCACCGTGGCCAGGGCCATGGCGGTGGCATCGGGCTGGTCCTCTGCCTCCGCCAGCCAGCGGCCCAGTTGCACGAAGGGATCGGCGGCCAGGTCCGCCCGTCGCAGGCTGCCCCGGCTATAGTCACGGCGGGTCTGTCGGTGGTCGATCTGGGTCATGACTGGCTCCGGCAACGGCCCAGGATCTCGCCGGCGGCGATGGTCCCGGACAGGATGGTGGGGGGCACCCCCGGTCCCGGCACGGTGAGCTGGCCGGCAAAGTACAGGTTATCCAGCTTGCGGCTTTGCATGCGGGGCTTGAGGAAGGCCGTCTGCATCAGGGTGTTGGCCAGGCCGTAGGCATTGCCCTTGAAGGCATGATAATCCTCGGTGAAGTCATTCTGGGCATAACTGCGGCAATACACCACATGCTCGCGGATGGACTGGCCGGTGATGGCCTCGATGCGGTCCATGATGAGGGTGTAGTAACGATCGCGCACGGCCTGGGTATCCTCCAGCCCCGGGGCCACCGGGATCAGGACCATGAGGTTTTCCTGGCCTTCCGGTGCCACGGAAGGGTCGGTCCGGGAAGTGACATTGATGTACAGGGAGGGTTCCGTGGGCCACTGGGGATCTTCATAAATCTGTGCCGCATGGGCCTCGAAATCCGCGTCGAACAGCAGGGTGTGGTGCAACAGCCCCTCCAGCTTCCTGTTCACTCCCATGTAGAAGATCAGGGAGGAGGGGGACATCACCCGCTTGTCCCAGTAGGCTTGGTCGTAGGTGCGGGCTTCCCGGGGCAGCAGGACCTGTTCCATGTGGTGATAGTCGCCGGAGGCGATGATGAAATCCGCCTCGAACCGCCCCTGGTTCGTCTCCACCGCCACCGCCTTGCCGTCCCGGGTGTCGATGCGGGTGGCCTCGGTACTGAAGTGGAACGTCACCCCCTGTTCCTCCGCCAGCCGGTGCATGGCCCGGGCCAGCTGGTGCATGCCCCCCATGGGATACCAGGTGCCCAGCTTGATATCACCATAGTTCATCATGCTGTACAGGGCCGGG
Organism: Ectothiorhodospira magna; assembly: GCF_900110965.1. Lineage (GTDB taxonomy): Bacteria > Pseudomonadota > Gammaproteobacteria > Ectothiorhodospirales > Ectothiorhodospiraceae > Ectothiorhodospira > Ectothiorhodospira magna. The sequence goes on from NZ_FOFO01000036.1 coordinate 8,390, forward strand.
GTGGTGCGGCCCGTCCCCCCCAGGAACAGGATGGGGAACTCCAGCATGCGCTGGATGCGGGGACTCTTGAAGTAGCGGCTGATGTGGCTGCGGAAGGAGCGCAGCAGGTGCATGGAAAACAGATACTTGAGCAGCCGCAGCTGGGCGAACTCCATGATGGACAGACAGGGCTTGTTGGCGAACTCGCCGATGCCCACGGTGTACTTCACCTCGGCCTCCTGCATGAAGGCCCGCAGCTGCGCCCCGGCGCCGGGTTCGATGCCCTCGAACAGGGCTTCTGCTTCTTCCATGCTGGCGGGGATCTCCACATAATCATCCTTGCCGAAATAGATCCGATAGGACGGGTCCAGCCGTTTGAGCTCGAAATAGTCCGACACCCGACGGTCGAAGCGGGCGAAGAAGTCATCGATCACATCGGGCATCCAGTACCAGCTGGGTCCCATGTCAAAGGTGAACCCTTGCGCCGAGAACTGTCGCCCCCGTCCGCCGGGGATGTCGTGGCGTTCGATCACGGTCACGTCCATCCCTTCCCGGGCCAGGGTGGCCGCCGCCGCCATGCCGGAAAAGCCGGCACCGATGATGGTGATCTTCTTCTTGTTCGTCATGGAGTTATCTGGATCTCTGGTCGATGGGAAGAAAGGCCACACGATACAAGAAAACGGGGGGGTGGGGTGCCCAAAAACCGCAAAATCGGGAAATGGCCATCATACCGAGCCGGTGGTAGGATGCTACGGCAGTTTACGGATGATCGTTCATTTCAAGGCACAGGGGGCAATCATGGATTTTTCAGATCCGGCTGCAGTCGAAACCTGGGAGTCTGTCGATGATCGGGTGATGGGTGGGGTTTCACGCAGTGGCCTGCGCCATGATCCGGCGGGCTTTGCGGTGTTTGAAGGGGTGATGTCCCTGGAGCAGGGGGGCGGTTTTGCCTCGGTACGCAGCGGTTTGTTGCCGGGGTTTGCCCCTGAAACCGATGCCCTGGTCCTTGAAGTCTTCGGCGACGGCAAGGTGTATAAGCTCTCGTTGCGCATGGATGAGCGATTGGATGGCATCAGCTATCAGGCCCCGTTTCAACCGGCGGCGGGTGTCTGGACCCAGGTTCGGTTGCCTGTTCAGGACTTCGTGCCTGGGTATCACGGGCGCCCGGTATCCCAGGCACCGCCATTATCGCCGGAGCAGGTCCGGCGGATGGGTCTGATGATTGCCAGACAGACCGCCCCGCCAGGGGTCGCGACCGGGTCCAGGGAAGCGGCGGAGGCGGGCGTGAGTTCGGGACATTCACAGGCCGGTTCTTTCCGGCTGGCCATTCGGTCAATCAGCCATCGGGCGACCGCTGACCCTGCCTCGGGTTCGTGAGTTGGCACGCGCCATGACCCCGCATTCCCCCCTGCCGGCTCGCGCCTGGCGGGGGAGAATGTGGGGGAAGACATTGTTCAGCTGACGCCGTACTCCACCAGCAGATCTTCGTCTCTGACGATCATCTGACAAGCCAGACGCCATTGGGAGGGGATGTCATCCACGGACATCCGCTCAATGTCATCGCTGGTGAGCTTGCCAAGTTGTTGCAGTACCGTCTGTTCCTTGGCCGTCAAAGGGCCACCCTTGGGCGTATTTTTGTCCAGATGGGTCACCTTGACCAGACAGGTGCCGCATTCCCCGTCCTGGCAGTCAAACTGGATGGGCAGCTTGCTTTCCTTGGCGATCTTCAGGATGGTTTCCGTATGGCTGCCGGCAACAGCATAGACGGTCTTGTCCTTGTAATCCGGGTGGGTGAAGGTGATGTTGGGCATGGGGGTGATCTCCTCAAGGTCAATCAAATGATGGTGGATCAGACCGGGCGCACGGTGGCGTCACCGAGCACCTGAGCCTGACAGGCCAGTCGCTGGTGCCGGCCAGCGTTGTTTTCTCGCAATACCTTGTGTTCCACCACGGAAGGTTCGGTGAGGTTGTTCCAGCCTTCCTCCACTTCCATCAGGCAGGTGCCGCAATCCCCTTCGCGGCAGCCGTAGATGATCCCCGAGCCCACTTTTTCCGAGATCTCGATCACCCGTACTCCCACCGGGGCACTTACGGTGAGATTGATGTCCTTAAACGTCAGTTTGGCCTTGGCCACGGTGCATTCTCCTCGTTGTTGTCAACTTGCAACCGGGAGAATGCAATATCCGTACCTTTTTCTTTTTTATTTATTTTCTATTTAAATTCAATATCTTAAAAATTAAAAATCCATCCATGCCATATCAAATGCATGTCAACTTCAAGACATTTTCCAACCATGGTTGGACTTTGCACCGCAAAAAAAAGCCCCGCCACGATGACATGGCAGGGCTTTGTCGCATAAGGGGCTTATGCATGTTATGTGGCGGAGAGGGAGGGATTCGAACCCTCGATACGGGGTTACCGTATACACACTTTCCAGGCGTGCGCCTTCGACCGCTCGGCCACCTCTCCGCTGATTGTTTCGCTACACTGCGGTAGCGATTGATCCGGCGGGCCTGGCCCGTCTCGATCAAGGTGCCGAAAGATACCTGAATCTTTCTGGTTTGGCAAATCCCTTTGCCAATTTTTTAGCTGTCCTGACGAGGCGGCGTGCCCTGGGGCAGATAGCTGGCGGGGAAAGCGGTGACGTTGGCCCCCAACTCGCTGATCTTGGCCACACCTTCCTTTTCCACCTCGTCGATGCGGATGATGGCATGCATCGGGATCAGACTGCGGGTGACCGATGCAAATTCGGTCTTGAGCTTTTCCTCACCGGGGTCCACCACGATGGCGCTGCGCTCGCCGAAGATCAGCTCTTCCACCACCACGAAACCATACATCTCGCTTTGGTACACCTGGCGGGCAAACACCTCGTACACCTTGCCCTGATTGATGAAACAGACTCGATAGATATGCTTGGAACTGGCCATGTCGTCTCTACAAAGGGTGACGGAATACCACCGCCGGGAATAGGGGCGGCAGGCTATTCTAGCAGAGCGGACCAGTGCGTCTCCGTCCTACCACAGGGTTCCGTTACGCCAGTCCCGGATCACCAACCCCAGCAGCACCAGGATGCACAGGGTCGTGATGATGGTGGCGGTCACGATCAATACGGTCAAAAAACCCACAGATGCCATGACAAACTCCCGGGCCTAATGTCTGGGCGGCGGTTCGTTGAGGGTTTTCCAGTCAAAGGACTGGGGCCACAGCCAGGTGGTCAACAGCACGATCACCATGGATACGGCTGCCCCCACCAGAGCACCCACATAAAAACCGATCAGGAAATAGGCGCTGATTCCCGCCAGACTACCCAGCACCATGGCCAAAGAAGCGCCAATGCGGTTGGTCTGACGCCAGTAAAGGCCGGCAGCGATGGGCCAGATGGTACTGGCCACAAAGGCGCCAGTGAAATGCAGCAGTTCCGCCAGGGTGGTGATCCGGGGCAGGCAGAGCATCCAGGCGATGATGCCCAGTAACAAAATGGTGACTTTGGTGGCCGTGCGCAAATGGGCCGCCGTGGCTTGAGGACGCAAATGCCGGTAGTAGATATCCCGAACCACCAGCATGGCCGTGGCCGCCAGCAGGGAGTCCAGGCTGGAGGCCAGGGCAGCAAACACCATCACCAGCACAATGACGGCTCCCGCCAGTCCCAGCAGTTCCGAGGCGACAATGGGACCCACCATGTCGGCGGCGGGGATATTGGCACCCAGGGCCGGTGCAGCCAAAGCGATAAACCCTGCCACAATGGGAATCGGTGCCCAGAAAATACCTGCCAGCAAATAAGCCCACATGCCCACCCCCTCACGGAAGGAGTAAGCCCGGGTCCACCAGACGTTGGAATGGAAAATTTCGCCCATGCCAAAGAGCAGGTTATTGAACAGGAACATGATGGCCGCCGGCATCAACAGGGTCAGCAGCTCCGGCCGCTCCAGTTGCAGACCCAGGTGAATATCGTCAAAGCCAATGCGGCCAATGACCAACCAGGCGATGACCACCAGCCCCACCAGAATCAGGATCGACTGAATAAAATCGGTGCCGATGACAGCGCGAAAACCACCAATGAGGGTGTAGGCTACACAGGCGGCCAGAATCACCGTCATGCCCTGCCAGTAGGGGATGCCGGAGAGGGCATGGGTAAGCACGCCGCCGGCCATGCCCAGACTCACCAGCCAGCCAAAACTGTAAAACAGGGAAATGGCCAGAAAAATCCGCCAGGCCACCGGGCCGTAGCGCAGCCGGACAAAGTCGCCACTGGTATAGCCATAGGGCATGAGCTGTCGAATGCGCTTGGCCAGCGGTGCAAACAGCAACAATCCCACCGAACCCAGGGCATAGCCAATCATGCCCCATAGCCCGATCTGATAGGCCAACTGTGGGGCCATCATGGTGGTATTGCTGGTGACCCAGGTGGCCATGGCGGTGGCGGTTCCCACCGCCAGCCCCACCTTGCGGCCGGCCAGTACGAACTGGTCCAGTTCCTTGTCCCGGCGACCAAAGTACCAGCCCATCCCCAGGTACAGGGCGGTGAACAGGGCGATCAGGAACCAGGCCAGCCCCGGTTCCAGAATGGCGGTTTCCTGAATGCTCATCAAACTTTCCTGCCGGTGACGATCAGGGCAATGGTGGCCAGAAATACCACAGCACCAGTGAGAAACAAGGTCAGGGCCTGACCCAGGGAGTGATGGGCCACGGTCACCATCAGGGGTTCGCTCCACGGGGAATGGCCGCCATCGGCTACAGTGGCACGGACCCGGTAATGGAAGATGCCATCACTGCGACCACTGATCACGGTGGCCCGGTCGGCCCCTTCATAGAGCACCCGCACCTGACGGAAATCATCGTATCGGGATTCTTCCAGGCGGTAGAGGGTGCCATCGGCCCCCTCCAGACCCCAGCGAAGCTGGTAATAACCAGCGCGAGCCATCTGGGTACTGACATCCAGTGTGGGCACACCCTGGGCGAAGACGGACGCCGGCATCAGCAGGATGATGCTCAGCGCAAAGGCCCACAGGGCATGGGGTGCATGACGATGTGGCATGACGGTCTCTGCTTGCGAAGGGCTTTCTCCTCGTGTTTTAACCCTAGACCCCAAGCCGGGCCGGGTCAAGGCCACATTGATACGTGACTGCTCCCCGCCCTAAGCGCTGACGCGCCACGGGCGAGGCTTCCCACTTCTCAGGCAGCAGCCGGCGATGTGCCGGGCTTACGCAAGCCTCCATGGGCAGAGACGGACAGCCCTTCCGCCTTCAACTTTACTATGCCTTGATGCTTGATGTTCAGCGCCGCGTTGATATCCCGGTCATGTTGTGTGTGGCAGGCCGGGCATTCCCACGACCGGACGTTCAACGGCATGGCGTCCCTCTTGTGCTGGCAGACATGGCAGGTTTTGGAGCTGGCAAACCACGGGTCGATCTTGCGGCCGTTGGAGTCAATGGCCAGATGGGACAGCCCCATATCCAGGCCAACGATCCTGGCGGCATCAACGTCTTTCAGCGGTGCCGGGGCGGCCTGCTCTGTTTCAAACAGCAAGGAGGCGTAGTGCTTGCCGGTGACGGTGCGGGTCAGGGTGATGCTTTTCAGTGTGCCCTCGACCCTCCGGTGCACCCTGGCCCTGATCGGTCCAAGCTTGGGCACCTTGATCCAGTCGTCGCCGGCCTTGACGCCGACACAGTGATAGCTGGATTGTTTG
>NZ_FOFO01000005.1 GCF_900110965.1 Ectothiorhodospira magna
ACCATGCCGCCAAGGCCAACCAAAGCCCCTATCCCTGGGCGCAGACCATCGTCACCGTGGGACTGCTCAAGTCCGTCCAGGGCCGCTGGGCCTGCGTGCCCCTGGCGTTTGCCTATTTCCTGCGGGCCAAGACCACCGTACTCCAGAACCTCTCCCTGTATGGCAGGCACCTGCGCTACCAGTCCAAGTTCCGCCAGGCCGTGGACATGATCGAGCGCATCAGCCAGGTGTTCACCGACGCCCCGGTGCTGGTGGTGGCCGATAGCTGGTTCGGTAATCAGGGCCTGATGCAGCCCCTGAGGATTGCTCTGGGCAACCGGGCCCATCTACTCTCGCGCCTGCGCGTCAACGCCGTCATGTACGATCTGCCCAAGACCCAACCGGGCAAGGCCGGACGGCCTCGCAAGTATGGGCAGCGCCCAGACCCAGACTCGCACGCCCGAGGCGGTCACCAACCACCTGCATTTTTGCATGATGGCCACCACGCTCACCTGGGTGTACGGCCAGCACCTGGAAAAGGCGCCACCACGCCGTTACGCTACCCAGGAACGGTCCGAATATGCGTTCGCCGACCTGCGCCGTGCCTTGGCGCGTGATCTCAGTAACGAGGGTTTTGGTATCCGTTGCCCGGATTCGCCAAAATCACCACAAAATACCCTGATCTCACGGCTACTGGCGCTCGCAGCGTGAGGGAAATTCGGAAACTTCAGACCTCAATTATCCTCGGTGATAGTGTGTGGATGTATTGCCCGATGCCATGCCCTGATCATGTGGGCGGGCCTGTACGGATCAGGTCTCAGGACGCAGGGCCGCCATCACCGGCCCGGTGTCGGGCTGGCAGCCGCGCCACAGGGCAAAGGCTTCCGCTGCCTGTGCCACCAACATGCCCAGGCCATCCCGGGTCCAGCCGGCCCCCTGGGACTGCCCCCAGCGCACAAAAGCGGTGGGGTTGTCGCCGTACATCATGTCGTAGCACCCCCCTCCGGGGGTGAGCAGACCGTCGGGTAAATCGGGCACCTGATCGTTCAGTCCTGCCGCTGTGCCATTGATCACCAGATCAAAATGACGGCCCTCCAGTCCATCCAGGCCACCACCGGATACCGGTCCCAGGTCAGCAAAGTCCCGGGCCAGGGTTGAGGCTTTCTCCGGGGTGCGGTTGGCCACATGCAGACTGGCAGGATGCTCTGCCAGTAGGGGGGCCAGTACGCCGCGCACCGCCCCCCCGGCTCCCAGCAGCAAAATCCGGGCACCCGCCAGGGTCACACCGGGAACGGCCTGCAGGGCGTTGACCAGTCCCGCCCCATCGGTGTTGTCACCAAACAGCCCGTCTGGCGTCACCTGCAGGGTATTGACCGCCCCGGCCCGGCGGGCCCGCTCACTGAGCCGGTCTGCCACGGCAAAGGCCTGATGCTTGAACGGCACAGTGATGCTAAAGCCCCGATAACCCTGGGCCACCAGACGACGCAGGGTGCCGGCAAAATCGTCCGGTGGCGCCAAAATGGCCTCGTAGACGAGATCCTGACCCGTTTGCCGGGCAAACAGGCTATGAATCTGGGGCGATTTGCTGTGCCCGATGGGGTTGCCAATGACGGCGTAATGATCCATGACAGGGGCTCTCTTTGGAACGATCAGTCCATCCACTCCACCGCCTGACGGGCATAGTAGGTGAGAATGCCATCGGCGCCGGCCCGCTTCATGCAGATCAGGGCTTCCAGCACACAGGCTTTTTCGTTGATCCAGCCGTTCTGACCCGCCGCCTTGAGCATGGCGTACTCGCCGCTTACATGGTAAGCAAAGGTGGGCACACCAAAGGTGTCCTTCACCCGGCGCACGATGTCCAGATAGGGCATGCCGGGCTTGATCATCACCATGTCGGCCCCTTCCTCCAGATCCATGGCCACTTCATGCAGGGCCTCGTCGGAGTTGTGGGGGTCCATCTGGTAGGTGTACTTGTTGCCGGCCCCCAGATTGGCGGCAGAACCCACCGCATCACGGAAGGGCCCGTAGAAGCTGGAGGCGTACTTGGCGGAATAGGCCAGGATGCGGGTATGGATATGACCGCCTTCCTCCAGCACTTCGCGGATGGCGCCGATGCGGCCGTCCATCATGTCGGAAGGGGCCACCACGTCGGCGCCGGCATCGGCATGGGACAGGGCCTGCTGGGTCAGCACGTCCACGGTTTCGTCATTGAGCACGTAGCCGGTGTCGTCGATGAGTCCATCCTGGCCGTGGGTGGTGAAGGGATCCAGGGCCACGTCGGTGATCACGCCCATGTCCGGCACCGCATCCTTGATGGCACGCACGGCATTCTGGGCCAGACCATTGGGATTGTAGGCCTCGGCGGCGTCCTCGCTCTTCTTCTCCATGGGGACCACGGGGAACAGGGCCATGGCGGGAATGCCCATCCGGGCACAGACACGGGCCTCCTCCACCAGCAGGTCGATGGACAGGCGCTCCACCCCCGGCATGGAGGGTACCGCCTCCCGCTCGCCCTTGCCTTCCAGCACGAAGACGGGATAGATGAAATCATCCGGGGTCAGCCGGTTTTCCCGCATAAGACGGCGGGAGAACTCATCCCGCCGCATGCGGCGGGGACGGACCAGGGGATAGTAACCTTTGAACTGGGACATTGATGGCTCCACACTATGATCTGAAGCTGGACGAATCGACCGGGCAAAGCATAACGGATTCATGCCCGTCGGGCACGGCTTCCCTGGTTCTACCGCCTGCACTAGACTGCAGGACAGTCTGAAGCGAGTCACAGCCGATGTCAGAATCCTTAACCTCCGCCGGGGATGACTACGCCGATCGAGGATATCGCCAACTCAGGGATATCGGGCGCCATGTCCTGTTGATCAATCTGGGGGGGGCGCTGACCCTGTTTTTCGGGGTCTGGGCCAGTTACGACGCCGTCAGCCAGTGGAGCGAATACTGGCCCGGCTCCACCGCCCTGCATATGGGGATACTGGCGGCGCTGCTGCTGATGGTCTTCCACGCGCTGACACTGGCCATCGGGCGCTGGCGCTTAAATCGGGTCTGGAAGCGCATCCAGTGTAATTTTCACGACAGCCTGCTGCGCATGGCACGCCTGGAACTCAAATCCGCCGCCATGGCCGAGCTGCTGGACCAAAGTGGCCAGATGGATCACGCCTTCGATGCCAGCTTGCGCACCAGCCTGATGGAAACCAGCACGGCGGCCCAGGACATCATTGGCCGGGTATTCAGTCTGGATCAGGATGCCCAGCAGTTGCTGGGGTATCTGAATCGCGCTGATATGGAAACCGCAGACCTGGAAAGGGATATTCAGGACAGCACCCGGATCATCGAGCGCATCGGCGAATTCATCCGCACCCTGCCGGAGCGACTTCAGGAGGAGCAACAAAAAATGCACCTCATCGTCGACGACATCAGTGAGCTCACCAGTCTGGTGCAGGTGATCAAGGACATCAGCCGGCGCACCAACCTGATTGCCCTCAATGCCGCCATCGAGGCGGCCCGGGCCGGGGCATCCGGGCGGGGGTTTGCCGTGGTCGCGGAGGAAGTGCGGGGTCTGGCCATCCGTTCCACCGAAGCGGTCACCCTGATCGAGGAGGGCATCGGTAAGGCCAACAGCACCGTCCAGTCACAATTTAGCGATAACTATCAACATACCGTGGACGAAGAACTGCACGAGGCCACCAGCCTGGCCAACTCGGTCAGGCGACTGCAGGAAAACTATGAGGATCTGCGCCAGTACCACAAGACCCTGTTCTCCGTGGTCACCCATCACAATACCCGGCTGTCGGATCAGATCGTGGCCCTGCTGGGGGCCATTCAGTTCGAGGATGTCTTGCGTCAACGGATCGAACGGATGCAGGATACCCTGCGCCAGCGTCTGCAGGCCTGGGAACAGGCTGCGGCCCAGTTGCGACAACCGGGCTGCGACGATTGTGGATTGGACCATGACGTGGAAACGCTGCTGACACGTTATCAGGAGGGGGAGCGCCAGCATGCCAGCGCCATCAGTACCCCGTCCGCCGAGGACAATAACAGCGGCCCGAGAATCGAGTTATTCTGATGCCTACCCCTTCCCTGGATACTGTCGTCATCCATACCGGCGACGCCCCCCGATCCTGCATCATCTGGCTGCATGGCCTGGGGGCCGATGGCCATGATTTTGAACCCATCGTACCGGAATTGTCCCTGCCGCCGGATCTTCCGGTGCGCTTTGTCTTTCCCCATGCCCCGGTGCGGCGGGTGACCATCAACAATCACATGCCCATGCGGGCCTGGTATGACTTTCTCAGTCTGGACCCAGGTCGGGGCGAGGATCATGCCCAGGTGGCCGAGGCGGTGTCCCTGATCCAGGCCATGGTGGACACGGCCCGCCAGGATCATGAGCGGGTCTTGCTGGGGGGCTTTTCCCAGGGGGGCGCCGTGGCCCTGCTGGCGGGACTGTCGGAAGGCCCGGCGGTGGACGGCATCTTTGCCCTGTCCACCTACATGCCCGACGCGGATCAGGCCGGGGTGGGTCTGTCCCAACGGGCCCAGGGGATGCCCGTGTTCATGGGCCACGGCAGTCTGGACCCGGTGATCCCGGTGGATTTTGGTCGCCATACCGCCAAACGGCTCGGCAGCCTCGGCGCCGTGGTGCAATGGCATGAATACCCCATGCCCCACAGTGTCTGTGCCGACGAGGTCCGGGATCTGAGCGGCTGGTTCGGCACGCTGCTGGCATAAGCCGCCTCAGTCATCGCTGACCTCGGGAGACCGGGGCACCGGCAGGGTGAACATGAAACGGCTGCCCTGACCAGGCTCGGTCTCCACCCAGATCCGCCCCCCCAGCCGCTGCACGATATTCTTGCAGATGGCCAGCCCCAGGCCGGTGCCCTCCGGCTTGTCGGTGAGGGCATCGCCCACCTGACAGAATTTTTCGAACAGGGTGGGCAGGGCCTCCGCCGGAATCCCTGGGCCATTGTCCTCCACGGCCACCTGTACCCCGCCATCGGCCATGGGTGTCAGGCGCAGCACCACCTGCCCTGTGTCCGGCGGGGTGAATTTTACCGCGTTGGAGAGCAGGTTGATGAGCACCTGCATCAGCCGGTCTCGATCCGTGGGCAGCCAGACCGGCTGTGCCGGCAAGGCCAGGGTCAGATCCACCTTCTTGTCCCGGAACAACTGGCCCATGGCGGCGGCGGCTTCGGTCAGGATTTCCACCAGATCCAGCCGACGGATGTACCAGCGCATGGCCCCGGACTCCAGCTTGGCCAGGTCCAGCACCTGGTTGATCAGCCGGGTCAGACGCTCGCTTTCGCTGATGATGATACCCAGAAACTCCTGGCGCTTTGCCGTCTCCAGGTCAGGATGATCATGGAGGATTTCAGCGAAGGAGCGGATGGAGGTCAGCGGGGTGCGCAGCTCGTGGGTGACGGTGGAGATGAAGTCATCCTTCATCCGGTCCAGTTGCTGCAACTGGGCATTGGCGGCCCGCAGTTCGGCGGTGGCCGCCTCCAGTTCCCGGGACTTGGCCTCCAGTTGCTGACTGTAGGTGATCACCTGGCTGGCCTCGTCGAGGATTTCCATCACGTCCTCCAGTCTGACCACATTTCCCCTGGCCACATTGGACACCATGATCCGGGCCGAGGCGGTGCCGATGGAACCGGCCAGCAGGCGCTCGCACATGAGGATCAACTCACCGTCTGCCTCCCGCATCTGCCCCATGTCCAGACCACGGGCCTGGGCGTATTGCTGGAAAGCCTGCTGTGCCCGTTCTTCCCCCACGAACCGTTTGAGCAGATCCTGCAGAGCCTTCACCGATGTGCTGCCCCCGGGTCAGGCACCGCTCTGTCATCCTCTGGTGGCAGTGGTGGCTTCACGGCCTCACACCCCCACGGCCGACCCATTGCCGTTCTGGTGGCTCAGGGTATGTTCCCGCTGGCGCAACTGGGCCGCCATGTTGGAAGAGCGCATCACCTCGCCAAAGGTCTTGAATCCCTGGGACTGCAGGCGCTCGATCAGACGCACCAGCAGTTCGGCGGTGGCCACCGCATCCCCCAGGGCGGTATGACGCCCCGAGATCTGGATGCCGTAGCGCTCCAGCAGGGCATCCAGGGAATGGTCTTCCTCCTCGTCCTCCACCATCACCGACAGCAGCAGGGTATCCAGCACCGGATTGGGGAAACTGATCCCGCACCGGGTTTCCTTCATGCTGATGAACTTCATGTCGAAGGCTGCATTATGGGCCACCATCACCGCATCCCCCACAAAAGCCTTGAACAAGGGCAACACCTCGGTGATCGGCGGCTTGTCCCGCACCTGATCATCGGTGATACCGTGGAAGCGGATGGAAGCGGTGGGGATGGGGAAGCCCGGATTGATCAGGCGCTCGAAGGTTTCTCCGCTGAGCACCCGGCCCTTGACCACCCGGATACCGGCGATGGAAATGATCTCGTCGCCCCCCACCGGGTCCAGACCGGTCATTTCGCAGTCGAAGACCACGAAGGTCAGATCTTCCAGCAGCACGTCGGCCAGTTCCGGGGTGCCTTCATGCTCGCGCATGATGCCAAAATCGTAGAACTCGGGCCGGGGCGGCAGGCGCTCCCCCTCGGGCAGGAACTGGGGTCGCTTGGGCACGATCAGGGGCAGGCGCAGCAGGGCCTCGCCGGGCAGTCCTGCCTGCTGGCTCCACAACTCGATGCCATGACGGTCCATCACATCCCGCACGGTACGGTGCTCCAGTTCCTCGCCACAGGACATGTCCAGCCACTGATCCAGTTGCTTGGCCGGCACCACCGGTCCCTTCCAGGAAAGATCCAGATAGATGCGCCGATCCCCCAGCAGGGTTTCCACATGGAAGGTGTCGGCACCGGAAAAAACGTGCAACTCCCGTAGCAGGCATTCCAGCACCCGTACCAAGGAAAGACTGTCCCCCTGTACCCACAAAGGCTGGCCCACAGGGACCAGACGCAGTTCAGGCAGGTCATCTTCCAGACGCCGGGCCACGCAACTGATCAGGTCAGCACTGAAAATGTCGGACATGGGCCAGCGTCCCAGGGCATGGCCGCGGAAAATGGCGGCCAGTTCTTCCAGGCGCCGGCTGAGTTGCCGGGCTTCGGCACACATCATCTGCTGGAACCGCTGCCGGTCTTCAGTGGTCATTTGCGGATGGGCGTCCACGGTTTCGGCGGCGGCCCGCAGGCTCCCCACTGCACTTCGCAGTTCCATGGTCAGGGCACGGCGAATGACATCCACATGGGTGATGGCTTCCACATCGGTGGAAATATCCACCAATGTGATCAGATAGGCGCTGGTTTCCCCTCTGGGATCAAGGATCAGGGCCATGCGACCCTGCAGGATACGGGTGGCATCGGTGTTGGTGCAGACGAAGGATTCCGACAAATCCGCCTGGGTTTCGCCCCGGGTACAGCGCCGCCATTCCAGACGATCCAGGGTATGCATCACCGGCGCCCTGGAAACCACCTCGAACAGGGGGCGGCCCAGGCCCACCCGCTCAGGTTCGTTGAGGATGGTGATGGCCGATTGGTTGTAGAGCAGCATCTGGTGATTGCGGTTGCACACCAGCACGCCTTCGGTCAGCCCCTGCAGGATGACTTCCAGCCAGGTTTTCTGCTCGTTGATCTGGGCCGTGGCCGAGGCCATGGCGCTGCGAATTTCCCGCCGGGAGGCCCGCAGGGCCACTGCCAGGGCGCCCACATTGCCCGGCAGGCTGCCCATGGCATGACGGGTGGGCAGGGTGATTTCCGCCTCGGCAGAGCGGGATTCCAGCAGGGCACGAACATCCCGGCTCAACATCCGGGCTGGACGAAACACCAGCCGCCGCAGGGTGAACCAGGTCAGGTATACCGGGATGGCAAAGATCAGGGTTGCCAGCAGGGGTACACCAAACCACTGGGTCGGGATCCCCCCCTGGCGCAGGGTGTCGATGTCCGCCACCACCACCATGCCCAGATAGGCAAACAGGACCAGGGACCAGAGCAGCAATGCGACCAGGGTGCGCTTGTCCACAGGATCAGCACCTCAGTCGCTACTGGTTGGCATGTAGGCACGGACCCGCTCCACCACCTCACGGGTGGAAAAGGGCTTGGTGATGTAGTCATCCGCGCCCATGGCCAACCCCTTTTCCTTCTCGATCTGCCGCCCCTTGGCAGTGAGCATCAGGATACGGATATCCTTCCATTGGGGATTGGCGCGGATGGTCTGGCAGACATCGTAGCCGTCCCGTCGGGGCAGCATGACATCCAGCAAAATCACCTGGGGTGGGTGTTGACGCACGGCTTCCAGTGCGCTTTCGCCATCGCGGGCGATACGCACATCAAATCCGGCCTCCTTCATCAAAAATTCCAACGAGAGAACGATATTGGGTTCATCGTCCACCACCAGCACGGATTGGTGCGTCATCTCATCCTCCTCCTGCGTATCATTTTTTTGAATCCGGCTCACGGGCCAGTTTCAATAATGCCTTTTTAACCTATGGCTATAAACCCAAAATAACACAGGCGAACGAGGGCGTCATGACGCGTCTGCGTCATGCCCTCTGGCAGGGAGGGCATGACGGCATGGACTTGGAAAAATCACCGAAAATCAGTCCCTGGCCAGCCGGTCCCTGGCGCTGGCGATTCGTAGCCGAACCTGCCGGGGGGCGGTGCCGCCGTGGAGGTCACGGGCAGCCAGGGAGCCTTCCAGGGTCAGCACGTCATGGACATCCGCCTCGATGATGTCGGCAAACCCCTGCAGTTCTTCCAGGGGCATGTCTGCCAGGTCCCGGCCTGTCTCTACCCCCCGGCGCACCGCCCGCCCCACCACTTCATGGGCATCCCGGAACGGCATGCCCTTGCGGACCAGATAGTCGGCCAGATCGGTGGCGGTGGCAAACCCGCGGCGGGTGGCGGCGGCCATGGCATCGGCCCGCACCTGGATATGGGGCACCATGTCGGCAAAGGCCCGCAGGCTGCCAGCCAGGGTGTCGATGGTATCGAACAGGGGTTCCTTGTCTTCCTGATTGTCCTTGTTGTAGGCCAGGGGCTGGGCTTTCATCAGGGTCAGCAGGGCGATCAGGTTGCCATTGACCCGGCCACTTTTGCCCCGTACCAGTTCGGGCACATCGGGATTTTTTTTCTGGGGCATGATGGAAGAGCCGGTGCAGAACCGGTCTGGCAGATCCACGAAACCGAACTGGGCACTGGCCCAGAGGATCAATTCCTCGGAAAAACGGGACAGATGGGTCATGATCAGGGCGCCAGCGGCACAGAACTCGATGGCAAAATCCCGGTCACTGACCGCATCCAGGGAGTTGTCGGTGATCCGCTCAAACCCCAGCAGTTCGGCGGTGTAGTGGCGATCCAGGGGGTAGGGGGTGCCGGCCAGGGCAGCAGAACCCAGGGGCAGCACATTGACCCGCCGGCGGCAATCCACCAGACGGTCATGGTCCCGCTCCAGCATCTCGAACCAGGCCATCATGTGATGGCCGAAGGTCACCGGCTGGGCGGTCTGCAAATGGGTAAAGCCGGGCATGACCGTCTCGGCCTCACGTTCTGCCAGATCCAGCAATCCCTGCTGCAGACGCCGGATTTCCAGCAACAGATGATCAATGGCCTCCCGCAGGTAGAGGCGGATGTCCGTGGCCACCTGATCATTGCGGGAACGGCCTGTGTGCAGCTTCTTGCCCACATCACCAATGCGCTCGATCAGCCGGGCTTCCACGTTCATGTGGACATCCTCCAGGCTCACGGACCACTCAAACGCTCCCCGCTCCACCTGGGCCAGGATGTCTTCCAGACCCTCTACGATGCGTTGACATTCCTCTGTTGTCAGCACGCCGACCTTGGCCAGCATCCGGGCATGGGCACAGGAACCCTGAATATCATGCCGGTACAGGCGGCGATCAAAGGCCACCGAGGCGGTGAATGCCTCCACGAAGCTGTCGGTAGGCTCGGAAAAACGGCCACCCCAGAGTTTGTCTTGTGATGCTTTGGTCTGCATATCCGCCTCTTTGAACGCTGGTCCACAGTATAAGATAATGCGTATCCCATGCGCAGACCCTCCTTGTCTACCGGCACCGGCAGTCCCACCACCGTGACCGGTTTTTTGCCCGATTTTGGTCGTCGTCAGACCCTATTGCTGGTGATCCTCAGCGGACAGGTGCTGGCTTTTCTGCTGGCCCTGGCCTCCAGCACCGATGGAACCGGCCTGTGGATCAACCTGCTGCTGATTTCCCTGTTTGTACACACTGTTGCCCTGAGTATGGTGTGGCTGCTGTGCTGGCTACGTCCCTGGCTGGCTACCCTGGCTGATCTGCTGGCGGCGGTGGCCACCTGGGGGATCATGGTTGCCATCACTGGTCTGTTTACCCTGCTGACGTTATGGCTTGACCAGTACACCGGCTGGGTCTTGTCCCGTTCCGGGCTGTCGGCGGAAGGATTCCTGTTACGCACCCTGGGCATCAGTGCCATCGTCAGTGCGGTTGCCCTGCGTTATCTGTATGTGCAAAAACAATGGCAGAACAACGTCAAAGCCGAGGCGCGATCCCGGGTTCAAGCGTTGCAGGCGCGGATTCGCCCCCATTTTCTGTTCAACTGCATGAACACCATTGCCAGCCTCACCCGTACCCGCCCGGAAGTGGCGGAAGCCACCGTGATGGATCTGGCCGACCTGTTCCGGGCCACATTGTCCACCAGGGACATGGTCACCCTGGAAGAGGACATTGCACTGACTCAAAATTACCTGCGTATCGAGGCATTGCGACTGGGGGAGCGGCTGCGTGTGGAATGGCAGGTGGCATCAACGGTACCCCTGCACGGTCCGGTTCCCAGCCTGACCCTGCAACCCCTGCTGGAAAATGCGGTTTATCATGGCATCGAACCCCTCACCGAGGGTGGGGTGATACGGGTACACATCAAGGAGATGGGAGACCGGCTGTATATCAGCATCGAAAACCCCATGCCACCAGAGCAGGAACGCCGTCGGCGGCCAGGCAATCGTCTGGCCCAGGACAACATCCGCCAGCGACTGGCCCTGGCTTACCGGGGGCGGGCGCAGATGACCACCCATCAGGCCCCGGATCGCTACCGGGTAGACATAACTTTGCCGAGATGAATTGATGAAACGATCAGTCACATTACTCTTTACCCTGCTCATGGTCCTGATGACGGGACTTACCGGATGTTTTTCCCCGTCGGATTCCGAACCGGGAGGGCAGGTTGGGGCAGATGCTGCCCTGATCGTGAAGGATGTGCGGGTCCATGACCTGGATGGCCGCCTGGCGTTTCAGGGGGATGTGGATCTGGCGCCGGAGCTGGCCCGCATCGAGCGCGGCGAGCGCGACCCCCATCGCAATGACGGCAGCGTGTTCCAGAACCGGGAAGGCAGGCTGCCGGCCAGGGAAAGGGGCTATTACCGGGAATATGTGGTGAGAACCCCCGGTATCCGGCATGCGGGACCCCAGCGCCTGGTGATCGGCCAGGAAGGGGAGGTTTACTATACGGCGGACCATTACCGGACGTTTACAAGGATACGCTGATGCAGCCCGAAGCGATTGTCGAGGCCGTCCTGCACGGCACATACCCCATCATCGAAGCCCCCCTGGAGGGAGAGCTGGAGGCCCTGATCAAGACCCTTCAGGACCGGGGCCTGCAGGTGGTGTGGGTGGACCGGGCGCCGGTGTTCGACAAGGACACCCTGCTGCATGCTCTCTATCAGAGCTGCGGCCTGCCCGCCTGGTTTGGTTTCAACTGGGATGCCCTGGCCGATACCCTCGGCGATGACGAGATCCATGAGGCAAAGTCGGTGGTCCTGGTATTCGGGCACTTCTCCCTTCTCCGGCAGAGAAGCCCCGACACCTGCGACACCTTCCTGGACATTCTGACGGAAGCCACCGACCTGCCCCACGGCTGGGTCAGGCAGGCATTGCTGCTGAACTGACCGGCAAGCTCACCCCTCCAGCCGGGCCGCCAGGGGCCGGTACTGGAGGGCGTGGAACATCTCCAGGTAGCGCCGGGTCTCCGCCCGCTCCAGGTTGGTGACGTATTTCCAGAAGCCGTAGATCCGCGACAGGGTCATCATGCGCTCAGCATAGCGTTGCCAGGTATAGCGTGCCTCCACCCGGCGCATGCCGGCCTCGGAGATCCGCGCCCAGTGGTTGGGGTCTTCGGCGCAG
This sequence comes from Ectothiorhodospira magna, assembly GCF_900110965.1. Lineage (GTDB taxonomy): Bacteria > Pseudomonadota > Gammaproteobacteria > Ectothiorhodospirales > Ectothiorhodospiraceae > Ectothiorhodospira > Ectothiorhodospira magna. Next base: position 12,152 of record NZ_FOFO01000005.1, read on the forward strand.
CGCTGGAAGAACGCCATCAGGATCCGGGCCGCCTCGTCGCCGTGGTTGGGATCGATGTGGTAGCCGGAACGGCCGTGCTCGATGATCTCCAGGGGACCGCCATAGAGGGTGGCGAAGGTGGGCAGACCGGACACCATGGCCTCGATCACCGTCAGGCCGAAGGCCTCGAACAGGGCCGGTTGCACGAACACCCCCTTGCGGTCGGCGATGAAGCGATACAACTCACCGGACAGCACCTTGTCCAGACGCACCCCCAGCCAGCGCACCTGCCCATCCAGGCCGTGTTCGTCGAACAGGTGATGCATGTGGCCGATCTGTTCCTGCTCTTCCCGATCCGACGAGCGTGAACCGTCCACATAGCCGGCGATCACCACCAGGTTGGCCTGCTCCCGCAGCTCGGGGCTGTTGGCGTACCAGGACACCAGCCCGGTGATGTTCTTGATGCGATCCAGTCGGGCCATGGTGAAAATCACCGGCTTGTCCGGGTCCGCCAACACCCCGCGCCCTTCCGGATGAGGACCGCCGAAGAGCATCTCCTCCAGCTCCTCATGCAGGCCCCGGATGCGTCGCTCGGTGTCCTGATAGGAGAAGTAGACCTCCGCGTCCGCCCCCGGCGAGACGATATTGAACCGAGGGTCGAAGACATCCACCCCCTTCACCACCCGGTACAGGTCCGGCAGGGTGAAGGCGTCGTAACTCTCGTACTGGCCGATGGCGTGGTCGGTACCAGCGATCTCCTGATAAGTGCTGGTGATGATGAAGTCCGCCGCGTTCATGGCGATCAGGTCGGCGGTGAACTGGCAGGAGAAGTGATACTGGTCCTCGTTGTCCTTCCAGTACAGGTCCGAGTAGAGGTACTTGGTCTTTTCCAGGGCGTGGGCGATGTTGCACTGGGTGACCTGCATGCGCGCGGACAGCAGGGTGGCCACCAGGTTGCCGTCGGAGTAGTTGCCCACGATCAGGTCGGGACGCCCCCCCAGTTCCGCCTTGACCCGGGTCTCCACATCATCGGCATAGCGCTCCAGATAGGGCCAGATCTCAAAGCGGGAGATCCACTGGGACACCACCTCGCCGTCCCGGTTGCGAAAGGGCACCCGCAGGATTTTGGCATTCTGGGTGCCGGAGATGGCCTCCTCCGGCTGATCGCAAGTGGTGCCCCGGGCCTCGGGAATCAGCCGGGTCATCACCAGGATGCGGGGCTGGATGTCCAGCCCCTGTTCCTTCAGGCGGCGGTGCATCTCCCGCTCCAGGGCACGCACTTGGTCGAGGATGTAAACCACCTGCCCCCCGGTGTCCGGCAATCCCAGCACGTTGGCCTGACCGAAGAAACCGTGGGGCGACAGGATCAGCATGCTGAAGATCATGGGGATGCGGGCCAAAAACCGCTCCAGGGTCTCCGGCGACGGCGCTTCCAGCAGATCCGACAGCAGTCGCAGACTTTCCAGCACTCGCCCTACATCCTTGCCCCAGCCGGGTTCCAGGCCCAGATCCTGCAAGGCGTGGGCCACATCTGCCCAGGGGGTGTCGGGGCTGTGGGTCCGCAACCGTTTTTCGGCGGCGCGAATGGCGGAGCGCAGGGCGTCCACGTCCCGCAGCCGGTCGTTGACCATCAGTTGCTGGCCGTTGCTGCGGTGCTCGCGCAAAAACAGGAACAGCTTGTGCAGCCCCACCCCATCCCGGTCGAAGAGCTGGCTGGAGAGCTTGCGATTGAGGAATTCCAGACCACGGCCAATGGAGCGGGATTCACGCATGCTGGGGAAATTGCGCTGAAAAGCGCCGATATCAAACTCCAGGGGCTTGTCATGGCATTGCCGGGGACTGACCAGATGTTCCTTGAGGGCCAGGAATTCACTGACGGTCAATGGCTCCACCGCCAGTTCATCGGCATGGATGCGCAGATACCACCAGCGCCCTACCCTGGGGCGCACCGACAGGCACACCCAGGGGGCGGCAATGATGGCCTCCTGAACATCTTCCACCAGTTGCACCAATGGGCTATGTGTCGGCGGTGGCTCGGGATGTTCTGACACCAGTGCCTGATATTCATCCTGCAGGTCGGAACGCAACACGAAGGCGCGCCCCATGCCCTGAAACCGCCGCAGCAGCAGGTAAGAAAATTCCCGGTGGGTCGTGATGTCGTTGCGCAGGGATTCCAGCATACGTGCCCCCTTCTGATTTGTGTCATTCGGTGGAGTGATGTTATTGTACAAAAACACTTTGTGCAAAAAGATCGCCTTGGCCATGGTGCAAACCGACCCTTCTGTCCCCTTTTCCCCGACTGGCAACGATGAGCGGGTCCAGCGGGTCATCCAGCATTTGCGGGTGCTGTTTCGTTCCCTGCAGGCCCATTCCCGGCGCATCAGCACCGATTGCGGGGTCAGTGCCGCCCAGCTCTGGGCCCTGTGGGAAATGCACCTGGAACCGGGTCTGAACGTGAGCGATCTGTCCCAGCGCCTGTCCATCCATGCCTCCACCGCCTCCAACCTGCTGGATAAACTGGAATCCAGAGGGTTGATGGAGCGCCGTCGGACGGGCAGGGATCAGCGGGTGGTCAGCCTGTATCTGACTGCCGACGGACAGGCATTGCTGGATCATGCCCCCGCCCCGGCCCAGGGCGCCCTGAACCGGGCCCTGCGGACCATGCCGGCGGCGGAACTGGCCCGTCTGGAAGCCGGCCTGGGCCTGCTGCTGGATGCCATGGAGGCCCGCGACCACCAGGCCGCCCTGCGTCCCATCGCCGACGACTGATCCCCCGACACCCTTTTCCGGGAGTGCCCCATGACCCATGCCCATATCAATTTCCAGCGCTTGCAGCAGGATATTCAGGAGCTTTCCGCCATTGGCCGGGATGCCGACCGGGGCATCCATCGCATGGCCTTCAGCGAGGGGGATCTGGCCGGGCGACGCTGGTTCAAGGAACGTATCCTGGCCGCCGATCTGGATTTTTATGAGGACGGCGCCGCCAATCTGCACGGTCGCCTGGACTGGGACGGCAGTCGCCCCAGCGTGATGATGGGCTCTCATCTGGATACGGTACCCGGCGGCGGCCCCCTGGACGGCGCCCTCGGGGTGCTGGTGGGGCTGGAGGTGTTGCGCACGGTCAAGGAATCCGGCATCACCCTGCGTCATCCCCTGGAAGTGGTGAACTTCACCGACGAGGAGGGGCGCTTCGGCGGTCTGTTCGGCTCCCAGGCCATGGCCGGCCAGCTCAGTCCAGCCCAGGTCCACAATGCCCGGGATCTGGACGGCATCAGCCTCACCGAGGCCATGGCGGCCTGGGGCCTGGATGCCAATGCCGCCCTGTTCGCCCGCCGCTCCAAGGAATCCATTCACGCCTATCTGGAACTGCACATCGAGCAGGGACCGGTGCTGGATCGGGGCGATATCAGCGTTGGCGTGGTGGAGGCCATCACCGGTCTGTTCAAGTGGGAGATCCAGCTCAAGGGTCAGACCAATCATGCGGGCACCACCCCCATGGACATGCGCAACGACACCTTTCAGGGGCTGGCGGAATTTGCCAGTGAGATTGGCCGTATCCTGGAAGAGCACGGCAGCCCCCACAGCCGGGCCACCATTGGCCGGGTGGAACTGCGCCCCGGTGCCGCCAATACAGTGCCCGGCCATACCACCTTTTCCCTGGATGTGCGGGACACGGACCCGGACACCCTCAAGGGGCTGTCCGATGCCTTCCGCCGCACTCTATCCGCCATGGCCCGGCGCCGGGGACTGATGTTTGAATTCGAGGTGCTCTCGGAACTGCCACCCCAGCGCTGTGATCCGGGCCTGGTGCAGTTGCTGTCGGAGAAGGCGGATGCCCTGGGCTTTGCCCATCTGCGCCTGCCCAGCGGCGCCGCTCATGATGCCCAGATCATGTCTGGTATCGCCCGCACCGGCATGGTGTTCGTGCCCAGCCTGGAAGGACGCAGCCATTCCCCCGCCGAGTGGACCAATTGGGAAGACATTGAACGGGGCGCCAACCTCATGCTGCAGGCAGTGCTGTCGCTGGCGGCCCAGGATAAAGAGACATTGCGATGAACAAAGACACTTCTGGCCGTGATCCGGTCTACGACAATATCGACCCGCTGCGGGAGCAGTACCGGGAAACCCTGATCACCAACCGGGCCCTGAACCGGGCCTTGATCTCCCATCATGCGGCCCTGCTGTGCATTGATCTGCAGTACCTGGATGCAGCCCGAGGCTGGGGGGTGTTCGCCGATGCCGAGCGCTCCGGCCTGCCGCCGGCAGCCCAGGATTACTACTTCGACCGCCTGGACCGCCTGGTGCTACCCAACGTGCGCCGGCTGCAGGATGGTTTCCGGTCCCTGGGCCTGGAGGTGATCCATACCCGCATCCAGTCCCTGACCCGGGACGGACGTGACCGGGGGCCGGGACACAAGCGTCTGGGTCTGCATGCCGCGCCCGGCTCCAAGGAAGCGGAGTTTCTGGAGACCGTGGCACCCCAGGGAGACGAGATCATCATCAACAAGACCGCCAGCGGGGTGTTCACCGCCACCAACCTGGAATATGTGCTGCGCAACCTGGAGGTGACGGCATTGTTCGTGGTGGGGGTCTACAGCAACGAGTGCGTCTCCACCGCCATCCGCGATGCCTGCGACCTGGGTTTCTACGTCACCCTGATCGAGGACGCCGTGGCCACCGTGACCCCGGAACTGGATCGGGCCACGATCCTCACCATGAAGGACCGCTATGCCCGGGTGATGAGCACGGAGCAGGCGCTGGCGGAAATTTCCAAGGTGGAAGGGGCCGCCTGAGATGGCCATGCCTTCCCCCCTCGCCCCTCGGGAGGGGGGCTTTCAAGACCCATCAGGAGATACACAACCATGGTAGTCGACGCCCAGCTGCAAAAGCCGCTCAGACCCAAGGACGGCACCGCCGGCATCGAGCGCCCCAAGGCGCTCATGGACAGCATCGCCGAAGACCCCCGGCATCTGGTGGCCCTGTCCAGTCGCCATGTGGTGTCCTCGCGCCAGTTCGACCGGGATACCCTCACCCAACTGTTCCGCCTGGCGGCCCAGTACGAGAGCACCCCGGCGCTGATGCACCTGCCCCTGCAGGGCAAGATCCTCATCAGCGCCTTCTACGAGCCCAGCACCCGCACCCGGCTCTCCTTCGAGAGCGCCTGGCACCGGCTGGGGGGCGACATCATGTCCATCACCGATCCCAAGAGCACGGGCATGGCCAAGGGAGAATCCCTGCCGGACATCGCCGAGATGTTCAACAACTATGGTGACGTGATCGTCCTGCGCAGCAACCAGGACCGGGCCATCTACGAGATGCTCGACACCCTGCGCATCCCCATCGTCAATGCCGGCAACGGCATCGACGAGCATCCCACCCAGGCCATGGCGGACCTGTACACCATCTTCAAATGGCGACCGGAACTGCTGGACCCGGAACTGCCGGCGAACCGGCGGGTTCGGGTGGGCATCATCGGCGTCCCCAACCGCATGCGGACCGTGCGCAGCCTGCTGCTGTTGCTGGCCCGGTTCTCCAGCGCCTTTAGCGAGGTGGTGATCCTCACCGACGAGGCCCAGCCCTTTGATCCGGGTCAACAGGAAGAACTGGCCGAACAGGGCCTGTCGGTGCGGGTGGCCCAGCACCTGAACGCCGAACTGCCGGGGCTGGATGTGGTGTATATCAACGCCATTGCCTGGGTGGGTGACAGCTACGAGGCCATGGGCGCGGACCTCAAGCTCTCCACCGCCTCGCCCCTCAAGCAGGAGGCCATCATCCTGCATCCCCTGGCGCGGGGGGAGGAGCTGTCCACGGATCTGGACGGCACCCCCCACAACTGGTACTTCGCCCAGGCCCGGGGGGCGGTGTTCATCCGCATGGCCCTGCTCACCTGCATCGTCCGTCGCATCAGCGAAGTGATGGACACCCCCTGATCCCGCCTTCCCGTGGGGGCCATCTGGCCCCCACGCCGACCTGGCATTCATTATTTCCAAGGAGTTGCCCTATGTGTGGTATCGCCGGCGTCATTCATGCCGACCCGCAAAAGCCCGTTGACCCCATGAATCTGGTGGCCATGGCCGCCATCCAGCACCATCGCGGCCCCGATGGTTTTGGTTACAAGGTCCAGGACGACCGGGGGGTGGGTTTTTCCCATGCCCGCCTGACCATCATCGACCTGGACGAAAACCGGGGCCGCCAGCCCTTCCTGTCCGATGACGGCAACCTGATGCTGGCGGTCAACGGTGAACTCTACGACTACAAGCGCATCCGTACCGACCTCACCTCCCGAGGGGCCAAATTCCGCACCAAAAGCGATTCCGAGATGGTGCTGCACCTGTATCGGGGCCAGGGTCTGGAAGACATGCTGCCCCAACTGCGGGGTGAGTTCGCCATCGCCCTCTATGATCGCCAGCGGGACCGCCTGATGCTGATCCGCGACCGCTTCGGCGTCAAACCCCTGTACTGGACCGAGGTCAACGGCAGCGTGGTGTTCGGTTCCGAACTGAAGGTGCTGTTTGCCCATCCGGACGTGCCGCGCCGGTTCGAGTCCCGGGGCCTGTATCACCAGCTGATGCAGACCATGGTCCCCGGCAGTACCGCTTTTGAGGGCATCCATCAGGTCAAGCCCGGACACGTGGTCACCATCGAGCGTCGTCACGGCAAGTTCCAGATCCGCGACGACCGCTACTGGGACATGGACTTTCCCCTGCTGTCGGAGCGGGGCGAGGAAAAGGACGAGGGGTTCTACATCGAAGGCATCCGGGAAAAGCTCATGGAGGCGGTGCAGTTACGCCTGGAGGCGGACGTGCCGGTGGCCTGCTATCTCTCCGGTGGCATCGACTCCTGCATCACCCTGGGCCTGTCGGCCGCCCACCAGCAGTCGGCGGTCAAAGCCTTCACCATCGGCTTCGACAACGCCGACTACGACGAGACCGCCATTGCCCAGGAGATGGCCCGCAGCGTGGGGGCAGACCAGGACATCATGCGCCTGGATGCCAGTCATCTTTACGACAATCTGGTGGAAACCCTCTGGCACGCGGAACGCACCATCTACAACACCCTGGGGGTGGCCAAGCTCCTGATGAGCCGCCATGTGAACCGGGCCGGCTACCGGGTGGTGGTCACCGGGGAGGGTTCCGACGAGCTGTTTGCCGGCTACCCCTCCTTCCGTCGGGACATGTTCCTGCATGGCCTGGACACCCTGTCTCCGGCGGAGCGGGCCAGTTGGGAACAGCTGCTGGCGGAGAGCAACCAGCTCTTCAAGGGCGCCATGCTGGCGGAAAACGAACTGCATGACCCAGCTCTGGATGCCCTGGTGGGCTTCACCCCGTCCTGTCTGCAGCCCTGGCTGGCCAGCGCCGCCCATGCCCCGGGCCTGATGGCCGTCCATCACCGGGATGCGGTCCGGGGTTACGAGCCGGGCCGCGCCATTGCCGAGGCCCTGGACGGCGACATGATCGAAGGCCGCCATCCCCTGGACAAGGCCCAGTACGTCTGGATCAAGACCATGCTGGAAGGTCAGATCCTCACCTGGGGCGGTGACCGGGTGGACATGGCCAATTCCATGGAAGCCAGGCCGCCGTTCCTGGACCATCATCTGGCGGATCTGGCAGTGCACCTGCCGCCGTCCATGCGCATCAAGGGCCGGACCGAGAAGTACGTGCTGCGGGAGGCCATGAAGGGACTGCTGCCCAAGGTGCTGTATGAGCGCGAGAAGTTCGCCTTCATGGCCCCGCCGGCCCACACGGACCCGAAGAAGTGGGCGGCGATGAAGGCCCTGGCGGACCAGTACCTGTCGGATCAGGCCATCCAGGACGCGGGCCTGCTGGACCCGGCTGGCGTGAAGGCCCTGTTCGCCCTGCATGAGGATCCCGAGACTTCTGCCTCCACCCAAGTGCAGCTGGATGCGGTGATCAATCACATGATCGGGGTGCAGGTGTTGCACAGCCACTTCGTGGCCCAGGACATCCCCGCCCTGGCCCGACGCCGGGCCGAGGCGCTGGGCTGGAGGGTCTGATCAGGGCATCTCCCCCGGGAGAAGGACCGGGGATGAGGCCCCACTGCCGTCACTCCCGCGAAAGCGGGAGTCCGGAACTTCCGGGCCGGGCTGGGACGCATCAAGACCCTGCCCATCAAGCAGTGGGAGGTGGGACGGGAGTTCCTGCGACGGGTGAAGCAGACCTTTGATGCCGAGGGCGTGGAAATCCCCTTCCCCCATCGGACCTTGTACTTCGGTGCCGCCAGCCGGCCGGAGCTGGCGCAGATTCTCAATGAAGATCACAGCCGCCAGCGCACAGGCAGTTGAGATTTCATGTGCGCCGTCAGGCATTCCACTGACTTGGACCTTAAGCCGGATCGGACCAGCATGAACAGATCCGTGGGCATGATTTCCCAGTCCGCCAGTATCCGGGCCAGTCTGCCTCGCATGATCCCGTGCCTGGGACATTCAGCAACCCAGGCCGGCAACATCCCGACGCCATATCCCCGTGCAATGCCATCGGCCAGGGTCTGCAGGGAATTAACCCGCAACCGGGCATGGGGATTGATGTACCGGGAATGCCCGGAATCCCTGTGGCGCAGATGGATGGCTTCCGATTCACCGGTCAGCTCTATCCAGGCGCAACGCTCTATCTGATCCGGATCCTCAAGGTGACAGCAGCATGCATCCGGGTCGCTGGCGGCGTAGAGACGACGCTGCCAGCGACCCAGAGGCTGACAGGCCAACCCATGGGCCTGAACCTGGCCGCAGGCCAGCCAGACATCCACCTCATCAAGCGGCGGTTGAGCGCCCGGTAGCAGCACCCTGGCTTCCAGGGAATATTCCGGATAACGGGCCAGGAAATCGTTCATCACCCAGATCGCCCATCCCCAGGCCATTTCATGGCTGATCCAGACACACAGATTGCGGCGCCTGTCACTGGACAGGGATTGCGCCGCCTCGCGTGCCTCCTCGGACAGCGAAAGAATTCTTTCCCCATAGTCCGCATAGCACTGACCCACCTCGGAAAGGCTCAGCCGGCCCCCTGACTGGCGGGTGAGCCGCAACCCCAGATCCTGTTCCAGCATCATGGTGGTATCGGCTCACTGGATCCCGATCTGCTGAAACGGGTGGAAGTGCTGGCCGGCCCGGGGGCTGACCGGGGGGCCGGAGCGCTGGGAGGGGCAATACGATTCGAGACCGTCGATGCGCAGGATCTGCTGTCCCCTGATCAGCAGTCAGGTGCAATGATAAGGGCAGGCTATTACACCGCTGACCGCTCCGATCACGGTGCCGCAACCGCATATACCCGGCTGGGCAGTCACAGTGGATTGATGGCTCATATCAAGGGCGTCAATCGCGAAGATTATGAAACTGGCGGAGGCGACAGGGTACACGGCTCCGCGGGGCGGGATCGCCATTACTTTATCAAGTTCAGCCTTCTGGAAAATGAAGGTCATTCACTCCGGCTAAGTGCTGAAAGAAGCCGAAACAGTGGGCTCTATCGCTGGGGAGCGGGTGATACCGCATATAACCCGGACGCACCACTTGAGTATCAAGTCAACGACAGGGATGCCTACGTAGTTAACTATCGATATCACGCACCGTACACACCTCTGATTAATCTATCATTGAATTTTTTCAATAATGAAAACGCCTTGAACAATCAGACTAGAAACAATGAAACCACCAGTACCGGAAAAGGTTTTGAACTGAGAAACAATGCCGTTATCGACTGGATTTCAAGCACACACAATCTGGTAACAGGCATCGACTATTACACGGAAGATGGAAAGATCTACAACAATGGCGAACGCCAGGGACACAGAAACAACCTGAACAACCTGGGCTTGTTCATTCAGGACCATGTCTATATCGGCAGACTGACACTCTCCGGCGGAGCAAGGTTTGACCGTTATGAAACCGACTACGGCCGCATCGCAATCAGTGGCAACGAAATCTCCCCCAATGCAGGTATCGAAGTCAACATTGGCAAGGGCTGGAGTACGTTTGCCAACTACGGAGAAGCGGTGCGCAGTACCGGCGTCATACCCATCGGCTGGCTGGCATCAGCCGTGGACACACCCACATTCAATGCACAAGCCGGCAAACGCAGTTTCGGTCGAAGTTTCAGACCGGAAAGCTCACAGCAGAAGGAAGCCGGCTTTCGCTATCAGGCACGGGGCCTGATTCACGATGCCGATCGTTTCGATGCCTCCCTGACCTATTTTCATAATGACATTGACAATCTGATCGTTCAGATAGGTGGTAGCCGCGGCCAGCCAGTCACGGGTTTTTATAACGATGACCGGGTCACCAGCAAGGGGTGGGAAGCCAGGACCTCCTGGCAGAGCGGTCGTTATCAGACAACCCTTTCATACCTGCATGCCAAAACGGTGGATCAGAACGGTGACCGGATCACAACCATTCGGCGCGTGGGTAGCAATACCGGCGATCGACTGGTCTGGGATCATGTCTGGCGAATCGACAAAAATATGACCATGGGGTACACCCTCGTCGCCCAGGCAGGACTGGAAGACGGTGAGATTGACCGTTCCGGCCATACACTCCATCACGTACAGGCCCAATGGCAGCCTGTAAGCATACCTGCATTATCACTATCGCTGGCAGTGAGAAACCTGTTTGATCGCAGCTATAGCGAACAGACCACCATCGGGGATGACGGCGCCACGCTGGAACCGGGGCGAGACATCAGAATGATGGCCCGTTATCAGTTCTGACATTCACTCCTTCAGGGATGTACTGAATCTTTAATTCCTGCTCAGCAGGATTCCAATGATCAGTCACAAGCCCGTGCCTCCCGCTTTCAAGGGGGGGCACGGCCGGGGCTTGCCCCGTAGTTTCCATTCTTTGGTGCTTTCTTAATCAATCACGCTCACAACAGGTGGGATTCATCCATGCTTATTTTCAACCTCCCATGCAGAAACCGGCTTTTTGGTGCATCCATCCTTCTGATGATGCTTTGTTCACCCCTGTCTCTCCAGGCACAGACACAGAAAACCGGTGGCGGACTCTTTCTGGTCAGCACAGGTACCGGAGATATCGGGCACATGACACAACGGGCCGTGGAAATCATCCAGGGCGCAGATATCATCTTCACCATGCGGCAACCACGGGAAAAATTTGAACATCTGCTCGATGGCAAGGAGATTCACGACGCCGGACACGGCCTGTTCCAGAGCCTGGCCAGGAGAGATCTGAGTGACGCGGATGCGGATGTCATGGAAAACAATGTTCGGGCCATCATTCGTGACGCCATCGCACAAGGCAAACGTGTCGTGATTCTGGATAACGGCGATCCCACCCTCTATGGCCCCCATATGGGATACGTTAAGGAATTTCATGACCTGTCGCCGGTCATCATTCCGGGCATGTCCAGCTTCAATGCCGCCAACGCCGCCATGGGACGGAGCGTCATCGGATCCGGGCGGCACGCCTCCATCACCATCACCAGCGCGCGGACTGAAGTGGAAAACCTGCGCAAACTGGCCGATGCCGGGTCAACCCTGGTGATCTTCATGAATCGGAATCTGGACGAATTCACCGACAGGCTCCAGCCCCATTTTGCCCCGGATACCGCCATCTCCATCGTGACTCACGCAGGCGATTCCGGACGTGAACAGGTGACCCATGGCACTTTGAGCAACATCGTCGAGAAGGCGGCAGACCGGATCCATGGCCCACACATCATCTACATCTGGAGCAGCCTCTGATGTCGGATGGCCACGGCTCCAGGGATGGTCTCGGGCGTGAGATCGGACTCACCACCGCAACTGTCATTGTCATCGCCAACATGATAGGCAGCGGCATTTTCACCACGTCCGGCTTCATGATGGGAGAGTTGGGTCATCCCGGCATCGTCATGGCATGCTGGGTCCTCGGCGGGCTGTTTGCCCTGACCGGGGCGCTTTGCTACGGAGAACTGGGGGCCATGATCCCCCGGGCCGGGGGGGAGTACGCCTATTTGCGGGAAGCCTTCGGGCCATTACCTGCATTCCTGTCAGGCTGGATATCCCTGATCGTGGGGTTCTCCGCCCCCATTGCGGCCGCGGCCATCGCCTTCTCCGTCTATTTTCTGGGAGGGGAAGCCATGAAGCCCTGGCTGACCCTGGACATCGGTCATCATACCCTGGTGACCTTCTCCACCGCTTCAGTCGTGGCGTGCAGCGTTATCCTGGTGCTGTCCCTGATCCACCTGCATAGCCTGAAGCTGGGAGCCGGCACCCAGAACCTGCTCACCGCCCTGAAAATTCTGTTTGTGACCACCTTCATCATTGGAGGACTGGCCTTCGGTGCGGGCAATACAGACCATTTTTCGCAAACGATCGCGGATTTCCAGTTGACCGGAGAAGGTCTGGCCGTCTCTCTGGTATTCGTCCTGTTCGCGTACAGTGGCTGGAATGCTGCCGCCTACCTGGGCGGCGAGATCAGGAATCCGGGGCGTAACCTGCCCCTGTCCCTGGCAATCGGCACCCTGCTGGTCAGTGGTCTGTATCTGCTGATCAATATCGTCTATATCTACGCGCTGCCACCGGAGCACATGAGCGGCGTGCTGGATATCGGGAATGCCGCGGCTACCGCGCTCTTTGGCGATGAAATCGGCACACTGTTCAGCCTGGGCATCGCACTGGGACTGCTGTCCGTCATCAGCGCCATGATCATGGCAGGTCCCAGGGTCTATTTCGCCATGGCGCGGGATGGTGTCTTTTTCAGGCAATGCGGCGAGGTCCACCGAACACACCGCACTCCCGCATGGGCCATTGCCTTTCAGGGCATCCTGGCCACCATCATCATCTTGACGACCAGTTACGATGCCCTGCTCATTTACATCGGCTTTACCCTGTCCATCTCATCCAGCGGGGCGGTACTCGGCCTGATGTATCTTCGGCACAAGCAGCCACAACGCCAGCGGGCCTACAGAACCCTGGCCTACCCTTGGACACCGCTGATCTTCATCGCCGGTAACGGCTGGATCATCGGATACGTTCTCTACAGCAGGCCAAGCGTGGCCCTGTACGGGCTGCTCACCATCATGGCCGGTATCCTGCTGTACTACCTGTTTGCCGGCCGCACCGTGAAATCGGACATGGATACGGAAACCTCATGAGGCCTTCCACGGATTGACGCTTCCCTGATAAAACCCCCGATCCTCCGTGGTGGCCCCGTGCAGGGTACAGACCCTGGCGGCAAAATCCGCCGCACGGGTCAGGATGGTTTCCCAGTTCCAGCCCTGCAGGATGCCGGTCAGGGTGACGGCACTGAAGGCGTCTCCGGCCCCCACGGTGTCCACCAGCCCCGTCACCGGCGGGGCTGGTCGCTGGTGAAGCTCACCCTCGCGGGTGAGCACCATCGCCCCCTCCGACGCCCGGGTGACGATCACCGCCGACAACCCGTACCGTTCCAGGGTAAGACGGGCCTGCACCAGCAGATCCGGCTCATCGGGTGCCGGGGACAGTGCCGTCAGTTCATCCTGGTTGAGCTTGACCCAGTGGGCATGGGCCATCCACCCCTGCACGGTGTCACGATCCCACCATGGGGCGCGCAGGTTCACGTCCATGAACACCGGAGCCGACAACTGCTCCCGCAGTGCTTCCAGGGTCCGCCGGGAAACAGGATCGCGCAGGGCCAGACTGCCGTGGTAGAGCACTCCGGCCTCCACGGGGGCTGCCGCCAGGGCCGGGGCCGTGTCGATGTGGTCATAGGCTTGATCAGGGAGGATATCGTAGCGGGGTTCGCCGTCCTTGAGGACCACTTTCACCTGACCGGTGGTACGACCGGTGGCCGTTTGCAGCCCTTCCTGACGCATGCCCCAATGATTCAGGGCCTGTATGACGCGGCGACCCAACTCATCATCCCCTACGGCACCGACAAACACCGGATCAATTCCCAGTCCCTTGAGATTCCAGGCCACATTGAAGGGGGCACCCCCCAGGATGGAATGATCCTCAAAGGCATCGAACAAGACTTCGCCAAAAATCACGGGTTGATTCTGGGATGTACGGGTCACAGGCGCCCTCCCTCCGTCGGTGCGTGGCCTTTCAGCTTAGGCGGGGGCATGGTCAGGTGCAACCCAGGGCGTATCTTGCCCAGGATGATTGTCAGGCGCTATGCCGACGGAGCAATCTGCGCCAGATCAGGACAGTCCACACCCGTGCCCCCCAGTCCGCAGTAGCCACCAGGATGCTTTGCCAGATACTGCTGATGATCGGCTTCTGCAAAATAAAAATGGGGCGCCGGCAGAATTTCGGTGGTGATGGTGCCCAGATTCCGGGCCTTGAGGGCCGCCTGAAATACAGCACAAGACTGTGTTGCCCAGGTTGCCTGCGCCTCTCCGTGGACGTAGATGCCCGAGCGGTACTGGGTACCTATATCGTTACCCTGACCCATCCCCTGGGTGGGATCATGGGACTCCCAGAATACCTTGAGCAGATCGATATAACGAATCACGGCAGGATCAAAAACCACCTGAACCACTTCATTGTGGCCGGTCATGCCAGTGCAGACTTCCCGATAGGTGGGGTTAGGAGTCAATCCAGCGGCATAGCCTACCGCAGTGGTATGAACGCCTGCCAGGGTCCAGAATCGACGCTCGGCACCCCAAAAACACCCCATACCGAACAGGGCCGTCTCCACGTGTTCGGGAAAGGGGGGCTTGAGTGGCGTGTTCAGTACATAATGACGCTCAGGTACTGGCATGGCTTCCGAACGGCCCGGCAGGGCCTGATCCGGGGTGGGCATGGCAGTCTTGCGCAGAAAAGAGAACATGACGGTCTGCTCGGCATGGGTTCCGTACCATCATAGTTGATATTTTTAGTCAGGAAAATGATTCTTCAGCCAGATCTGGCCGGGGGGCCAAAGTCAGAGCACTGGTATCTATCGGCGGCGGTGGTATCTGGCGCGGTTCCACAAGCACCACCCCTGGGGGGTCCAGGGTCAGGCCCGATAGATCCACCTGCAGATCGGGAGGCGGTGGCCGGTCACTCAGACGGCTACCCAGGGGGGCCAGGCCCAGGCCCGATGCTTGTTCCGTTCCGGGAGCGGCATCCGCCCTGTTGCCTGAAGCCTGGGGAAGGTCTGGTGTGTCCACTACCATTTTGGCGGCAACACCGGCTTGCTGCAGTCGCGCCAGATACCGCTGAGCGGTGGCTTGATCCATACCCTTTTTCACCACCACCGGCTTGCCTGCCAGCATCCCCTCCACCCGCGCCTCCGGCACCTGAAACAACGCCGCCAGAGCCGCCAGGGCCGTGGCCCTGTCAACACCGTCCAGTGGCACACCGGACATGACCACCCAATAGGTATTATCCATCGTCTGGTACCTGCTATCCGTTGTTGCTGTTTCCGATCCCCATGGGGCCGGCTCCCGCCAGGACCCCATGGGGCCGGCTCCCGCCAGGAGAACCGGCCAACCGAAGATGGACTCAGGTATCGCTCGTCACAGGGTCAGGTTGGGGTTTGCCTCGGGTCACTTTTCGTTGCCACAGGAACAGGACCACCGCCAGACCCAGACCCACCAGATCGGTGATCAGATCCCCGGAGATGGCCATCAGCGCACCGACAAACAGCAATACGCGGACGACCCGTCCCGCCAGACCAAAGAACCAGCCCTGAGCCGCCGCCGCCAGCATGAAGACGCCGATCATGGCAGTGGCAAAGCTCTGGGCGATCTCGGTCCACTCACCTTCCATCAGCAGGGCCGGGTGATAGAAGAAGATGAATGGCACGATGAATGCCGCCAGACCGATCTTGAAGGCGGTCACCGAGGTGCGCATGGGTTCAGACCCGGCAATCGCCGCCCCCGCATAGGCCGCCAGGGCCACCGGCGGGGTGATGGCGGAGATCACCGCAAAGTAGAACACGAAGAAATGGGCCACCAGCGGGGCCACGCCCATCTGGATCAGACCCGGCGCCACTACCGAGGCCGCCACCGCATAGGCCGCCGTGGTGGGCATGCCCATGCCCAGCAGCACGGAGATGCACATGGCAAACAGCAGGGCCAACAGCTGGCTGTTCTCCGCCACGCCCAGCAGCAGGGAGGAGAAGCGCAGACCCACCCCGGTCAGGCCGATCACACCCACGATGATCCCGGCACAGGCACAGACGGCGATCAGCTGGATGGACATGCGTGCCGCCAGCTCCAGGGCGCGAGCAGACCCGAACAGCCCGAGACGGAACGGCGTCAGCCAGCTCACCACCACGGCACTCATCAGGGCCACCGTACCGGCGCGAATGACCGAGTACCCCATGAACAGGGCGCCGATGAGGATGATGATGGGGGCGAACAGATAGACCTGACGCAGCAGCTTGCCGATCTGGGGCAGCTCCTTGGAGGGCAGCCCCTTCATGCCGGTCTTGGCCGCCTCCATGTCCACCATGAAGTAGACGGAGGCAAAGTACAGCAGGGCCGGGATCAAGGCGGCAATGATCAGGTCGGTATAGGGAATCCCCGTCACCTCCGCCATGATGAAGGCACCCGCCCCCATCACCGGAGGCATGATCTGGCCCCCGGTGGACGCCGCCGCCTCGATGGCGCCGGCGCTGCGGGGCTTGTACCCCACCCGCTTCATGAGGGGGATGGTCAGGGAGCCGGTGGCCACCACGTTACCCGCGGAGGTACCGTTGATCATGCCCATCAGGCCGCTGGCAAACACCGCCACCTTGGCCGGACCGCCACGGGCGCGCCCGGCGGCGGCAAAGGCGAAGTTGACGAAGTAGTCCCCCACCTTGGAAGCCTGCAGGAAGGCGGCAAAGGCGATGAACAGCACGATGTAGGTGGAAGACACCGCCGTGGTGGGACCGAGGATACCGTTGTCCGTGTAGATGTAGGTGATAAAGCGATCGGCATCATAGCCGCTGTGCTCCAGCACGCCCGGCAACCAGGGGCCGACGAAGCCGTAAAGAATGAAAATGCCGGCGATCACCACCAGGGCCATGCCCGCCACCCGCCGGGTCAGCTCCAGGATCAGCAGGATACCGGCGGTGGCCACCCAGAAATCGGTTTGCTCCGGGATCACCCCCATGCGGAACTGCAGCACGTCCAGGTTGGACAACAGGTAGCCGCAGACCGAGATGCTGGCCGCCATCAGGGACCAGTCATACCAGCCGATGCGGTCGGAACGGGGCTTGAACAGCCAGGCAAAGACGATGCCCAGCACCACGCTGGCCAGTAGCGCCCAACTGAAAGTCTGGAATATCCATTCAGGCAGACTGTAGGCGTCATAGCCCAGACGTAATTTCATATACAGGGCAATGGCCATGGTGGCCAGGGCATAGAGGGCCAGCCCCACGGTCAATACCATGGGTAACAGTTCCAGCATCCATCGTCGTTTTCGCGGGTCCGTCGGTGGTACACAGGCGGCCACGATGGCAAAACCGATCACCAGGGCGCCCGCCACGTGGACGATGCGGAAAGCCCAGGTTTCCATGGGAATGACGTTGAGGACCAGGAGGTGGAAACTGGTATAGGTCAGGCCGAGGAAGAACAGCAGCACCTTTTGCCAGCGGGTGAGGTTCCGCTGTGATGACATGCCTTCTTCGGCATCGGCAAGGGACGCGGCATCAATGGGGCCCGATTTTTCGGAGCTCGTCATGGGAGGATCTTCTGAACGTACAGCAGGTTGAATCAGCCGGTGTTCCGGACAAAATACCCTGGGCCGCGTTCAGCGCAGCCCAGGGCATCGAACCTGTCCGGGGTTCTCGATCAGTCCTTGTACTCGGGCGGAATCAGGTGCTCGGGCACCTCGATGCCCCGCTCCCTGTAGTAGCGCACTGCGCCTGGATGGAACCACATGAAGGTGTTGTGGACCATATTCTCGACCAGGGTTTCCTCGGCGGAGCGGTGAATGGACATCATGCGATCATTGTTATCCAGCACTGCCTTCATGATCTCGTAGACAAAGGACTCCGACATGTTCTTGTTGGCAATGGCGAA
Organism: Ectothiorhodospira magna; assembly: GCF_900110965.1. Lineage (GTDB taxonomy): Bacteria > Pseudomonadota > Gammaproteobacteria > Ectothiorhodospirales > Ectothiorhodospiraceae > Ectothiorhodospira > Ectothiorhodospira magna. The sequence continues at coordinate 30,058 of NZ_FOFO01000005.1, forward strand.
GTTCCACAGGGCTACGGTGGGCTGGTCTTCAGCCACGGTGCGATAGGTACCGCCGGGGATGACGAAGCGGCTCACCGGATGGTTCTGGGTGACCTTGGCAATTTCTTCTTCGTTGAGGGAGAAGATGTTCACCGGCTGCTGGGCTTCGATCTGGCTGAAGGCGGAGATGGGTACGCCGGCGGCGAAGGCGAAGGCATCCAGCATGCCGTCCTGCACCTGACCCACCTGGTCGGCGGCGCCGCCGTAGCGGACCCGCACGTTCAGGCCCAGGTCATCAAAAAAGCGAGGCCAGAAGACACTGGCGGTACCGCCGCGAGGGCCTACGCCAACGCGCTTGCCGTCCAGATCAGCGATGCTGTTGATACCGGAGCGGCGCAGTGCCACCACCTGCAGGGGGGTCTGATACATGGGGAAGAGGGCGCGGACATCACGGGTTTGCAGGCCACGGGCCACCTGCAGTTGACCGTCCCAACCCTCACGGGCCGGTCCCATGGTGGTCATGCCGAATTCCAGTCGGCCCTGATGCACCAGCACCATGTTCTGGGTAGGTCCCCCGGTCACCTCGGCGGAAGCATTCACCCCCACCATTTCCTGGATCAGACCGCCCCAGCCGGCGCCGTAGATGAAGTAGGTCCCCCCCTGGGATGCCGTACCGATGTTGACCGAGCTTGGCCACCCGGTCCGATCCTGTGCCGATACCGCTCCCGCGGTCAGCAACATACAGCTCAGGGCGGCAACACCCGCCCAGCGGAAATAACGTCTTAGCATGGCAACACGCCTCCTGGGATTTTGAGCAACCATCGTTGGGTTGCCTTTGGAATAATGTCTTGACGGTTTTGGATCTTTCGGGCTACCCCGAGAGACTGCCATGTCCCAGACGGCCAAGCCCGTTATCGAAGATAGCATAGACATCGGGAGGATTTTCATGCCAGTGCAAGATTTCCGTTGATCCGGGTCGTCTATCGTTCCCGTCCCTGGGGAGGACAGCCATGGGCCGGCCCTGTGCCTTCAACGGCCATGGTGGACGCCAGGGACGGGCAAGCGTTCTGGAACCAGGTATCGAGTCGCCACGAGATCCTGCCGGGTTACGCCTCTTTTGACGAACGGGCGATCTCGCTTTGGGTTTCGGCAAACGTCAGCAACATTGAGCCGATGATGTTGCTGTCCAGCCTGGACAAGGTTTCAAAGTCGCACTGGTCAATATGTGCCAGGGTACACAACTCAGATTCGGTCACCGGCATCCAGGCCATGCTCCAGTCGGGAAATAATCGCTTTGGAACATCATGTTCCAGCAGCATGTCAAGCCGACCATGCCGTGGATCCTTGGCGATACGTGCGTAGGTCTGCTGAACATGCTCCCGCTCACCTTCAAGCACCTGGATAAAGCTGTCCTGGATGAACAGCAGCATGCCGGTGATTCCTGATTGCGGATTCAAGCGCCGTGATTGCGTCAGAATGTCCTGTAAATCCTTTTTTGAATCGGTGCCTGTATATTCGCTGATATAGACCAGTTGGTAGATCATGCAACCTCCACAAGGAAATGGAACCCGATGTCTGGATGGATTCGTGCCCCATCAGCGCCGATCAAACACGCCATAGAGATCGTCCGGGCGTAGTCGATGTCGGGTTTTCAGCGGCATCTGCAGCCCGGCACCAACCCACCAGTGGTCAAAGCGAGGTGCACTGGCCACCCCGGCATTGATGTTGACAACAAGATGGGGTGACACCCGCCATGCAGCGCGGAATTCGGCATCGCCGCCCACCCCGGTGGTGCGGGACTGAGCATAGTCCTCACCAGTTAAATGCTGACCAGGAAAGCGTGGCGCCGCCGCCTCTCGTACATTGCCCCAGGCGGCTGCGCCCCGCAGTTGGGCAAGCCAATTGCGGTTGTTGCCAGTGAGGGCGTCGAATTGCAACCCGATCCGTACATCACGTTCCGGGCTATAATAGCCCCCGTGGCCAAAGGTGTGGTGATTCAGGTTATGTTGATAGCGGGTCCAGGAGACGAACGGGCCGGTACGCAGATGATACCCCCCGTCTTCTGGCCGTAGATCGTGGCTGTAGTCGATTCGCATGGCCGAGCGTTGATTCGAGGGAACGTGCCTGCCATCAAGCCAGCCGTGCTCGATGTTGAACGATACCCCCTGATGTTCGCCGGTGGCCACGTAGGGATTAAGCTCAATCCGGGTCTCCTGCACTGCGCCCCAGTGTCTGCCGGAGACCGGGTCCCGCTGCCCGGCAAAGGCCAGCAGGCTGTCCTGGCGTGCCTCGCCGATGAGGGCAATCCGGGTGGTGGTTGACTCGGTGAACCAAGTGGCCGACGCACCAAAGGTTGGACGGCCATCCACCGCCCCGCCACGGGGGCCGCTGCCGATCTCGGCCTCCAATGTGTAATCAAGCTGCTCGCGCCGCAGCCGCAGCAGCCACTCGTCGATGTTCGCCGTGCGATGGGGGCTGAAGGCATCGTTGCCCCCGTCCTGCCCGCGAAACCCCAACGCCGCATCGGACGTCGGCTTACCCCCATCAAAACGGGAACGGCGCATCCCCAGGTCCACCTGCAATCCGTCACGCACCGAACTCAGGCCGACATGGGTGCGCCCCATTCCGGCGTGGTCCAGTCCATGCGTGCCGCGACTCCCCGAGGCATCCAACCCGGTACTCAGGGTCCATTGGCGACTGTCTGTCTGCTCAGGTTCGGATAAGGTCTGGTACAGACCATACTGTCCGCGTGCAAATGCCCGTGTGGCTCGTTGTTCGCGTAAATATTGAGCCAGGGACGGCGATGATTCAGCCAGTTGATCCAGCTCCCGCTGCCGGCCTGCACGCTCGAAACTGCGCACCACACCAGGTTCCAGTCCGGTATGCATGGCCGAACCCACAAGGGACTGGAAACGGGCCGCAGCCTGGTCGTAGTCACCCACCTCAAGCAGCGCCCAGGCCATGATTTCGCTCACGTCCGGTGATATTGGCCCACGCTGCTCGATGACCCGCCCGAGTGCCATCGTGGCATCGATGTCGTGGGCTTCCCAGGCGCGATAAAATACGCTCACCCGCAAATCGTCGCACAGGGCATCCAGGCGCGCTGACAGACCGGCGTCGCAGACAAGGGCCTTGGCGCGCTCGAACTTGCCGGCGGCCTGCCAACTCAATCCACGACCATAGCGGGCCACCTCGGCATCGGCCACCAGGGCAAACACTTCATCGGCCTCTGCCCAGCGCCCACTTTCCAGCAGCGCCCACCCAATCGCCTCGGCAGGTGCTCCGCCAGCCCACTGGCTGGCGCGAATGGCTTCCATACCTGCAGGCAGGTCGCCTGCGTCGAGAATCAGCGCTCGGGCACGTTGTTCTTGTGCCAGTGCCAGCCCCTCGCGGGCGGATTGAATCTGTCCCCAATGGCGGGCGCGCTCAAACCAGGTGAGCGCCTCGTCGGCCATGCCCCGGTCCAGCGCTTGCCACCCGAAGAGCAGGGCTGCGGCACCATCCTGTCGATGTTCGGCTTCCCTGTGCAAATCCTCAAGCTGTTTTGGACTAAGCCCGATGTCGGGGTTGTCCAGCGCCTCAAGACGCAGGTGGTAGCGACGTTCCATCACCACCGAACGCCCCGCCCGACTCAATCGGCGACTTGCCAGTTCCTCGACCTGAGCGAGTTGAGCCGCCAGGGATCGGCCACGCAGCAGTTCGGCCAGTGTGCCTTGCGCCACGCCCATATCATTGCAGCGCACCAGCATGGTGATCAGCACAGCGCGGGAACCACGGGCATCACGCCACGCGGCAGCCGGATCGTCACATGGATCAAGCAGCCCATCGGCTGGTGTCTGTCCCGGCAGTTCGGCGGCCCCCATGGCGTCTTCGATGGCGCGGGCCAGATCGCCTTGCGGCGACCAGTCCGGATGGGTCGCCTGCAACCGTTGGAGCTCCAGCGTCACCATCTGGATGTTGCCCCGTTGCAGGTGATACCACAGGCTGCGCTTATCCGGACCAACCGTTGCCGGCAGTCCCTGGACCTGGTCGATGCCATTGATCACCGCAGGCGGTTCGATACGCGCCGGCTTGCGCTCGACATCCACCTGCGCCCCGGCATCAGTCGTACCGATGGACAAGGCCACGGCGAATGCACAGGCCATTAGCCGCGGACGAGACACCAGGGACGAGGGGCTGCTCACCTCGACGCCTCCTGCGCGGCGACCCGTGCGAGTAGCGCAAGACTCCATGAGAAATAACCGTCATGGTCGGAGAAATCGGGCCATTGCTCGGCACCAACCGACACCCCTGCGTCGAGGGCGCGGGTGACGAGGGCGATCGCATGTACCCCGGCCGATGCATCGTAATCCGCTTCTGTACCGGTTTCGAGGTCCACCCAAGCGGAAAAACGCCCGTCCTCGCGTGCGTCCCACCAGGCCATGAAGGGCGCCAGATCGTCGCTCTGCCAGCGGACCTGACCCCACACCAGATGCAGGGGGATACGCACCGCATTAAACCCATAGACTGGATCAAAACCTGTGGCTGGTCCAATCCATGTGCCCGAATTCAGATCAAGATCGAGCCAGTCTGGTGGCAGGTCATGGGTGCCAAAGCGGGCTTCACGTATCAAGGTCTGCCCATCTGCGGCCAGTGCCGCCCAGGGTTGTTCCGGAAAATGTTCTGCCAGCATGTCGAGGGCCGGAAACACCCAGTAGGACAGGTTGACCACCAGCCGGGCAGGGGTATCGCCGCCCCCATCGTGTACAAAGCCCTCCACGCCAGGCAGTAACAGGGTCCGGCCATGCCAATCCACCAGCGAGTGAGTGACGGTGGCCTTTGCCAGAGCATCGGCAAGCGCCAGATAGGCCGGCTCGTTCCAGCGTTGGGCGGCGCGAAGCAGTGCCCAGGCCACCAGGATCTCGCCATCGCTGGCGTTGTTTGGATCGTTCACACATTCCCCGCCCTCGATCACCGGTGTCCGTTCCATCACCTTGGCGATCTGCGCACTCTCGGCCTCGTCCGGGCACTTGCCAAAGCGCCAGGCAAGCAGGCCGTCGGCACGCAACAGATGCTTGAAGGTCCAGGCTTTGAGGGCATCGAAAGTTTCCCGATCATCCGCCGCCACCGCCAGCAACATGCCGTACCCCTGTCCTTCGCTGTGGCTGATACCGTCGTTATCCACATCAAGTACCCGCCCATCACGGACGAAGCGCGCCTTGTAATGGTGCCAGAGGGTCTGGAAGGGTGCCCCGGCATTTAAATGCTCAACATCAGGGTCTGGTGGCTCACCCCGCGGGTCGCAACCGGCGATTATGATCAATGTTGCCAGCACCAGTACGAATAGTCGTCGCCTTGGATTCATCAGTGCCTCCGCGAGAAACCCCGTCCTTCAGGGCGGGGAGGGATAGCGGCTGCGGTATTGCAGTTGACCTGCGCCACCTCAGTCTTGCATTTCGAGGCTACGGCGACGTCGCAGCAGCAGCCAGCTGGCCGATACCACCACCAGCAGCGCACCCACCACCACCAACACCAGCCAGTACCAGGGGTTGTTGGACAGCCACAGGCGAAGCAGCAGCCAGTCCGAACTATCGCCTATCTCGAAACGATCCACCACCTGGGCACTCACCACCGGGGTGTCCATATCCTGCCAAAGCATCAGACCACCATGGAGTTGCGACCACACCTGTGGCTGGATCAGAGTGTCAATCCGTGCCGTGAGGCGTGCTTCATCCTCGGCAGTGACCACCAGCACCGCACCACTGGCGCCCTGCAGCGGGTTGGACATCAGGCTGAGTCCACCCATCGGGCCAAGACCGGATACCTGTGACACATTGCCGCGCAACATATCGTCGAACGCTCCCCCGTACTCCGGCACCGGTCGCAGGCCCAGGCTGTTCACCAGCCAGGCGGCGAACCCGCCGCCGGGAGGCTGGGTGGTGCTGCGTACATCGTTGATGGCGGCGTAAGGCCAGCGTGTGACGCGACCGAAGGCGACCGACCAGCCTTCAAACAAGGGTTCGGGCAACGCCGAGGTGGGCGCGACGACAATACTGCGGCTGCTCTTGGGAAGTGCCTCCAGGTTGCCGTGCAAATGCCAGCCGTCATGGACGGCCCCAGCCACCTGAGTGATACGCCCCAGCAAGGTCAAAGCCGGGCCGAACTGCGCCTGGTGGGCAACCAACAGGTCAAACCGGGCGGCTCCCTGCTCGCTGTTGAACGGAAACCCCGTGTTACCGAACAGTCCAAGATTGGGTTGCGACGAGGCGCTGCCGAAGTTGGGCAGCTGAATGGTGGATGATCCCATGAGCTGCGCCATCAGATGGCGTCCATCGACACCGGCGCATTCACCTCCGACCACCTCGGGGCGCAGCATGAATTCAAAATCAATCCGGTTATTGCCTGGCATGAAGCGACGCGCCGGCAGCACGATCCGATAACGACGGAACATCGCGCCATGGCCCTCGTCGAGCAGACGTCCGTGAACAAAGTCACCATTGAGGAAAATATTGATAACGGAACCCGGACCCATACCGGCGCCATAGCTTAGATCGAGCAGCAATTCCACCTGGGCCGAGTCATGGGTATAAAAGTCGCCGGGCAGTCGCACCTCCAGGCCCGCACCATGGGCGCCGAATCCACGCAGACTCTGGGTGGGCAGACCCAGGTCCGCGAAACGATAGGTCTGCTCTGGGTGCAGCACCAGGCGCGCCAGCGGCGCCAAATGCGCGGGCGTCTGGTGGCGCCCAACCACGGTCAGGGTGGGCACAGGGTTGAGGGCGTCATCCATGATCGACAGCACGCGGGCAGCTTCCAATACCTCATCCGCGGTACGCCCCGAGACGATAAGTTGCACACGGGATGGCATGATCACCTGATCGTTCTCGTCGGTCACCACAGGGGTGCGTGAGATGTTCAGGGTTGGCCCTTTCACCGCCGGGGCTTCCTGACCCAGCAAGTCCTCAAGATGGGCCGCCGTGGCCACAAGAACCAGTGGTCCGGGGATGTCATCCCGCTTGGCCGGGTCATTCCATTCAACATGATCAATCAGTAGCGGCATAAAACGCCGCCGCAGGGCGAGGGATTGGGCCACCAGCGGCAGGACCATACCGCGCATCGCATCATCGGTGCCGGCTGACAGCAGCGTCACCCGCCCGAAGGCACCGATACCTGGGCCAAATAGATGATCGAGGTGGCTCAAAGTCAGTACCCCATCCTTTGGGGTCAAGGAGAATTCCAGTTGCGACTGGTGCAGGTCCAATTCGGTCCACAACTCCGGGGCAAGGCTGTCTTCACATCGGTCGGTATAGTGCTGGATGACGCCGATTGACAGATGATTAAAACCAGACTGCCACAGATCATCTGGAATCATAAAGCGCGCGGTAGCCTGCGGCTGTAACGGGTCGATGGGAATCTGGGCGATGGTGATGTCATTCATGCGCACCAGCAAAAACGAGCGTTCTGCCAGAAGCGCGATGGAATGCACAAATCGCAACTCGATACGCGCATCAGTCATCGTCACCCGACCGGACACCGGAATAAACAAATCGACCGCCGAGGCCACATCGGTCAGCCGGACTGGACCGGCCTGTGGGGTGAACGAAGACAGGCGCATCGAATCACGCTCAAGGCTTTGAGCCTGGACAGGCCCAGTCAGAAAGATCAGCAGCGCCAGACAACAGATCAGGCGGGCGCGGAGCTGAGTAAATAACGGTTTCATGGTCAATTACCCAAGAGTCGGCAGAATAAGTTGACTGTGCGGTGCGCAGAATGTCACAGGCGCCCCCTGTCGGATGCCAAGGGCGCCGAGCGTCGCCGCATCATCGCCCGCAAGTGCAGGAAGAAGGGCCGCCAGATCAGGGACAGCATCATTGTCAGCCCCTGAAAAAAGCTGACTGGGCGTGATCGGCGTTCCTGAAAATATAACCAGCGTGCAGTATCGCCGTAGGAAAGAGCCACCGCATCGTCGGTCTGCTGCGGACTCATACCTTCAAACTTCACACCCAGTTCCACGCCATGGCTTTCAGATCGGCTGCAAATACGGACGGGCAGTGAGACACGCCGGTTGAGTGGTTGGGAGTAGGTACTGAGCACCAGTTTCTCGCCGGGATCAAGCCCGTTGGTGGCATCAGGGACAGGCTTGAGCCGCGCCCCGGTGGCAGACAGATCCATGATGTCGCAGGGCACCGGTGACCCACCTGCCCCTTCAATCATCCCTATTTCCTGTGATGGCATGCGCGGTGATCCACGGCGCTGGCGACGCTCCAGCAGCGCGCCAATGGCGCCAAGCAGCGTCACAAAGTTGAATGTGTTCCACAGCAGTACAACGATGGTCATGTCTCGGGTCAGTGGATAAGCCGTGAGGCGGTAGATACCAAATGCAAAGCCGACCAGGGTCAGTACGAACAGCACATAGAACGGCCATGCCAGCGGCGAGATCGTTTCTTCGTCCAGGGTTTCACCTTTGGGCGTCACCATGAAAGCGGGTTTGCGCGGATTAAGCAGTACTTTGAAGATCGCCACCAAAGAGAACAGACATTGCATGACCTCGTACAACTCCGACACCAGCGGCCAGCGCTTGCGGCCATACAACATGTCGGCAATGATATAGGTGGCAATGACATGGGGCACGGTGTAGGCGAGGATCTGCATGATGGATGCGTTATAGATATCCATGCCAAAAATCAGATAGGCCAGTGGTGCAACCAGAAAGATGGTGCGGGAAAACGGGAACAGCCAGAACATAATCGAGCTGAGATAACCCAGCCGCTGAGGCAAGGTCAGACCAGGCGACATGAACGGGCGTTTGAGCACCAGGATCTGTACCATGCCTTGGGCCCAACGCATGCGCTGGGTGATGAAGGCACTAAAGGTTTCCGGCGCCAGACCGGCCACCATCGGACGGTCGATGTAGATCGAACGATAGCCTCTGCTGTGGAGTTCGAATGCGGTTTCTGCATCCTCGGTGATGGTATCGCCACATAGTCCGCCGACTTCTTCCAGATGCTTGCGACGCAGCACCGCAGCCGAGCCGCAAAAGAACGATGCCCCCCAGAAGTCGAGTCCGCGCTGAATGTCGCGGTAGAACATGTCGTTCTCCGACGGCATGCGGGAGAAACCCTGCAACATGTTGCGGTCGATAGGGTCCGGATTGACCATGAAATGCGGTGTCTGCACCAGGAACACGTCATCATGGCGCACGAACCACGGTACCGTGCGGTCGAGAAACTCGACCGTGGGCACATGGTCAGCATCGAGAACAACGACAAGATCACCCTGGGTATGGCCAAGGGCATGATTGAGGTTGCCGGCTTTGGCGCGCTCGTTGCGGGGCCGGGTCAGATAAGTCACCCCCAGGCGTGTACACAGGGCCTGGAGATCGGCACGACGCTGCCTGGCCGCGTTGGCGATGGCCGGATCGCCATGTGCGATACGCTGATCGGTACCGCCGTCATCCAGCAGATAGATGGTGAAGCGGTCAGCCGGGTAACGCATCTGCCGGGCGGCACGCAGTGTCACCTCAAGCAGTTCGGGATCTTCGTTGTAGGACGGAATCATCACGTCCACGGTCGGCAGTTGGGTTCCCGATGGCAGATCGTCCACACTCAGCAATGGTCGGCTGATGCGGGACACGTTGATGAACCCACCCAGAAAATGGATGCACGCGGAGTACACCTCGGCACCAAACAACAGGCACACAGCAATCAGGCTGAACAGATCGCTGCCGTACAAGGTATATCCTGCCCGCCAACTCAGGTACCGCAGGGTGATGAACCCACCCACCACCAGTACCAGCACGCGGAATATGTCAGTGCTGTCCTTTGCATCTGCTTCGACCCGTGCATAGCTGAGCAGCACCAGCAAAGGTATGATGATAACGAGTTGCGCCGTCGCGTCCATGGGCAGAACCAGCGCCACGGCAAGGCTGGCAAGTCCTGCGAACAAGGTGATAAGAAGGATTTTGTCAGTCATTGATTAAAATGGGGATGCCCGGCCCACGGCTGAGCGGCTCGAATACAGCAGCCTGCTCAGTTCACCTCAGAATGGGGGGTACAACGTCAAGGTGATCGGGTGCGGGGTGTTGGTCATCACCAACATGACTGTCACCATGATCGGAAGGAGAAGCCGAGTTGAAGGAGAAGCAAGTCGGCGACGAAGCAGAATGTAAAGAAAGAAAACATGATCGCCGACAAGAAGATCGGCAGCACATGGCCAGCATGGTCGGATGGGGGTCGTTGGTCACCACGCTGCGCCCCTCGATCCGTAGTCTTTGGGCATAGAGTTTCCTGACGATCATATGCCGCTTGGCGATGAGCCGCTTTATCCGGATGAAACCAACGCAACCCAGGACAAATCCACCCAGGACCAGCACCATCAGCATTGCCATGATGACTGGAGGGAGAAACAGGCCGGTGAAAAAACAGAACGCCAGATAAGTCAACGCGGTGGCCGACACGCCATATCCGAGCACCCGCACACGGCGAACCCGCAGCTGACGGGTATTGAGGGCCATCACCTGCCTGAGATTGAGGGCAATCTCTGCGTTGTCGTAAACCGCCGGCCCATGCCGCGATTCACCATGATGCCCGGCCCAAGCACCTCCCCGCGCTTGGGCATCGGCCTTGTGGATAGTGATGGTAGAGGTACTGGACAGTACAGGAGATTGTTTGAGCACCTAGAGATTATCTTTCTGCAAAGACATAAAATCCATGACCAATATCACCCCATGGCTGCAGAATCAGGCCGGGTCGGTACCCACCTGCTGCAATCGGGCCACGCCGGTGGCCAGATGTTCCAGAAAACTGTCCCCCTCGCCTTCCAGAAGCTTTGCCTTCAACCGGGACATCAGGTGCTCATGGCGATCATGCAGTTCCCGGGCCAGGCTCATGAGTCCGGCCCGCTCATCCTGGCGGCGGGCGGACTCCAGATCAGGGTGATCCGGGTTCAAGGTGAGGGAAAGGTCGATCAGACGCCGCAGCCGCTCGGCCCCGGCCTCCTCGGAGGCTTCGCCCAACTCCTGGGCAAAGACCTGGATATCATGGATTTCCCCCATCAGGTTCTGCATATCCTTGAGTTCGCGGACCAGGGCCTTGCCTTCCTCCAGTTCTGCCGCCACCGGTTCCAGCAGGTAGCGCAGGCGCTTGCCCGCAATACGGGCCTGATGCACGGCCTCGTCCGCTGCACCGTCATCCCCGACCACCCGCTGTAGCTGGCGGCGGAAATCCTCCGCGGACGCCAGCAGCCGGGCGGCAGTGACGGTGCCAAAGGGGGGGCTGTCATCATCCCGAATCAGATCCAGTCGTCCCTGGATGCGCTTGTTCAGACGCCGGAAGGCATCGGGCAGGGTTTCATGCAGGTCTTGGTACTCTTCCTGCAACCGCTGTTCCAGGCGGGCCATCATCCACTGATAGCCGGGCCGCTGGTGGGATTTCACCTGGCCATGCTGCTGTTTCATCCAGGCAATCTGTACTTCCGTGTCCCGGGCCAGGCCCGTCCCGGCGGCCAGTTCCTTCACCCGGCGGCGCAGTTTTTTCGGCAGCCAGGTCTTGACGAAGGTCTTGTGGGCGGCCAGCAGGCTGCGCAAGCGCCGCAGGGCGACCCGAAAATCATGCAGGGCCTCCGTATCCTGCGGGTCTGACAGCCGATGGGCGGCCTGAGCCGCCTGATCGAGATAGTTTCGGGCCAGATCACGCACCACACGGGCCGCGGGCTGGATTGCCAGGCTTTTTTTCATCATTTTGCGCGAGAAACCCAATGGTCAAAAAATACCGCCATTAACGCCCATATGGATGACATTTTTATGAATCTGGCGTTGATGATATCAACCCACGCGACCATATTCCTCCGATCCACTGAGCCAGCGCCGGATCAGCGGCTCCACGTGGTCCGGGTGCTCCCGCATCAGCCGGGTCGCCGCCGCTTTTACCGTTTCCAGCAGGTCCTGATCCCGGGTGATCTCGGCAATGCGAAACTGCATCATCCCCGTCTGCCGGGTGCCCAGCACCTCCCCCGGCCCCCGCAACTCCAGGTCAATGCGGGCAATCTCAAAGCCGTCGGTGCTGGCCCGCAGGGCCTCCAGGCGACGCTGGGCGGTGTAAGAAAGGGGAGGATGATAGAGCAGCACACAGGCGCTCTCCGCCGTGCCCCGCCCCACCCGGCCCCGCAGCTGATGTAGCTGGGCCAGCCCCAGACGTTCCGCGTTCTCGATGATCATGAGAGAGGCATTGGGCACGTCCACTCCCACCTCGATCACCGTGGTGGCCACCAGCAACTGCAGCTCACCGGCCTTGAAAGCGGCCATCATTGCCTCTTTTTCCCGAGGTTTCATGCGCCCATGCACCAGCCCCACCCGGACACCGGTCAGAGCCGCCTGCAACAGGGCGTGGGTATCTTCTGCCGCCTGGGCCTGCAGAACCTCGGATTCCTCGATCAGGGTGCAGACCCAGTAGGCTTGCCGCCCCTGGCTGATGGCATGGTGGATGCGTTCCACCACCTCTCCCCGACGGGTATCACTCACCGCCACCGTCTTCACCGGGGTGCGTCCCGGCGGCAACTCGTCGATGACCGAATAGTCCAGGTCGGCGTAGGCGGTCATGGCCAGGGTGCGGGGAATGGGGGTGGCGGTCATGATCAGTTGATGGGGCAGACGGCCATCCCGGGCGCCCTTCTCCCGCAGGGCCATGCGCTGGTGCACGCCGAATCGGTGCTGTTCGTCCACGATCACCAGGGCCAGGTCCTCGAAGCTCACCTCGTCCTGGAACAGGGCATGGGTGCCCACCGCCACCCGGGCGGTACCCTCGGCCAGCGCCGCCAGGGACTCCCGGCGGGCGCGCACCCCCTGCCTGCCGGAAAACCAAGCCACCGGAATGTCCAATGGCCCCAGCAGGGCGCGAAAATTGTGGTGATGCTGTTCCGCTAAAATCTCCGTGGGGGCCATCACTGCGGCCTGATGACCGGCCTCTACTGCCTGCAGACAGGCAGCCACCGCCACCAGGGTCTTGCCCGAACCCACGTCCCCCTGTACCAGACGCAGCATGGGACTGGGCCGCGCCATGTCCCGTTCCAGCTCCCGGATCACCCGGTCCTGGGCACTGGTGAGGGCAAACGGCAGGGACCGGCGCAGACGACCGAGCAGATTACCATCCACCCGTATCACCGGAGCAGGCCGGGCGGTGGTGCGGGTGCGCAGGCGGTACAGACTCAGGTGATGGGCCACCAGTTCCTCGAAGGCCAGACGCCGCTGGGCGGGGTGACGGCCCGCCAGCAGTGCCGCCACGGAGACATCCGGCGGTGGCCGATGCACAGTGCGCAGGGCCGATTCCAGGTCCGGCAGTCCGGCGCTATCCAATACCCCCGGCGGCAGCCAGTCCGGCAGATGATCCAGATGAGCCAGGGCCTCGTCGGTGAGACGGCGCAGGGTGATCTGATGCAGCCCTTCCGTGGTGGGGTAGACAGGGGTGAGGCAATCTTCCACCGGTAGGGTATCGTCCTGGATGGCCCGATATTCCGGGTGTATCATCTCCAGCCCACCTTGCCGACTCCCTCGCACTTCCCCAAAGCAGCGCAGCCGCACCCCGCGCACCAGATTATGTTGCTGGGCGGCGGAGAAATGGAAAAACCGCAGATTGAGGGCGCCGGTACCATCGGCCAGGCGCAGGATCAACATGCGCCGACTGCGGGACTGCACCTCGGCCAGGGCAATCTCTCCTTCCACCACCGCCTCGTCTCCGGGGCGCAGGCCACCTATGGGCAGCAGCCGGGTGCGGTCCTGATAGCGCAGAGGGAGATGAAACAGCAGGTCGGTCAGGGTGTGGATACCCAGCTTTTCCAGCCGGGCCGCCTGCTTGGGGCCGATGCCCCTGAGAGTGGTGACAGGTTCGGTCATGACGCTATCCGCTTGATTCCTTTCCCGATGATGCCATGTCCCTGGCCATGATGGCCCCTCCCCCCCAGGAGGAGGGGCCGCCGGATTCCGTCAGGACAGGTCCATGATCCCGTCCATCTCCACCTGGGCATCTTTGGGCAGGCTGGCAACGCCGATGGCGGCACGGGCCGGATAGGGCTCGTGGAAGTATTCGGCCATGACCTGATTCACGGTGGGGAAATGGGTCAGGTCGGTGAGGAAGACATTGAGCTTGACCACGTCGTCCAGGGTGCCGCCGGCGGCTTCGGCCACCGCCTGCAGATTGTCGAACACCCGGCGAATCTGGGCTTCGACAGGGCCTTCCACCATGTCCATGGTTTCGGGGATCAGGGGGATCTGGCCGGACAGGTAGACAGTGGACCCCACCTTCACAGCCTGGGAATAGGTACCGATGGCCTGTGGAGCCTTGTCGGTGGCGATAATTTCACGGGACATGAGAGATTCCTTCTGGTGTTCGATATGGAGGATCAGCCGGGCAGCAGGGTTTCCCCGGCCATCAGTTCATCCAGGGTCTGACGGCGATGGATCAGCCAGTCCCGGTCCCCATCCACCATCACCTCCGCGGGCCGGGGACGGGTATTGTAGTTGGAGCTCATGGTAAAACCGTAGGCCCCGGCGGATCGCACCGCCAGCAGGTCGCCGGCAGCCAGGTCCAGAGTGCGCGCCTTACCCAAAAAATCCCCGGTTTCGCAGACCGGCCCCACCACGTCATAGGGGATGCCCTCGCCCCCTCGGGGACGCACCGGCACGATGTCCATCCATGCGCTGTAGAGGGCGGGCCGGATGAGATCGTTCATGGCTGCGTCCACGATGGCAAAGTGCTTGTGGCGGGTGGGTTTGAGGTATTCCACCTGGGTGAGCAGCACTCCGGCATTGCCAGCAATGGCCCGGCCAGGTTCCACCAAAATCTCGTAATGGGTATCCTGCAACACCGCCAGCATGGCCTGGGCATACTGCTCGGGCAGAGGCGGATGCTCGTCCCGGTAACAGATGCCCAGCCCGCCCCCCAGATCCAGATGATGGAGGCGGATGCCTTCGTCTTCCAGGGTCCGGGCCAGATGCAAAACCCGGTGCAAGGCGTCCACGAAGGGTTCCAGGCGGGTGAGCTGGGAACCGATGTGGCAGTCGATGCCGATGATATTCAGGTGCGGCAGTGCCGCGGCCCGCCGGTAGAGCTCCAGGGCATCGGTCACGTCCACGCCGAACTTGTTTTCCTTCAGCCCGGTGGAGATGTAGGGATGGGTCTGGGCATCCACGTCCGGATTGACCCGCAGGGACACCGGCGCCGTCACCCCCAGGGCGCCGGCCTCGGCATTGAGGCGCTCCAGTTCCGCCGCCGATTCCACGTTGAAGCAGCGGATGCCCAGTTCCAGGGCGCGGCGCATCTCGTCGGTCCGCTTGCCCACGCCGGAGAAGACCACCTTGCCCGGATCACCGCCGGCCCGCACCACCCGCTCCAGTTCGCCGACGGAGACGATGTCGAACCCGGACCCGAGCCGGGCCAGCAGGTTGAGCACCGCCAGACTGGAATTGGCCTTCACCGCATAGCACACCAGATGGGGGTGATCCCCCAGGGCGCGATCAAAGGCATGCCAGTGGCGTTCCAGGGTGGCCCGGGAATAGACATAAAGCGGCGTGCCATGACGCTGGGCCAGTGTTTCCAGACTCAGCGCTTCAACGTGGAGTACGCCATGATGGTAGTTAAAATGATCCATGAAGCTATGACCGTTGCGGGGCAACAAGGAGGGTGACCCCGTGATGGGATTCTTCGGGCAGGTAAAGATCGCCCCGTTGACCACAGCTGGCCAGCAGGCTGGCGGTACCCAGGACCACAACCACGCCGATCAGCAGCAGATTGGACCAGCACAAGCGCATGGTGGTATTCCTTGTTTGCTGTTTGTTTTACCGGTGGCCGCCATGATAGCACTGGGCGGAATCCAGACCTCTGTTTATCATCCCAGGATACCCAAACGAGAACCAGTCAATGCAGATACCCGATTACCAGGGACGTTGCCTGGCCAATTTGATGACATCCCTGATCAGCGGTCTGGGGGGGACTCCATCCTGTCACAAGCCCTTGCTGGCCCTGCCCCCGGAGGAGGTGGCCCGCCATCGCCATGTGGTGCTGGTGGTGGTGGATGGCCTGGGGGATCAATTTTTACAAACCAGGCCTGCCCCCTTCCTCAATGGCCACCGTCGCACGGGTATCCATGCGGTATTTCCTACCACCACCGCCACCGGCGTCACCACCTTCCTGACCGGCGATGCGCCCGCCCAACACGGCCTGACCGGCTGGCATATACATTTTCGGGAACTGGGGGCTGTGATGGCGGTCCTGCCCGGCAAACCCCGTTACGGGGGGAGCGGGTATGACCAGGTGGCTGATCTGGATGTGCTGAACTGGCTGAAGCATGAGGTGACCTTTAACCGAATTCCAGTGGTCAGCGCTCTGGTCAGCCCTAACAGGATCGCCCATACCCCGTTCAACAAGGCCCATAAGGGCCAGGCGCGGCTGTTTCCCTTCCGCACCCTGCAGAGCATGGTGAACCGGGTGGAAGAGGTGGTCAAGAAGCGTCCAGATATTAGCTACACCTATGCCTATTGGTCGGAACTGGACCATTTGGGCCATCGCTACGGCCCGGATGCCCCCCTGACCCGCAGGCATCTGGAGACGATTGATGATGCCCTGAGTGTGCTGGCTGCCCGACTGCGGGGTACTGATACCTTGCTGATTGTCACCGCCGACCACGGCATGACGGCGGTTAACCATCAACTCCTCCTGGCGGACTACCCGGAGATTGCCGATTGCCTGATGCTGCCCTTGTGCGGTGAGCCACGGGTGGCCTGGGCCTATGTGCGCCACGGCTGGCATGAACGGTTCCAGGCTCTGGTCAAGGCGCAACTGGGACAGGTCTGCACCTTGCGTCCCAGCGCAGAACTGCTGGAAGAAGGCTGGTTTGGTCCGGGTGTACCCCATCCTGAGCTGGCGGCCAGGATTGGAGACTATGCCCTGCTGATGCATCCAGGGTGGATCATTTCGGACCAGATGCTTACCGAAAAACCCTTTGATCTGAAGGGCGTGCATGGTGGGCTGACACCTGAGGAACTGGAAGTGCCTCTGGTGGTGACCGTCTGCTGAGTCGGGCTTCCGTGGTATCATTGGCGGCCATCCACCGGCACAGGACTTTGCCATGTCAGAAGCCCTCAACCTGTTCGACAGCGCCGCCAGCCAGACCGTGGAGTTGGCCAACCGTCTGAGCGACGTGGATCCCCAGGCTGATCTGTGGGAGATTGCAGATGGCTTGCTGGCGGGAGCGGTCCACTACTGGCTCTATACCCGCCAGCCTTGCGGCGATCCCCGCTGTGAGCAATGCGCCGCCATCAGCACCGCCGAAGAGCGTCTTGCGGTTCTGCTCAAGGATCTGGAAGCATACGCCCGGGACAGCGACTATTTCCATGCCCCTACGGACGTGAATGTAGGTCGGGCCTGATGGGCCGGAAGCGGCCCAAATCCTGTTGGACACGCCGCCACAGCGTGTAAGTGACGGCGTGCCGGAGGACCGTTCAGTCTTTTTTCACCCCAGGCCCGCGTCGGGCCGGGTTGCGCCGGGGTCTTGCCGGAGCCAGCCTGGCTGACGGGGTGCGCTTGGCCCTGGCAGTTGCCCCGGCTCCCTTGGCCCCAGCAGATGGGCGGGATTTACGGGAGGCGGCGCTGGCAGGGGTACTGACCACGTCGATCTTCTCCCGGCGAGTGGTTCGGGATGCACTGGAGGAAGACTGATCCCTGGTGGCCGAAGGTGATCGGGATTCAGGGGCCGCCTTGATCCGGGGCATGGGGCCGGATGAGGCGGCGGGTTCAGGATCGGGGCTGGATTGGGTTGCCGTTGCGTCAGGGGCTGCAGCAGGGGTTCGCGCCGCAGCTTTCTGGGCTGCCCTGGCCTCAGCCTCGGTCCTGGCCTTGGCTTCCGCCCTGGCTTTGGCTTCTGACTTGGCCCTGCGTTTGGCTTCTGCCCTGGCTTTGGCTTCGGCCTTGGCTTTGGCCTTGGCCTGAATCCGGGCCTGGTTGGCAGTGATGGCGGCCTCTACCTGCGCCTTGACGGTGTCGGCCTCATGGCCCGAACGGGTGGGGATCACTGCATAGGGCAGTTCCACCTGTTCACAGACCGAGCCGAGAAACACATTGGAATCATGCAGGGCCGTCAATCCCCGGCCCGCGGCTTGCATGCGCAGGACACAGGTTACGGTCTGGTCAGACTTTTTACACAGCACAAAGTCGAAATATTCATGGGCAATACGGCGTCGGGCCGCCTCTTTGAGGGGCTGATCCGGGTTGGGCTTGAGTGTGAGGACATTGGCGGCCATCACCTTGGGAAAGACGTGATGATCAGCCCCCAGGCCCTCTGTCAGGGCTTTGAACAGGGCCTTTTCCTCGCCATTGAGTACAGACCCGGATTTGCCGTAGCAATCCGGTCGGGGAGCGGGCAGGGAAGCCCGCGCATTGTAGTACTGATAAAACAGCAGTGCGGCAATCAAAAACAGGACAACCAGGGAAAACTCCACCATTGCTGACACCTCTCCATCGTATGGGACAAACTGTTCCAGAATGCGGACGGGGCATAAAGTCGATGAAGCGTGGAAAATCCCCCACGCTCAAGGCTGGGGGGATTCCCGTTTCTGACACGTTACCGCGCTTGCGGTGATTTCGCCAGTATAGTTCGCCGGATCAAAGCGGGGGATAATCGATGTAGCCTTCCGGGCCTGGGGCATAAAAGGTGCTGCGATCCGCCTCCGCCAGGGGGCCATGACGGCGGAAGCGCTCCACCAGATCCGGGTTGGCGATGAAGGGGGTCCCGTAGACCGCGGCATCGGCAGCGCCGGAACGAATCAGCGCCTCCCCCGTCTCCTGGGTCAGACCACCGCCGGCCAGATAGGCATCGCCCTTGAATCTGGGCCGCAGCAGATCATGATAATGCCCGTGATCGCCAAACAGGGCCACATGCAGATAGGCCAGTCGAAAATATCCCAGTTGCTCCACCAGATGACAGTAGGTTTCCCTGGGGTTGTCATCGTGGATATGGTTAAACCCCATTTCCGGGGCCAGTTTGATGCCGATGTAATCGCCGCTGCGCACGGAGGTCATGGCTTCGAGCACCTCCAGAATGAAGCGGGCACGGTTTTCTACGCTGCCACCATACTGGTCGGTACGCTGATTGGTGCTGGAGCACAGGAACTGTTCCGCCAGGTAGCCAGAAGCGGCATGCAGTTCCACGCCGTCAAATCCTGCCTCGAAGGCCAAAGACGTGGCAATGCGAAAATCCTCGATCACGTCCGGGATTTCATGGGTTTCCAGGGCGCGGGGGGTGACAAAGGGTTTCATGCCTTCCTGGGTGAAGGCTTCACCCTCGGGACGCACCGCAGAGGCAGAAACGGGCAAGGCGCCGTCCGGCAAAAGATCGGGGTGGGAAATACGGCCCGCGTGCATCACCTGCATGACGATGCGACCCCCGGCAGCATGGACCGCGTCAGTCACCGCCAGCCAGGCATCCACCTGTTCTTCGGTGAACATGCCCGGAGTACGGGCATAGCCCCGACCCATGGGGCAGGGATAGACCCCTTCACTGATGATCAGGCCAGCGGTGGCGCGCTGGGCGTAATAGGTGGCCACATGGGGACCGGGAATGCCGGCATCGTCTGCCCGGGAACGGGTCATGGGCGCCATGACGATGCGGTTTTTCAGGTCCAGGGCGCCGGCATAGAGGTTGGAAAACAGATCGGTCTCTTTGTTGGGCATGGAAAGTTTGTCTCTTCTGGATTCTAAAAAGATAGGCTCATGGCCGTCCGGTTGTGACAGGGGCCGGCGATGGTGTTTTGACGGCAGGAAAATGCTCGAAAATCACCCGCCCGGCCACCAGGGTGTGAGTGACCCGGGGCCGAAAGTCCCAGCCAAAAAAGGCACTGTTATGGCCGGCGCTAAGCCAGTTGTCCGGTCCGGGTCCATAGCCCCGTTCCGGGTCCACGATAGTCACGTCCGCCCGGTCGCCTACGGTCAGGGTGCCCACCTTCAGGCCCAGAATCCGGGCCGGGCCAGCGGTGACCCGGCGTACCGCCTCGGACAGGGACAGCACGCCGTCTTCCGCCAGCCGCAATACCAGGGGCAGCAGGGTTTCCAGGGTGGACATGCCCGGCAGGGTGGCCGGGAAGGGAGCCAGCTTGGCATCGGCTTCCTGGGGTTGATGGTCTGAGCAGATGGCTTCGATAATACCGCTGGCCACGGCCTTGCGTAGCCCATCCCGGTCCCGCAGGGTGCGCAGGGGGGGGATCACATGACACAGGCTGTTAAAATCCGCCACATCCATTTCGGTCAAAAACAGTTGATGGGCACAGACATCGGCGCTGACCGGCAGACCATCTTCCCTGGCGCGACCCACCATGGCAGCTCCCCGTGCCGTGGACAGGCGGCAGATGTGGATGCGTGCGCCAGTCTGGGCGGTCAGGGCCAGCAGCACCCCCAGGGCAGCCGTTTCTGCAGCCTCCGGGATACCCGGCAGGCCCAGGCGGGTGGCGACGGCACCTTCGTGGGCACAGCCGGTACCCGCCAGAGACCAGTCGATGGGATGCAGGTACACGGTGATACCATGGCTGGCGGCGTATTCCAGGGCTCGCCGTAACAGCAGGTGACTGCCCATCGGGCGCAGGGCCTGACTCATCCCCAGGGCGCCAGCCCGTTTCAGGGCGGCCATATCCGACAGTTGCTGTCCCTTGAGGCCCGTTGTCAGGGCGCCCAGGGCATGGACCCGAACACCGCAGGCCTGTCTGGCACGACGATTGATCAGTTCGATCTGGGCCGGGGAATCTACCACCGGACTGGTGTCTGGTGGACAGACCAGGGTGGTGATGCCCGCACTGGCAGCAGCGCGGGTTTCCGAGGCGATGGTGGCCTTTTGTTCATGTCCTGGTTCCCCCAGGCGGGCGGAGAGATCCACCAGACCGGGCAGTACCCAGCGCCCCAAGGCGTTGATGCGCCGATCCGGGCTGTAATCCTCGCTGGGAGGCGCGCCCAGGGCGACGATCTCCTCACCCTGGATGTAAAGGTCCGTGACCTGATCCACCCCGTTTTCCGGGTCGATCACCCGGCCTTGTTCGATCAGCAGTTTCATGCGCCAGACCCCTGATTCATACTGCCGCCCATGATGGTGGACATGACCGCCATGCGCACGGCGATACCGTGACTGACCTGTTCCAGAATGACCGACTGGGGGCCGTCTGCCACTCGGGAGTCGATCTCCACTCCGCGATTGGCGGGGCCTGGATGCATGACCATGCAATCTGGCGCTGCCAGGGCCAGGCGTTCCTCGGTCAGCCCCCAGAGCTGGAAGAATTCGTGCTCGGAGGGCAGCAGGCCGCTTTCCATCCGTTCCTTCTGCAGCCGCAGCATGATGACCACATCCACATCCCTGAGGCCGGCGCGGATGTCGTGAAACACATGTACCCCCAGGTCCTCCACATAGGCAGGCAGCAGGGTCTTGGGGCCGATCACCCGGACTTCGCCGGTATTGAGCAAATTCAGGGCGTGGATCTGGGAGCGGGCCACCCGGGAATGGAGGATGTCGCCCACGATGGCCACCTTCAGGCGGGTGAAGTCCCCCTTGTGGCGACGAATGGTGAACATGTCCAGCAGGGCCTGGGTGGGGTGGGCATGGCGACCATCGCCGGCATTGAGCACGCTCACATGGGGCGCCACGTGGCGGGCGATGAAGTGGGCCGCGCCGCTGTCGGCGTGACGCACCACGAACATGTCCACATACATGGCCTGGAGGTTTCTGAGGGTGTCCAGCAGGCTCTCGCCCTTGACCGTGGCCGAGGTGCTGATATTGATGTTCAGCACGTCCGCCGACAAACGCTTGGCCGCCAGTTCGAAGGTGGTGCGGGTCCGGGTGCTGGCCTCGAAGAACAGGTTCATCACCGTCTTGCCCCGCAGCAGGGGCACCTTCTTCACCGCCTGGGCGTTCATGCCGGCGAAGGACTCGGCGGTATCCAGGATCTCGGTGATCAGGGCGCCGGAGAGTCCCTCGATGGTGAGCAGATGCCGTAGCCGTCCCTGGGCATTGAACTGCAGGGAGGGAGGCAGGGGTCCGGCGGCAGGCCGGAATCGGGCCGGGCTATCCTGATCGATCATGACGCGGGTTCCAGTTTGACGATGTCCAGACGCAGGGGATCGGGTCCCCGCAGCTTCACCTGCTCGTCGCTTCGAAGCTTGAGATGCTGGCCCACCACCTGGGCCTGGATCGGCAGCTCCCGTCCGTCCCGTTCCACCAGCACCGCCAGCATCACCGAGGCCGGACGGCCATAGTCGAACAGTTCGTTCATGGCGGCGCGGATGGTGCGGCCGGTGAACAGCACATCGTCCACCAGCAGGATGTGGCGATCATCCACGGCGAAGGGCAGGGAGGAGGGACGCACCTGGGGATGCATGCCCATGCGGCTGAAGTCATCCCGGTAGAAGGAAATATCCAGTTTACCCAGAGGCTCGTTCAGATCCAGGCGCTGGTGCAGTTGCTCGGCCACCCAGACTCCGCCGGTATGGATACCCACCAGGGCGGGGGCGGTGATGTGCTGTGCCGACAGGTGGCGGCGCAGGGCATCAGCCATGCGGTCCAGAAGGGTGCTGACAGGTTCGGTCATTGAGAAATCTCTTGGGCAAGCCAGTGTTCCAGAAAGATGGCCGCTGCGACGGCGTCGATGTCCTCCTTGCAAATACGTCCACGACGGCCTTCCTGGCGCCGGGATTTGAGCTGGGATGTGGCTTCGGCAGAACTGAACTGTTCGTCCACCCATCGCACCGGCAGGGTATAGCGGGCTCGCAGACGATCACAAAAAGCCTGGATGCGGCGGGCCAGAGGGTGCTCGCTGCCGTCCGGGGTGCCGGGCAGGCCCACCACCAGCAGGGCCGGTTGCCATTCCCGGATCAGGACATCCAGGCGGGGCCAGTCGGGGATGCCGTCCCGGGCGCTCAGGGTGTCCAGGGGGGCGGCGGTGCGGGTGATGCCATTACCGACGGCCACGCCGATGCGTTTTTCCCCGTAGTCCAGTCCCAGCACTGTATCGGGTATGCCCATGTCCCGGATTTTTTTCTCGCGCCGGGCGCGGGTATCAGGCATGACCGGCCTGACCACTCATGAGGGACAAGTCTACGCCCAGTTGTCCAGCGGCGGCTTGCCAGCGTTTGTCTGGTGGTTCTTGAAACAGAACATCTGCCGCTGCCGGGCAGGTGAGCCAGACGTTGTCTCCGATTTCCTGTTCCAGTTGTCCCGGTCCCCAGCCGGCATATCCCAGGGCAATGAGATAACTGGGCGGGCCGGCGCCCTCGGCCATGGCTTCCAGGATGTCCCGGGAGGTGGTGACGGCAATGCGGTCGCTCACTCGCATGGTGGAGGTCCAGCGTTGTCCGGCTGGATGGAGGATGAAGCCTCGATCCGGCTGTACCGGGCCGCCGTTGTAGACGGGAATGCGGTGGGCGGGCACCTTGGCGGTGATGCCCATATGTTCCAGCACCACTTCCAGAGTCAGGTCTGTGGGGTGATTGATGACGATGCCCATGGCCCCCTCTTCCGTGTGCTCGCACAGATAGGTGACGGCATGGAAAAAGTTGGGGTCCGCCAGGGTGGGCATGGCGATCAGGAACTGGTCTGTGAAGTTCGCGCTGCGCATGGGTATCGGGGTCGCGGCTGCATTCGATGGATCTAGTGTACACCTTCCCCCGATCCGGTCGTAGGGCTGGTGCCTTTGGGCGGCAGCAATCACTAATTTATCAACGTTCCTGGCTATGCAGATGGGTCTGGTTGCCCTGAAATACCCAGGTACGGGTGATCATGAGTTGATCATAAGCGTGACGCATCTCGGCAGGGAAGGGGGCAAAGGGGCCAGCCAGGGTCACAATGCGGCGGGCGGCGTCATCCAGAACCGGTTTGCCGGAACTGGCGCCGATCTGGATATTGACGACCTGACCTTCCTGATCGATCAGAACACTCAGCACTAGGCTGCCCCCCAGTTGCTGGCGCCGGGCTTGATCCGGGTAATTGAGATTGCCCACCTGTTCCACCTTGCGTACCCAGGCCGCCACATAGGCAGCCTCCACAGCGGACTGGGTGCTCAGGGCATCCACATAATGGATGCGTGGCCGAGGGGCCTGCTGTTGTTCCCTGGGGGCCAGTTCAGTACTGAATCGGGCCATGTTCAGGTGATGTTCCATCCATTCCTGGTCAGTCAAGTGGTGTTCGGGAATGGCGTTTTGGGACGGCAGCTGTCGCTGCGCTGGCACAACAGGATTAATGGCCGTGATCACCTCGGTATGGTGCCGGGGGACCGGCTGGGGCACTGCCGCCGTGGCCTGTCGCTGATTCAGGTCATCTGCAGGTACGGGGAGGGGTTGGGTCATCGGGCTCACGGGCCGACCGTCGGGAGCATCCTGGCCACTGGCCTGCTGATCCACCTGGGCCTTGACCTGAGCCTTGGGGTCGGGGGTATCGGTGCGGGTATGCACCAAAATCACCTCAACGGCTGTCCCTTCCATCCGGGGCGCGTTGGGGGACAACTCAAATCCCAGGCCAAAGATGACCAGCCCGTGCAGGGCCAGGGCCAGCAACAGGGCCGGAACCAGAGCATCGACGGCGATGGAGGAGGACGCAAGGGGCATCAGGACAGCGCCGAAGGTTGGGATACCTGCCGATACATGACGGCCGCTATTGTACCGCTCATCAGGCCGAATACCAGAGCAAAGGTCAGCAATACCGGCAGCAGTTTGAGCAAGGCGGGATGGGGGATAAACAGCCACCAGGCCAGCAGGAACTGCCCTGTCATGTGGGCCAGGGCCGCCAGTACACACAGGCCCAGGGGGCTGAGTCGGGTGCCTGCCAGCCGATGGGCCAGTCCCAGAATGGCCAGACTGCAGCCGGCACCTGCGGCACTGAGTAAAAAAGCAGGACTGAGAAAGGTGCCGATCACCAGACTGCCCGCCAGCACCCGCAATACAGTGACCCAGACCGCCATTCGCCAGCCGAACAGCATCAGCACCAGCACCGTGATCACATTGGCCAGCCCTGGCTTGACGCCGGGCAGGGGGCTGGGGATGGCGGCCTCCAGGATGTGCACGGCAATGGCCAGTGCGGCCAGCCAGGCGATGCGGTGATCTTCCCGGGTGGTGGGCAGCTGCTTGACGTCCTCCCCGCCCTGAAGGACGGGGATTCCTAGTTGTCGCCTTCCAGGTTCCTGCTTCATGGTCCGTTGCTCTTTGGGATTGCCCGCAGAGGCTTACACAGACTCCACAGGCTTAACCTCCCGTGCGCCCCACGGTAGTTTTCTCGTGCTCTCGCAGCTTGTCGGCTCCGGCCAGAATGGCCTTGCCTGCTTTGAGGATGTTCTTTGCAGCGTTCACATCGCGGTCGTGACCGGCTCCGCAGGCGGGGCAGTCCCAATGTCGAACTGATAGCGCCAAGGTGTCGGAAAGATGACCACAGGCGTGGCAACGCTTGCTGGATGGGTACCACCTGTCGATCTGAACAAAATCTCGTCCGTACCACTGGGCCTTGTAGGTCAGCATCGACGTCATTTGATGCCATCCCACGTTGCTTATGGCTTTTGCCAGCGAGCGGTTCTTGAGCATGTTCTTCACTTGCAGGCTTTCGGCAGCTACGACTTGGTTCTCGTGAATGAGCTGCGTGGTCAGCTTGTGTGCGAAGTCTCGGCGTTGGTCGGCAATCCTGGCATGAATGCGTGCGACCTTGAGTTTTGCCTTGGCCCGGTTGGCTGACCCTTTCTCCTTACGTGACAGGCTGCGCTGGGCGCGAGCCAGTTTCTTCTCGGACTGCTTGAGATATTGGTGGTTGTTGACCTTCTGTCCGCTGCTGGTGATGACCGCGTGAGTGAGGCCGAGGTCGATGCCCACCTCCTGCTTGCTGAACGGCAAGGGCGCCACATATTCCTGGACGAGAATTGAGATGTGGTAGCGCCCCGCTGTATCGCAACTGACCGTGACACTGGATGGTGTGCCGGTGAAGCGACGGCTCCATCGGATATTCAGCGGCTCCTTGTGCTTGGCTAGCTTGATCTGCCCGTCGCGGTACGAGAAACCACTGCTCGTGTAGCGAGCGGACTGGCAGGCGTGCTTTTTCTTGAAGGTGGGGTATTTGGCACGCCCCAGGAAGAAGTTCTTGAACGCCGTGTCGAGGTTGCGCAGTGCCTGCTGCAAGCAGACGTTCGACACCTCCTGAAGCCACAGCGTTTCCGACTGCTTTTTCAGCACGGTAAGCTGCTTGGCTGTGTCGTTGTAACCGACCCGCTCCTGTTGCTCGTACCAAGCGTCGGTGCGCACTTTCAGGAAGTGGTTGTAAACGTACCTCGTACACCCGAATGTCCGGGCAAGCTGTTCGGCCTGCTCGGGCGTCGGATAGAATCGGTATTTGTAGGCACGCTGCACGGTATTCATGCTGCGTATCTTAACGCCTTATTTATACCGCGTCAAACAAGAACCGCTTCGCGGTTCGCGCTATCCTTCCCCGCCCTGAAGGGCGAGGTTTGCCGCGCAACTGATCAATAGTTCACGCTATCAAATGCCCATTCATCTCCCAGTACCTCGATGATGACCCGGTTGGGCAGGCTGACAGCCATGTCGCCGGCCTGGCGCAGCCAGCCCGCCTGCTGACAGATACCCTGGGAGCCGGGGGAGGCGGCGCAGCGGGCAGCGCCGTCACGGATTTCCACCACGGTGATGCCGGCGGGGCCGGTGACTTCCAGTTGCCGGGGCTGATCCAGGGGCAGTCGGGCGATTTCCCGATCCCCGGCCACCACCCGGACCTGGGTGGCGGGGGTGGCCGGGGTCCACAGCCAGACATAGCTGCCCATCACCAGCAGTATGGCCAGCAGGATGACCAGTCCGTCGGCGCGGGTCATTATGGCAAGGAGGTAATGCGGCGGGTGGGTGTTCCCTCGAAAGTCACCCGCTTTTCCATGGCCGGCGTCAGGTGAATGACACCGGCCTCATCCACCAGCATCACCTTGTCGATACCCAATCGGGCCGCGACGGCGGGCCAGTGTTCGGGACCGGCGATAAACAGGGCGGTGCTGGCCACATCGGCGGTGGCTGCATGGTGATGGATCACAGTCACAGCCCGGGTGCCCCGAGCCGGGTATCCGGTACGAGGGTCCAGAATATGATGGTAACGTTCGCCCTCGTGGCGGTAATAACGCTCATAATCCCCGGAAGTGAATACGGCCTCCTCCCCCTGAATCCTGATGGCGGCCAGCACCCCCTGGCCATCGGGAGCGCGGACCCCGATCCGCCAGGACCGATTGCCGGGTCGGCCAATGGCCAGCAAATCGCCACCGGCATTGAGGATGGCATGTTCCACCCCCAGGTCACGCAGATGGGCCATGGCCTGCTGGATACCATAGCCTTTGGCATAGGCGCCAAGATCCAGTTGAACTGCCGGATTGTGGCTGCGCATACGAATACCGTCGATCTCGATGTCGGCCATGCTGGGCGCCTGTTCCAGAATGGCCCTGATCTGCTCCGGTGTTGGTGGCGGCCCCTGGGGATCGTCTGTCTGAAAGCCCCAGAGGGCAAACAGGGCGCCCAGGGCTGGATTGAACAGCCCTTCGCTGGTTTTGTAGAAACGTTGAGCCTCCAGAATCAGAGGCAACACGGAAGGATCGGCAGAAAAAGGCAGTCCGGTGGACAGCAGTTCGTTGGTCCGACTCATGGGGCCAGGTTCCCAGGCGTGCCAGGTTTGATGCATGTATTCCAGGTCTGAGCGCACCGATTCGGTGGCTCTGGCTACCAGCTCCCGATCTGAAGTGTAGATGTTCAGTTCCACCAGGGTGCCAAAGGCAATGAAACGATCCCGATGGATCTCCGGGCGCTCACAGGCACTCAGCAGCAAGGTCAGGCACAGTACCACCATCAGTGGCCCAGTCCGGCGCTCAAACCGGTGGATCATAAGCGGATCTCCAGCCGACGGGCGATGGCATCCATAAGTTGTCCGCCGATATCCAGTCCGAACTGCTGATCCAGTTCCCGGATACAGGTGGGGCTGGTGACGTTGATTTCAGTGAGATATTCCCCGATGACATCCAGGCCCACGAACATCAGCCCCTGATCTTTGAGGGTGGGTCCCACCTGGGCGCAGATCCACCGATCCCGCGCCGTCAGCGGCACCCCCTCGCCCCGGCCACCGGCAGCCAGATTGGCCCGTCCCTCGCCGGTGGCTGGAATACGGGCCAGGGCATAGGGTATGGGTTCGCCGTCCACGAGCAGGATACGTTTGTCACCCTGGCGATATTCCGGCAGGAAGCGCTGGGCCATGACGGTGCGCCTGCCGTGATCGGTGATGGTTTCCAGAATCACCCCGATATTGGTATCACCGGGGATCAGTCGGAATACCGATGCTCCGCCCATGCCGTCTAAGGGTTTGACCACAATTTCACCTTGTTGGGCCATGAAATCACGGATACGGGCCGGGTCGCGGGTCACCAGAGTGGGGGGGCAGCATTGGGGAAACCAGGCGGTGTAAAGTTTTTCGTTGGCATCTCGCAGACTGGCAGGCCGGTTCACCACCAGGCAACCCTCGGCAGCCGCCATTTCCAGCAGATAGGTACTGTAGACATATTCCATGTCGAACGGGGGATCCTTACGCATCAATACCACATCCAAAGTGGCCAGGGGATGGGATTCGGGCGCACCCAGCGCGTACCAGTGATCGGGATCATCCTTGACGTTCAATGGCCGGGAGGTGGCATGGACCCGGCCATCACTCAGCCACAGGTCCTGCTGTTCCATATAGTGCAGGCTCCACCCTCTGGCCTGGGCGGCCAACAGCATGGCCAGGGTGGAGTCTTTCTTGACTTGAATGGTCTGGATCGGGTCCATAACCACGCCCAAGTGGATCTGGGTACCGTGCATGCGTTAAGGCTTCCAGGGGCTGAAGGGAAACTGACACTGTCCCTGAAACCATAGAAAAGCATATCTATGGACGTAAGCCGGACAGTGCTGCTTACGATTAGCGGGTTGGGATTGCGCTGATGGCGATGACATTGAACTGCCGCGTGGTGAGTCCGAAGCGCGCCAAGTACTGCAACTTCAGCACCGCCGGATCGCAGTCGCGTGCGATGTCGGCAAAGAACCCATGCTCGGCTTGGCAGTCGAGATCGGCGTAGGCGCCGAGTGGCGCATCCAGCGTTCCATCGGGATCGTCAAGCCGCGTTTGATACCCATGGGCCGGCAACCGCCCGGCCTTGTACCAGTTCCAAGCCGTGCGGTACGCAATGCCCTTCTGTTTCGCCCGCACGCCTAACTTGATGCTTTTCATGGGGAAAGGATTAGCATAGACGAGCATGTTCGTCTATCTTTTTCTACCCGCACTCGCGCAACAATTCCAGAACGCCTTTCCTGGCAACGCTCATGGCCGTGAACGCGCCCATTGGTTTTCAGGCCATCGTGATGCCGCTCACCACCTCACGGACCTCCAACCTCTGCCGATCCAGCGCAGCAGGATATTTTCCTGTGTGCGATTGGGATAGCAGCGAAAGCGGTGCCCATTCATGTTCATGGTTGCTATAATCCCATTGAAATCATTAAAGCGCAACCATGGAAAACCCCACCAAATCAAGTTCTCACGCGGTTTATGACATCAAGCTGCATGTTGTTTTCGTGACCAGGTATCGCCGTCCATGCTTGCATGAAGAACTGAGGGATTACCTCAAGGGCGCGTTTTCTGAGATTCTGGCGGCATGGCGCTGTGAACTGATCGAGTTTGGTGGCGAGACTGACCATATTCATTTGCTGATAGCGATCCAGCCTGCGCTGAACATTTCCACGCTGATCGGCAATCTCAAGACGGCCAGCGCCCGCCGCGCCCGCAATCGTTTTGCGGAGCATTTGGCAGCGTTTTATTGCAAACCGATGTTCTGGCAACGCGCTTACTATGCTGGCTCTGTCGGTGGAGCATCCCTGGAGACGGTTCGGGCCTATGTGGAATCCCAAGGCACCAAGCCCCTCAAAAGAAACCCCGCCTGACCCCCTCCTGGCTACGCCTGGCAGGGGGAATGCGCGGGGGAGATGTTCAACAACCCCAACCAACACAGGAGGATGCGAGCCATTCCCGACCCGAAGGCCGGGAGTTCTCGCGCAAAAATAATGACCCCAGAACAGGTACACGCACTGATCGCCAACGGTCTGCCCGACGCCCAGGTCACTGTCAGCGGCCAGGAGGGCCATTTTGAGGCCCTGGTGATCTGCAAATCCTTTGCCGGACTCAGTCGCCTCAAGCGGGAACAGAAAGTCAACGCCACCGTCAAGGAAGCAATCACCAGCGGCACCCTGCACGCCCTGTCCATTCGCCCCATGACACCGGAAGAATGGGCACAGAAACACCCGGATACCTGATTTTGCAGCGGTTTTATGGGATAAATCCCGCCCTTCAGGTTCAACATCCGGGTGGTTTTCATGCAAGCTTCAGCTGTTCAGGTGCCCCGCTCCCTGATCCGGGATGCCGGTCGCGCCATTGGCGATTTTCGGATGATCCGGGATGGGGACCGGGTGCTCCTCGGCTTGTCCGGTGGCAAGGACTCCCTGACCCTGCTCCATCTGTTGCTGTATTTTCAGCAACGGGCGCCGGTGCGTTTTCAGGTGGGTGCCGTCACCATTGATCCCCAGACCGGCCTGGGTGACAAACGGGCTTTGATGCCTTATCTACAGGCATTGGGCGTACCCTATGCCTATGTCAGCGAACCGATCCTGGAGCGGGCAGAAAAACATCTGGATAACCGCTCCTACTGCGCCTTCTGCTCCCGTATGCGGCGGGGACTGATTTATCGCACGGCTCGACAACAGGGCTATAACGTCATCGCACTGGGCCAGCATCTGGATGATCTGGCGGAAAGTTTTCTGATGAGCGCCTTCCACGGAGGCCGCCTTAAAACCATGAAAGCCCATTATCTGATTGAAGCAGGTGATTTGCGGGTGATCCGTCCCCTGGTCTATGCCCGGGAGCGGCGCATCCGTGACTTTGCACATCAGGCAGCATTGCCCGTCATGGAGGAAAACTGCCCCACCCGTTTTGGCAAACCCACCCAAAGGCCCCACATGAAGGCACTGCTGGCCCAGGAAGAACAGGCCAATCCGGATCTGTTTAAAAGTCTGATACGCACCCTGACCCCGCTGATGTCGGTGGGACTGAATGAGGCGATCGGGACGGATGCCCTCAAGGACCGGGTTTCCCAGGCAAAATGATGACGTTCCTGATTCGTCTGCTGTTCACCCTGCTGGCCCGGTTGCCCCTGCCGGTGAATCATGCCCTGGGCGCTCTGCTGGGCTGGCTGGCCTGGATACTGCCCACCGAGTTGCGCCGTATTTCCCTGATCAATCTCAGGCTCTGTTTCCCGGAACGGGATGCCCGCTGGCATCGTCAGATTGCCCGCCAAAGCCTGATGGAAACCGGCAAGGCGCTGACAGAAGCCCCCTGGCTCTGGCAAGCCGGAGCCGCCCGCATCCAGAGTCTGGTGATGGACAAGGAAGGTGAAGACCATGTTCACGCAGCATTGCAACAGGGGCGAGGGGTGCTGCTGGCCTCTCCCCATCTGGGAAGCTGGGAGTTTGCCGGACTCCATGCCGCCTGTCTGGGCCACCTGACCACCCTGTATCGTCCCCCTCGACTGGCGGCCCTGGATCGCCCCCTGCGTGAAGCCCGGGCGGCTACCGGCTCTCGTCTGGTGCCCATCACCCTCAGTGGTATCCGGGAGGTCCATCAGGCCCTGGCCCGAGGTGAGCTGGTGGGGCTGTTACCAGACCAGACGCCCAAAGGTGCCCGGGGTGTATTTGCCCCTTTCTTCGGCCACCCGACCCTCACCATGACCCTGATCAACCGGCTCGCAGCCTCCCGACAGGTGCCGGTCATCCTGGCCTTTGCCCAGCGGCTACCCAGAGGACAGGGCTATCGCTATCGCTGCATTCCCCTGCCGGATACCCTCCATGGGGATGATCCCCAGCAGGCCGCCACCGCGGTCAATCAGGCCGTGGAAACCCTGATCCGGCTCTGTCCCGAGCAATATGTCTGGAGCTATCGTCGTTTTGCTGCCCGCCCGGCCGGCACCCCTCGTCCTTACTGACAAGAAACTCCACCGCGACCCCATGAGGCAGGCAACGCACCACCCGGGCACTGACCATGGGGGGTAATTCCCCGTCCCCCAGGGCATCACAGAGCCGCATTTTCACCTGCTCACCCGGATTGGGCAGATCCCCTTTGGGGATGAGGAGCAAGGCGCCACCCCCACTGAGGTCCAGCACGGGCACCCTCCGGGGTGAGGCACCTGTGCGATACAGTTCCACCATGACTTCCAACGGCACCCGCGGATGCCTGCGTTGATCCTGGCCCATAGAAACACCCTACGCCTTGTATGCCATCGGTATGGAAGGACTCATGCTTTTGAGTTCTTATATCCAGATTATTCTGTATTGGCGGCATGAGCCAACGCAAATATATATTGGTGCCCTATCCTGCCCTCAATCGCCGGATAAAAACAAAAATATTGATTTAAATCAAAATTAAATGTCTTAAAAATCAATTATATACCTTATGGTTATCCCGCTCACACGCTAAAAACAGGACAATGAATTTCATGCGGCATCATCTGCTACGCCTTTCCGGCGGCGCCCTCACCCTTGCCCTGGCCGGTCTGGGGCTGAGCCAGACAGCCACCGCCGACGTCGTCTCCCGGGGCGCCCTTATGGCCACCACCTGCTATGCCTGCCACGGCACCGATGGCCGGAGCAGCGGCACCATTCCCAGCATTTACGGTTATCCCACGGAAATCATGGTGGCCCAGATGCTGGCCTTCCGCGATGGTACCCGGCCCAGTACGGTCATGGATCGCCACGCCACAGGCTATACGGACGAGGAAATCCGACTCATCGCCGAGCATTTCAGCACCCTGCGCTAAGTCCAGTAAGGATATATATTAATGACAACACAGATATCACGCAGACATTTCCTTCGCGCTCTGGGTGCCGGGGGAGCGGCCACCGCTCTGGCTGCCTGTGGCACCCTGTCCGATAGCCGCAAGACCAAGGGGCAGGTGGTGGTGGTGGGTGGCGGATCGGGGGGAGCCACTGCCGCCAAATACCTCAAGCGGTTTGATCCCAATCTGGATGTGGTGTTGATTGAGCCCATACCCCGCCATTACACCTGCTACGGCTCCAACTGGTATCTGGGGGGACTCACCCGGATGGACCGTCTGGCCCAGACCTTTACTGTGTTACGGGACACCCACGGTATTCAGGTGATCCATGACACGGTGACCGCCATCGACCGGGATAACCACAAGGTGCATCTGGCTGGCGGAGATCGTCTGAGCTATCAAAAGCTGGTGCTCTCACCGGGCATCGATTTTCGCTACGATGCGGTGGCCGGCTACGGCCCTGAAGTGGCCGAGACCATTCCCCATGCCTGGAAGGCTGGTCCTCAGACCCAGACCCTGCGCCGCCAACTGGAAGCCATGCCCGACGGCGGAGTCTTTGTCATGGTGGTGCCGGGCAATCCGTTTCGCTGCCCGCCTGGCCCCTATGAGCGGGCCAGTCTGGTGGCCCATTATTTCAAACAGCACAAACCCCGATCCAAAATCATCATCCTGGATAACAAGGAAACCTTCTCCAAGCAGGGTCTGTTCATGGACGGCTGGCAACAGCTCTATGGCAACATGATCGAATGGGTACCCAGTTCCCAGGGAGGGCAGGTGGAAGAAGTCGACGCGGCAACCCGGACGGTCTATGCAGACGGCGGGCTGACCCGGTTTCAGGCGGATGTCCTGAATTTCATCCCTCCCCAGGAAGCTGGCCGGATTGCCGTGGAATCGGGCCTGACCGGGGCGACCGGCTGGTGCCCGGTGAACCAGCTCACCTTTGAGTCGGCAATGGACCCGGATATTTTCATCATCGGTGATGCCAGTATTGCCGGACAGATGCCCAAATCCGGCCATTCTGCCAATACCCAGGGCAAGGTGGCCGCCGCCGCCATCGTCCGCACCATGGCGGGTATGGAGATGCTGGCCCTGTCCACGGTCAATACCTGCTACAGCCTGGTAGGGCCGGAATATGGCATCAGTATTGCGGCAGTCTATCGCTACAGCGATGGGGAAATTACCGGTGTGCCGGGTTCCGGTGGCGTCAGTCCTGCCGATGCCAGTCTTCATTTCCGCCGTCAGGAAGCCCGCTACGCTCAGGGCTGGTACGACAGCATTACTGCCGATATCTGGGGATAAGAAGCAACGCATCCTGAACCGTAAACCAATCCCCGTCTGCGGGCGGGGATGTCAGGCGTTGAGGTCCGGTATCAGCCGGCTCTCCAGGCGGGCGATGGCGTCCTTGAGTTGCAGCTTGCGCTTTTTCAGCCGGGTCAGACGAATCTGGTCGATGAACGGCCCCTCCGCCAGGCGTTGAATGGCATCATCCAGGGCGCGATGTTCTTCCCTGAGTTCAGTGAGCACGCTGCACAGGGGGTCCTGTTCTTCTATATCCACTGACTTGGCTGCTCCGAGTTTGATGACACTTTGGCGGGCGAGCAATCAGAACGATCGCAGAAGCTCAGCTCCGGTATTTTGAAGCCGCAGACTATTGTGGCATCACCGGCAGCGGTACGCCACCGCTGGTATCCATCGGTTGCCAGGATCAACGTCGCGGAAACAGGGGGCGGGTCAGCCTTCTTACGGCCAGGGTCATCAACAGCAGCCCCATGATCCCCACCAGCATGTTTTGCCACTGGGCCAGCTTCATCTGCCGCTGGGCCTGGGTGACATCGGTGATCACCACGGCAATGACCCGATGGCCGGCCCTGTCTTCCAGCAGCAGATAGGGCATCAGTTCCATTTGCCGCCCATCGTCCAATTGCCCATGGGTTACGGTTGCCGATTTCAGGATGGCCGGCATGGCCGACGCCAGCAGGGGTTCAAGCTCGTCCCGGCGGGTCATGCCCAGTAACTGCCCGGCATCGGTCAAAGCCGCCCCTGTGCGCTGCGGCGCCACCTGGAACAGGGCCATGTCCAGACCACCGGAGAGGGTATGAAAGGACATCAGCAACGAGGTCACGGGCTGGGCCAGGGTCACCGCCCCCACGGTTTGCCCCATGGCCAGCACCGGGGTCACCGCATAGCTCAAACAGTCCCATTTGCAATCCACGAAGGTACTGGATGTGTCGATCAACAGCGCCTGATCCACCGCCTGCCATAATTGGGCCGGAGGATCATAATGGGTATGGATCAGTTGGGCCTGCACCAGGAACTGGCCATGAATATCCAGAAAACCCGCCATGACCAGATGGGTATCCGTTTTAAAATCAGCCCAATGGGCTGAAAACAACCGCCCCAGTTCCCCCGGGTCCCCCTGCTGCAACGCTTGGCGCAGGCCGGACAGGGAAGGAATCAAATGGGCCTGGGTCAGCAGATCCCCTTCAAGCTGGTGCAACAGGGCCTGTAGCTGCTGCTGATGCCGGGACTGGTCCAGGGTACGCCATGCCTCATACTGACGCTGTAGATTGTGGTGATTAAGGGTGGCAAAGGCGACAGATAACCCCGTCAGCAGAAGACTGAACACCAGCCATAGCGTCCACTTGAAGATCAAGGCAGTATGCCGTGGAGTATCGCCGGGAATCTTCATTCGAATTTTGAAAAAGTCTCGTTATTCAGCGGTGGAGGCGGCCACTGCCCCCCGATCCAAAGCAGGTTATGCTATATCCCCATAGCCCAATACGCCACCGGAGGACGTTCCGTTGCATACTCACCCCCTGGGTATTATCGACCCGGCCCATGACCATGACCGCTGTATCAGTACGGCTCTGAGCCGGGCTGAATATCTGTGTCGCAAGCGGGGTGTGCGGCTCACCCCCCTTCGACGCCGGGTGCTGGAACAGATTTGGCAAAGCCATGAAGCGGTGAAAGCCTACGAACTCATCCACCGGATGAGTTCGGAGGATCATACGGTCAAACCACCCACGGTCTACCGGGCTCTGGATTTTCTCCTGGCCCAGGGCCTGATCCACCGGGTCGAAAGTCTCAACGGATATGTAGGATGCACCGACCCGGAACATGAACACCACTATCTGCTGCTGATCTGCCGGGATTGCGGTCTGGTTATCGAGGTGGAAAACCTCGTCATCCAGCAGGCCCTGGTGGAACAGGCCCGCCGACAGGGTTTTGAACTGGAACGGCAGGTTCTGGAGGGACACGGACGCTGTGCCCATTGCCGGGACCGGGATCGCCCCATGAGCTGAGGCGGGCCACGGGACGTTTTACCAGTAATTTTCCGTGGTGATGTGCCCCGGCTCACGGCGGCGGTTGCGGGTCATGCCACGCGCCTTGAGCACCGCGGAGGTATCTTTCACCATATCCGGGTTACCGCAGATCATCACCTGGGCCGCATCCGGGGTCAGGGGCAGCCCTGTATGCCGCTCCAGCAGGCCCGATTCAATGGCGGCAGGAATGCGTCCGGGCAAGGCACCTGGATGGGCCTCCCGGCTGACGAAGGGGACAAACTGAAACTGATCGCCATGATCAAGGAAGGTCTGGATGGTGTCCTGGTAGGTCAGTTCCTCGGCGGTGCGTACTGCATGCACCAGCACAATGCGCTCAAAACGCTGCCAGGGGGCCTCGGTCTTGAGTATGGACAGATGGGGCCCCAACGCGGTGCCGGTGGCGAACATCCACAGCACCTGGCCGTCGGGTACTTCTTCCAGGGTATAAAAGCCGGTGGCCTTGGCCATCACCTCCACCCCATCCCCCGGAGACAGGGTCACCAGATGACGGGTGAGCGGCCCTTCCGGCACGGTAATGAAATAAAAGTCCAGTGGCCGTTCATCCGGGGCATTCACATAGGAATAGGGACGGGCCACCCGCTCCCCATCCACCATCACCGCCAGCCGGTTGAACTGACCCGCCCTGAAGGGGTCCACGGGCGCCTCGATCCGCAGGGAGTAAAGCCGCTGTGTCCAGCGCTTGAGTTCCACCACCTCGCCATTGAGCCATCCAGCCATGGTTTTACCCTTCGATAGGTCCATAAAATGGTTGCGAAAAGATCAATTCGATCAGCGTCGGATTGATCTCCTGTCACCCATAAGGTGCCGCCCTGGAAAAAATTTTTCAACACCAGCGGACATGGGTTTGTCTCTGCTCACCCACGGAGTGAAATCATGCTCATCGACAGCCACTGTCATTTCGATGTGCCGGCCTTTGACCAAGACCGGGCAGATTGCCGGCAACGGGCCCATGAAGCCGGGGTGCAGGCCATGATTCTCCCGGCCATCACCCGCGCCGGCTGGCCACGACTCAGAGCGGTGGCCGCCGCCGACCCCAGTCTGTATCCGGCCTATGGCCTGCATCCGGTCTATCTCCATGACCACCGGCCCGAAGATCTGCAAGCCCTGGATGACTGGCTACATCGGGAACCGGCGGTGGCCGTGGGAGAATGCGGCCTGGATTTTTTTGTTCAAGGGCGGGACGAAAAAGCCCAACATGCCTGGTTTGTGGCCCAGTTGGATCTGGCCCTGAGCCATGACCTGCCGGTGATTCTCCATGCCCGGCGGGCAGTGGATCAAGTGACCCAGGCGCTGAGACAACGACCGGGCCTGAGGGGCGTGGTGCATAGCTTTTCCGGTAGCCGGCAACAGGCGGAAAAGCTGCTGGAGCTGGGATTTTTTCTCGGCCTGGGCGGCCCCGTCACCCATCCCAGGGCGCAGCGTCTGCGGTCACTGGCGGCCTGGGTGCCGGCCCAGGCCCTGCTGGTGGAAAGCGATGCCCCCGACCAGCCGGGACAGGCCCACCAGGGACAGCGCAATGAACCGGCCTGGCTGCCGGAGGTGATCCATGCCCTGGCCCGGCTCAGGGATGAATCCCCCCAGGAGATGGCCCGTATCACCCGTGATAACGCCATCTGCCTGTTCCGGCTGGACAGGCCGGCCCCCATCGCCGATGATCCGCCCCTGAGTCATCGGCCCCGGACAACACCTTGAGCCATTCCAACCCCCTTCACGAACGCACCGAACTGCTGATCGGACCGGCGGGCCTGGAACGACTGGCCCGGTGCCATGTTTTCATTGCCGGCCTGGGCGGGGTGGGTGGCAGCGCCGCCGAGGCCATCGCCCGTGCCGGCATCGGCCACATCACCTTGCTGGATCACGACCAGGTCGGCCCCTCCAACATGAATCGTCAACTGGTGGCCCTGCACTCCACCCTGGGCCGCCCCAAGGCCGCAGTGATGGCAGCGCGGATCCAGGACATCAATCCGGCCCTGACGGTGGTGGTGCAAGAGGATTTTCTGACCCCGGACAATGTGGCAACCCTGTTGCCGGCGGATGTGGACTATGTGCTGGACTGCATCGACTCCATTGCCTGCAAGGCGGCTCTGGTCCATTGCTGCCAGCAGCGGGACGTGCCGGTCATCTCCAGTATGGGCGCAGGCGGTCGCCTGGATCCGACGGCGGTGGGTATCGGCCCCCTGGCCAGCACCGAAAAATGCCCTCTGGCCAGGGAAATGCGCAAGCGACTGCGCCGCCTGGGGGGGCATCTGGATTATCCCGTGGTCCATTCCACCGAAACCGCCATCAAGGGCACCGAGCATCGGCCCATCGAAGGGGCCGTGGCCGGTCGCCCCCGGGCGGTCAACGGCACCATCGCCTATATGCCCAATCTGTTTGGCCTGATGCTGGCGGGACAGGTGATCCGGGACCTGCTCTCCCGGTCCTGACCCTATTCCCGGCGCAGCATCCGGTCCACCAGGGCATCCGCCACCCCTTGGGGCCGAAAGGCCTGCTTCAGGGCCTGGCGGTCATAACGGGTATCCACCCATTCCAGCAGGCTCATGGGGACCATGGCCGTATCCTGCAGATAAACCTCAAAAAAATGATCCAGCAGACCGGTCTTGGCCCAGCGATAATGAAAATAAGGCCATAGACGCAACTGCCCTGTCCGGGTCAGGGGGACTCCCTCCATCCAATGCAGATACAAAGTCCCCATCAACCCGGCCCGATCCGCCCCGGACTTGCAATGAAACCAGACCGGATAGGCGATGCGATGGAGCAGGTCATGGGCCTGGTGAATCGCCTCCGGGGTGGGCAAGTCCCGGGAATGGAGCTTCAGATGATGCAACGCCACCCCCAGGCGTTCACAGGCATCCACCTCCAGGGCCAGCATGGGATTGTCCGGGTCTTCGCCCCGCAGATTCACCACCGTGCGGATACCGTAACGGGGAATACGTTGATGAAGATGACGGGGAGACGGCTGCCCCGAGCGCCAGGCCCGATGGGAAATCCGGTGGAAATTGGACAGGCCGTATTCCCTCACCCAGCCATCGTCCCGCCATAGGGCCTGCAGATAGGTCCGGCGCCGCCCGGATCGGGTGCCCAAATCCCAGTCCTGGGGTCTCTCAGACACGGGATTGTTCCACATCCGAGCCGGCCAGCCCGCACAGTGCCCCGGCGCGGGATTCGATCCAGGTTTGGACATCCTTCATGATGGCCTCGGGCTTTCTGCCCTCGGTGGGGATGGGCGGTCCGATCTCCACCTGGATGGTCCCTGGATATTTGATGAAGCTGTTGCGGGGCCAGAACAGCCCCGCATTATGGGCCACCGGGATCACCGGCCGACCACTGCGGGCCGCCAGCACCGCCCCGCCCACCTTGTAACGGCCCTGATGGCCGGGTGGCGTGCGGGTGCCCTCGGGAAACAGGACCACCCACAATCCCCGGTGAAGCCGATCCAGCCCCTGGGCCACCAACTGATCCATGGCCTTGCGACCGGCGGCCCGGTCCAGGACGATGGGTTCCAGCATGCCGATGGCCCAGCCGAAGAAGGGGATGCGCATCAACTCCTGCTTGAGTACCCACACCTGGGGCGGAATGAACTGCTGCAGGGCCAGGGTCTCCCAGGCCGACTGATGCTTGCACATCAGTACCCGGGCCTCACCGCCCAGATGCTCGGTGCCGGTCACGGTGTAACGCAGCCCGCAGGTCAGTGTCAGCCACCACAGGTTGAAGCGGGTCCACTGGGACAGCACCCGGAAACGACCGTGCCATTTCAGCGGCAGCAGCAGAGGGCTCAAAAGGGCGAACAGCACCGTGGACAGGGCCAGCCCGGTCCAGAACAGGCTCGCCCGCAAATACAGTACAGGTGTTGGCGGGACAGGTTCAGGCATGACGTTGATCCCATTGGGTCAGCAGATATTCCACCACCTCGGCCAGATCCGCAAACACCGGCGTGCCCGCCGGCACCCGCCCCTCATCCAGCGCCTTGAGCCCATTGCCCGTCCGCACCAGCATCGGGGTACAACCGGCGGCGGCGGCGGCCTGGAGATCGCGCGGAGAATCGCCCACGGCAGGAACCCCGGCCAAGGGCACGCTGAATGCCCGGCCGATCCGTTCGAACAGACCCGGCAGGGGCTTGCGGCAGTCACAACCCTCGTCCGGACCGTGGGGACAGTAAAAGATCCCGTCGATGCGCCCTCCCAGGGGCACCAGTGCCGCTTCCATGCGCCGGTGGATGGCCCGCAGGGTGGGCAGATCGAACAGCCCCCGGGCCAGGCCCGACTGGTTGGTGGCCACCGCCACGCACCAGCCGGCCCGGTTCAGACGGGCGATGGCCTCCAGGCTTCCGGGCAACGGCACCCATTCCGCCGGTGACTTGATGTAGTCGGGGGAGTCCCGGTTGATGACCCCGTCCCGGTCCAGGATGACCAGCTTCACGGCAGCCGGGACAGGTCCGCCACCCGCAGGAACAGCCCCGCCAGACGATTGAGCAGCGCCAGCCGGTTATCCCGCAGGGCCGGATCCTCGGCCATCACCATCACCTGATCGAAGAAGGCGTCCACGGGACCGCGCAGGGCCGCCAGTCGGGTCAGGCCCTCGGTGTACTCGCCCGCGTCCAGATGGGCAGCCACCGCCTCCCGTAACCCCTCTAGGTGGCGATGCAGATCCTGCTCCGCCGACTCCGCCAGCAGGCGGGTGTCCACCCGGTCGGGCAGGCCGCCCTCCACCTTGCGCAGGATGTTGTGAATGCGCTTGTGCGCCGCCGCCAGGGCCTCGGCTTCCGGCAGTCCCAGGAAATGCTCCACCGCCCGCACCCGGCGGTCGAAATCCAGGGGACGGGTGGGCCGCACCGCCAGCACCGCCTCGAACACCTCGGGGCGGATACCCCGGTCCAGGTAATAGGCCCGCAGGCGCTCCATCACGTACTCCAGCACCTGGGGCACGGCCGGGACGGCGGGCACCCGGCCCTCGTAGCCTTCCGCGCTCTGTTGCAGCAGGGTCTCCAGATCCAGGGGAAGCTCCAGTTCCACCAGGATGCGCAGCACCCCCAGGGCGGCCCGGCGCAGACCGAAGGGGTCCTTGGCGCCGGTGGGCTTCTGGCCGATGGCGAAGATCCCCACCAGGGTATCCAGACGGTCCGCCAGGGCCAGCACCCGACCCACCGGATTGGCTGGCAGGGCATCCCCCGCGTGGCGGGGCAGATACTGTTGTTCCAGGGCCGCGGCCACCGCCTCCGGCTCACCGTCATGGGCGGCGTAGTAGCGCCCCATGGTGCCCTGCAGCTCGGTGAACTCGAACACCATCTGGGTCTGCAGGTCGCACTTGCTCAGCAGGGCGGCCCGGCGGGCCTGATCGGGATCGGCCCCCATGTCCCGGGCCAGCAACCCCGCCAGACGCACCACCCGCAGGGTCTTGTCGTGCAGGCTGCCCAGCTTGTGCTGGAACACCACCGTCTTGAGGGCCTCCAGATGGCTCTCCAGGGGACGGCGGCGATCCTGGTTCCAGAAGAATTCCGCGTCGGCAAAGCGGGGCCGGATCACCCGTTCGTTGCCCTCTCGCACCCGATCCGGCGCCCGGGAGTCCACGTTGCTGATGGTGATGAAGTGGGGCATCAGGCGCCCGTCCCCGTCCACCACCGGGAAGTATTTCTGGTTGTCCTGCATGGTGGAGATCAGCGCCTCCTGGGGCACTTCCAGGAAGCGGGCCTCGAAGTGGCCCACCACCGCCACCGGCCATTCCACCAGGGCGGTCACCTCGTCCAGCAGATCCGCCTCGATCACCGCCCGACCGCCCAGCTCGGCGGCGGCGGCCTCCACCTGGCCGCGAATGGCGGCGCGACGGGCCTCAAAATCCACCTTCACCCAGCCCTGGGTCTCCAGCAGCGGGGCATATTCGGACGGCGCGGACAGGGCCAGGGTCGCGGGGTGATGGAAGCGATGCCCCCGGGTCTCGCGCCCTGCCGGGATGCCCAGGATGGGGGCCTGGATGACCTCGGCACCCAGCAACATCACCACCCAGTGCACC
The DNA here is from genome assembly GCF_900110965.1 of Ectothiorhodospira magna. Lineage (GTDB taxonomy): Bacteria > Pseudomonadota > Gammaproteobacteria > Ectothiorhodospirales > Ectothiorhodospiraceae > Ectothiorhodospira > Ectothiorhodospira magna. Next base: position 72,295 of record NZ_FOFO01000005.1, read on the forward strand.
GGACGCACGAATTCTGCATCACCATCCCCCCAGCGCATGCGCTTGGGAATGGGCAGGGCCGCCAAAGCGGCCTCGACAATGGCGGGCACCAGGGCGGCGGTGTCACGCCCCGGCTCCAGGTGACGGTGCACCAGCCAGGCGCCCTTGTCCGTTTCCAGACGCGCCAGGTCGGTCACCGCCACGCCGCGGGAGGCGGCAAACCCCTGGGCGGCACGGGTGGGGTTGCCCTGGGCATCGAAGGCGGCGGCCAGGGCCGGCCCCCGGCGCTCCATGGCCTGATCCGCCTGGCGCGGCGGCAGGCCCCTGACCCATACCGCCAGGCGGCGGGGCGCGGCATAGGCCACGTGGTCAACGGGGTCAAGGCCGGCATCCGCCAGCCCCTTGACGACACCGTCCGCAAAGGCATCCCGCAGCCCCTTGAGGGCCTTGGGCGGCAGCTCTTCGGTGCCGATCTCGATCAGAAGATCCTGTATTTCGCTCATGATGTTGATCCAGTCCCAGGTCAGGTGCGTTCGGCCTTGGCCGCGTCGGGGAGCATGGGGAAACCCAGCTGTTCACGGGCGGCGTAGTAGGCCTCGGCGACGGCGCGGGCCAGTTCACGCACCCGCAGGATGTAGCGCTGCCGCTCGGTGACGGAGATGGCGCGCCGGGCATCCAGCAGGTTGAAGGTATGGGAAGCCTTGAGCATCTGCTCGTAGGCCGGCAGGGGCAGGCCCTGGGCGATGAGGTACTTGCTCTGTTGCTCGCAGGTCTCGAACCAGCCGAACAGGGAAGCCACATCGGCATGCTCGAAATTGTAGGTGGACTGTTCCACCTCGTTCTGGTGGTAGACGTCACCGTAGGTGACCACACCCTGGGGACCCCGGGTCCAGACCAGGTCGTAGACACTCTCCACCCCCTGCAGGTACATGGCGATGCGCTCCAGACCGTAGGTGATCTCGCCGCTTACCGGCCGGCAGTCCAGGCCGCCCACCTGCTGGAAATAGGTGAACTGGGTCACCTCCATGCCGTTGAGCCAGACCTCCCAGCCCAGGCCCCAGGCGCCCAGGGTGGGGGATTCCCAGTTGTCTTCCACAAAACGGATGTCATGGATCAGGGGGTCAATGCCCAGGACCTGCAGGGAACCCAGATAAAGTTGCTGGATGTCCGGCGGCGAAGGCTTGAGCAGCACCTGATACTGATAATAGTGCTGCAACCGGTTGGGGTTTTCCCCGTAGCGGCCATCGGTGGGACGGCGGGAGGGCTGCACATAGGCGGTGCGCCAGGGTTCCGGGCCAATGGCCCGCAGGAAGGTGGCACAATGGAAGGTACCCGCTCCCATTTCCATGTCGTAGGGCTGGAGCAGCACGCAACCGTGGCCCGCCCAGTAGTCCTGCAGGGCCAGGATGAGGCCCTGGAAGGTAGAGACGTCGTGAGAAGACATGAGGATCGACCCGAGTGATTCGTGGATGGCGCGACCCCGAGCATGGGTCGTGCAAAGCCTGACAGTATAACGGCGGCCGGTGGCGGGCGCCCAGTCCCCCGGATGACTGCCCCATCTCCAGAGGATGGGGGGGGAAGTGGGCATGCTGGTGGATTTGGGCTTACAATGGCGCCCCACGAAACCGCGCCCACCCGGGCCAAGATCAACGAGGCCCTCATGTCAGCCGGGCTCCCCAGCGAACAGCGTTATCAGGCCATGCGCCGTGTCACCCTGGTGGGTGCCATGACCAACCTGACCCTGGCAACGGCGCAGATCATCGGCGGCTGGTTCAGTCATTCCCAGGCCCTGATCGCCGACGGGGTGCATACCCTCTCCGACCTGGCCAGCGATTTCATGGTGCTGTTTGCCGCCCGCAAGGCCAACGAGGCAGCCGATGCCAACCATCCCTATGGTCATGGGCGCATCGAAACCCTGGCCACCGTGGTTGTGGGTCTGGTACTCGCCGGTGTGGCCGTGGGCATCATGGCCGATGCCGCCCGACGCCTGCTCAACCCGGAAGAACTTCTCAGCCCCACTCCCCTGGCCCTGATCCTGGCGGCGGTGGCCATCGTTGGCAAGGAGGCCCTCTACCACTACACCATGCGGGTGGCGAAAAAGGTTCGCTCCCGGATGCTGGAGGCCAATGCCTGGCACCACCGCTCCGATGTGGTCTCCTCGGTGGTGGTGCTGGCAGGGGTGGGGGCCACCCTGGCCGGCCTGCCCTTCATGGACGCCGTGGCAGCCATCCTGGTGGCCCTGCTCATCGGCCACATGGGCGTCAAACTGATCTGGAACAGCGCTCAGGAACTGATCGACACCGGAGTGGAAACAGAAGAACAGGAACGGATGCTGGAGGCGGTACGCCGACTGGACGGCATTTTGGGGGTTCATGGTCTGCGCACCCGGCGCATGGCGGGCACCCTGCTGGCAGATGTCCATGTGCAGGTCGCGCCCTGCATCAGCGTCTCCGAAGGCCATCACATCGCCGATGCTGTCTGCGTGGCCATGCACGGGGTTCAGGACGAACTGGGGGATATCCTGGTCCATATCGATCCGGAGGATGACCAGCAGGGCGCCCCCAGCAGCCATCTGCCCAACCGCACCGAAATACTCCAACGCCTGCATACACAGTGGCATGACGTCCCCCCATCCCGGTATGTGGACCCGGTGGTGATCCATTATCTGCGGGGACAGGTGCATCTGGAGTTGCAGTTACCTCTACAGGCCTTTGCCAGCCTGGCAGAGGCCGAAGCCGCTGCCCAACAACTGGTGGCAGCAAGCCTGAGAGCGGAGGATGTGGGTCAGGTGCAGGTTCTGTTCCGATATTGACCCCTGGATAGGGATATTTTGCCCTTTTTTAGGGCAAAACCAATAAAAACGCACTAAGATTGTGCATACAATCATCGGATAGGCGCCGCAATTCATCCCCGAAAGGTCTTCACAATCCCATTCAAGACCATGGCACACTTCATGCTTGCCATGGTTGACTGAATTGAACACCCCCCGTGGGGGGCCGTTTCAACAGGCCGCTCTCATTACAAGCCCGGAGGAGTACCCATGTCAGCAGTAGACGTTCTGAATATGATCAAGGAAAACGGCGTCAAGTTCGTCGATTTCCGCTTTGTGGACAGCCGCGGCAAGGAACAGCATGTGACCGTGCCCGCCCACACCGTCGATGAGGACGTGCTGGAAGGCGGCAAGATGTTCGACGGCTCCTCCATCGCTGGCTGGAAGGGCATCAACGAATCCGACATGATCCTCATGCCCGATGTGGGCACCGCCGTCATGGACCCCTTCTTTGACGAGCCCACCCTGAACCTGCGCTGTGACGTGGTGGAACCGGCCACCATGCAGGGCTATGACCGTTGCCCCCGCTCCCTGGCCAAGCGCGCCGAGGCCTATCTGGCCAGTACCGGCATCGCCGACACCTGCCTGTGGGGTCCGGAAAACGAATTCTTCGTCTTTGACGACATCAAGTGGGGCAACTCCATCCAGGGCGCCTTCTTCAAGATTGACTCCGACGAGGCCTGCTGGAACTCGGAAAAAGTGTTCGAGGACGGCAACATCGGCCACCGCCCCTCGGTGAAGGGCGGCTACTTCCCGGTCCCCCCGGTGGACAGCCTGCAGGATTTGCGTTCCGCCATGTGTCTGGTGCTGGAGGAAATGGGCCTCAAGACCGAAGTGCACCACCATGAAGTGGCCACCGCCGGCCAGTGCGAAATCGGCGTCGGCGCCGACACCCTGACCCGCAAGGCCGACGAGGTGCTGATCCTCAAGTACGTGATCCAGAACGTGGCCCACAACTACGGCAAGACCGCCACCTTCATGCCCAAGCCCCTGGTGGGCGACAACGGCAGCGGCATGCACGTACACCAGTCCCTGTCCAAGGACGGCCAGAACCTGTTTGCCGGCGACAAGTACGGCGGCCTGTCGGAAATGGCACTGTATTACATCGGCGGCATCATCAAGCATGCCCGCGCCCTGAACGCCTTCACCAACGCCTCCACCAACAGCTACAAGCGCCTGGTGCCCGGCTTCGAAGCCCCGGTGATGCTGGCCTACTCCGCCCGCAACCGTTCTGCTTCCATCCGGATTCCGTGGGTCTCCAGCCCCAAGGCCCGCCGCATCGAGGTGCGCTTCCCCGACTCCACCGCCAACCCCTATCTGGCCTTCTCCGCCATGCTGATGGCCGGCCTGGACGGCATCCAGAACAAGATCCATCCCGGCGAGGCCATGGACAAGAACCTGTACGACCTGCCCCCCGAAGAGGAAAAGCAGATCCCGCAGGTCTGCCATGCTCTGGATCAGGCCCTGGAAGCCCTGGACAAGGATCGGGCCTTCCTCACCGCCGGCGGTGTGTTCACCGACGACATGATCGATGCCTACATTGATCTGAAGATGGAAGAAGTGACCCGTCTGCGCATGACCACTCACCCGGTGGAGTTCGATCTGTACTACAGCTTGTAATTTCGCTGCACATTACACCGCTGAAAAGCACCCAAACCCCCGGCAAGCCGGGGGTTTTTTTCAGCTTCCTTTGCACCATCATGGTGCATGCTATGCTCCAAAGGTGCCGGTATGGGCGGGTGATTGCGCGATTCCCATGGGCGGCATGACTTTGGTTCATTTTTTGCAGAAGGGAATCCGTATGCCCCTGGATCACACCCTGCATCGACAACTGCTGGAGACCCTGACCACCGCCGTCCTGGTGGCGGATGATCGGTTGTGCCTGATTTATATGAATCCCGCCGCAGAAATGCTGATGGAAATGAGCCTGAACCGGGTTCGGGGGCTGCCGATCTGCGGCCTGTTCCGGGAAGATGAAACCTTCATTGCCAGCCTGCAACAATCCCTTCACACCGGACACCCATTCACCGAACGGGAACGGTTGCTGGGGCTGCATTTTGGCCGGGAGGTGACGGTGGACCTGACCGCTTCCCCCATTTCCGAACCGGGACAGACCAGACAGCTGCTGGTGGAACTGATCCAGGTTGACCGGCAACTGCGCATCACCCGGGAAGAGCAGCTGCTCAATCAGCAGTCCGCCACCCGTGCCCTGGTCCGGGGACTGGCCCATGAAATCAAAAATCCCCTGGGTGGGCTGCGGGGCGCGGCCCAGCTTCTGGAACGGGAACTGCCGGAACCGGATCTGCGGGAGTATACCCGGATCATCATTGGCGAAGCGGACCGCCTGCAAAACCTGGTCAACCGGATGTTGGGGCCCAACAGCCTGCCCCACTGCCGCCCCCTGAACATCCATCGGATTCTGGAGCATGTCCGCAGCCTGGTGAGTGTGGAGGCCCCGGAAGCAGTCCGTATCCGTACCGATTACGATCCCAGCATCCCCGAGGTCAATGCCGATCAGGACATGCTGATCCAGTCGGTGCTCAACATCGTGCGCAACGCGGTTCAGGCCCTCGGTGACAGCGGAGAAATCCGCCTGCGGACCCGGGTCCGACGCCAGTACACCATCGGTCAGATCCGCCATAAGCTGGTGGCCCTGATCCAGGTGATCGACGACGGGCCGGGTATTGCCGACGACATCCGCGAGCGCATCTTCTTTCCCATGGTCTCGGGTCGCGCCGGCGGCACGGGGCTGGGGCTCTCCATCGCCCAGTCCCTGATCAATCAGATGGGCGGCCTGATCGAGTGTACTTCCCGTCCGGGGCAGACGGTGTTCTCGCTGCTGATCCCCGTGGAGCTGATGGATGACTAGACGTGAACATATCTGGGTCATTGATGACGACCGATCCATCCGCTGGGTGCTGGAGCGGGCCATGAACAAGGCCGGTATCGAGGTCACCTCCTTCACCTGCGCCGCCGAGGCCCTGGAATGCTTCGAGCATGACGTGCCGGACGCCCTGGTGACGGACATCCGCATGCCGGGCATGGACGGCCTGGAACTGCTCAGCCGGCTGCAGCGGGAACACCCGGAGCTGCCGGTGATCATCATGACCGCCCACTCGGACCTGGAAAGTGCAGTCTCGGCATATCAGGGGGGCGCTTTTGAATACCTGCCCAAGCCCTTCGACGTGGACGACGCGGTCTCGCTGGTGAAGCGGGCCTGCCAGGCCCGGCGGGAGCGGGGCCGGGAGGAACCCTCCGGCAACAGCAAGACCCCGGAGATCATCGGCGAGGCACCAGCCATGCAGGAGGTGTTCCGCGCCATTGGCCGCCTGTCCCGCTCCAACATCACCGTCCTCATCAACGGCGAATCGGGCACCGGCAAGGAACTGGTGGCCCATGCCCTGCACCGCCACAGCCCCCGGGCGCACATGCCCTTCATTGCCCTGAACACCGCCGCCATCCCCAAGGATCTGCTGGAATCGGAACTGTTCGGTCACGAGAAGGGGGCCTTCACCGGCGCCCAGAGCGCCCGGCGCGGACGCTTCGAGCAGGCGGATGGCGGCACCCTGTTCCTGGACGAGATCGGCGACATGCCGGCGGAATTGCAGACCCGGTTGCTGCGGGTATTGGCGGACGGCGAGTTCTACCGGGTCGGCGGGCACATGCCGGTGAAGGTGGAAGTGCGCATCATCGCTGCCACCCATCAGAACCTGGAAAGCCGGGTCCAGGAGGGCCTGTTCCGGGAAGACCTGTTCCATCGGCTGAACGTGATCCGCATTCACGTCCCGGCCCTGCGGGAACGGCGCCAGGACATCCCCCTGCTGCTGAATCATTTTCTGGGCACTGCGGCGGCGGAACTGAACGTGGAACGCAAGGTGCCGCTGCCGGAGGTGCTGGATTACCTGACCGCCCTGGACTGGCCCGGTAACGTGCGCCAGCTGGAAAACCTGTGCCGCTGGCTCACGGTGATGGCCTCGGGACGGGAAATCCACGTCAATGATCTGCCGCCAGAACTGCACGAACGCTCCGGCAATACCCACGGCGGTGGCTGGGAGGAAGAACTGGCCCACTGGGCCGAGCAGGAACTGGCCCGGGGCAATGCGGCCCTGCTGGACCGGGCCACCCCCGCCTTTGAGCGCATCATGATCCGGGCGGCGCTGAAAAAGACCGGCGGACGGCGGCAGGATGCCGCCAAACTGCTGGGCTGGGGGCGCAACACCCTTACCCGCAAGATCAATGAACTGAACATGGACGCCGGTGAGGACCTGGGGGCATAAAGCCCCTCAGTTCAGCTGCAGGGCCCCGGTCAGCTCCGACACATGGCCCAATCCATGGCGTTTGAGGTAATCCTGAATGCCCTGGTTGATCTTCTGGCACAGCAGCGGATCGTAGAACAGTCCCGTTCCCACCCCGACTGCTGTGGCCCCCGCCAGCAGGAATTCGATGGCATCGGTGGCACTGGCCACCCCGCCCTGACCGATGATGGGCACCCCGTGGGGTTTGGCCACCTGATAGACCTGATGCACCCGCAGCAGGGCCACCGGCTTGATGGCCGGGCCGGACAGGCCGCCCTGATTGTTGCCGATCACGGTACGGCGACGCTCGGCATCAATGGCCATGCCCATCAGGGTGTTGATGGCAGAAAAAGCATCGGTGCCGGCCTCGATGCAGCGGCGGGCGTTGGCGGCGATGTCCGTCTGATTGGGGGACAGCTTGGTGATCAGCGGCTTGCCGGTGACCTTGCGGCAGGCCGCCACCACCCGGGCGGACATGTCTGGATCATTGCCGAAGGCCACCCCGCCTTCCTTCACGTTGGGGCAGGAGATGTTGATCTCGATGGCATCCACCAGGGAATCGTCAAAACGGCGGGTGACCTCGATATATTCCTCGATGGTGGAACCGGAGACATTGGCGATGAAGCGGGTCTCGTCATAGTCCAGACCGGGCAGGATCTCATCCACCACGAAGTCCACTCCGGGGTTCTGCAGGCCGATGGCATTGAGCATGCCACCGGGGGTCTCGTAAACCCGATGAGGGGCGTTGCCCGGACGGGCCTGCCCGGTGGTGCCCTTGAGACAAATGGCACCCACATGGCGATTGGAGAAACCCGCCACCCGGGTATACTCCTCGCCAAACCCCACGCAGCCCGAGAGCAGCACCAGGGGGGAGGCCATGGAAAGCCCGCAAAAATCAATCGCAAGGGCCTGTTTAGGGGAAATATCGACTGGCATGTTTCACATCGTCCTGTATCAACCGGAGATACCGCCCAACACGGGTAACGTCATGCGTCTGGCGGCCAATAGCGGCTGCCGGCTGCACCTGATCCACCCGCTGGGGTTCACGCTGGATGACACGCGCCTACGGCGCGCAGGGCTGGATTATCGGGATCTGGCTCCGGTGACGGAGTATGACAGCCTGGAGGCCTTCTCGGAAGCCGTACAGCCGCAACGGGTGTTCGCCCTGTCCACCCGGGGCAGCCGGATTTACAGCGAGGTGGCGTTCCAGCCGGGGGATGCCATGCTGTTTGGCCCCGAAACCCGGGGCCTGCCGGATGGGGTGCTGGAGCACCTGCCCGGGGAGCAACGCCTGCGCATCCCCATGGTGCCGGGAAGCCGCAGCCTCAACCTGTCCAACGCGGTGGCCGTGGTGGTGATGGAAGCCTGGCGGCAGTTGGGTCACTCCGGTGCCGCCGTGGGCTGAACGGATCAGAACTCCGGCTTGGGGTCCCGGCTCAGCAGCGCTTCCACCGCCGCCGTCGGCGCCAACCCCTCATAGAGGACACGGTACACCTGCCGGCAAATGGGCATATCCACCTCCAGGGCCGCCGCCTTGGCCACCGCCACCCGGGCCGTGCGTATTCCCTCCACCGCCTGACCGATGGCGGTCACCGCCTCGTCCATCCCCTGCCCCTGGCCCAGGGCCAGACCGAGGCGACGGTTGCGGGACTGATTGTCGGTACAGGTGAGCACCAGATCACCCAGGCCCGACAGACCCATCAGGGTCTCGTTGCGGGCACCGGTGGCGACCCCCAGACGCATCAGCTCCGCCAGTCCCCGGGTGATCAGCGCCGCGCGGGCATTGGCGCCGAAACCCAGGCCATCGGACACCCCGGCGGCAATGGCCAGCACATTCTTGAAGGCGCCGCCCAGCTGCACCCCCACCACATCGTCGCTGGTGTACACCCGCAAGGTGCCGCCCGCCAGCCAGGCACGGGCATCCTCGGCAAAGACCGGGTCCGGCGATGCCAGGGTCAGCGCGGTGGGCAGACCCCGTCCCAGCTCGGAAGCAAAGGAAGGACCGGAAGCCACCCCCCAGTGCACGTCACCGGGCAATGCCTCCAGCACCAGCTCATGGAGCCAGCGGGTGGTTTCCAGATCCAGCCCCTTGGTGGCCCACACCAGCCCGCGCCCCGAAAGCCGCGGAGCGATACGGTGCAGGATGTCCTGAAAGCCGCTGCTGGGCACGGCCAGCAGCACCCGGTCGGCCGTGGACACCAAGGCATCGAGATCATCCACGGGGGTGAGGGTTGCGGGAAACGGGGCATCCGGCAGATAGCGGACATTGCGACCGGCGGCCCGCATCTCCGCCATCCGGCCACCGTCACGGCCCCACAGACCCACCTTCAGCCCCTTGCGGGCAAGATGAATGGCCAGTGCCGTCCCCCAGGAACCGGCCCCCAGCACCGCCACATGACGCACATCACCCATGGACACACAAACTCAGTTCAGGGATGTCGGCGCAGCACCGGCATCACCCCCCTGGGCTGCCTGCTGCTCTTGTTGCATTTTCTGCGCATAAAGGGCATCGAAGTTGACCGGGGCCAGCAACATCTGCGGAAATCCACCACGGGTGACCAGATCGGAAATGGCCTCGCGGGCGAAGGGGAACAGCAGGTTGGGGCAGTACGCCGCCAATAGCGGTCCCATCTGATCCTGGGGGATACCCCGCAGCACAAAGGCGCCGGCCTGCTTGACTTCCACCAGATAGGCCGGCTTGTCCTGGGACTTGGTGGTCACCGTCACCGTCAGTTCCACCTCGAACAGGCCGTTTTCATCCAGAGGCCGGGCCTGGGAGTTAAGCTGCACCTGGGTTTCCGGCTGCCATTCCCGGGTGAACACTGCGGGAGAATTGGGGGACTCAAAGGAGATATCCTTTACGTAGATCTTCTGCAGTCCGAATTCCTGCTGTGGCTGAGTCTGGGCGGCGCCATCGGTGCCAGGGTTCGGGGTCTGATTTTCCGTCATGGATCACTCCAGTTGATTGAATCCGGGTTGTTGCAGGTTGTGCAGGATGGGGGTTCAAACAGGGCCGGCCCCCTGAAAACCATCAGGGGGCAACTTGGATCAATGGCCTATTTCTTGCTCAGGGGCAGGCCGGCTGATTCCCAGGCCAGTACCCCCCCCTGCAGATTGATCACTTTTTCAAAACCATTTTTAACCAGGGTGTTGCAGGCCTGGCCGGAACGGGCGCCGGTCTGGCAATAGACGATGACCGTCTTGTCCTTGAATTTGCTGATCTCGGTCACGCGGTCCTTGAACTTGGTCAGGGGAATGTGGCGTGCCCCGGAGATTTTGCCGGTCTTGCGTGCCTCGGCCTCCTCACGCACGTCCACCACCACATTTTGATCCTGGTTCATGGCTCGAACCACATCAGCCGGTCCCAGCATTTTGTACTTTCTCGTCAGACGAGTGTATTCGGTATAACCAATGGCGCCGACAACGGCCGCCAACAAACCGAACAGAAGAGGATGATTGGCAACAAACTCCAGGTATTGGTCCATGGGGCGCTCAAGACTCGTGAATCATTGAAAGGGCGCATTCTGCAGCCATGTGCCCTTATGGGCAAGTCGGGTGACGCTGGTGGCGGGGGTAAATGGGGATAAATGATTACAGGGGCCGGCAAAAGACCTCCTGCATCATGCCCACCAGACGCAGGGTGCGGGCATCGCTGACCCGATAGTAGACCCGGTTGGCAGACTTGCGGGAGGTCAGAATATTCTTGTCGCGCAGAACGGCCAGATGCTGGGATATATTGCTCTGGGAGGTGCCCACGTGATCGACGATTTCCTGCACGCTCACTTCCTGGTTGCCCAGGATACAGAGGATTTTAAGACGCAGGGGATGGGCCATGGCCTTGAGAAAATGGGAGGCACGCTCGATGTCTTCTTCCTTGGTCAGAAGGTCTGGGATCATGTCGGGTACTGGATTCACGGTCGCTGGGAGCCTCGCCTGGGTGATCGCCGGGCAATATCGTCAGTGGAGCAATCGGGGTAGTATGGGTATTGGGTGATTTGATTATGATCTTTATCAAAAATATTGCAAAGACCCTCAGTGGCGACTGGCCATGACCAGTCGGCTATGGGGTCTGGCCCTGTCTTTGCTGATCCCCTTGCTGCTTCTGCCCACCGGGTTGATGGCAGGTCCCGAGCGGGAGGAGGCGGTGCGTCGACTGGAACAGGTCCAGCAACAGATTCGGACGGTGCGGGAACGGCTGGAAGCTGCCCGGGGAGAACAGGGACGACTGGAGCGGCAGTTGCGGGAAACGGAGCAGGCCATGGCGCAAACTGCCCGGGAACTGGCCGAAACTGAAGCGGCACTCACCGCCACCGCAGCCCGCCTGCGCACCCTGGAGCGGCAGCAACGGGATGAAACCACCCGACTGGAGGCCCATCGCAATGCCCTGGCAGAGCAGATGCGGGCCGCCCATCGCATGGGCCAGCAGGATCGCCTGAAACTGCTGCTCAATCAGGAAGATCCCGCCCGTATCAGCCGTTTGTTGATCTATCACGATTATTACCAGCAGGCCAGACAGGCCCGGATCGAAGCCACTGTCCAGGCGCTGGCAGACCTGACCCAAACCCGCCGCCAACTGGATTTGACCCGATTACACCAGACCGAACAGCGCCGTATACTGCTGGCCCAGCAGCAACGACTGGAACAACAACGGACAACCCGCACCGGGGTACTCGACAAGTTGCGCCAGGAGATTGCCGGGGCCGACACATCCCTGGCCCGCCTGCGGGCCGATGAGGACACCCTGGAAGCATTGCTCAAGACCCTGGACGAAATCCTCAGTGACATCCCCGACCATGCCCTCACGGACCACGCCTTTGCCGACCGCCAGGGTCAGTTACCGTTTCCCGTGCGCGGCCCGTTGCTCCATCGTTTCGGTAGCCCCCGCGATAGCGGCACTGGCCGGCGCTGGCAGGGGGTGGTCATCGGTGCCAGGGAAGGGGAACCGGTACGGGCCATCTACCCTGGCCGGATCGCCTTTGCCGACTGGATGCGGGGATTTGGGCTGCTACTGATCATCGACCACGGTGACGGCTACATGACCCTGTACGGCCACAATCAAACCCTGTACACCTCACCGGGGGCCTGGGTGCAGGCTGGAGACCTGATTGCCAGGGTTGGCGACACCGGCGGGATTGATCGCACCGGCCTGTATTTTGAGATCCGCCACGAAGGTACCCCGCTGAACCCTGGTCAATGGTGCGACTCTAAGCTCCCAGTGGTAGGCTCTCGCTAACAAGCGCATCATATTCGGAGTTCACATCTTATGACCACTCAAACCCGCGTCGGTGCCGGCCTGTTAATGGGCCTGATCCTGGGTGTTGCCCTCAGCGTCTCTTTTGGCGTCATGGCAGACCGCCATCAGCACGAAGCCGATGCCCTGCCGCTGGAAGAGCTGCGTACTTTCACCGATGTCTACATGCGCATCAAGCGCAACTATGTGGAAGAAGTCGAGGACGCCAAGCTGCTGGAACATGCCATTCGCGGCATGCTCTCGGGGCTGGACCCCCATTCCTCCTATCTGACCCCCAGCGAGTTCTCCGAACTGCAGATCGGCACCCGGGGCGAGTTTGGCGGCCTGGGTCTGGAGGTGGGCATGGAGGACGGCTTTGTCAAAGTCATCTCCCCCATTGATGACACCCCCGCCAGCCGCGCCGGCATTCAGGCCGGAGATTTGATCATTCGTCTGGATGACAATCCGGTCAAAGGCATGACCCTCAACGAGGCGGTCAACCAGATGCGCGGCCCCAGAGGCAGCCAGATTACCCTGACGGTCGTGCGGGAAGGCGTGGACCGCCCCTTTGAACTGACCCTGACCCGGGACACCATCCGGGTCCGCAGTGTCCGCAGTGAAATGCTGGAGCCAGGCTTTGGTTATCTGCGCATTACCACCTTCCAGTCCAAGACAGCCCAGAACCTGGTGGAAGAAGTCCGCAAACTGCAGCGGGAAAGCGGTGGACTCAGGGGGCTGGTGCTGGACCTTCGCAATAACCCTGGCGGCGTACTCAATGGGGCCGTGGGTGTCTCCGATGCCTTCCTCACCGAGGGGCTGATCGTCTACACCGAAGGCCGGGTCAGTGATGCCCAGTTCCGCTATACCGCCTCACCCGGTGACGTGCTCAAGGGCGCCCCCCTGGTGGTGCTGGTCAATCAAGGGTCCGCCTCTGCCTCGGAAATTGTGGCCGGCGCCCTGCAGGACCATCAGCGCGGCATCATCATGGGCACTTCCACCTTCGGCAAGGGTTCGGTACAAACCATCCTGCCTCTGAGTCAGGGCAAGGCCCTCAAGCTCACCACGGCCCGCTACTTCACCCCTTCGGGCCGTTCGATTCAGGCAGAAGGCATCGAACCGGATATCCGGCTGGAGCCGGTGACCGTCACCCGGGCAGAAACACCCGGGATCAAACCCATTACCGAAGCCCATCTCAATCGCCATCTCCAGAGCCGCGAGGGTGACGCCGGGGCCGATGGCAGCGACGGGCAGGACAAGGAACCTCTGGCACAACGGGACTTCCAGCTCCATGAAGCCCTGAACCTGCTCAAAGGGCTGGATATCCTCCAGGCCCGGCGTTAGGGTACGCGCCCCGTGGGAAGGTCGGGCGGTCATGCCCTGATGGCCTGTCTGCTCCTGTGCCTGCTCACCGTGCCCCTGGGGGCCGGTGAGCGCATGCCCTTCATTGCCATCATCATCGATGACCTGGGCAATGACCTGACGGAAGCCCGGCGCACGGCAGCGCTGCCAGGTGCCATCACCTGTGCCGTGCTGCCCCATCTGCCGTTCTCCGTGGCGGCGGCCGATCTGGCCCACCAGCAAGGCAAGGAAGTGATGCTGCATCTGCCCATGCAGGCAGACAGCGGCCATGATCCCGGACCAGGGGCCATAGAGGTTGATCTGGATGAGCAGGAAACCCGCTTGCGGGTGCAACAGGCTCTGGCCTCGTTGCCCCATGTCAGGGGCGTGAACAATCACATGGGCAGCCGTCTGTCCCGGGAATATCATCATCTGGCCTGGGTGATGTCGGAATTACGGGCCCAGGGACCGGACCTGTACTATGTGGACAGTCGCACCCATGCCCAGACCCTGGGGTATCGGGTGGCGGCCTGGGCGGGTATTGAAACCACCCAACGGGATGTCTTTCTGGATGCCCGGCCCCACGATGCTGCTTTTGCTCACATGCAGTTGCAGCACCTGATCCACCTGGCCCGGACCCGGGGACACGCCCTGGCCATTGGCCACCCCTATCCGGCGACCCTGCAAATGCTCGAAGATATGCTCCCCACCCTGGCAGCCCGGGGCATACAGCTGTTACCGGTGAGCGAATATCTCAAACAGAAGGAGGAACTTCGTCAATGGCACGCATCCTTATCCCCCTCGCCAACGGTTGCGAGGAAGTTGAAGCCGTCACCCTGATCGACCTGCTGCGGCGGGCGGATTTTCAGGTCGTCACCGCTGGCCTGGAAGACGGTCCTGTCACCGGCGCACACGGCATTGTGTTGATGCCGGATCAGCCCCTGGAGCAGGCCCAGCATGATACCTACGACCTGATAGTGCTGCCCGGTGGACTGCCCGGCTCGGATCATCTTGACAATGATCCCCGCATTCATGCCTTGGTCAACAAGCTCCACGGAGAGGGGCGTTATGTGGCCGCCATTTGTGCTGCACCCAAGGTACTGGCCAGAGCGGGATTGCTGGCGGGTCGACGGGCCACCGCGTATCCCACTGTGCTGGAAGGCATGGCACTTGCTGATACCCAGCTCACCGGGCAGCCGGTGGAGGTGGATGGCACCATCGTCACTTCCCGTAGCCCAGGTACCGCGATGGAATTTGCCCTTGCCCTGATTGAACTACTGGCCGGTGCCGACAAGCGCAAGCAGGTGGAAGACCCCCTCTGCCGTTGCTAAGGCCCTCTCAACCACGGCCTTGTGGTGAGCGCTGCAAGATGGCGCCCTGGTATGCCCAGGGCGCCCTTTGCCGGGTCAATCGATGACCTTGCGGGCTGCGGACAGGTATGCCTCACCCTTGATCTTTACCTGATCCAGGTCATTCTCCTCGGAAGCCACATGCAGTTCTTCCAGCGTCTCGGCCAACGCTTTGAGTTCTTCGGTGATCTTTTCCAGCGCCACTTCCAGGGTATAGGTCAGCTCATGGATCTGGGCCACCTTTTCAGGGGTCAGTTCGGTGGCCAGCACGGCCTCCAGTCTGGCGTTATATTCACTGAAGTTCTCCACCGCCTGTTCCAGGGTTTCCGAAGGCAAACCCTTGAAATGTTGGACCCGGTCGGCCATGACATGGCCGGAAGTCAGGCCCAGACCCGCAGCCAGGGTGATGGTCAGTAGGGCTTTTTTTGTCAGCATTTTCACAAGAAACCCGCCTTTCAGAGGAATGTGAGATATGGAATGTTCTGAACCAGCAAACAAGAACTCTAACAAAAAAACAAAAGCTAAACAATAATCAGTATTATTGATATCCATCTCGCCATCAGGCGCAAGCCCCTGCCTTAGCCCTGGGAAAATCAAGGTGAAAGAATTTCTGCTGATCGGCATCGGTGCCGGCGACCCGGACTATCTGACCCTGCAGGCCATCAAGGCCATCAATCGGGTGGATGTCTTCTTTGTATTGGATAAACGGGCTGAAACGGCAGCGTTGACCCGCTTCCGCCGGCAGATCTGCGAGGAATTTGCCACCGACCGCCCATGGCGTTTCGTCACCCTGCAGGATCCGGTGCGGGATCAAAGCCAGGGGAAATACACCTCGGTGGTGGAAGCCTGGCACCATGCCAGGGCGATCCTGCTGGAGCAGGCCATCGAGAACGAACTGGAGCAAGGTCAGTGCGGCGCCCTGCTGCTCTGGGGTGATCCTGCCCTCTATGACAGCGCCATGCGGCTCATGGAGATCATTCAGACCCGGGGCAATCTGGCCCTGAACTACCGGGTCATCCCCGGCATCACCAGCGTGCAAGCCCTGGTAGCAGGCCACCGCATTCCCCTCAATCGCATCGGTGAATCGGTACATATCACCACCGGACGGCAACTGGCCCAGGGCTTCCCGGAAGATCTGGATGCAGTTCTGGTGATGCTCGATGGTGAACTGAGTTACCGCAAGGTGATGGAGGAAGATATGGAAATATTCTGGGGCGCCTATCTGGGCACCAGGGACGAAATATTGATCGCCGGGCCGGTGAACAGCGTCACACCCCGGATCGAACAGGCCCGACAGGCCGCCAGGGAAGAGAAAGGCTGGATCATGGACACCTATCTGCTACGACGCCCTCGTCGCTCCCGATAAGGCCACAGCGGTGATCAAGGCCCAGATCTGCATGGCAAGCCTGGGCCGCAGGTCAGTACTCACCATCTGCCGGCCACATCTCGGAAGTGAACCGCACCACCTGATTGCGCCCCCTTTCCTTGGCAGCGTACAACGCCACATCGGCATATTTGAGTACCTGCCAAAATGCCTGGGCATCTTCAGGATAACTGGCCAGGCCCACGGAAATGGTCTTTTGCAACTCCTTGCCAGCCACCTTGAAGGGATGGGATGCCACTGCCTCGCGGATTTTATCGGCTACGGCCACGGCGGCCTCAGCGCCGGTATCCATCAAGATGATGACAAATTCCTCGCCACCATAACGAACCACCAGATCCGATTCCCGCAGGTAATCGTGGAACAGGCCAGCCAGATCCCGCAGCACCTGATCACCGGCATCGTGTCCGTGGGTATCGTTGACGGTCTTGAAGTAGTCCATGTCCAGCATCATCAGGGTCATGGGCACCTGACGCCGCTTGCACTGAGCCACCAGACTGTCGGAATACTCCTCCAGAAAACGCCGGTTACGCAGCCCGGTCATGGCATCCTTGAGACTGGATTCCCGCAGGCTGCTCATCAGGGATTTGGCTTGCAGCACCGGTGCTGCCTCTCGCAAATAGGCGCTGATCAGGGGGCGATGCCGACATAAATCGGGTATCTGGGGTGGCATCACCACCAGTTGTATCACACTGCCTACACCACCAGACTGAATGATGGGCAGACATAGATAATGGTACCCCCCGGACAGTGCCTCATCATCAAAGGCACGACAGAGATGGCGATTTTCCAGGCCATCGATGGCATGTCCGGTACGGACCGCCCGGCATACATTGCTATGTTCTAAAATCTCGGGACAGCACCACCGCAATGGGGCAGATGGAGTGCCATCCACGATCACCGTGTTGATCAGCCGTTTTTCCCGATTCACCTGATAGATGGAAAAATGCGCCACCTTGAATTCAGTCAGCAGAATATCCCGGATGCGGAAGAATACTTCATCGGTGTTCTGGTCCTCTTCAATGGCCTGCTTGAACTGGGATACCCGCACCAGCCCTGAGACGGTGGTGGCAGTCTCCTCCAGCAAATTGGCCTGTGGATCGGGCACAGTATTCACCAGCCGCGCTACATGGTCGCGGATGTCGGTGAGCTTGTGGGTAATGGCATCGGCCATCTGGTTGAAATGGTTGGCGATCTGACCGATTTCATCATTGCTGTGACTGCGTACCCGCTGGCTGAAATCCCCACTGCTGGCCAAACTGGCCGCCCGGCTGATTTCCTGGGTGGTTTCCATCAAGGGGCGCAGCAACCGCCCCAGGAAAATGATGGACAGCAGGGCAAACAGCCCCATGATGATCACCAGAAACAGGGCCATGATCATGCCGGTGTATTTCATCTGGTCCACAGAGGCGGTGAGGGTGACCGCACCCAGGGCCACCCCTTCAGGCACCCGGTGACAGACGATGCAGTTGATGTCTTCATCCGTGGACGCCATATAGGGAATGGTGGCGCGAAATTCTTCCCCAAACAGTCCACCGACCACACCAAAGTAGGGTTCACCACTGGCCAGCACCTGACGATCAATGGCATCGGCCAGGCTTTCCATGGGCAAACCCTCACCGTACTGTTTAATGACCCATTCTCCGCGGATCACCCGGACTTCATTGAGACTGTTCACCTGGGCCAATCGCCGCAACATGGAATCTCGACGGTCGATGGTATTGTTCACCATCGCCTCGGTGAGCGAAAGACGGATCATCTCTGCCGCAGTGCGGGTATGCTCGGTGGCCGAACGTACCGAAAACTCCCGGATCAGTACCATGCTGGACAGGCCCACAACCACCATCATGGCCAACATGACCAGCAATAAAGCCCCCATGACCTTGGTCTGCAGGCGGTTGCGTGTCATCACCCACCAGTACCCGCAGAGGGCTGCATGTGAATACCATGATGGGTCCGGGCGTCTTCAGGCTTGATCGCCAGGGCCACCGTGTACTCACGCCCCTGCTTGACCTTGTCATAATTGCCAAACACCTCCTTGCAGGCCCGCTCGATGAAACGTCGCAGGCCAGTGATGGTGACCACATAAAGACGGCCACCGGGGTGCAGATGGGCCAAGGCATCGTATAGATACAGATACAGCATTTCCTTGCCTACCTTGGCGGGCAGATTGGAGGTGACAAGATGGAAACGACGATCACCCACAGCAGAGAACCCGTTACTGAGAAAGGCCTCGGCATTGGTGATGCCATTGAAGCGGGCATTCCTGGCGGCATACTCCACCGCCACAAAATCCTTGTCCACCAGACAGGTTCGGCCCTCGGGTGCCAGTCGGGCCAGGGTCAGGCCGATGGGACCATAACCACAGCCCAGATCCAGACAATGGTCATCGGGATTGACCTCAATAAAATCCAGCAGCAACCGGGTGCCGGCATCAATGGCCCGGGGGGAAAACAATCCCCAGGTGGTGTGAAACCGGAGGGACTGATCCCGCAGGGTATCGGTAAATACGATATCTTCCCGCAACCCCTGCAGATACGTTTCACGATCCATGCTGCACCTCCCCCGACAGGGCAGCAAACAGGGTTTCTGCCTCGGTGATGATCCGGTCCCGATCATCGCCCAACACACAAAAATGCCCCATCTTGCGCCCTGGCCGGGCCTGGCTTTTGCCGTACAGGTGCAACTTGGCTGCAGGATGCTCCAGCAGTGCACCCCAGCGGGGTTCCCCGTCGGCCCACAGGTCTCCCAGCAGATTGACCATCACCACCGGGGAAAGCAGACGGGTGTCACCCAGAGGCAAGGCGCAGATGGCCCGGACCTGCTGTTCAAACTGAGAGGTGACGCAGGCGTCCAGGGTGTAATGACCGCTGTTATGGGGCCGAGGGGCGATTTCATTCACCCGCAGCTCTCCCGCCGTGGTGATGAAAAACTCCACCGCCATGACCCCGCAGTACTCCAGCGCCTCGGCCAGCTGGATGGCTGCCCGGCAGGCGGCCTGGGCCGTGGCGTGATCAATCCGCGCAGGTACGATGCTCATATGCAGGATGCCGTGGCGATGAATGTTTTCTGCCACCGGATAGCACAGGGTTTCCCCACCGACACCCCGGGCCAGCACCACAGAAATTTCCCGCTCCAGGGGCAGCCGTTGTTCCAGGACACAGGGCACCTGCCCCAGATGATCAAACCCGGCCTCGGCTGCCGCCAGGGACGCCACACCCACCTGGCCCTTGCCGTCGTAACCCAGGGCAGCACGCTTGAGAATGGCCGGGGTTCCCACTGCGGCCAGGGCCGCCTTGATCTGTTCCTTGTGGGTGACCCGCTCAAACGGCGCCGTCTCCAGCCCCAGGGACTGGATCATGGCTTTCTCCCGGCCCCGGTCCTGGGTACATTCCAGGGCCCTGGCGCCGGGGCGAACCGGAATCAGCCCGGCCAGGGTGTGCAGGGTCTGGGCTGGAATGTTTTCAAATTCCGTGGTGACCACGGCACAACGGGCCGCCATCTGCTCCAAAGCCCAGGCATCGCCGTAGGCGGAGTGCAGATGCTCGTCGGCAATGCGCCCGGCGGGGCTGCCGGGGTCCGGGTCCAGCACCAGCACCCGATAGCCCAGGGTACGGGCGGCGACAGTAAACATCCGCCCCAATTGACCGCCCCCCAGCATACCCAGGGTATTGCCCGGCGGGATCATGGGGTCTCCGGCAGGGTCATGGCCAGCACCGTATCACGCTGGTGGTGGCGAAATTGTTGCAGCCGCTCGGCCAGAGCCGGATCGGTACCTGCCAGCAGCGCTACGGCAAACAGTCCGGCATTGGCGGCCCCGGCCTCACCAATGGCGAAGGTTGCCACCGGAATCCCCTTGGGCATCTGTACGATGGATAACAGGGAGTCCTGGCCCTGAAGATGCCGGGACGGCACCGGTACCCCCAGTACGGGCACCGGGGTCTTGGCCGCCACCATACCCGGCAGATGGGCAGCACCGCCCGCCCCGGCAATGATGCAGCGCAATCCCCGCTCACTGGCCTGCTCGGCGTATTCAAACAGCAGGTCCGGGGTACGGTGAGCTGAAACCACCCTGGCTTCATGGGGGATTGCAAAGGCCTGCAACTGGGCCACGGCATGTTGCATCACGGGCC
This sequence comes from Ectothiorhodospira magna, assembly GCF_900110965.1. Classification (GTDB taxonomy): domain Bacteria; phylum Pseudomonadota; class Gammaproteobacteria; order Ectothiorhodospirales; family Ectothiorhodospiraceae; genus Ectothiorhodospira; species Ectothiorhodospira magna. Next base: position 92,830 of record NZ_FOFO01000005.1, read on the forward strand.
AGTCACTCTGGCTGCCCATGACGACACCAACAAGGGGAGGCTGGTTATTCATCATATTGTGCGAAAGACCCCGTTCCTCAAGGACGGGGAGGGAGGCGCCCATCGTGGGTGGCACGATCACGCGGCCCTGGTCGCGTCCTCCTGTACGGGTTTGGGTTGAAAGGCATTGCGGCCGCACGGGAACCGGTTTCTGGGCCGTAAATGAGAGGAGGTATGGTACACCGATTCGTCACGGTTTTTAACGGCCCGTTGCAGTGATTCGGCAGGGCGGGATGGGCGGCAGGATCAGGGATCGGACCTGCAAGGGGCAAACAGGGTCTCCAGACGCCGTCCCAGCACCCGGTAAATGTCCATGTTGGCCCGTTCCTGCAGACAACGGGCAAAACAGGGCACCCAGCCACACAGGTGCTCCCACAGGGCTTGCCAGCCATAGGGTGAATTGGGCAAATCCTGCTCCAGATACCAGGCGGCGTAGATGAGTTCCATGGCCAGGGAATCCGGCGCCCGCCCCTGCAGGGCAATGCCCGCCTGCCGGTACAGGGCCATCAGGTTATGGGCACTGCCTGCCAGGATCGGCTCCGACCAGGCCGACTCCCTGGCGGGACAGGCGCCGGTGACAAACAGGCGCTGATATTCCTCCCGCAGCAGGGGTAATCCCACCGCCAGCAACTCCGGCAAGGCCGGTTTGAGCCAGGCCCAGCTTTCTGCCATTTCCTCCATGGCCTCCAGGGTATCCTGGGTGGGGGGGGATAGCAGTCCGCTCAGGATACAGAGTTCATCCACATCCAGCTGATCTCCCGGCAAAGGATTTTGCATGACAACTCCGACAGACATGATCCTCGACCCCGATTGCGCCGCTTTAACCCTTGTTCAGTGTCGGACTATGACGCCGTTCAGGGCAGCACGAAAATAAAAAAGCCTCGGGAAGTTGAGCCGGATCAATTAAAAAGCCGTCGGGCTGCTGCAAATCGGAGTCAAGGCAACTGCCGCCAGTGCTCCACATAGGCATTGCCCACCCCCTGGATCGCCTGAATACGCTGGTTGCGTTCCCGCTCCCAGGCATCCGGGGGATGCTGGTTATTCCAGGTGTAATAACGCCGTTCGTCCCAGCGGCTTAAACGGAAACCGTAGGTGTCCCGCATATAGAGCATGGTGCGGGCAATACTGCCCCTGGCAGCCACCGGTGGTTCGGCCCGTCGCAACCAGCGGTTGATGCGCATCTCACAATCACCGTAGGTATCCCCAAACCAGAGCAAATACCCCCAGTTGTAGTTGGAGCGTCGGCCATTGATATAACCCACACTGGGAAAAAGATTGTGCAGATCATTATGGGCGGCCAGGAAGGCGGGATCCACCCGCTGGCAGCATTCTCGCCCGGAGAGGGTTCTCCCCCCCGCCGTGCGGCAGGCTTCATAGCGGTCGGGTTCCTGCCAGCAGCGCCGGAACTGGCCAAAATGGGATGCGGGAAACACATGCTCGGCCTCTACCCGCAAAGCCCTGGAACGATCTGCCAGTACATCCAGACCACAACTGCCCAAGTCTACCCGCAGGTTTTCATCATACTGGCAGCCGCAGTAAAACGTGTGCATCTGGTCATGATAGACCCGTTCATAAAGGGTCCGGCGGGCCAGGGTCCAGTTGGAGGCAGTGGTGGGCAATGCCTCGGCGGGTACCGGCTCATATCGGTAACGCCAGGCATCGGGCAACAGAGGATCCACCATGAGGCGGGTCTGCTGGATACCCTGGCGCAACTCCGGCGGCAGCAGATCCATGGCCCAATGGGGCATCTGGAACGCCCCCACCACAGAGACACAGGCCACCACCGCACCCAGCAGCCAGAGCCGGGGACGTTGGCGCAGGGTGTGGAAAAAGCGGAGAAGATCGGTCTTGCTGGCGGGCACACGGCGACGGGACATGACAGGGACGCCTTAGGCAGAGCTTGACAGATTCTCCAGACACCGATCAGGGACAGACCGTGTGCATACGGTCTGCCCATGAGGGATACCCGGAGCGGGGCAACCCGACCGCTCACGACGATCGGGTCGTGGATTACTGGCCAGTAGTCTCTTCGAGGCTTTCCAACAACTGGGTATCCAGTGGCGGCAGGGTGGGCAATGTTTCCTCACCGGCTGTTCCTGCCTGGGCCAACAGTTGCTCGGCCACCTTGTGCAGTTCCCGGTGCTGCTCGGCCAGCTTGGCACCACTTTCCGCAGTCTCCTTGAGGGTCTTGACCTGTTCTTCCAGCTCACGCTTGTCCTTGCGCAGACCAGAGATCTGGGTCTCCAGTTGTTTACGGGCAGTGGCCTCATCGTGCTTTTGCTTTTTGAGCTGACGCAGCTTCTTGACCACGTTTTCCGGGGTGTCAGCCAGGGCCTTGTTGATGGCCTTGAGAGCCTTGTCCTTGTCCGCCAGCAGTTCCTTGATGGCCTTCATTTCCTTGCTGTGGGCCACCCGTTCGGCGGCCATGTCCTGCTCACCGCTCTGCAATCGGGAAAGGGCTTCGTCACGGGCGGAATCCGCCAGGATCTGGGCCTTTTCACTGGCCTTGACCTTCTTTTCCATGGCCTCGATGGCCTGCTTGGCCTGGTCGTTGGCCTGCTTGATCTTCACATCCGCCTCGTTACCTCGCTGGATAGCGATGTCAAGCGCGGCCTTGAGTTCTTCGGTGCTGCACTCCGGGTCCAGGCCCAGGGCGTCGGTGGCGCCCTTCATCAGCATCTGCTTGCTGACGGCAAGTTCTTTCCAGACCTTCAATTGCAGTTCTGCTTCAGCTTGATTCACATATCACTCCTGCGCGGGATACTTATTAAGGGTGGGGTGGAGATTTTGGGCGCGCATTCTACATGACTTGATGAACAAATGCTGCCCCTAAAGTCAAGTGCCCGTGAAACAGGACCCGGGCACAGAAAAAATACAGAGAAAACAGGGAGAAAAAAGCGCTGATAGCCGATCAGAGCGCCCGGTAGACGCCCCGACGCACCGGCTCCAGACGCCCCTGTTTTTTGAGGTATCCCAGGGTCTGGCTGAGGTTTTTCACATTGAGTCCCGCAGCCAAAGCCCGAGCGCGGATTTCGCCGATGGTCATTTCCGGCTCGCTGGCCACAATCTCGCAAATCACCTGACTGGGACCGGCGTTGCCACTGGCGCGGGAGACTCTGGACTTGGGCAACTTGCCTCCAAGTTTGGCAATCTGCCGATCCAGATCAGCCCGTTCCTTGCGATGCCGGCGCACCATCTCCCGCCGCTGTTCACGCAGAAGACGTATTTGTTCCCGGGCTTCTTCCTCCTTGGCGGCAGCTTCCTGCTCTTGTTTCTTTCTGGCCAGGGCATAGAGTTCTTCAGAGGACAGGCCCAGATCCATAGGATTGTTGATGGTTTCGATCATAATCTCTCCGCAAGGAAACCCGCGATTTCAATCGCAGGAGGAATGGCGGCTGCGGTCTTGCAGCCACAGGAAAAGGTGTGGGCTTTCCAGCCACAGGTTGCAAGGGAGGTACCCCTTTTTGCCTTGTGACTTAGATAATTAGGTTTGCAGCGATGCCCACCTGGGGGGTCCGATCATCAAGAGATGCTCAGACATTCCAGGGCGCTACATATCGGTGACACAGACCGATTATGACATAACACAATCCCTTTTTTCATGTCATCAAGTGAGGAATTCATGATATATCACAGCTCCCGGCCCCTGTGAACATCCTCATGTGTCCGATGAAGCCGGGTGATCTGGAGATCAGGGGGGCTAGACCAAATATCAGCAAACGCTTATGGTTCAGCAGGGACTGTCAATTCAGTCAGTCATGTTCCAGACGAATTATCCAGATATTCATCATCGGAGATAGCGTATGCCACAAGAGATCCAGACCCAGGTTGCCATTATCGGTGCCGGCACTGCCGGATTATTTGCACTGCGGGAAGTCCGGCGAGCCGGCAAGGATTTTTTCATGATCGATCCTGGTCCCCTGGGCACCACCTGTGCCCGAGTAGGCTGTATGCCTTCCAAGGCGGCGCTCCATGCGGCCCATCTATGGCATACCCGGCAGGCCCTGGCGGATATGGGCGTTTCGGGGGTTGATCAACTGAAGCTGGATCGTGGTGCTGCCTGGCATGGGGTACAGACCCGGCGGGACGGGTTTGCCGGCAAGACCGCCGGCCATGCCCGTCAGGCCGCCGGTGACCGCCTGCTGGAAGGTCCAGCCCGGTTTCTGGAACCCACCCTGCTGGAAGTGACCCTGGCCGATGGCCCCAGAATGATTCGTGCAGAGACCGTCATCATTGCCAATGGCTCCCGACCGGTCCGCCCCGATTGGCTCGATGCCGTCAGGGATCGGGTGGTCACCACTGATGAGCTGTTTGAACTCAATACGCTGCCAGACCGTGTTGGCGTGTTGGGTCTGGGGGCCATTGGGCTGGAAATGGGACTGGCCCTGGCCCGACTGGGGGTTCAGGTGGTGGGGGCCGATGTGGCTGACAGGCCGGCGGCCATGCATGACCCGGCAGTGGCCGAACGGATGATGGCCGTTTTTGGCAAGGAGATGACCCTGTGGCTGGGACAGGCCGCCAAGGTCAGCCCAGTGGCCGATGGTGTGCTGATGGAAGGGGCCGGAGGGCAACAAAAAGTAGACCTGATTCTGGCCGCCCTGGGTCGGCGTCCCAATACAGACCGATTGCAACTGGCCCAGGCCGGTTTCCCCCTGGATCCGGAGGGGGCGCTGCCTGTGAACCCAGCCACGTTGCAATTGGGGGATTTGCCGGTTTTTGTTGCCGGTGATGCCAACGGACAAAGACCCCTCATGCATGAAGCGGCAGATGAAGGGGCCATTGCCGGCTATAACGCGGCCCATTGGGATCAGGTCACCCATTTCCGGCGCCGGGTTCCCCTGGCCATCGCCTTCACCCAGCCGGATATCGCCGTGGTGGGGGCACAGCTGGATACCCTGGACCCGGCCAATCTGGTCATCGGCAGCGCCGAGGGCAGCAGCAACGGACGTTCGGTAATTCTCGGCGCCCAGGACAGTCTGGTGCGCCTCTATGCCGATCACCGCACCGGACAACTGCTGGGCGCTGCCCTGATGGCTGCCGGTGGCGAACATCTGGCCCATCTGCTGGCCTGGGCCATTGGACGGGGTGAAACGGCGGCAGAGCTGTTGACCTTGCCGTTTTATCATCCCGTGGTGGAAGAAATACTGCAGGCCGCCCTGCAGGATGTGGTCCGGCAATTACCCCAGACCTCCAGGTTGCCCGTGGGGCTGACGGCCCGGTGAAAAGCCGGGCGGCTTCCTTTATAATGCCTGCCCTAGTCTGAGGAGCGCTGCAACGGACCTTCCAGGTCCGCCAGGCTCAGACACCTCCCAAAACGGCGCTCGCTGTATCCGCGATGACGGACGGCGAGCGACGTCACCGATCCCGCCGCCCATCGCACCCTCGCCCCAACGCTTTTTTTGAGGAGTGTGTTGCATGAATGCCGTGGTAGACACCAATAACCCGGATTACTTTGTCAAGGACATGTCCCTGGCCGACTTCGGTCGCAAGGAAATCGTCATCGCCGAGACCGAAATGCCTGGTCTGATGGCCACCCGGGAGGAATTCGCCGGGTCCCAACCCCTCAAGGGCGCCCGCATTGCCGGCAGCCTGCACATGACCATCCAGACAGCGGTGCTGATCGAAACCCTGCAGGCTTTGGGTGCCGATGTGCGCTGGGCCTCCTGCAATATCTTCTCCACCCAGGACCACGCCGCCGCCGCCATCGCCGCCACCGGCACCCCTGTGTTCGCCTATAAGGGTGAAAGCCTGGAAGAATACTGGGACTTCTGTCACCGGATCTTCGAATGGTCCGACGGCGGCACCCCTAACATGATTCTGGACGATGGCGGTGACGCCACCCTGCTGATCCACCTGGGCGCCCGCGCCGAGCAGGACCTGTCCGTGGTGGAAAACCCCACCAACGAAGAAGAGCAGGTGCTGTTTGCCCAGATCAAGGCGCGGGTCAAGCAGCAGCCCGGCTGGTATTCCAACGTCCTCAAGAACATCAAGGGGGTCACCGAGGAAACCACCACCGGCGTGCATCGTCTCTACCAGATGGCCAAGGAAGGCGCCCTGCCCTTCCCCGCCATCAACGTCAACGACTCGGTCACCAAGTCCAAGTTCGACAACCTCTATGGTTGCCGCGAGTCCCTGGTGGATGCCATCAAGCGGGCCACCGACGTGATGATCGCCGGCAAGACCGCCGTGGTCTGCGGCTATGGCGACGTGGGCAAGGGTTCCGCCCAGTCCCTGCGCGCCCTGTCCGCCCAGGTGTGGATCACCGAGATCGACCCCATCTGCGCCCTGCAGGCGGCGATGGAAGGTTACCGGGTGGTGACCATGGACGAGGCCTGCGACAAGGCCGACATCTTCGTCACCGCCACCGGCAACGTGAACGTGATCACCGCCGAGCACATGTCACGCATGCGTGATCAGGCCATTGTCTGCAATATCGGCCATTTCGATTCCGAGATCGACGTGGCCGGCCTGCGCCAGTATCAGTGGGAAAACATCAAGCCCCAGGTGGATCACGTGATCTTCCCCGACGGCCACCGCATCATCCTGCTGGCGGAAGGCCGTCTGGTGAACCTGGGCTGCGGCACCGGCCATCCCAGCTTCGTCATGTCCAACTCCTTCACCAACCAGGTGATGGCCCAGATCGAGCTGTGGCAGCATGGCGACAAGTACCAGAACGATGTCTACGTGCTGCCCAAGCACCTGGACGAGAAGGTGGCCTCTTTGCACCTGAAGAAGATCGGCGCCCAGCTGACCCAGCTCACCGAGCAGCAGGCCAAATACCTGGGCCTGTCGGTGGACGGACCGTTCAAGCCGGAACATTACCGCTACTGATCGGGGTTGACCCGCCCCTCTCCCCCGGGAGAGGGGTTTTTTGCGCCCATCGGATCACGCTTCCCGCAATCCCTTGCGGAGGACCCATGAAATCCCAACTTCGACACGAACGCACCTTCAGCTTCGAGTTCTTCCCGCCCAAAAGCGAGGAAGGTGCGGCAAAACTGCGTGAAACCTGGACCCGGCTGGCCCGGCTGGAGCCGCGTTTTTTCTCCGTCACCTACGGCGCCGGCGGCTCCACCCAGGCCCGCACTCTGGAAACGGTGCTGGATATCCACCAGCATTCAGGCATCGCCGCCGCCCCCCACCTGTCCTGCATCGACTCCACGGCGGAACAGATGCGATCCATCCTCAAGACCTACATGGACAACGGGCTGCGCCATATCGTCGCCCTGCGCGGGGATCTGCCCTCCGGCATGCGCGAGCCCGGCGAGTTCCGCTACGCCAACGAACTGGTGGAATTCATTCGTCGCGAGACCGGCGATCACTTCACCCTGGAAGTTGCCGCCTACCCCGAGTGCCATCCCCAGGCCCCCAGCGCCTTCAAGGACCTGGAGAACTTCAAGCGCAAGGTGGAGGCCGGCGCCGACTCGGCCATCACCCAGTATTTCTATTCGGCGGATGCCTATTTCCGCTTCGTCGACGACTGCGAGCGCATGGGCATCCACATCCCCATCGTGCCGGGCATCATGCCCATCACCAACTACAAACAGCTGGCCCGCTTCTCCGACGCCTGCGGCGCCGAGATCCCCCGCTGGATCCGCAAGCGCCTGGAAGCCTACGGGGATGACCTGGACGCCATCCGGGCCTTCGGTGAAGAGGTGGTCAGCCGCATGTGCGATCAGCTCCTGCACGAAGGCTCGCCGGGGCTGCATTTCTATACCATGAACCAGGCCGGCCCCGTCTCGGCCATCTGGAAGAACCTGGGCCTGACCCCGCAACCGGAATGAGAGTCCCCCGCTGCCATCTGGATCACCCCCTGGCCGTCGGCCAAGAAGTCGCCCTGGACGAACGGACCCACCGCCATCTGGTACAGGTCCTGCGCCTGCGCACCGGTGCCCCACTGGTCCTCTTCAACGGCGACGGCGCTGAATACACGGCCACGCTGATCCAGGCCGAACGACGGGCCTCGGCGGCGCGTATCGAGGCCCGTATCCCCCGGGATACCCGGCCTATCCTGCCGGTCACCCTGGTGCAGGGCATCGCCAAGGGGGATCGTATGGATTACAGCCTGCAGAAGGCCACGGAACTGGGGGTGTCCCGGATTCAGCCGGTGATCACCCGCCGTACCGTGGGCGGCGACGACCAGCGACGCCTGGACAAGCGCATGGCCCATTGGCGGGGCGTGATCATCAGCGCCTGTGAACAGTGCGGGCGCAACGATATTCCCGAACTGTTGCCACCCCTGCCCCTGACCCACTACCGGCGCGGCCCGGGGGCGGAGGCACTGGGGCTGGTGCTGGACCCGAGGGCCACCCACGGTCTTACCGGCATCAGTGACCCACCGGCAGCGGTCACCCTGCTGATCGGCCCCGAGGGTGGACTGGAGGAGAACGAGATCGGCCAGGCCGTCCATGAGGGCATGACGCCGATCCGACTGGGACCACGTATCCTGCGCACCGAGACCGCCGGTGTGGCGGCCCTGGCGGTGATCCAGGCCCTATGGGGCGATCTGGGACGCTGATCTGCCCGAGTCCGGCTGGATTCCCGCTTTCGCGGGAATGAGGGCCTCGGTCGAGGCCAGTAGTCAGCCACATTCCATTTCCCGCCGCCGCTACATCTCACCCACGTTATCGTCCCCCCGGGTACGGGGGACCAGAAATTCCTTCTCCAGGGCCTTGACCCGGATCTCCATGGCGGAGAGGCGCTCGCGGGTGCGCTCCAGCAGGGCGGCCTGCACCTCAAATTCCTCCCGGGTCACCAAATCCATCCGCTGCAGGGCACCGGACAGGCCCGCCTTGAGGTTCTTCTCGATGTCCGCCTGAACATGCTGCACCGACTCGGGCATCATGCTGCTCAGCTTGCGTGCCATCTCATCCAGAGTCTTGTTGTCGATCATCACCGTTACCCCTTGGTCTTTCGTGTGTTGACCCCATTTTAGTCGCCTGATCGGGGATGAGCGAGTGGGTGCCTGCGCTCCATGATGGTGCATCCATGGGCCTGATCTGTCCAAAACGGCGCGTTGAGCAGAGGGGATCTTTTGCTTTAAATATTCAAAATATTGAAATAATTGATAAAAAAAGCTGGCATGTTCCCTGCTTATGCTCCGTTGGAACAATGTTTCAACTGCAGCACACCTCATCACTCAGGAGATCGACACATGCACAGCACGTTCAAGAAAGCCGCCATCACCAGCGCCGTGACCGCCGCCCTGCTGGCCGGTGGGCTGGTGACGTCCACGGCTTCTGCCGAGATCAGCGCCAATATCGGCCTCACCAGCAACTATCTGTTTCGGGGCGTGAGCGAGAGTGATGACAGGGCCGCCATTCAGGGCGGCATTGATTTTGAGCATGAGGGGGGATTTTATCTCGGCACCTGGACCTCCAGCCTGGATGGTTCCGCAGACCGGGGAGGGTACGAAGTCGACCTGTATTTTGGCGTCGCCGGTGAAATGGGGGGTTCCGGGGTGGGGTTTGATGTGGGCTACATCTACTACGCCTATCCGGGGGCCGAGAGTGCCGATGATGCCAACTTCGGTGAACTCTATGGCGCCCTGGATTTCATGGGGCTATACGGCATGATCAATTATGTGACCAATGCTGACGACAGCGACCTGGAAAGTTCGCTTGCCTATGAAATCGGTTACAGCTTTGGGGCCACGCCCGACATTGCCCTGGGCGCTACCATCGGTCATGTCAACTGGGATCACCGGGACTGGGAAGACTATACCTGGTGGTCCCTCTACCTGACCAAGGCCACCGCCATGGGTGACTTCACCTTCGCCTATACCCAGAACGATACCGACGAGGACGACGACCCGCGCTTTAATGTCTCCTTCGTCATGAGCTTCTGAGTACCAGAAACCTCTCAATCACATCAGGATTCGGCCTGACCGGACGCGGGCCGTTTCCCAGGAGCACCCAGATGAAACTAGTCACTGCCATCATCAAGCCGTTCAAGCTGGACGACGTGCGCGAGGCGCTTTCCGAGATCGGGGTGCAGGGCATCACCGTCACGGAGGTCAAGGGCTTCGGGCGTCAGAAAGGGCATACGGAGCTGTATCGGGGGGCCGAGTACGTGGTGGACTTCCTGCCCAAGGTCAAGCTGGAAGTGGCCGTGGACAATGCCCTGGTGGACCAGGTCATCGAGGCCATCAGCAAATCGGCCAACACGGGCAAGATCGGGGACGGCAAGATCTTCGTCTTCCCGCTGGAGCAGGCCATCCGCATCCGTACCGGAGAAAGCGGTTCCGACGCACTGTAAAACCATAAGCCGACCCACGTCGGCGGGGGACATACCGTGGAAAGTCAAGTCATAGAAATTGCATACGCCCTGGATACGTTCTATTTCCTCGTATCCGGCGCACTGGTCATGTGGATGGCCGCAGGGTTCACGATGCTGGAGGCGGGCCTGGTCCGCTCCAAGAGTACCGTGGAGATTCTCACCAAGAACATCGCGCTGTATTCCATCGCCTGTATCATGTACATGCTGATCGGCTACAACATCATGTACGGGGACGGCTTCAATTCCCTCATCCCCAGCTTCATGCCGATCCTGAGCAGCGTGGATAACTCCGTCGAAGAGGTGCTGCTAAGCGGCGGGGAAATCTACTACTCCAATCTGTCGGACTTCTTCTTCCAGGTGGTCTTTGTCGCCACCGCCATGTCCATCGTCTCCGGTGCCGTGGCCGAGCGCATGAAGCTCTGGGCGTTCCTCATCTTTGCTGTGGTGCTCACCGGCTTCATCTATCCCTTCCAGGGTTTCTGGAGCTGGGGCGGCGGCTTCCTGGACGAACTGGGTTATCTGGATTACGCCGGTTCCGGCATCGTACACATGACCGGTGCGGTGGCGGCCCTGGCCGGTGTGCTGCTTCTCGGCGCTCGTAAGGGCAAGTACGGTCCCAAGGGGCAGATCAATGCCTTGCCAGGTGCCAACATGCCCCTGGCCACCCTGGGTATCTTTATCCTCTGGCTGGGCTGGTTCGGCTTTAACGGCGGCTCCGAGTTGAAGATCTCCGATGTGGAATCCGCCAATGCCGTGGCCCGTGTCTTCACCAACACCAACCTGTCCGCCGCCGGCGGCGTGGTGGCGGCCCTGATCACCTCCCGCCTGCTGTTTGGCAAGACCGACCTCACCATGGGTCTCAACGGCGCCCTGGCTGGCCTGGTGGCCATCACGGCGGAACCCCTGATGCCCCATCCGTTGCTGGCCACCACCATCGGCTTCATCGGTGGCGTGCTGGTGGTGTTCTCCATCGTCCTGCTGGACAAGATCCGCATCGACGATCCGGCTGGCGCCATCTCCGCCCACGGCACAGCGGGTATCTGGGGTGTGTTCGCGGTGCTGCTGTCCAACCCGGATGCCAGCTTCGTGGCTCAGTTGGTGGGTATCCTGTCCATCTTCACCTTCGTCTTTACCCTGAGCATCCTGTTCTGGCTGATCCTCAAGTACACCATGGGTATCCGGGTGAGCGAGGAAGACGAAATGAGGGGCGTGGATATTGCCGAATGCGGTCTGGAAGCCTATCCGGAGTTCACTGCCGGACGTAAATGATCCTGATCGGGTAATTTATTCATCATCTTGACGGAAGCGGGCGCCAAAGGCGCCCGCAGTTCGTTCAATCAAAGTCATCTCCATCGGCATCCCCCATGGCAAACAGCATATCCAGTTGCTCCATGTAGGGCAGTACGGCGCGAATCTCTGCGCTTGGTACTTCAGCCATTTGCGCCCGGGTGTTCTGCAGGGACTGAAAAAAAGGCATGGCCATCAGGGCTTCACGCTCTTCTGCCGGCATATCCTGCAAGGCAGCCTGGAATTCATCCAGGGCGACCATGCTGGTATGGGCAATGTAAGCCCGCAGAATATGGGCCGATTGTGTCGCAAAGGTTGCCACGGTGGGATAGCCATTGCTCCGGATAATACGTTCGGCCTCCTGATTACCCGCAAGTACCGCCATGAACTCGCCCTGCATGGCCTGAATATCGAGGAATTTCAGTTCATCATCCTCGTCGTCGTCTTCAAAATCCTCTTCATCGATGTGAGGCAAAATCTGTTGATAGGTGGCCATGAAGCGCTCTATGTCCGAGGCGGTGAGATTCATGGCCAACACCTGACCTGTCAGCAGGAAAAACAGGCTGGCCAAGACTGCAATGGATCTAAGCATGAGAGTGACCTGGTTCCGGGTTGCCGTGGTGGAGTTGGATTACTTGAGTCTGTGGCAGGATGTGATAACGGGGCAAGTGGATCCTAGAACCGCTCGGGGATACGGCCCGTATCATCGGAGATGATAATCTCGACCCGTCGATTTTTCTGGCGCCCCAGGGATGTGGCGTTGCTGGCTACGGGGTAATCAGATGCCAGTCCCCGGACCGCGACCCGATGAGGGGAAATGCCTCTGAGCATCAGGGCATCCCGGACGGCCTCGGCCCGTTGCAGAGAAAGACGCCGATTAAAGACGGGATCACCAGTATTATCTGTATGTCCTTCCACCAGCACCGTATGTCTGGGGTGGGCTGCCATAAATTCGCTTAACCGGTTGATGGTTCGGGCAGCGCCGGGCTTGAGGTCGGCACGGCCAGAGTCGAACAGTACATCACCCAGGGTCAATACCATGCCGCGGGAAGTCTGTTGCATGTCCATACCCTGGGCATTTTGGGCCATCTCTTCCATCCCTCGACCGGGGGCCTTTGGCCGGCTGCGTTCCGGGGCGCCATTGAAATTGACCAGTTGCGACTCCAAAGCCATGGCACGGGACAATGCCGCTTCGGCTTCCCGGCTGCGGGCTTCGGCATGCTCCCTGGCCAGGCCTGCCAGGGCGCGAGCACGGGCCATGGCCACTTCGGCTTCCCGGGCGCGCATTTCTGCGTGTTCTCTGGCCATTTCCGCATCCCTGAGTTCTTCCAGGGAGCCACGCCCGTTGATGGCACCAAGTCCTGACCGATCAGTTTCCCCGGTCTGAGCCTGGGGCTGAGTCGTGGGGGGCAGTGCAGCGCAGCCTGTCAGCGTGGTCAGGATGGCCAGAGCCAGAATGGCTGGAGCAGTATTGCGGGCATGATATCGAGCTTGCATGGAATGATTTCTCGGAGCTTTGTGCGTCATGGTCTGTATGGAGGTTCCGGGTTTCCACGGCAGGAGTCAGTGGTTGCCCACATAGGCAAACACTAGCTTAGCACCCACTTCCATTAGGGTCATGTACCTGTAAAGCTCTATGGCCACAGTCAGGGGCTTCTCGCCCCTGCTTTGTCAAACTGTTGTCTGGATGGATTCACCTTGCAGGGAGGGATACATTCCGACAGCCGGTTTCTACCAGCCGCCAGGATGCGATGGCAGCCAGGGCAGCAAAGCCGGTGAGTAGCCACAACCCGCGCTGATAGTCGGCTGCCGTGTATATGGGGACGCCGTCGCCTGTAAGGCCGGCCCAGCCCAGGTCCATGGCCCAGCCGAACAGGGGCTGGAACAGGGCCGCCCCCAGGAACAAACCGGTATTGACCAGGGCGATGGCCATACCTGAAAGCGCCGGGTCCGTCACTTCCTTGGCGTGGGCATAAGCCACCACAAAACAGCCGGCGCTCAGGCCCATCAGGGTAAACAGGGTCAGGCCGGAGGCGCCCGGCCCCCAAGGCAGAAACAACAGCCCCAAGCAGACGCTCAGATACACCAGGGCACCGGCCTGCAGCACCGGACGGCGCCGCCCCAGACGGTCGGAAAAGCTGCCCGCCAACAGACAACCGATGGCAAAGGCCACCGTAGCCACGGTGGTATAGATCGAGGCGTCCCCCCGACTCAGGCCATGCACATCCCGCAACAGGGGAATGGCCCAAAGTCCCAACATGCCGAACAGGCTGCCGGTGATACCAAAGTCATAGACAAACCCCGGCCATAGCCGGCGATTGGCCAGTACAGCCCGCAGGTCTTTGATCCAGTGCTGTTTTCTGGGAGCATGAGGGGGCAAGCCTTCCATCTCCCGCACCGAGGGAAAGCCCAGCTGTTCAGGACGGTCCCTGACCAGCCACCAGGAAAGCAGGGCAAGAACAATGGCGACGATCCCCAGGGCTACAAACAGGCTGCGCCATTCTACATAGAGCAGCATCAGGGCCAGGGGTCCGGTAGCGGCAATGGCGCCCAGATTGCCCAGCAGCAGGGTGAGTCCGCTGATGCTGCCGTACTTGCGGTCGCTGAACCAGACGGTGTTGCTTTTCATGAGACCGACGAAGACCACCGAGACCCCCAGGCCCACCAGGAAACGGCCCACGCTGGCGGTGGCCAGGGTATCCGCCAGCCCGAAGACGATGGAACCGCTGCCGGCCACCAGGTTGCCCAGGGTGACGGCATAGCGGGATCCCAAGGTATCCGCCAGCACCCCGGCGGGGATTTGCATGGCGGTATAGATGTAGAAATACATGGCCGACAGCGAACCCAGTGCCGCTGCCGTCACGCCGAAGGCGGCACTGAGTTCGCTGGAGACCATTGCCGGTGCAAAGCGATGGAAGAACACCAGCATGTAGGCGGCGATGAGGACGCTGTAGATGGTCCAGCGAATCCGTTCAAAACGGGCCGGATCGTAACCACTGCTCATTTTTGGCTCTCCTGATACCCGGTCACCATGGACTTGAGATAGGCATACCAGGGATGACCGGTGGTGGAGGCCATGTAGATGTGGCCGATCAGGAACAGCATCAGGGCGAAGGTGGCCGCCACGTGGGCGTAGGCCACCCAGGCCAAGGGCAACAGATCGCCCATGAACGTCCCCTTCCAGGCGGCATAGGTCAGCAGCAGCAGACCGGATACCCACAACGCCGGTGCAATCGCCGCCTTGAAACCGAAATAGGCCAGTCGCTGCAGCGGATTATGCTTGCTGGACGGTGATGTCACGAAGGGCTTGGCTTCGCCGGAGAAGATCCCGTAGGCGTAGTACAGCATCACCGCCGGCAAGCCCCGGTGGGTGGGCACATACTGGCGCCACTCCCCCGTCACCCCATGCCAGAAGATGGCAAAGGCCCACAGACCGATCAGGCTCAGGGCCATGACGATATGGACCTTGAGGGCCGTGTCATAGGCCATCAGGCCATGACTGCCGTGCAGTGCCAGCCCGGTGAACAACAGGCCGAAGATCAGGATCGTCTGCGTCCAGTGCCAGAAACGCTCGAACAGGGTGAAAATGGGTATCTTGCTCATGCAGCGCCTCTCATCCGGCGACGGTGGATCAGATAGCGTCCCAGGCCGTGGGCCATCACCGCCAGCAGGGTCAGCCATACCGCCAGCCAGCCGAAGGGTTCCCAGGGATGCCGGTCACGGCCGGGGATATAGACCCCCGGCAGATCCGCCAGCCGGCCGTCCACGCTGTGGCAGGATTCACAGCTCAGGGCATCCTCCCTGGGCGCCACCATGTGATTGACCGGCCAGTACATGCGGGTGTCCACAAAGCCGTACTCGCCGCTGAACCCGGCCTCGGTCTGGCCCGTGCGGCGGGCGGTGGCCATGCCCGATGCCAACGCCGCATCCCAGTCGTAACCCCGCCAGAAGGCGTTTTCGTCCCGTCCGAACAGGTGCGCCACCAACAGGGTGTTGTAGTGGGTATCGTAGGGTTGACGCCCCGCCATGATCTTGAAGGGCCAGATCCGGGCGCCGGGCTGCCCCGGTTCCCCCAGGGGCCGGTTCACGGGCACCGGCGCGGAAGGATCAATGGGATCCCCCAACAGGGTGTAGTGCATGTTGCCATCGAACCAGCGGTACTCCGGCACCAGGTTTTCCTCCCACTGGAAGGCGCCCTTCATGCCGTCATAGACCACCAGACCGTCTTCCATTTCCACCACGGGGCGCCCCTGTTCGTCCCGGCGCCCGGCCACGGACCAATCCCAGAGGGTCTTGGTGGGCAGCCCGCCCCGGGCAATGGCCGGGACATGGCAGGTCTGACAGGCAATGAATTCGGCATGCTGGTTGAGCTTGTTGTGAATGCCGGTGTCATGGGGCGCGGCGCCGTGGCAGGATTGACAGGCCGGTCGGTCGCTCTCCCGCCCCGGCACCGCAACACCCGCCTCGGGGGCAGCCTTGAGCTGGTAGCGGCTGCCCTGCTGGATATGGCCGGTAAATTCATGGCAGGTGGCACAGGAAAAATTCAGGCCGTCGGGGTCCATGTGCACATCCACATGGCGGGGTGGCGCCAGCAGGGAGCTGTCCAGATCGCCGTGCTTGACCGCGTCGCCCCCGCCCCCTTCAAAGTGGCAGGTGCCACAGGTTTCCCGGCTGGATCGACCCACATGGCGGGCCACATGGGCCAGATCCGGGGCCTTGAACAGTCGACCCCGGAACGGGGTATCCTCGTAGGGAGGATGACCGGCCCCGGTGGGGAATTTCACGTAGGTGCCCGTGGTGTCGTGACAGACCAGGCAGTCCACCCGATCCTCGGCGGTGAAATCGAAATGCTCGTCCTCCCAACCGTAGCCCACGTGGCAACTGCTGCAGCGCTCATAACTGCCGGCAATGCCCTGGCACAGATTGTTCAGGGCAAACCGCTTGCCCAGGGTCTGGCCGGTTTCCGGCTGCTCGAAGCGCCAGGTCCAGTGGATGCTACGGTGAACCTGCAGCGCGGCTTCCGTGTGGCATTCCAGACAGGCCCGGGTGACTTCCGGGCCACTCTGGAACGGCCCAGCCAGTTGCTCGAACTTGCGATGATCCGCCGTGGAGGACAAGGATGTCTCCGCGGGCAGGGCGGGGGTCTCGCTGGCCAGTATCGGCAAGGGGAGCAGTACCAGCGAAAGAATGAGAAGACCTGAGCGTATCGACACGTGTCACTCCGGGACGTGAATGGCAAACCGGAGACCATTAGCAGACACTAATAATCTAAAGTGAGTGTGACACAAACGCCACGCCTGCGTCCTTGATCATCATCAGGACACCCTCAGCCGGACCGGCACCAGTCATCGCCGGCGGCATCCTCGCGGTTGCGTTCACGCACCACATAGGAGCGGATCCGCCCCGACTCGAAATAGGTCCGCGCCATCAGTTCGCTCAGCACGCCGGTGGTGAGCAGCTGCACCGAGAC
This sequence comes from Ectothiorhodospira magna, assembly GCF_900110965.1. Taxonomy (GTDB): domain Bacteria; phylum Pseudomonadota; class Gammaproteobacteria; order Ectothiorhodospirales; family Ectothiorhodospiraceae; genus Ectothiorhodospira; species Ectothiorhodospira magna. The sequence goes on from NZ_FOFO01000005.1 coordinate 109,901, forward strand.
CAGCACGCACATCACCCCCACGAACAACAGCGGCCGGGTGCCGATATCCGCTTGCAACAGCACCTTGATCAGCAGCAGATAGCCCAGAATGGCCGAGCCCAGGGCGCCAAAGAACAGGCCGATGGAACCGAAGAAGTGTCCCGGGCGCGCCTTGTAGCGCATGAAGAAGTACACCGACAACAGGTCCAGGATCACCCGGAAAGTGCGGGAGATCCCGTACTTGGAGTCGCCGTGGGCACGGGGGTGGTGGGTCACCACGTGCTCGCGGATGCGCCGCGGCGAGGTCTGGGTGGCGAACCAGGCGGGGATGAAGCGATGCATCTCGCCGTAGAGACGGACCCCCTTGAGCACCTGGGCCCGGAACACCTTGAGGCTGCAACCGTAGTCGTGCAGGTTCACCTTGGTGGTCCAGCGGATCAGCTTGTTGGCGATGCGGGACGGTACCTTGCGTTTCCACAGATCGTCATGGCGGTCCTTGCGCCAGCCCGCCACCATGTCCAGATCCTCGTCCAGCAGTCGGCGCACCATGACGGGGATATCCGCCGGATCGTTCTGCAGGTCGCCATCCAGGGTGGCGATGACGCTGCCGCGGGCATGATCGATCCCCGCCTGCATGGCCGCGGTCTGGCCGAAATTGCGCTGCAACATGAGTACCCGCACATGGCGTCCATACTGTTCCCGGGCCGCCAGCATGTGGTCCGGCGTGGCGTCGGCACTGCCGTCATCCACCAGCACCACCTCCCAGGGCATGGACAGGTCACCCAGGGCCTCATGGATACGGGCCACCAGGGGGGCCACGTTATCCTCTTCGTTGTACATGGGAATGACCAGGGACAGGCTCAGGGCCGCCTCGGTGCGGTAGACGGCGTAGCCCTGATCATCGGTGACGGCCTGCGCCGTCGCGGCATCGCCTTCGGGGTTGACGGACATGTCTATTTCTCTTTGTTGGCCGCCGGCAGCCAGGGCAACAACAGCCCACCGGCAAGCGTGGATCCAAGCAGGAAAAGGTGCAGGTTGACGGCGCCCACCAGGGCCTGTTCCACCGATACGCCAAAGGGCAGCAGGGCCGCCATCACACCGGCTTCATAGGTACCGGCGCCACCGACCCCGTGGACCGGCAGGACACTGGTCAGGTCACCAGCGATGACCGCCAGCCACAGGGCGGCGGCGGGAGCCTCCAGGAACAGGGCCAGCACCCAGACAAAAACGGCCAGTTTGACGCTCCAGTTCAGCGCCGTCCAGGCCCAGGCACGCCAGAAGTCCCGGGGAGAGGACGGCAATGCCTCCAGGGCCCGCAGAACCCACTCCCCCCATCGCCCCCGGACACGGGGCGCCAGCCAGTGCCGCAGCAGGGGCGAGGCGCGGCGCACCAGCGGCAGGCCGGACAACCACAGGACCGTGGCCGCCAGGGCCGCCGGCCATCCCACCAGCCAGGTGCCGACCGCCGCCAGGCCGAAGGCGGCGAGCACATGCAGGTCCATGAGGCGAAACCAGAGCAGCACCGGCACGGAATGCACCGCCGGTACCTGGAAGTAGCGCGCCATCAGCACCGGAAAGCTCAACTCGCCGGCGCGCATGGGCAGCAGATTGTTGAGCAGATTGTGAATCAGCGTCAGGCGCAGGCAGACCGGGAAACGGCCCCCCATCACCGACCGGTAAAAGTCATAGACCCGCCAGGCACGCAGGACATAGGTGAGCAGGGTGAGCAGGGTGGCCACCAGCAAGGCCAGCGGTGACAGATCCCGCCAGGGCGCCAGGATGCCCCCCCAACCATGGAAGACTTCCACCAGCCCGACAAAGGCCAGGAAGATGGCGATGGAGACGAGGGTTCTGGCGCGAAGCCTCAACATTCGGAAATATCCCAACACACCGCCACCCGTCGACAAGGCAAAACCCTGCCGCCGACACCACGACCGGGTTACACTGCGCACACTCCATCCAAGCCCCGCAAGCCGACATCGTGCCACGCATCCACACCTATTACCCGACGGACCTGCAGGAACTGTCACCCCGCATTCTCTGGGCCTTCCTGACGGCGGCCCTGTTCACGGCCTTCTTCTACAACCTGCACGGCGTGCCGCTATTCGACCTGGATGAAGGGGCGTTCAGTGAAGCGACCCGGGACATGCTGGCCCGGGGTGACTTCATCGCCACTTACCTCTATGGCGAGCCGCGGTATGATAAGCCCATCCTGATTTACTGGCTACAGGCCCTGAGCGTGAGCGCCTTCGGGCTCAACGAACTGGCCCTGCGACTGCCCTCGGCCCTCGCCGCCACCGGCTGGATGCTGCTGACATTCGCCTTCGCGCGGCGGGTCTGTGACCGTCATACCGCCCTGGCGGCCGCCATCATCGGCGCCACGTCCCTGGGGGTGATCATCATCGGCAAGGCGGCCATCGCCGATGCCGCCCTGCATCTGTTCATCGTCGGCGCCATGTTCGCCATCTACCTGCATTTCAAGGAAGGCGGGGTTCGCTGGGTCTATCTGGCATTCCTGTGCATGGGCCTGGGCTTTCTGACCAAGGGACCGGTGGCGGTGGTGATCCCGCTGGCGGTCAGCCTGATCTTCTATGGTCTCAAGGGCCAGTGGCGGTCCTGGCTGCGGGCGGCCTTCAATCCCCTGGGGATCATGCTGTTCCTGCTCATCGTGCTGCCCTGGTATCTGGCCATCACCTGGCGGGAAGGGCCGGGGTTCCTGATGGGCTTTTTCCTGGAGCACAACCTGGGCCGTTTCCAGGCCCCCATGCACGGCCATGCCGGTCCCTTCTACTTTTATTTGCCGGTGCTGCTGGTGGCCCTGCTGCCCTATACCACGGTGCTGATCCGGACCCTGTGGGAAGTGAGGGAGAGCTTCCGAGAGGACCTGCACGGGTATCTGCTGACCTGGTTCCTGTTCGTGCTGGTGCTGTTCTCGGCGGCCGGCACCAAGCTGCCCCATTACATCTTCTACGGCATCACCCCCCTGTTCATCCTGATGGCCCTGCACCTGGACCGGGTCCGCGGCCGGTTCTGGCTGTTCCTGCCCCCGGCCCTGCTGTTTGCCGGGTTGCTGGCCCTGCCCCATCTGGTGGACCGGATCAAGCCCCATCTGGACGACCCCTTCATTCTCGCCCTGCTGACGGACCATCATGTGCATTTCGGCCCCCTCTGGCATGGCTTCTTCGTCATTGCCCTGGTGGCCTGCCTGTTCTTCATGCTGGATCGACGCATCCAGCGCACATATCGCCTGTTTCTGATCGGCCTGACCTTGAACGTGGGCGTGGCGGGGCTGCTGCTGCCGGCGGTGGCCGGTGTCCAGCAGTCCCCCATCCGCGATGCCGGCCTGGCGGCCAGGGATCTGCCAGAAACGGTGGTGATGTGGCGCCTGAACACCCCCAGCTTCAGCATCTATGCCAACCGGGGCGTGGAGCGGCGCATGCCGGAGCCGGGGGAAGTGGCGGTGACCCGGGAGGACGCTCTGGACAGGCTGGCGCACCTCCCCCATGAAGTGCTGCACGCCCGCAACGGGGTGATCCTGGTGCGGATACTCGAAGCCCCGTAGGGAGTTCGCTCGGGTATCGGCTTTGGGTTATAGTTTGGACATCAGGGACGAGCCCCGTGGAAGGAACCATGCAACTTGCCGTTATCCGCAGTCGTGCCCAGCTGGGTATCCAGGCGCCACCCGTTCATATTGAGGTTCATCTGGCCAACGGCCTGCCCAGCTTTGCCATGGTGGGCCTGCCAGAAGTGGCTGTAAAAGAGAGCCGCGACCGGGTCCGGGCCGCCATTCAAACCAGCGGTTTTGAATTTCCTGCTCGCCGCATCACAGTCAATCTGGCTCCCGCAGACCTGCCCAAAGAAGGTGGGCGCTTCGATCTGGGTATTGCCCTGGGCATTCTGGCGGCCTCTGGACAGATTCCTCTCAACCGTTGCGACAATCTGGAATTTCTTGGCGAACTGGGTTTAACCGGTGAGTTGCGGCCAGTGCGTGGCGTACTGCCGGCAGCAATGGCAGCGGGTCAGGCTCAGCGTACCTTGATGCTGCCCAAGGGAGATGCGGACGAAGCGGCACTGGTGGAACAGGTCATCGTGATTCCGGCGGCCCATCTGCTGGAAGTCTGCGCCCATCTTCGAGGAGAACGATGCCTGGACCCCCATCCACGGCCAAGCCTTGCCACAGAAGCCGATCAATCAATACCCGACCTGGCTGATGTACGTGGCCAGCCTCAGGCCCGCCGCGCTCTGGAGGCAGCCGCTGCTGGCGGGCATCATTTATTGATGATCGGTCCGCCGGGCACTGGTAAAACCATGCTGGCCAGCCGACTGCCAGGACTGCTGCCACCGCTGGCAGAACAGGAGGCCCTGGAAACCGCCGCATTGCATGCCATCAGTCATCACGGCATCGACCCGACCCGGTGGCGAACCCGGCCCTTTCGCACGCCCCACCACACCTGCTCGGGAATTGCGCTGGTGGGGGGTGGCTCCCGTCCCAAGCCGGGAGAGATTTCCCTGGCCCATAACGGCATCCTATTTCTCGATGAAATGGCGGAGTTTGATCGCAAGGCTCTGGATGTACTGCGGGAGCCATTGGAAACCGGGCGAATTACCATTTCACGGGCTGCCCGTCAGGCAGAATTCCCGGCCCGATTTCAATTGATAGCCGCCATGAATCCCTGCCCCCAGGGCTATGACTGTGACCTGGGGGCCAACTGTCGCTGCACCCCGGAGCAGCGGCGGCGGCATCGGGGGCGTATCTCGGCACCGCTGCTGGACCGGATCGACCTGTCCATTGAAGTGCCACGCCTGCCCAGAAATGTTCTGATGGACCCTGGGCCTCCCCCGGAATCCACAGCCATCGTCAGGGCTCGGGTAGTGGCATGCCGCAATCAGCAACTGGCTCGACAGGGCACATTGAATGCAGCATTGTCAGGCCGGGAGGTGGATGCCATCTGCACCCTGGCATTGGATCAGCGACAGCTCCTGGAAACGGCCATGGACCGGTTCAGGTTCTCGGCAAGAGCCTATCATCGTATTTTACGGGTGGCCCGCACCCTGGCAGACATGGATGAGGCGCCTCGAATCGAGACGCCTCATCTGATGGAAGCCCTCAGCTATCGTGCCATGGACCGTTGGCGAGCCAGTGATGTTTGATGCCTTATTTTTTAGCCACCGCTGGCGCGGGAGGCCCGCTTGCGCTCATGTTCCAGCAATAATTTCTTGCGCACCCGGATAGCCTTCGGGGTGACTTCCACCAATTCATCGTCTTCGATGAATTCCAGCGCCTGTTCCAGAGACAGGCGCAGGGGAGGGGTCAGAATAATGTTCTCATCAGAGCCGGCGGCGCGAATGTTGGTCAGCTGTTTGGCCTTGAGGGGGTTCACCACCAGATCGTTATCCCGGGTGTGGATACCGATGACCATGCCCTCATAAACTTCTTCACCGGGACCGATGAACATGCGTCCCCGCTCCTGCAGATTGAACAGGGCAAAGCCCAGGGCCTTGCCACTGCCGTTGGCAATCAGCACCCCGTTGTTACGGGGAGCCACTGCACCGGCTCGAAATTCCCCATAGCTGTCAAATACATGGTGCAAAATACCCGTGCCTGAAGTGGCAGTGAGAAATTCCGTCTGAAAACCGATCAGGCCACGAGAAGGCACCCGGTAGTCCAGACGTACCCGCCCCTTGCCATCGGGAATCATGTCCAGCAACTCGCCGCGCCGACTGCCCAGCTTCTCCATGATGGCGCCCTGGTGCTGTTCCTCCACGTCCACTGTCACCATCTCGTAGGGCTCTTCCTTAACGCCATCACGGGTGCGCACGATGACCTCCGGACGGGATACCCCCAGTTCATATCCCTCACGACGCATGTTCTCGATCAGGATGGACAGGTGCAGTTCTCCCCGACCAGACACCCGAAATTTATCCGGGTCGTCCGTTTCTTCTACCCGCAGAGCCACATTATGCTTGAGTTCCTCCAACAGACGCTCACGCAGGTTGCGGGAAGTCACGTACTTGCCGTCACGCCCGGCAAAGGGTGAGGTGTTGACCTGGAAGGTCATGCTGACCGTGGGTTCATCCACTGTCAGGGCCTTGAGGGGTTCCACTGCCACCGGGTCACAGATGGTGTCAGAAATATACAGTTCGTCCATCCCCGTAAAGGCGATGATGTCACCGGCACGGGCTTCGGGGACTTCCATTCGGTCCAGCCCCCGAAAACCCAGAATCTGCAGCACGCGCCCATTACGCACGTTGCCTTCCCGATCCATAACCTTGACCGGGGTATTGGTTCTGACCTTGCCCCGGCTGATGCGACCAATTCCGATCAATCCCTGATAGGTGTTGTAGTCCAGGGAGGACACCTGCATCTGGAACGGACCTTCCGGGTCCACTGTGGGCGGTGGCACCTTATCCACTACGGTCTGGAACAAGGGGTCCATGTTACCTTCAGCCACCCCAGGCTCCAGGCCGGCAAATCCCTTGAGGGCAGAGCAGTACACCACCGGAAAATCCAGTTGTTCCTCACTGGCGCCCAGGCGATCAAACAGGTCAAAGATCTGATCGACTACCCAGTCAGGACGGGCACCAGGACGATCGATTTTGTTCACCACGACGATGGGACGAAAACCCATGGCAAATGCCTTGGCGGTCACAAAGCGGGTCTGAGGCATGGGGCCATCCACCGCATCCACCAACAGCAACACTGAATCCACCATAGACAACACCCGTTCCACTTCGCCACCGAAATCGGCATGGCCGGGGGTATCGACTACGTTGATCCGGTAGCCGTTCCATTCCAGAGCCGTGTTTTTGGCCAGGATGGTGATGCCCCGTTCCTTTTCCAGGGCATTGGAGTCCATCACACGCTCACCAGTCTGGGCGCGGGCGTCCAGCGTCCCCGAATATTGCAGCAGTTTGTCCACAAGAGTGGTCTTGCCATGGTCCACGTGGGCAATGATGGCGATGTTACGAAGCTTGTCGGTCATGAAAAAACGGCCTGCCGCCGGGGATTGTTGGGCAAAGGGGGCAAGAATTATACAGCCCGCGAAGTGACGCGGATATGCCAATGGACCGGAAAGAAACAGATTTCAGGTCAGGGGCTGGTTTTTGCCGCTTTGCCCACGAAAAAAACCCCGACTGGTTGACCAATCGGGGTTTGGAATAAGTGCCTGGCAGTGACCTACTTTCACATGGGGAGGCCCCACACTATCATCGGCGCTGAACCGTTTCACTTCCGAG
>NZ_FOFO01000009.1 GCF_900110965.1 Ectothiorhodospira magna
GTCTGCAACCGGCTCCCGCTTTCGCGGCGGCTGGAACCTTCGGCGCTTTACCTTTCGCCAGCATGATCCCAGCCTTCCAGAGCGGCGGACTGAGGCAGCATCCGCCGGTGGGTCTTGACGACCTGTTGCAAACGTAGCGGACTTTCACCGCTCTCCCTGGTCAACCTGGCTTGCTCTCACAAGCCCCCGACTTCAGTCGGGGGTAGTTGACAGTCTCTCCGCAGACAGGCATTCCATCAGGGTCAACTGCAGCTGAGGTTCCCAATGGGGCAGTTGGATACCCAGATCAGCCTCCAGTTTGTTTACACATAACCGGGAATTATTGGGCCGTTTTGCCGGGGTCGGGTAGTGCTTGCCGGGGATGGCGGTCACCTGCTCCGGGGTTAATGTCAACACCATGCCCAGGGTCTGGGCCCGCCGAAAAATTTCACAGGCAAATCCGTGCCAACTGGTTTCTCCGTGAGGGGCAAGATGATATAGCCCTTCGATGCCCTGTCCCAGCTGTTGCCGGTAAACCGCCAGGGCAGTGACCTGGGCAATCAGCCGGGCCGGTGTCGGTGCCCCGATCTGGTCATGGACCACATTGAGGTGATCCCGCTCCTGGCCCAGCCGCAGCATGGTGCGCATGAAATTATTGCCCCGGGCACCATATACCCAGCTGGTGCGAAAAATCAGATATCCAGCCCCGCTGGCCATCACTGCCTGATCACCCGCCAGCTTGCTTGCGCCGTATACGGATAAAGGCCCGGTAGCACTGTCTTCCTGCCAGGGGCTTTCCCCATCGCCGGGATACACATAATCACTGGAATAGTGGATCAAAGGAATCCCGGCAACGTTGGCAAAGTGTGCCAGTTGTTCCGGCAGTTCAGCATTCAGGCGAAAGGCGGCCTCTTGCTGGGTTTCAGCGGCATCCACCCCGGTCCAGGCAGCGGCATTGACAATCAGTGCCGGACGGATGGTGCGCAATACGCCGGCCACGGCATCAGGACTGGACAGATCCAGCTGGGCACGGGTGGGGGCAATCAGTGCGCCCAGTGGGGACAGGGTGCGCAGCAATTCAAATCCTACCTGGCCTGTAGCGCCCAAAATCAGGATATTCATGTCACAACACCCCCAGTCGTTGGCTCTGATAGCTGCCGTCCAGTACATGCTGCCACCAGGATGGATGGTCCAGATACCACTGGACTGTCTTGTGCAAACCGGACTCAAAGGTTTCCTGTGGTGTCCAGCCCAGTTCCCCCTCGATCTTGCCGGCATCAATGGCATAGCGCCGGTCATGGCCGGGACGGTCCTGCACGAAGGTGATCAGATCTCGATAATGCCCGCCGAAGGCGGGGGGGTGCAGCGCCTGCAGCAGGTTACACAGGGTATGCACCACTTCCAGGTTGGTCTTTTCATTATGGCCGCCGATGTTGTAGGTCTGGCCGGGTTGCCCCTGGGTGGCCACCAGGATCAGGGCGCGGGCATGGTCCTCCACATACAGCCAGTCGCGGATCTGACCGCCGTCACCATAGACCGGCAGGGGTTTGCCCGCCAGGGCGTTGAGGATCATCAGCGGGATGAGTTTTTCCGGGAAATGGTAGGGGCCGTAATTGTTGCTGCAGTTGGTGACCAGGGTCGGCAGGCCGTAGGTGCGCTGCCAGGCCCGCACCAGATGATCGGACCCGGCCTTGCTGGCGGAGTAGGGGGAACTGGGGGCATAGGGCGTGGTTTCGGTGAACAGGCCGTCCGGGCCTTCCAGATCACCGTAGACCTCATCGGTGGAGATGTGATGAAAACGAAACCCGGCGGCCTTGTCTGGCTGGTGATGCTGTAGGTGTTTCCAGTAGCTGCGGGCCGCTTCCAGCAGGGTATAGGTGCCAACAACATTGGTCTGGATAAACGCTGCCGGGCCGTCGATGGAACGATCCACGTGGCTTTCCGCAGCCAGGTGCATGACAATATCCGGGGTCTGATCCCGAAAAACCGCCGCCATGGCCGAGGCATCGCAGATGTCGGCATGAACGAAGTGATAGCGGTCACTGTCGGCCACGGGGGAGAGGGATTCAAGATTGCCCGCGTAGGTGAGTTTATCCACCACCACCACCTGATGGCTGGTGGTCTGGATGAGTTCACGAACCACGGCGGAGCCGATGAAACCGGCGCCGCCAGTGACTAGAAAGGTTTTGGGCATGTGCGCAATCCGTCCGGGGATGACCCGACATGATAACCCACCCCCCCGCCGGGTTTCGATAACGGCTGCCTGTGCCGGATGGCAGGTTATTGATTCACCCAGCGCCCCTGGGCATCCCGGCAGGCGACACCGGTGATGGTCTCCCGTGATCCACTCATATTGCCCACCACGGTATATTCCCGACAATCTTGACCTGCGCTCTGGAAAGTGCGGGTGGGTGTGGCCTGAAAGGTGTGTCCTGTGTTGGGATTCTGCCAGGCCACCGGGCGATGGTCGGGGGAAGTTTCCAGTGCCCTGGAGACTTTCATCCGGTCCACTTCATCCATGGTCCGTCCTACGGAACCACCAATGGCAGCCCCGGCCAGGGTGCCGGCGATGATGGCAGCGGTGCGGCCCCTGCCGGCCCCCACCTGACCGCCCACCACACCCCCCAGGGCGCCGCCGAGTACGGCACCTGCCTGCTCCTGGGTGGGGCCTGTGGCGCATCCGGTGAGGGTGAACGCCATGCCCAGAATGGCGACTATACTGATCTTTCTCAGCGTTGACATGAGGATACTCCCGGTATCGTGGAAGAATGATTCTCTGGACAAGGTACAGTGGATTTGAGTTCTCGCCACGAGTATAGAGCAGGCCGCCTGAACCCAGCCTGACTCAAGGCAGAAAGACCGGAACCATTGCAACCACAGGCGGTATGGCGTTGCGCTTGCATCACCGCTAGGAGCGACTGATGGCATTACCTCAATTGACATTTGACCTGCCCGACTGGCTGCAGCGGCAACTGCAGGACCAGCCAGCCCCGGTGCTCACTTCTCCCGCCGCTCAGGTCCAGTTTGCCATTGCATTGTCCCGGCAGAATGTGACCCACCACACTGGCGGACCTTTTGGGGCCGCCGTGTTCGATGAAACCGGCACCCTGGTGGCTCCAGGGGTGAATCTGGTGGTCAGTCAGGGCTGTTCCATCCTCCACGGAGAAATGGTGGCCCTGGCTCTGGCCCAGCAGGTGGTGGGACGACATGACCTCAGTGAAGGTGGACGCCACCGCTATCGATTGGCGGTATCCGCCGAACCCTGTGCCATGTGTCTGGGTGCCCTGCCCTGGTCCGGCATCAGGGAACTGGTCTACGGGGCTTTGGATCAGGACGTTCGGGCCATCGGGTTTGACGAGGGGGACAAGCCGGCCCATTGGCAACAGGCTCTGGAACGGCGGGGCATTCAGGTGACAGGAGGGGTGCTGCGGGAGGAGGCGGTGGCCGTGCTTCATCAGTATCGGGCCGCCGGTGGTCAGGTGTACTGACCACCGGCCCAGCGGCTATTCCGCCCCGGGTGTCTCCCCCCGGGCTGCCCGTTCCATTTCCTCCAGGCTGACGTGGCGCACATCCTTGCCCTTGACCAGATAAATCACGTATTCACACATGTTGCGGGCATGATCACCGATGCGCTCCAGCGCCCGCAGGGCCCAGATCACATCCAGGGCACGGGTGATGGTGCGGGGGTCTTCCATCATGTAGGTGATGTGCTGACGCATCACGGACTCGTACTCCCGGTCCACGTTCGCATCTTCCCTGGCCACCGACAGGGCCACTTCCACATCCATGCGGGCAAAGGCATCCAGGGCTTCATGCACCAGCCGGGCCACCCGCTCTCCCAGGGACTGAATATCCGCATACTGGTTCTTGGGTCGGTCCTTTTCCGCCAGATGGACCGCCATGCGGGCCACTTTTTCTGCCTGATCGCCAATGCGTTCCAGATCGGTGATGGTCTTGACGATGGAGATGATAAAGCGCAGGTCACTGGCCGCTGGCTGATGGCGGGCCAGAATTTCGGCACATTGTTCATCGATGATGACTTCCAGGCTATTGACCCTGGCGTCGTTCTTGATGACCTGATCCGCCAGACGCACATCGGCACTCACCAGGGCATTGACTGCATCGGTCACCTGGGCTTCCACCAAGCCGCCCATGGCCAGCACCCGGTTACGCAGGGTTTCCAGTTCCTCGTTGTACTTTTCCAGGTAGTGGCCACCCAGTTTGTTCTTATCCATTGCTGTTGCCTCGAAAAACGTCGCTAAGGAACACGGCCCCGGACATCCGGAACACCGATCCCATGATTGAATCATCCGTCCCATCACGCCCTCCCTGGGGCCAGCCTGTCCAACAATCAGCCAAGGTCCGTCAGCCGTAGCGACCGGTGATGTAGTCCTCGGTGGCCTTCTTCCTGGGATTGGTGAACAGGGTCATGGTGTCACCGTACTCGATCATCTCGCCAAGGTACATGTAGGCGGTGTAGTCGGACACCCGGGCCGCCTGCTGCATGTTGTGGGTGACGATGAGGATGGTGTAGTCCTCCTTGAGTTCGTAGATCAGCTCTTCGATCTTCGCGGTGGAGATCGGGTCCAGGGCCGAGGCCGGTTCATCCAGCAGGATCACCTCCGGCTCGATGGCGATGGACCGGGCGATGACCAGACGCTGCTGCTGCCCCCCGGACAGCCCGAAGGCGTTCTGATGCAGACGGTCCTTGACCTCATCCCACAGGGCCGCGCCCCGCAGGGATCGCTCCACCACCTCGTCCAGCACCTTGCGGTCCCGCACCCCCTGCAGACGCAGGCCGTAGGCCACGTTCTCGTAGATGGACTTGGGGAAGGGGTTGGGTTTCTGAAACACCATGCCCACCCGGCGACGCAGTTCGGCCACGTCCACCTTGCGGTCGTAGATGTCCTCCCCCTCCAGCAGGATCTTGCCCTCGATACGGCAGGCATCCACCAGATCGTTCATGCGATTGAAACAGCGCAGCAAGGTGGACTTGCCGCAACCGCTGGGGCCGATGAAGGCGGTGACCCGCTTGGCGGCCACCTTCATGGAAATGCGCTTCAGGGCCTGGGCCTCACCGTAGTAGAGGTTGAGGTCCTGCACTTCCAGGGCAATGGTCTCGTCGGCCAGGCGCAGACGCTTGCGCTCGGTGTTCTCGAAGAGACCGGCGGTGACGCCGTGGGTCATGGTGTTCTGCTCTGTCATGGTTGTCATGCCGTCCATATTCTTGAATCTCTTCGACCGGGATCAATCCGACTCGCCGCGATATTTCTCGCGCAGATGGTTGCGAATGCTGATGGCGGTCAGGTTCAGTACCACGATCAGGACCACCAGGGTCAGGGCGGTGGCGTAAACCAGCGGCTGGGCCGCCTCCACGTTGGGACTCTGGAAGCCCACGTCAAAGATGTGGAAGCCCAGATGCATGATCTTGCGCTCCAGATGAATGAAGGGGAAGTTACCGTCGATGGGCAGGGTCGGCGCCAGCTTCACCACCCCCACCAGCATCAGCGGCGCCACCTCGCCCGCGGCCCGGGCGATGGCCAGGATCAGGCCGGTCATCATGGCGGGCGTGGCCAGGGGTACCACCACCTTCCACAGGGTCTCCGCCTTGGTGGCACCCAGGGCCAGACTGCCGTGACGGATGGTGCTTGGAATCCGTGACAACCCCTCCTCCGTGGCCACGATCACCACCGGCAGGGTCAGCAGGGCCAGGGTGAAGGAGGCCCACATCAGACCCGGCGTGCCGAAGGTGGGCGACGGCAGGGCCTCCGGGTAAAAGTTACGGTCAATGGCCCCGCCCATGAAATAGACGAAGAAGCCCAGGCCGAACACCCCGAAGACGATGGAGGGTACCCCCGCCAGGTTGTACACGGAGATGCGGATCACCCGCAGCAGCGGCCCCTGGCGGGCGTATTCCCGCAGGTAGATGGCCGCCAGCACACCGAAGGGGGTGACGATGATGGACATGATGAACACCATGGTCACGGTACCGAAAATGGCCGGAAAAATGCCGCCCTCGGTGTTGGCCTCACGGGGATAGCCGCTCATGAACTCCCAGAACTGCTTGAGATACAGGCCCGTCTTGCTCAGCACATTCATGTCGTTGGGCTGAATGGCGCGAATGATCTGGGCCATGGGAATTTCCCATTCCCGACCATCCATCACCTGGGCCACCAGCGTATCCCGGCGCACATCCTTGTACAGCGCGTCCAGACGCGCCTGCAGCACGGCGTATTCCTGGTCCAGCACCAGCCGCTGGGCCGCCAGGTCAGCCATGGCCTGATCCCGCTCGGCCACGGTGATGCGGCCTTCACGCAGTTGCAGGTCCAGGCGCCGCTCGCTCAGACGCACCCGCTCCATGCGGTGATTGACGTTGCCGATCTCCCGTCGCTCGATGCGGCGGATTTCATCAAAGATATCGTTGGCGCGGCGAATGCGCTGCTGCAGCTCCGGCCACAGCTGGTCTCCTTCCGCCACGGTGCGGCCCTGTTCCAGGATGCGCACGGGGAAGCCGTAGAAATCGCCCCATTCACGCCGCTCCAGGCGCATGGCATCCCTGGGATAGGTCCACTGGGTCATGCCCAGTTCCGGGTACCAGACAAAATCCCGCCCCCAGACATCCCGGTTACCCTGTTTGATCAGATGACGGGTGACCAGTTGGATATCGTCATCGATGGGCACCCCCGCGTCCCGCAGTACCTGGGCCGGCAGCACCTGGGAACGGGACAGTTCGCCAACGATGCGCATTTCACGACCATCATGGGTGGTCAGATCCGTCATCAGGATCGGCGAGGGCCAGAAGTGGGAGAAACCACGCACCATGATGAGGGCCAAAAGGCCCACCACCATGATCATGCTGATGGCGATGGCGCCGGCATTGAGCCACACCCAGGGGCTGCCGCTCTTGAACCAGTTCTTGAGAGTCATTGGCGTGTTCCCGGCAGGTTCCGGTCCAGTTCCAGAAAAATCATCATGTCATGCCCTCCCCTACAGATTGCTGTAACGCTGACGCAGGCGCTGGCGGATGATTTCCGCCGCCGTGTTCACCACAAAGGTGAGGATCAGCAATACCAGCGCAGAGAAGAACAGGATGCGGTAGTGGGTGCTGCCCACGGCGGTCTCGGTCAGTTCCACGGCGATATTGGCCGAGAGGGTGCGCATGCCTTCGAAGATGTTGAAATTGATCACCGGACTGTTGCCGGTGGCCATCAGCACGATCATGGTCTCGCCCACGGCCCGACCAAAGCCCATCATCACGGCGGCGAAGATACCGGGGCTGGCGGTGGGCAGTACCACCCCCACCACCGTCTGCCAGGGGGTGGCCCCCAGAGCCAGGGAACCCTGGGTCAAATGCTTGGGCACGTTGAACACCGCGTCCTCGGCGATGGAGAAGATGGTGGGAATGACGGCAAAGCCCATGGCGATCCCCACCACCAGGGCATTGCGCTGGTCGTAGGTGATCCCCACCTCGGTGAGCCATTGGCGCATGCTGCCGCCAAAGAACAGCACTTCCATCAGGGGACTGGCGGCAATGGACAGCCAGCCCACCAGCAGGATCACCGGCACCAGTATCAGGATTTCCATGCCCAGGGGAACGTACTGGCGCACGCTCATGGGCATTCGGGTCCAGGCGAAGCCTGCCACCAGCATGGCCAGAGGCATGAGAATGAGGATACTGAACACCGCCGGCAGATGGGACTCGATGAACGGTGCCAGCCACAGGCCCGCCAGGAAGCCCAGGATCACGGTGGGCAGGGCCTCCATGATCTCCACCGTGGGCTTGACCACGGTGCGCAGGTGGCGCTGCATGAAATAAGCGGTATAGATCGCACCCATGATGGCCAGGGGGGTGGCGAACAGCATGGCAAAGAAGGCGGCCTTCAGCGTCCCCAGGGTCACGGGAATCAGGCTGAACTTGGGTTCGAAGTCATCGGTGGCGCCGGAGGACTGCCAGATGAATTCGGGCTGGCTGCGCCCCTCGTACCATACCCGGCTCCACAGGGCCTGCCAGGACACCTGGGGATGGGGATTGCGCAGGTCCAGCAACAGCATGTTGTCGGCGTCATCCCGCACCAGCATGGCCTGGTTCACCGGGGACAGGCCGATGTCCCGGATCGGGCCATCGGTCACCTGACGCTTGAGCAGGGTCCGGTGGGAGGTGGCGTAGTGAATGCCCAATACCCCGGAAGCATCGCCCACATAAAAACCCTTGCGGGCCAGTTCCGGGGTGATGACGGTGATGGGCGCGGCATGGGACTGAAACTCCCGTACCCTGGTCAGATGATGCTGGTTGCGGTCATCCCGTACCAGAAACCATTGGGACACCGAACCATCGGACCCGCCCACAATGATGGACAGGGTGCCTACCAGAAAGTCCATGGCGGTGATCTGATGTCCTTCGGGCACCACCTGGCCGGAATCCACCCGCCGGGCCTGGGTTGGTGTAGAGATATCGTAGTAGTGGAGTTGTCCCAGATCATCGGCCACGAACAGGCTGCGATGATCCCCGGACACCAGAATCTGCCGGGTGTTACCGGGAGGCGAGGGCAACTGGAAAGCGTCCCGCCGAATGTCTACCGCCCCGGTAAACAGATTGGTGGTGCTGCGGACCCGGCTCATGAGCAGCCGGTTATCCTCGGTCAGCGCCGCCAGCACAAACCCCTGGGGGCCTTCCTGAATGGCGATCTGGATGATGGCGCTGCCTTGGGGGTCCACCACCACCGGCGCCTCTCCCAGGGGAAACTCTACCTTGGGTGTAATGTAACGGACATCATCGGGATAGCTCAGGTCATAGGCATGACGGCCAACAATGGCCCTGCCATCGGACAGACCATAGGCCACCAGCCGCTGACGGGCTTCGCCGTGGGCAAAACTGGTAATGGCCACCCCTTCAGGGATGGGCAGGGCAATCTGACGACGAATATGCCCATCATCGGCCTGAAAAAATGTCGCCACCCCCTGACTGGAGAAGCGCACCCCCAGTTCCTGATAACGCTCCAGGGTCAGAAACAGGGTATCGGCCTCTCTGTCGCCGGGAACGGTGTACCGGGTTTCCACCGAGACATCCGCCGGCACCAGCAGGGGGAACACCTCATAAAACAGGTACACAAAAATCAGGCCCAGGGCGAACACCACCCCGATGCCGCCGGCTCCCACGCCATAGCGGGACACACCGTCCTTGAAGTAGCGCCACTTGCGCAGGCGGGCGCGTTTTTCACCGCTGGGGAGCAGCGTGGCCGATGGCCTGCTGTCCTTGCCCGGGGCTGTGATGGATGCATCAGTCATGGGGAAATCGTCGTCCGAAGAGAGTGCACGTTGCGCGCACGGTACCCCATGAACATGACAGTATGTTGACATCCTGGCCCCGGCGGTCGCCGGGACTGAGTAGACCGGGTCAGACCTGGGTCAGGGTGGCTGCCCACTGGTCTGCTGGCAGGGGGCGACCATAAAGATAGCCCTGGAGCAAATCACATTGCAGCGATCCCAAAAAATCCGCCTGGGCCGTGGTTTCCACCCCCTCGGCCACCACCTGGATTCCCATGGTGTGCGCCAGGGTGATGGTGGCGGCACAGATGGCCCGGCTATTGCGGTTATCGGGGATATCCCGCACAAAGGACTTGTCCAGTTTCAGGGCCTGTACCGGCAGATGCTTGAGATAGCTCAGGGATGAATGACCGGTGCCAAAATCATCAATGGACAGACGGATACCCAGGTCCCGCAATGACTGCAACTGGCGCAGGCTGGAGGTGGGTTCCCGCATGGCGGTGGACTCGGTAATTTCCAGCTCCAGCCGATCCGGTGTCAGGTGATGGTATTCCAGCAGTCGGCTCACATGGCCAATGAGGGTATCGGACACCAATTGCCGGGCAGACAGATTCACCGCCACCCGCTCAATCCTCTGGCCCTGCTGTTGCCAAAGGCGCATTTGTCGGCAGGCCTCTGCCAGCACCCATTCACCCAAAGGCAGGATCAGGCCGGTTTCCTCGGCCACCGGAATGAAACGATCCGGGGGGATCAGCCCCTTTTGGGGATGCTCCCAGCGCAACAGGGCTTCGGCACTGACAAAACAGCCCTGCTGGCGATCCATCTGGGGTTGATAGACCAGATGAAACTGCTGTTGCTCCAGGGCCTGACGCAGATCGTTTTCAATTTCCATCCGGGCCTGGGCTGCGGTATTCATCTCTGCACAGAAGAAACGGAAGGTATTGCGGCCCTCGGACTTGGCCTGATACATGGCCGTGTCGGCATGTTTCATCAAGGCTTCAACGCTGGTGCCGTCATGGGGCGACAGGCTGATACCAATGCTGGGGCTGGAATGGAGCACCAGATCCATGATTCGGAAGGGTTTGGATAAACGGCCCTGAATCTTGTGGGCCACCATCCCGGCCTGGTCGGGGGTGTTGATCTGGGTCAGTATCACCATGAACTCATCCCCACCCAGACGGGCCACCACATCACTGTCCCGCACACAGTCCCGCAGTCGCTCGGCCACCTGGATCAGCAACTGATCCCCCACCTGATGTCCCAGGGTGTCGTTGATGTTCTTGAAATGGTCCATGTCGATGAACAGGACCGCCAGCCCCGGACCTTCCCGCTGGGACAGGGACAGGGCCTGTGCCAGTCGATCCGTCAGGCTGTACCGGTTGGGCAGATTGGTGAGGGTGTCATGGTGAGCCAGATGGTGCAGGCGGGCATTGGCATGTTCCAGGTCCAGGGTGCGGGCGGTCACTCTGGCCTCCAGCGCGTTTTGGAACTGGATCAGTTGATCGGTCATCTGATTGAAGGCGCGGGCCAGATGTCGCAGCTCCCGCGGCCCCTGTTCCACGGCCCGCTGCTGGTGATTGCCGGCACTGATTTCACTGGTGACCCGGGTGAGCCGGCGCATGGGCTGGATCAGACTGTGGGCAAAGACTGCGGCCAGCAGGACTGTAATCAGCAAAATGCCCCCCAGGACCATGGCGGTGAGCCGACGTAACTGATGCACTGGCGCCAGGGCTTCCGCCGCATCCATCTTCACCACCATGCCCCAGCGCAGGGCAGGCACATACCGCCAGGCCGCCACCACCGAAATACCGGCATAATCCAGGGTAATCCCCTGTCCCCCCTGCCCGGACAGGGCCGCCCCCATGGGGGGTGCAATATCGCTCAGCTCCCGACGATAGGTGTAGGCGGCTTCGGGGATATGACGCAGATTCACCATGTACAGGGCATGGTCCTGCGCTTGCTGGGCCATCACGATTTCTCCAGTGCTGCCCAGCCCCGTCCGGTCGTTGATCACCGGTTCCAGCAGAGACAGATTCAGTTGCACCGCCAGGGCGCCGATGAAACGGCCATCATGGAGCACCGGCGATACCATGAATGCAGCCACGGCATCGGCAGAAGGGGGGTAAGGATAAAAACCGGTCAAATCGGTGGTCAGCAATTGTCTGGCCCGCTGAAAGCCCTGGGCCAGAGCCGTGTCCTGATAGGGGCCGTGGAGCAGATTGGTGTTCAGGTCATCTTCTTCGAGAATGCTAAAGACCACATCACCCTGGGCATTGATCAGCAGCAGATCGTAATAGCCGGTCTGCTGCATGAAGGTATCGAGAAAGGACTGTACCTCATGGTCCTGCAATGTCTGGGGGGTATCCTCAATGGTACCGCGCACCTGGGCAGACTGGCTGAGTAACTGGGTTTCGTGCAGACGTTCCCGCAGATAGGTGTCGATTTCCCGATGTTTTTGGTCGGCCATGGTGGCCATGCCCTGAACCACAGCATGTTCCATGGCCTGTTCGTAGGCGTGGAGCATATAGCTGGTCAGCAGCAGGATGGGCAATACCACCAGCAGGCCCAGGCCCAGCAGCAGCCGCATGGTGATGCTGCCGGGTATCATGAGTTGATATCCGCACTCAGGCGCTGGGCGATCTGCTGCCAGACATGCAAGGGTCGATGCCCCGGAAAGGGCATGGGGCGGATGGGGTCGGGCAGGGAAAAGACGATATCGAACTGACCATCGGGACGGGCCTGGCCCACATAGGACATGCGCCAGGCATGGCGGGTGCCGCCATCAATACTGACAATGCCTGACGGGGCCGGGACACTTTGCAGCAGTACCGATTGATTGACCTGTTCAGGTGTGATGCTGCCGCTGGTCTGCACCGCCTGCGCCCATAGCTTCACGTTCACATAGGCCGCTTCCATTGGATCACTGACCGTCTCATCGGCACCAAACCGGGTCTGGAACTGCTGCACAAATGCCCGGTTGCCGGGGGTATCCAGGCTCTGAAAATAACCCCAGACCGCAAAGTGATTGGGATGATGGATGTCCGGCATACTGGCCAGTTCCCGTTCCGCCACACTAAAGGACACAATGGGCAGATGGGTCAGATTGGACTGGTGCAGGGCACGGAACAGGGCCAGATTACTCACGCCGTTGATGGTATTGACAATCACATCCGGTGACAACTGCGCCAGTTCCGCCATGATATCCGCCATCTGGTCATCCCCCAGGGGCACATAACGCTCCCCCACCACCTGACCGTCGACGGCCCGGATCAGATCCTTGATGATCACATGGGCGGTTCTGGGAAAGATATAGTCCGACCCCAACAGATAAACCCGGTTACCCCAGTGGTCCAGCGCCCAGCGGGTGCCGGGAATGATCTGCTGATTGGGGGCAAGCCCGCCATAGATGATATGGGGAGACTGTTCCAGTCCCTCGTACTGCAGGGGATAAAACATCAAGTGCTGGTGCCGTTCCACCACGGGTTTCACTGCCTTGCGGCAGGCGGAGGTCCAGCAGGCAAACAAGGCACTGACCCCCGCCTCCAGGATCAGTCGTTCTGCCTCCTGGGCGGCGATGTCCGGGTCCGACTGACTGTCCGCCACGATCATGGCAACGGGCCGCCCCAGCAGGCCGCCTTGCTGGTTGATCTCCTCCACCGCCAGAGTGATGCTCTGCACAAGGGGCAACTCGCTCACGGCCATGTTGCCGGTGAGCCCGTGAATCACGCCGATGAGGATGGGGTCTGGTGGTGGTGAACGGTGAAAATAAACCAGCAACCCTGCGCCCAATCCCAGCGCAAGCAGCCAGGCCAGCAACATACGCCGGTGGCCCATTGCCCATGTTGTCTTGACTGTGCCTGCCATCCAGTGCCTTTAGCACCATTACGGTATCAATCGCAACACTGTACCGCCGAAGCGTTCAGATGGCCACCCACCATGAATGCAACGGCCCCGCAAGGCGGGGCCGCTGTAAAGGCTTGAACGGACGGGGTGGGATTATCTGACGCCAACCCGCTCGCGGATCTGATCGGCAACGGGGGCCGGCAAGGGAATATAGCCGTCACGGAACACAATATGCTGGCCTTGTCTGGACAGGACCATCTTGACGAACTCGTTTTCCAGCGGCGCCAGACCCCGGTTGGGATGGGAGTTCACATAAACCAGCAGTTGACGGGCCAGCGGGTAATCACCGGTGGCGGCATTTTCGGCATTGGGTTCAAAGAACTGGCCCTCGTTCCTGCCGATGGCAATGGCCCGCACCCCGGCGGTCTGATAACCGATGCCGGAATAACCGATGCCGTTGATGGACTCGGTCACCCCCTGAACCACCGAAGCAGAACCGGGTTGTTCATTGATGCTGGGTTTAAAATCTCCCCCGCACAGGGCGATTTCACGGAAGAAGCCATAGGTACCGGAAACCGCATTACGGCTGTAGAGGGTGAAATCCCGATTGGCCCAGGCCCCGGTCAGACCCAACTGGCCCCAGCGGGTGATGTCCTCGGGATGGCCGCAGCGCCGGGTGGCGGAGAACACCGCATCGATCTGGGGAATGGACATGCCCTGGATGGGATTATCCTTGTTGACGAACACAGCCACCATGTCGATGGCTACCCCCACTTCCGTGGGGGGATAGCCGTGAACCTGTTCAAAAGCCTGGATTTCAGAAGAGCGCATGGCCCGGCTCATGGGACCGAAGTTGGCGGTACCCTGGGTGATGGCCGGCGGCGCGGTACCAGAACCGGCCCCTTGAATCTGGATATTGACGTTGGGATAGAACCGGTTGAACTCCTCGGCCCAGAGGGTCATCAGGTTGTTGAGGGTGTCAGAACCAATGGAGGAAAGATTGCCCGAGATGCCGGAGACGCGCTGGTAGTCGGGGAGGTTGGGGTCAACGGGATCCGCCATGGCGGGGGTGGAAACCATCAGGGCCGCGGCCACGCCGGCAACAAGAGCCTGCTTCAAGTGCATCATCAATGTCCTCTGTGGTGGTGGCGGCTGTTTCCGGCCAAACCGGAAACAGCCTTGACTCAGGCGCACTATGACAACCGGGTGTGTCAGCCCTGTGAAACGAGCATGACAGTTTGTTGACAATGCCTTTTGAGCACTTTCACAGCCCCCCAGGCGAGGGTCTATAGACAAGGCTTGTCGGTATAGCCTGGCGCATCACAAAAATCACTCACCGCCAGTTGGGCGCCTTCGGCCCCCTGCCACCGGGCCTGATGCTGTATCTGGGAACGGCTCAGACCCGCCGCCGGTGTCACCGGTGGCAAAATGCTGCTCAAGGTGGTGGGATTGTTGCCCAGACGAACCTCATAGAGCACCTTGTAAGTCAGCACCCGCTTCACATAATCCCTGGTTTCGGAAAAGGGAATCAGCTCGGCCCAGGCATCAGCCGGCATTTGCGCATCCCTGGGCAGCCAGGAACGCACCCGGCCCGCCCCGGCATTGTAGGCCGCCGTGGACAGCAGGGGATGACCACCGAACTGGTCCAGATTGCGGCGCAGATAATAAGTACCGATACTCAGGTTCAGGTCCGGGTCCAGCAACTGCTGGGTATGGCTCACCGTAGCCCCCACATGGGGCGCCATGGCCCGACCCGTGGCCGGCATGATCTGCATCAGCCCCATGGCCCCGGCATGGGAACGGGCATCCTGCATAAAGGCACTTTCCTGCCGGGCCACAGCCAGTGCCCAGGCCGGATTGATGTCCTGAACGGCTGCCTTTTCCTTCATCATCTCGGCATGGGCCAGGGGGAAGCGCAAGTCGATATCATCAAAATTACGGGCGCGGGCGGCTGCAAAGATGGCCCGATCATGCCAGCCGATCCGTCCGGCAATCACCGCCAGGGCTTCCAGGTCTGCCCGGTCCCCGCCCTGCTGCAGCCGGTTTTGCAGATGAATCCATTCCCGGCGGGCATCAATGAGCCGGTCCAGGGCGAGCATTTCCAAAGACCGGGCCAGCCCTGGGTCCTGCTGGACCCGCTGCATGTTTTCCACCGGAGGCATCATGGGCCGGTGGCCGATACGATAAGGCCGCCCCAGCCGGTCAGCAGCCAGAAAACCATAAAAATTACGCGCCTCACTGACCTGGGCATACAGGGCCAGGGCCTGGGACTCCTCGCCCATCTGCTCCAGGGCACGGGCGAGCCAGTATTGCCAGGCGTCTTCCTGACGGGCTTCTTCACTCATGCCGTTAACGGCTCTGACCACCGTGTCCCAGTCTTCCTGAATCAGGGCGGCCCGAAGCTGCCATTGCCGCAGCAGATCGTCAAACACAGCATCCGGCAGGGTGGCCAGATGGGGAAGGGCCTGATCCCGTTCCCGCAGGGTCAGGCGCAGGGCGATGAAACGCCGGGTCTCAAGGGCGCTGGCCTGATCCATGCCCCAATCCCGCCGATCCGATGCCCACAGGTTCAGGGTTTGCCGGGGATCCCGCCGGGCCAGCCGATTGAAAGCATGGGCGATGGCTGCCTGGGCGGCTGGATGGGCATCGGCCCGCCACTGAATCTGTGCCAGACCGTTGGGGTCGTCATGGAGGGCGAGCCAGCGGTCCGCCCAGACCCGATCGGCTTCGGGCAGATAGCGGCGCAGGTAGCGGGCCAGCCCCGGCTGACCGGCTTCCAGGGCCAACTGGAACCGATCCCAGGTGAGTTGGGGGGTAAGCCGGCCTTCGCTGCGCCATGCATTGAACACCGGATCGCAGGCATTGGGCTGGGAACGACCCACCAGCCAGAGGGTTTCCACGCCGGTCAGTGCCTCATCGCGGCGTCCGGTACGCAGCAGGGCGGTGTGGTAATGACAGACATGGGTGGTGCTCAGTCCGTCCTGGTAATGGCGCAGATAATCCGCCCATTGCCCCTGGGCGGCCAGATGGCTCAGCCAGCGGGTCCGCAACCGATGGCCCAGGGGGCTATCCCCCCAATGTTCCAGAAAATGATCCACCTCGGACTGGGGGATGCGGGGGAAGCGGGCATCCAGATCGGCGTAGAGCAGATAGGGCAACAGGGCATAGCCCTGGAGTGCCTGTACCCCCTGCTGAAAGGTAGCCCGCTGACCCTGCTGAAAGGCCCGTTCCGCCTGTAAAAACCGTTCCCGCTGAGCGTCAGAGCCAGTGGGCACTGCCAGGGTCGGCCCGGCTCCAAGGATGAACAGCGGGAGCAGCATACCCGCAAGACGATGCGCAAACATGATTAAAACTCCTTCCTGGCAGCAGGCATGGGGCACGGACCGTTAGACTCTAAAGCCGTGGGAACCTGTGGGGCAAGGGGCCAGGGATAAAAGACGAAAACTTGACCGGTGAGTTTAGCGGGCGGGATACTAGCCGGCGGAGCCAGTAGAGACATCTGGCCCCAGGCGCTGTTTCACCCTGGCGCCGCTTCCGTGCCGAGCAACACCCGCCCCGCAACGAGGATGCACACGACCATGCTAGCTGCTCCCCCTATTTTCCGCATCGGCCTTGTTTTGTTCTGTGCCCTGTTGCTGACGGCCTGTCTTGGCGGGGGGGACAATGGGGGTGGCTTTACCGGGCACACCCTGTCCCTGAGTGTGAATGTGGAACCGGACACGGTGCCGGTCAACACCGCCCAGGCCGCCGTCGGACCGGGCAGTCCCTATGCCGCCCAGATTGCCGTTCGGGTCACCGAGCGCAACACGGGGCAGCCGGAATCCGGCGCCGCCATCAGCGCATCCTTTGCCGGCCCCGCGGTGGGGGGATTCATCACCGAGCAGGAATTTCTCAGCGGCACCGGGATACCCCGGCCCAGCGTGCAGGTGACCGCCGGTGGTAACGGTGACGCCAGAATTTACTTCGTGGCCGGCGAGATCGGCGGCGAGGCCCATATCCGCATCCGGGCTGACCGGGGTGTCCAGACCCATCTGGGGGCGGAAACCACCCGCACCATCCGGGTATTGAGCGACGCCGGCCCGGTGGCTTCCCTGGAATTCACCGGCCCCTACATCGAGGCCATACGCACCAACCGGGTCCAGTTTGGCCCTGCGGTTGGCGAGAGTGTGGATTTTCAGAACGGCACCTACAGCCGGGTGGTTTCCATCACCGCCCGGGATGCCAATGGCAATCCGGTCCCCGTCAACACCCCCATTCATTTTCGCCTGATTGATGCGCCCCTGGTGGGGTATCCCCAGGAAGGATCGGGGCGTTTTGAAATCACCGGCAACAACGGCAACCCCCTGGAGGGCGGTTTTAATTTCAACGCCCCCAATGGCAATTTTCTCAACCGTGGTGCCAGAGTGGGTGACCGGCTGGTGCTGGACCCTGATCCCAACGGGCGCTCTTTTTACCATGCAGGCATCCGTACCATTGCTCAATTACCTCCTTCCCAGCGCGATACCCTGGTGATTCGCGCCGATGCCCAGCCCTTCCGGGTGGGCGAGGACCAGGGTGCCACGGTGCCCTATGTCATTGGCCGCGCCCAGGCGGGCAGCATTCAATCCCTGGCCTTCACCGACGGCACCGGCACCGCCAGCGCCCTGCTCACCTACCCCTTTAGCAACGTGGGCCGCACCGCCATCATCGTCGCCCATACCGAGGACTTTTCCGTCAGTCGGGTGTTCAATCCTGGGGGGGCGGTGTATCTGAGGATGCTCGGTGATGATGGGACCGTAACCTTGACCGCCTCTACCGCAGTGTTGCCTGCACAGACTGGAGGCATGGTCACGCTGTGTCTGCGCGATAAGAATGGAGTTCCCCTGTCGGGTCAACCCATTTTCTTCTCCACGGAAAACAGCTCTTCGGGTGCGACGGCAAATATCTTGCTGGATGGTGAGATCATTACCTCCGGATATTTTTTTGCAGGGCAGAGTGGGTGCGTCACCGTTGATGTGGAGGTGGTCAATCAATTCCCCGGTGACGATGGGTTCAAGATAACTTTCAACTCTCTTGACTCGAATGTGGTGGAAGTGGATGTGCTGGGGTTGGGTGCAGGAAATTTGATTCTGACTAGCCTTAGTTGTCCTCAGTCTGAGGGTGAGACAGGACGCGCTTCTTTCCTCTATGTTCTTCCCAATCAACAGCCTATTCCTGGTGTTTTGGTAACCTTGGACTCGTCCTCCCAGTTCCAGAGTTACTCATTTGAACCACCGTCAAATCAAGGGTCTCATGCAGGTGTAACAGGAAGTGCTGGAGAAATCGTTCTCAATTTTAATGGTTATGGTAATAGGGATGGGGAGGAATTGACTACCGCGTCAGGGGTCTCGGCGTCTTTTACCTGCCATCGTGATGACGGTGGTGGCACAAACGGTGGTGGTACAGGATCTGTGCCTGGTGATTTTTCTGGAACCAGTGGTGGGGTTATCCATCATTTTTCCGTGCTTGAAGATGGTCCTGTTTATTTCTATTTGAGTCATGAGGGTAGTTCTAACTTTATTGTTCGTTTGCTTAACTCTCAGGGGGACTCTTTGAGATCTTTGGCTAATGAAATAGGTGTTGTTACACCTCCAATAGAACGAGTTCAAAATCTTGATGCAGGTACTTATATGCTTGATGTAAGGAATGCTGATGGTGATTGGAGGATTCACGTAACTGATGTCAAACAGTGACAATGCCCTCAGTAGCGAATGGTTAAATTTATATTTTTAGCTCTCAGGTTCTGAGGATGACAATGCCTTCTTTCATCACAGCCCCAAAATCGTCCCCTTGGCTGACAGGGGTCTGCATCGCGCCCCTGCTCCTCACCGCCTGCGGTGGCAGCGGTTCCAGGGAAGAGCCAGTGGACTACGGCCTGAATGACGACTGGACCGCCAGGGTGCAGGATCAGACCCTGGCCAGTGCCACCTGGCTGATGACCGTGGATGGAGAAGACATCACCCGGATCTTCATCAACGGCCACGACTCCGGCGATATCGGCCTGATCTGGCAACAGGCACAACAGGTGTACGGCGTCAACCTGTTCCCCAGACCCCCGGAACCGGTGGAACCCGAAGAAGGGGAGGGGGAACTGCCGGATCTGGACGACCTGCCGGACCTGCCGGATGACCTCCCCGAGCCACCACTCCCGGAGGAGCCGGAAGAAGAACCGGAAATCCCCATCCTCCACGGGCGGCTGATCACCAGCACCGATCAATCCACCCTGATGCTGATCACCCCGGAATATGACGCCGGCGTGTTCCAGCGGGGCGAACTCAACATCTCCGATGCCACCCTGCTGGAACTCCAGGGCCATTGGCGAGGCCCGATGATCGGCAACCTGTTCGATACGGAAGGGGGACTGTATCGCCATGAATTTCACATCGACTGCGCCATCGGCACCTGCGTCATGACCGCCTGGCACACCGCCATGCATGACGATGGCCGCTACGCCATCCTCCATGACACGCACGGCAATCCGGTCAGGGACAGCGCCGGGATGCAGATCACCCTGTCCGGCATCGAACCCAGGGGCCGCCTGTTCTTCGATCTCGATTTCACCAACACCCTGGGCCATGCCGGCACCGGCGTCCTGATGATGAGCCCGGACCGGAACTGGATCGGCACCTACCTGTGCCGGCCCGATACGCCCATGGAAGCCTGTGACTTCGGACTCTTTGAGCGGCAAGATTGATGGCCCAGACCTCATCCCCACCCCCCCGGACAGCCCTCTGTGCTGCCCCTGGTCGGGGAACAGTACTGTCCTTTGCCCTACAGTGTATGATAGCGGGCAGACCTTTTTAGAGATCAGCAATGTCACTCAGCATCGAGCAACTGGTGAATGAGTCCGCGGGGCTGGTATCGCTGCCTGCTGTGACGGTCCGCCTCAACGCCATGGTCAAAGACCCGGCCAGCAAGGCCAGCGATATTGGCCGCCTCATCAGTCAGGACCCAGCCCTGACCATTCGCCTACTGCAATTGGCCAACAGCCCCTTTTACGGTCTGTCCCACCGGATCGACACCATCACCCGGGCGGTGACCGTGATCGGCATGGAACAAACCCGTGATCTGGTACTGGCCACTACCGTGGGTCAGGCCTTCGACGATATCCCCAATGAACTCATGTCCATGGAAGCCTTCTGGCGCCACAGCATCTACTGCGGCCTGATTGCACGGCTGCTGGCCGATGATCTGCGATTGCCCCATAGTGAGTCCATGTTCGTTGCCGGCCTGCTCCATGACATTGGCCGACTCCTGATTTTCAACCGGGAACCGGGAGAGGCCCATGCCGCCTTTTTGCTGAGCCTGCAAAACCTCAATACCCTGCCCCCCCATCAGGCAGAACGCACGGTGCTGGGCTACGACCATGCCCAGGTGGGCGGCGCCCTGGCGGCTCACCTTAGCCTCCCGGAAAAACTGCAGGACTGCATTCGCCATCACCACGAGCCCCTCAGCCCCACGGAGTATCCCGTGGAAGTGGCCGTGGTGCATATCGCCAACACTGTGGCACATATGGCGGAACTGGATACCCAGGACCCCTTTGATGCCCCTCCGGTACATCCAGAGATCTGGACGCGGATGGCCCTGTCCTCCGAGACGATCCGCAACCTGATCGAACGTGCCCAGCAGCAGGTGGTGGAAGTCGAATCCCTGCTGCTGCACGAAAGCTGACCCCCCCGGCGCTAAAGGACGGCATTTTTCCACAACCATGACAGAACCGGATACCACCAACTCCCTATGGTTCACCCGCCGGCAAGGACAGATTGCCGGACCTCATCCCGTGGGTCTGATTAGCCGTTATTTGCTGCTGGGCCGTTTGGATCTCAAAGACGAAGTCAGTCAGGATGGGGTCGCCTGGAGCCCCATCCATGAACACCCCCAACTGATTCCCGTGGAACTGTGGGGTGCCCACGGGCCAGAAGGCCATCTGCGCCTGTTGCAGGCCCGATTGCGGGAGGATGAACGCATCCGTGACCGCCGTCAGGAGGATGGGGCGGCCCATCCAGGGGGTGCCGATGCCCGTTCCGGCACCGACCGGCGCCGGCCTGAGCCGCCGGAGGTGATCAAGTTTCGTCAGCAACGGGCAGCATTGCTGGCCGAATCGGGACAACGGGGGGCAGCCCGCAGACGCTGGCCCTGGATGCTGGGGGGCGGGCTGGTGCTGGTGCTGGCGGTGTTGGGGCTGCTCTATGCCGCCAGCAATCGCCCACCGCCATTGCCGCCCCCCGACTGTCTGGCTCCGGCTGCCCCTGGGGTGAACTGGAATTATTGTGCCTTGGTCGGCGCAGACCTGCGCGGCGTTGATTTAAGTGGCGCCCTGATCCTGAGCGGCGATCTTCAGACCGCCCGCCTGGATCAGGCCCGAATGGTGGGGGCTGACCTGAGCTATGCCAATTTGCGGCAAGCCCGGCTTCTCAGTACTGATCTGGGGGGCGCCCGCATGATAGGCACCCGCCTGGTGTCCGCCCGCTTGACCCTGGCCCGTTTGACCGATGCAGACCTGAGTCATGCCGATCTGCGGGGGGCCGACCTGGCCGGGGCCGATCTGACCGGGGCCATCCTGGATCGGGCCATCTGGGTGGATGGCCGGACCTGCGCCGTCGGCTCGGTGGGGCGTTGCCTGGACCCTGAACCGTGAGTCCCCTGGGTATGGCCTGATGCCGGCGGCCCTGCTATGGTGGCGGCCCCGGCCAGACCGGCCCTGTTGGCTCCACTTTCGGACAGACCCCCATGGATTTTCCAGCCTCCGTCCACGATGACGAACAACCCCAGTTTACCCTGACCATCGACAACACCCGCATCACGGTGCTGGGGACTGCCCATGTATCCAGGGTGTCCGCCCAGGTGGTCTCACGCCTGTTGCAAAGCGGCGCCTATGACGCCGTGGCGGTGGAACTGTGTCCCAGTCGTCACCATGCCATTGTGGACCCCGATGCCCTGTCACGGATGAACCTGTTTCAGGTGTTGCGCCAGGGCAAAGCCCCCATGGTCACCGCCAGTCTGGCCCTGGGGGCCTATCAGCAGCGGCTGGCGGAACAGTTTGATATCGAACCTGGCGCCGAGATGCGGGCCGCTATTCACGAAGCCCGCATAGCTCACCTGCCGGTGCTGCTCATCGACCGGGAAGTGGGCACCACCCTGCGGCGCTGTTATCGCAGCGTACCCTGGTGGCGGCGCATGAACCTGTTTACCGGGCTGATGGCCGGGGTGGTGAGCAAGGAAAAAATTTCCGAAGAGGAGATCGAGCGACTCAAGCAGGGGGATGTGCTGGAATCCACCTTCAACCAGTTTGCCGAGGAATCCCAGGCCCTCTACAAGCCCTTGATCCATGAACGGGATGTGTACATGGCCGCCCGTCTGCGTCAGGAAGCACATACCGGGGCCTACCAGCATATTCTGGCTGTGGTGGGCGCCGGTCATCTGGCGGGTCTGCGACAGGCCCTCACCGAGCCATCCCCGGAGCGGCCCGGCGATCTGATCCAGCAACTGGACCAACTGCCTCCCCCTGCCCTCTGGCCCAAACTGCTGCCCTGGCTGGTGGTGGCGTTGATCCTGTTCGGGTTTGTGCTGGGGTTTTCCCGTAACCCGGACCTGGGATGGCAACTGGTGCGGGACTGGGTGCTGATCAACGGCACCCTGGCGGGTATCGGTGGCCTGATAGCTGGCGGCCATCCATTGACTGTGGTCACCGCAGCCCTGGCGGCGCCTCTCACTTCCCTCAATCCCACCATTGGCGTGGGGTTTGTGGCGGCAGCCATGGAAACCTTCCTGCGCAAGCCGACGGTGGGGGATTTTTCCCGTCTGCGCCGGGATACCGCCCATCTGCGGGGCTGGTGGCGCAACCGGGTGTCCAGGGTGTTGCTGGTGTTTGTGTTCACCACCCTGGGATCGGCCATTGGCACCTATACGGCGGGCTTTCGTATTGCCGAGCGCCTGTTGGGCAGTTAGGGCGGATCGTCGCTGGCTGTTTCCAGTCGGCGCAAGGATTCCAGCGCCCGTTCTGCCCGCTGTACATGGGACTGGAGTTCCGGGTGTTCCGGTTGCAGGGATTGCAGGTTGCGCCAGGTGTCCAGGGCTTCGGGAATACGGCCTTCCAGGTAGAGCTGGCGGCCATGTTCCAGCCCCTGGGCCACGGTCTTGTCTATGTTCCGGGCCAGTTCATACCCCAGTGCCCGTACCGATTCATCCTCCGGACGGGCCTGTTTCAGGGCCGCCAGATGGTGGTGGGCGGTGGCCAGATCCCCGGCGGTCATGGCCTCTTGAACCTGATTGAACAGGGTCTGGGTGCGTTGCGCCCATTGGGCCTGTCGCCGGGCCTGTCGCGCCTGGCGCTGGGCCGCCAGATATTGGGCCTGAGCGGCCTGGGCCTGATACAGGGCTGTCGCCGTGGTGGCTGAGGGTGACAGGGTCTGGGACAGGTCCAGAGCTTCCACCGCCAGATGATGTTCTCCCGCTGCCAGGGCTTCCTGACCCATCCGGGCCAGGGCCGCGGCCACCTGGGGGGCATCTTCTCCGGCCTGATACAGGGCCTGTCGGGCGGCTTCATCCGTGGGGTCCAGACGCAGGATCTGGGCCTGGATGGGGGGCAGTACGAGCAGGCTCTGTCCCTGGGCCAGCAGCCGCCGGGTATGCAGGCGCCGCAGATGGGTCTGCCGTTCCGCCACCGCCTGATCCCTGGCATGGCGCAGTACCGTACTCTCGGGCAGCATGGCCAGTCCCCGTGCGTAGCTCTGCCAGGCCTGTTCCCATTGTTCCCGCCGCAGATGTTCTGCCGCCTGCATCAGCATGGCCTGTTCCAGATGGGGCTGGACCGCCTTTAGCCAGGCCCGCAGTGCCACCTGCTCCTGGGGCATCTCGTCGGTGACCGGCAAGGTCTCCAGAATATCCCGCACCCGGGCGATATCCCCTTGTTGCAGGGCGGACTGCAACTGGTGTTCCGGGTCGTGATGGTAGATTTTTACCGTGCTGCAGGCGCTCAGCCCCAGGATCAGCAGCAGGATCAGACCCGGTCGCCTCATGCTCCAATGGCCTCCAGCAATGCCTGCAGCCGGTGTTCCATGTCTGCCTGATAGGGTGCGGTCATCTGGTCGACCACATAGCTGTAGACCGGAGCTTCCCGGCCCCGCAGCATCAGATTGCCGTGGGGTCGGGCCTGCACCCGTCGGGCCACCTCTGGTGCTGCCAGCAGGGTGGCCGGTACAATCACCTGCCCCGGCGCCCCGGAAGCCATGAGCCGGGCCGCCAGATTCACGGCATCCCCCACCACCGTATATTGCATGCGGTCTTCTGATCCCATGTTGCCGGCCAGCATCAGGCCGCTGTTGATCCCCACCCGAAACCGGACAGGACAAGGGGACGCCGGCTGTTTCTGGTTGAGACGGTGCATCAGTTGCTGCAACATGATCCCGCAAGCCACGGCATGAAAGCGATGGTCCGGGTCTTCCTCGGTCACCCCGAACACCACCATCACCCCATCCCCGAGAAATTTGTCGATGGTACCCCGATAGCTCTGGGCGATGCGACTGATATGGGTGAAATGGGTATTGAGCAGACGGGCCACCTGATCCGGTGGCATCTGTTCCGAGAGGCTGGTAAAACCGGCAATATCGGCAAACAGCACCGATGCCTCTACCTGATGTCCTCCCAGTTCCAGCCGGTCCAGATTGCTCATGATCTTGCGGGCCACCCCCACGGAAACGTAGCGATTGAGTGCCCCTTCCATCTGGGACTTTTCCTGCAACCCCTGGGCCATGCGGTTAAAGGCCGTCATCAGTTGTCCGATTTCGTCCCGGCGTCGATGACGGAGACGGAAACGGTAATCCCCCGCGCCGATGGCGCCGGTGGCCTGCATCAACCGGTCGATGGGACGGGACAGGTGGCGACCCATGAGAAAGGCGGCCATACCCGCCAGCAGACCAATCACCAGGGTGGACAGGGCGATGGCGGTGATGGCGTGACGCACGGCATCATCCTGTTTTTTGGGGTTCAGGGTCACCAGGGCGGTGCCCAGACGCAGATCCTGAAAATGGATCGGACCGGCATGGCCGGAAACCTGGGGGGGCAGGTTGGGGGTGCTGGGGATATTCAACTGTTCCGGTACCAGACCGGCCCTGGCCAGCGCCCGCCCATCCCGGTCATAGACTGCCGCCCCCATCACCACCCGGCTGCTCGCCAGATTCATGATCAGGGCATTGAGGGCTAGGCTGTCATTGGTCAGCACCAGTTCCTTGGAGGACTCTGCAAGCTGTTCCACCATGGTGCGACCAAAGCTGTCCAGTTGCTCATGGAGCAGTCGGCTTTGCTGGTTGATGATCACCAGACCCAGCAAGGCCACGCCGCCTACCATCAGCAACGAGATACTCAGGCCAAGTTTGTAAGCCACCGGCAGGTGGCTCGGCAGGGCGGCGATAATATGGCGCCTCAACCTGACAAGGGGAGATGCCATGATGGTCTCGGATGTTTGTGTGGATTCGGGATGGTCAGCCCATCATAACCTCTCCGCAAGGAAACCCGCGATTTCAATCGCGGGAGGAATGGCGGCCGCGGTCTTGCAGCCACAGTAAAAGGTGGGGCCTTCCAGAGCGGCGGACTGAGGCAGCATCCGCCGGTGGGTCTTGACGACCTGTTGCAAACGTAGCCCCTTTCGAGCGTCCTGCTCAGGCGGGCTCAGGCTGGTCAACCCGGCTTGCTCTCACAAGCCCCCGACTTCAGGGGTAGTTGACCGAGCTTTTAAAAAAGACTAATCCGCCCACTCAATCCGGTTGCGTCCGGTCTGCTTGGCCCGGTACATGGACTGATCTGCCCGTTGGAACAGGCTATGAGGGGTGTCCTCATCCCGGCACAGGGTACCCCCGATGCTGGCGGTCACCGGAATATGGTCGCCGTTACCCAGGGGCAGGGGATGGGCGCGGAGGGCCTCCTGAACCCGCATGGCCCCCTGGCGGGCAGCATCGGCATCGGTACCTGCCATCAAAATGACAAATTCCTCACCGCCAAAACGAAAGACCATGTCACTTTTGCGGGTGACTTCCCGCAGCCGCTGAGCCACCGCCATCAGCACCTGATCACCACAATGGTGGCCGTAGCGGTCATTGATATGCTTGAAGTGGTCCACATCCAGCACCAGCATGGCCAGGGGTTGACCACTGCGCCGGGACAGGGCCAGTTCCCGCTCCACCGCCCGATTCATGGCCGACCGGTTCTGCAGACCGGTGAGGGTGTCCGTCTCGGCAGCCCGCAGGGCGGCATGGTAAAGCAGGGCATTTCTCAAGGGGTACACCAGAGCGGTGAGGGCTTCCTCCAGGGCCTCAAGCTCCATGTCGCGGAATTTGCGTCCCCGCAGCAGCCGGATTTCTCCCAGTTCTGCATGATCCACCACCAGGTTGTAGCGGCAACTGTGACGGGACAGCCGTCCCCGGCTCAGGTGAATCCCCATATCCTCCCGGTCGAAGGTGAGGCCATCATGGGGAATACGCCAGGCAATGGCACTGGAGAAAATTTCAATCAGTTCATTCAGATCCAGGGTGGTCTGCAAACGATGCAGCAGCACCGGCGTGCTCACCACCTCCGGAGCCGGCGCCTGCCCCCTGACAGGCTCATGGTCCACAATCCGGGGATTGCAAGCCAATGCAGTGCCAGCCTGAAAGCTCGATTCAACCGGTGCCTGAATGATATGACGAATCATCAGTTCCTCCGCAAGAAACCCCGTCCTTCATGGCGGGGAGGTATAGGGGCTGCATGTTCACAGCCGCCGTAGTCAATGTGGGCTTCCACCACTGGTCCTTGAAGTGCTTTCCGGTCAAGGTGCTGATCCTGTGGGGCCGTGACCCCGGTTCCCCCCGGCGGGAGGCGTTGACAGTGTTGTCCCGGTAACACTCCTATGTGTTGAGGGTTTATGCGATTTTTGTGCCATCTAAAAAAATAACTTTTAAAAATAATGTTTTATATTTTTTATTATGGGGTATGGCGAAAAAATGACGCTCTGCACCCCAAAAATGGCCGATGGATTCGTCAAAAAACCGTGCTGCGATCCTGGCAGGCAGGCTGATACACTTCGGGCCATGCTCAGACTCCACACCCTCTCTCTTCGGCGCGGTCCCAGGGTTCTCATCCGGGACGCGGACATCACCATCCATCCCGGCTGGCGGGTGGGCCTGACCGGCGCCAACGGCACTGGAAAATCCAGCCTGTTTGCCCTGTTGCTGGGCGAACTGGCCCCGGACCAGGGGGACTGTATGCTGCCCCCGGACTGGGTGATTGCCCATGTGGCCCAGGAAGTGGCGGGCAGCGACCGCAGTGCCCTGGACTACGTCATGGACGGAGACGGAGAGCTGCGTCGCCTGCAGGCGGCCCTGGCCCGGGCCGAGGCCGCCGGAGAGGGCACCCTGGTGGGGGAACTCCATGCCCGGCTGGATGCCATCGACGCCTGGACGGCCCCCAGCCGTGCTGGCCGCCTGCTTCATGGTCTGGGATTTCAGCCGGGAGATGAGTCCCGACCCATGGCCACCTTTTCCGGTGGCTGGCGGATGCGTCTGAACCTGGGCCGGGCCTTGATGTGCCGATCCGACCTGCTGCTGCTGGACGAACCCACCAACCATCTGGACCTGGAAGCGGTCTTGTGGCTGGAACAATGGTTGATCGCCTACAGCGGTACCTTGCTGCTGATTTCCCATGACCGGGATTTTCTCGACCGGGTCGTGACCCATGTGGCCCATGTGGAACAGGCTCATCTGCGGCTCTACACCGGCAACTATTCCGCCTTCGAACTGGCCCGGGCCGAAGCCCTGGCCCAGCAGCAGTCCCTGCATGAGCGTCAGCAGCGGGACATTGCCCACATGACCCAGTTCGTCGCCCGGTTCCGGGCCAAGGCCAGCAAGGCCCGTCAGGCCCAAAGCCGGCTCAAGGCCCTGGAGCGGATGACCCAGGTGGCCGCTGTCCATGCCGCTTCCCCATTTCGTTTTGCCTTCCGCCCTCCCCGGCGGCTGCCCGATCCCCTGTTGCAACTGGATCATGTGGCCGGCGGTTACGGGGCCGATCCAGTGATCCAGGGGGTGAATGTTTCCCTCCATCCCGGCGCCCGTCTGGGACTGCTGGGCCCCAACGGGGCGGGCAAGTCTACCCTAATCCGCATCTTGGCGGGTGAGTTGTCGCCCCTGTCCGGCCAGCGGGAATCATCCCCGGATCTGGCCGTGGGCTATTTTGCCCAGCATCAACTGGAACAACTGGATCCCCAGGCCAGCCCCCTGCTGCATATGCAGCGCCTGGATGAGCGGGCGCGGGAACAGGAACTGCGGGATTTTCTGGGGGGATTTGGTTTTGTCGGCGATCAGGCCCTGGCGCCGGTGGCCCCGTTTTCCGGGGGAGAAAAGGCCCGGCTGGTGCTGGCCCTGCTGGTGTGGCAACGGCCCAACCTGCTGCTGCTGGACGAACCCACCAATCACCTGGATATGGACATGCGGCACGCCCTGGAACAGGCCCTGCAGGAATTTACCGGCGCGGTGGTGCTGGTGTCCCATGACCGTCACATGCTGCGCAGTGTCTGTGATGATTTCTGGCTGGTGGCAGAGGGTAGGGTGACCCCCTTTGAAGGGGATCTGGATGATTACCGGGACTGGCTGGCGGCCCGTGATCGTCAGCCCGGCGAGGGCGCGGAGGGGGAAGAGGGGGCTGTCCACAGTGCCGCTGCCCGCAAGGCCCGCAAGCGGGACGAGGCGGCCCTGCGCCGACAACTCAAGCCCCTGCGGGATCAGGTGACGCGGCTGGAACGGGAACATAGCCAACTGGAACAGGCCCGTCAGAGCCTGGATCAGGCGCTGGCGGACCCGGCCATCTACGAAGCGTCGGCCCGGACACAGTTACAGACCCTGCTTGGCCGTCAGGCAGACCTGGCCCGACAGCTGGCGGCCACAGAAGCGGCCTGGCTGGAGGCCAGCGAAGCCCTGGAGGCCGCCGAAGCGGCGGCCCGTTAATGCCAGAGGCTATTGCACGATAAAACCGGTGAAGTACAGACCGCTGATGGTGGTACTGCCGGTATGTTCCAGCATGATCTGCTGCAATTCCTCCAGGGCCTCGGTTCGCAACTGTTCCCGGATCGAACTGGTCTGCATCACTTCCGGGTCACGGCCACCAAAATGCAGGAGCAGGTAATGGCGAACCAGGGGCATGTGATGCTCCAGGGTCTGGGCATCGGTGGCGTTTTCCACATAAAACTGGGCATTAAGCTGCAGGTACTGGGCCCGGCGGGGATTATCCAGGTTCACCACCAGGGCCGGTTCCAGAGGAATAAAACCGGGCCAGGAACGGCCATCCTTGGGGGGGGCGGCCAAGGTGGTCTGACTCCAGACCAGCAGGAGCAGCAGGGGCAGCATCAGGGTAGTGCGTCGAACAGGATGAGATGACATATAAAGAACCTGTGCAAATGGAGTTTAAGGGCCGGATGACGGATCGGGGGCATCATGGCCGGGGAAGATCACCGTGCGACTGGGGTCAAGACGCAGGATGGCCTGACCCTGTTCCACCGGCAGCAGATTGCGGCGGCCATCGAGAAACGCGATACACAGCCGGCCTGCCGCCAGATCCGCCTGTTGCTGGGCGGTGACATACAGATGCTTGATGGTTTTGCCCACCTGAAAATGATAGGGCAGATCCGCGGTTTCGCTATTGAGGCGGTGGGCCGCCACCAGTTGCCGTAACTGCTGCTTGAGGGCACGGGCCTCGGCGCTGGGGGTGGCTGGTGGCCGGGGTGCGGGGGCTGGCTTGCTGGCGGTGGAGGGCCGCCGCCCCTGACGCCGGCCCCGGTCCTGAGTGCCGGACTTGCCCGGCTGACCGGATTTGCCTTTGCGTGGCGCCCGCCGCTCGCCGGGCCGGTTGCCGGACGTCTTGGCCTGTTCCACCTGTTTGACCTGCTCTTCGGTGACAAGTCCGGCTTGGAGCATCTGCTCACGGAGGCTCTGGGTCATCAATTTTGCGCGATAAACCCCGTCCTTCAGGTCGGGGAGGGATGGCGCATCGTGCGCGGCACGATCACGCGGCCCTGGTCGCGTCCTCCTGTATCGGTTGGGGTTGAAGGGTTGGGCACCTGCGCCTGACCGTCCGGGTCATGGGTCACCGGTGGCAGCCGGGCCAGGGGGTCCTGACGATAAAACTGGCAAAACTGCCGGTAGACATCAGGATAATGCCGGGCCAGGGTCCAGGGTTCCACAAAGAAATATTCATTCATCACCGCAAAAAATTCACCCGGATCACTGGCCCCGTAGGGGTCCAGGGCCGTGGGTTCTTCCCGCTGCAACTGGGTATTGAGGTTATCGTAGGCGCTGCCCAGGGCCTGGGTCCAGTCCTGGATGGACATTTCCGGGTGCAGGGGGGGCATACCATTGGCCACGCCGTTGCGCAGATCCAGGGTATGCACACATTCGTGGATGATCAGTGGCTCTCCTGCGGCAATGGCCGCCCAGGACAGCAGCACCGGTCCCCGCTCCCAGGCTTCGCCACTGTAGGGGCTGTCGTCCAGGTGCAAAATGCCGTGATCGTCCATGATTTCCCGCCGGGGCAAAAAGTCGTCCGGATAAATGATGAGGGTAGACCACTGATCATACCAGTCGATCCCCAGACGAAGAATGGGCAGGCAGGCCTGCTGGGCAATATGCAGGGCCATGGTGGGAGTGACTGTTAGCCCCTGGGCGCCGTGGATGGCCTTTTCATGTAAAAACAGGGTCACCCACTGGCGCAGCGCCGCCCGCTCGTTCCCGTTCAGGCCAGCGAGCATGGGCTGGGCCGCCAGCCGCTCCCGCCAGGCATCGTCCGGGATAGCCGTTCGGGCCAGGAGGCGCCGTCGGCGCCAGGACTTGAACACGGGGGGAATCATCGGGGGCAGCAACCGGGTTGGGCATAGTATGATGGCAAGGCTCGATCCCGTGAACAGGACGCGCCGTTTTGCGGGATGGTGAGCGGTCTCGGTGCCAAGTTAAGGAGTCCACGTTGTACACCTATTGCGAAACACGCCTGCGGCAGATTCTGGATCTGGGGGGCGCCCAATGTCTGCGGGGTACCCGCATCGGCCTGGAAAAGGAAAGTCTGCGGGTTGAATCCGATGGCAGCATTGCTCATACCCCCCATCCCCCTGCCCTGGGTGCGGCATTAACCCATCCCTGGATCACCACCGACTATTCCGAAGCATTGCTGGAGTTTATCACGCCCCCCTGCAACAGTCCGGGGGAGGCGCTGGCGTTTTTGCAGGATCTGCATGTCTTTACCTATCCCCGCATCGGCACTGAATACCTTTGGGCCACCAGTATGCCCTGTGTGCTGCCGGGGGCGCAGGAGATTCCGGTGGCCCACTATGGCCATTCCAATGCCGGGCGGATGAAAACCGTTTACCGTCTGGGGCTGGGGCATCGTTATGGCCGTCTGATGCAGGTGATTGCCGGGGTGCATTTCAATTTTTCCATGGGGGACTGTTTCTGGCCCATCTATCAGCAGGCATTGGGAGTGCCGGGGGAGGAGGCCCGCCGGTTCCGGGACCGGGCCTATTTCGGCATGATCCGTAACCTGCAACGCCTGGGCTGGCTGATCCCCTATCTGTTCGGGGCATCGCCGGCGGTGTGTAAATCCTTTTTGGCCGGTCGCCCGACCACCCTGGCGGAGTTTGATGCCCATACCTTCTACGAACCCTGGGCCACCAGTTTGCGCATGGGAGACATCGGTTATCAGAACCGCAAGGAGGAGGAGAGCGGCATCAAGGCCAACTATGACAGCCTGGACGCCTATATCCGGGGCCTGTCCCATGCCATCAGCACCCCGTCGCCGGAATATGCACGCATCGGAGTGGAGGTGGATGGAGAATACCGCCAGCTCAATGCCAACATCCTGCAAATTGAAAACGAGTATTACAGCACTGTACGGCCCAAGCCCCTGACCCAGGGGAATGAGCGTCCCACAGTGGCCTTGGAGCGTCGGGGTGTGGCCTATGTGGAATTGCGTTCGGTGGATGTGAATGTGTTTGATCCCCTGGGGGTCAACGAGTCCCAGTTGCGGTTTCTGGAGGCGTTGATGATCCATGCCCTGTTGCTGGACAGCCCCCCCATCAGCGATCTGGAACGCTTTGCCATCGACCATAACCAAAGTGCCACTGCCCATCGGGGGCGGGACCCGTCGCTGGTGCTGATGCGGGGAGGCGAGCAGGTGCCCTTGCGGGTCTGGGCCACGGAAATTCTGACCCAGATGGCGCCCCTGTGTCAGGTGCTGGATGCCGGTCATGGGGACCGGCCCTATTCCCGGTCCCTGGCGACACAGCAGGCCAGGGTCGCTGATGGGGCGCTGACCCCCTCGGCCCGCATGCTGGATCTGATGCAGGCCCAGGGTCAGGGGTTTCATGAGTTTGCCCGGCAGATGTCCCTGGCCCACGGTGCTCACCTGCGGGCCGTGGATCTGGCACCTGAACGGGAGGCGGTGCTGAAGGCCAAGGCCCGGACGGCCCTGGAGCGGCAGCGGGCTTTGGAGGCCGAAGATACGTTGTCCTTTGCTGAATACCTGCGCCACTACTTTCGTTAGGGATCGAAGATGTCGTCCCGGATATCCAGCCCCACCAGCACCCGCTCCCGTTCCGACAGATCCCCCACCACCCGCCGGATGGGGGGTGGCAGTTTGCGGATCACCACCGGGGTGGCCAGGATACGTTCATCTTCCGCCAACTGGGGGCGCTGGAGGATATCCACCACCTGAATGTCCACCTGTTCTCCCTGCTGCCCCAGGTCTGTAGCCAGGGCGGTCAGGTTGTCGATGGCGCGGCGGGCAGCCGGGGTCATGCCGGCGATGTAGAGTCTGAGCTGATAGTGGCGAGTGGTCACAGGCGGCTCCTGGAAACAGTGGACTTGGCGCTATGGATCATTGCCAGCCGGCGTTCCAGATTGGCAATATTGCGGTCGATGGCCATTGCCCTGGCATCCCGCTCTGCCCTGGCCAGTCGTTCGGCGGCAGCATTGATTTCATCCAACTCCTCCCGCTGGCGCAAGGCTTGGGACAGTGCTTCACGCAGTTGGACCAGGGTCTGTTCATCCCTGGACTGCAGGGCATGCCGATTGGTGCCATAGGCGATCCCGCTTTCTCCCATATAGGGGTCTTCGATTTCCAGCCCCTGGGGGGTAAAACGAAACTCCTTGACCTGACTGGAAATGGGCAGACCCCGGGCCTTGACCAGGGTAATCAGGCGGTTCATCTCTCCGTTGTCTTCATGGCGCCGCAGCTTGATCCAGACATCAATCATGGACGAAACATCCAGGTGACTCACCCCCTGACTGTCATCCGCCAGCAGTTCCGTGGCGATGGCAGTGATTCCGACTTCCTTGATGAGATGAATCAGGCGCAGCAGCATGGCCTTGGCATGATCCTCCCGGTGTCGTCCCGCCAGACTGCTGATGGGATCGAGTACCACCACATCCGGCTGGTGTTTGCGGATGGCGCGCATGATCCGCATCAGATGTTCTTCCAGCCCCAGTTCCACAGCACGCACCGGCATCAGGACCAGGCATTGTCCGGCCTGGGTGGTTCCGGTGAACCGACCCAGATCAGTACCGATACTCAGCTGATTGCGCAGCAGTTCGTCCACACTTTCTTCAAAGCTGACATAGAGCACCTTCTCTCCCCGTTGGCAGGCACTGTTGGCCAGGGCAGCGGCCATGCTGGTTTTGCCGGTCCCGGCCTGTCCAGAGAACAGCAGGGTGGACCCCCGGTAGGGGCCATTGCCGCCCAGCATGGCATCCAGTCCGGGGATACCCGTGGACAGCCGTTCGCTGGACACCTTGGCCGAAAGGACCGATCCGGTGACCGGAATCATGAAAATACCCTCGCTGTCCAGCAAAAAGGGAAATTCGCTGGTGCCGTGGGCGCCACCCCGGCGCTTGACAATCCGCAGCAGCCGGGTCATCACCCGATGCTCCAGGGACTGTTTAAGGGCGATCACACAATCTGCCACATAATCCTCCAGACCGTGACGGGCGCTGAAGTTATCCTGTTCACCGACGGTGATCAGGGCGGTGGCTTGATGTTCCCGCAGCCAGTCAAACACCCGACCCAATTCACTGCGCAGGTGGGTATCGGTGGCAAAGGCGCCCTCCAGTACATCCATCGCATCCACCACCAGCCGCTGGGCCTGGGTGGTTTTCAGGGCATGGTCGATGCGGGTCATCACTGCGGTGAGTTCAATGGCATGGCCGGAGACATCATCAGGATTGGGGCGCATGTCCAGAATCTGCAGCCGTCCCTCCCGGACAAACTGCTCGGCGGGAAAACCAAAGCCGGTAGCATGCTGGATCAGGGCTTCGGGTGCTTCATCGAAGGTGGCCATCACCCCCTTGTCTCCCTGGGCGATACCGTGACAGAGAAAAGTCAGGGCAATGATGGTCTTGCCCGTCCCTGGGCCGCCTCGCAGGACGCTGGGGCGACCCAGGGGCAGACCACCTTGTAACAGGAAGTCCAGCCCCTGAATGCCAGTGGCGGCGGTATCAGGATGTGCCATAGTCACGGGAAAGTCTCCAGATGGGATGTATTGGCATCAGGTGCGCCATTGAACAAAATGGCCAGATACCGTTGGGCACTGGTCCGGGCCCGGTATTCTGCCACTGCTGCCTGTATGTTGTTGGCTGGCAACGGTGCTGCCAGGGTTTTGACCATGGCCTCCGCCAACTCAGTGACCGCCCCCACCGGCACCAACGGCCCGTAGCGTCCCTCCTGGAGAATTTCCCTGGGGCCACTGCGACAATCCGTGGCCACCACCGGCAGCCCCAGGGCCATGGCTTCGGTGAGGGCATTGGGCGAGCCTTCCCAGGCGGATGACAGCACAAACAGCCGCGCCCGACTCAACCAGGCATAGGGGTTGGCGGCAAAACCGGGCATCAGCACCCGATCCGCCACACCCAATGAACGGCTCAGGCCCGTCAGGGCTTCCCGATCCCCGCCTTCCCCCAGGATGATCAACCGCGCCGGCTGCCGGGTTGACACCTGGGCAAAGGCCTGCAGCAGGGTGGGAAAGTCTTTTTGCCGGGTCAGTCGCCCCATGCCGATGATCACCGGGTCCCCCCCATCCGCCAGCCAGGGATGGGGCACCGGCTCGGCGGCCAGGGCGTCCAGATCGGCGGTGATCACCGGATTGCGCACCACATGCACCGCCTCTTCGGGCAGGCCGGTAATCCCGCGCACATCATCGGCCACCCCCCGGGACACCGCGATGATGCCATCCGCCAGGGGATAGAGCCGCCGCATGGGGCGGTAACGCAGCCACTTTCGCCATTTTGAACGCCCCTCCAATGCCTCCGACAGGGTGGTGCCCAGACGGATGAAGACGGGGATATCCACCCCGGCCAGCCGTCGGGCCTGGAGTGCCGCCCGACCGGCCCGATCCTTGGCGGCCAGCAGCCGGGCCGGACGTCGCCGCCGCAGATAGCGGGCCAGAGGCAGGATGGCCAGGGCGCTATGGCGGGTGCCCAGGCGGATGACGTTGACGTTCTCCGGCAGCGCCTGCAGATGCCGGCTTTCCTCCCGGATCAGTACCAGATCCATGGACAGGCCCATGGCCGCCAGTTCCCGGACCAGGTTGAGCACCATGCGTTCGACGCCCCCCTCGCCGGAGAGGGAGATGAGAATGGCCAGATGGGGTGGGGAGAGATCGGGTTTCACAGCCCAATGGCCTCCCGGTACGCCCTGGCGCTATCGGCCACCCGGTATCGGGTCACCGCACTTTTCAGGGTCCGCGGGTCGGCGGGATGATCCAGATAATGACAAATGCCCGCTGCCATGGCCTGGGCATCCCCCACATCCACCAGCCTGCCCAGGCGTCCGCCGTCCAGCACCTCCCGGGGACCGCTGGGGCAATCGGTGGACACCACCGGGATGCCCAGGGCCAGGGCCTCGATCAGGGCCACCGGCATCCCCTCCCAGCGGGCGGCATGGGCAAAGACCTGCGCCCGGCTCAGGCAGGCATAGGGGTTGGCCACGAATCCGGGCAGACTCACCCGCTCGGTGATGCCCAGTTCCCGGGCCAGGGCCTCCAGGGCCGGCCTTTCCCGGCCCTCGCCAAGAATCACCAGCCGGGCCGGGCGCTGTGTCAGCACCAGGGCAAAGGCCCGCAGCAGGGTGGCGTAATCCTTGCGTCGGGACAGTTCCCCGATGGCCACCACCCAGGGATCGTCACCGTCCATGT
Organism: Ectothiorhodospira magna; assembly: GCF_900110965.1. GTDB lineage: Bacteria > Pseudomonadota > Gammaproteobacteria > Ectothiorhodospirales > Ectothiorhodospiraceae > Ectothiorhodospira > Ectothiorhodospira magna. The sequence continues at coordinate 36,296 of NZ_FOFO01000009.1, forward strand.
CCAGGGGCAGGGCGGTTGGATCGGCGGCCCGCGATGCCAGATCGTCACGGATGATGGGGCTGGGCACCACCTGCAGGCGGGTGATGCGCCCGGCGGAAATCTGTCGCAGATCCTCCGCGCAACCGTGAGAGGGGACCAGCACCCCATCGGCCCGGGGATACAGATGACGGATGGAGAGCCGTTGCCGCCATCGTTCCAGTGGCTTGCGATCCGCCAGATTGACGGAGACGGTGGTGCCCACCCGCACATACACCCGGGTCTTCACGCCCGCCAGGGCACGGGCCAGGATGGCGGTGCGATTGACCCGGTCCTTGTCGGTGAGCAGCACCAAAGGCTGGTGCCGCCGCAGATAGCCCGCCAGGGCCGGCAGGGACGTGCTCACATGGGCGCGGCCCAGGGGCACGATCCGCAGGCCCGGCGGGGGATCGGGCAGATGGGGACCATGCCCCTCAAGGGTGAGCAGGTCCACCGACAACTCCTGATCCACCAGGGCCGGCAGCAGGTTGCCCATGATGCGGTCCACCCCGCTGTGGCCGGAGGTGGCGAGGAAAACCGCCAGTGACGGCGTATGAATAGGCATGGAAGACATGGGTGTATTATGCTGCAAACCATGTCACAAACCATCGATTCCCGGTCCAATGATCCTCTGCATCTGGCCTTCATGATCGCCCGCTATGGTCGGGGCGGCGTGGAGCGCATGATGCTCAACACTGCCGTTGGTCTGGCCCGGCGGGGGCATCGGGTGGATTATCTGGCCCCGGCACGGGGCGCCTATCTGGACGGGCTGGAGGCGGGCATCCGTCTGCATCCTCTGCCTGATCGCGCCAAAGACCGGCAGAAATTCTTGCGGGATTATCTGAACCAGATATCCCCCCGGTGTCTGGTGGTGGCCAAGGACCGGGATCTGGACCTGGCCCTGTCCGTCCGCCGTCGAACGGGCAGTTCAGTGCGGATTGTGATGCGTCCGGGCACCACCCTGTCCGCCCGACTGGCGGGGCAGCCCTGGTTCCGGCGCTGGCTGAGCCATTATCGCACCGCCCGGCGCCATATCCAGGCAGACGCCGTGGTGGCCAATGCCGAGGCCGTGCGCCAGGATGTGGCCGCCATCATGGGGCGACCGGAGGCAGACATTTTTCTGGTCCCCAATCCGGTCATCACCCCCGCCATGCTGGCCCAGGCCGACATGCCCCCCACCCACCACTGGCTTTGTGAACCGGGGCCGCCGGTGATACTGGGGGTGGGCAATCTGCATCGGGTCAAGGATTTTGCCACCCTGATTCGCGCCCTGGCCCTGGTCAGGGCGCAACAGCCCGCCCGCCTGATCCTTTTGGGGGACGGTCATCTGCGGGAAGAACTGTTGTCCCTGGCCCGTGATCTGGGTGTGGCGGAAGCGGTGGACCTGCCGGGTTTTGTGGAAAACCCCTATCCATTCCTGCGGGCAGCCCAGGTGTTTGTGCTGTCGTCCCTGCGGGAAGGCTCTCCCAACGCCCTGACCGAAGCCCTGGCCCTGGGCACGCCGGTGGTGGCCACCGACTGTCCCGGCGGCCATCGGGAGATCCTGGGGCGCGAGGACATCGGTGCCCTGGTGCCCGTGCAATGTCCCCACACCATGGCCCAGGCCATCCTGACCACCCTGCACAGCCCCCCGGCCGCCGCCCGGCTGCGGGATGCGGTGGCGGCCTACACCCAGGACAACACCGCCCTAGCCTACGAGGCCCTGCTGCGCCGGGTCTGCGACGCTGGCGTTTCCCGTTAGCGGTACCGGGCCAGATGGAAGGTCAGCCCACTGGCCAGCAGCATGATGCCGTAGGCGCGCATGTCCGCCTGTTCCAGCCGCACATTGGACAGGCTCCAGATCAGGGCCATGGCCGAAGCCCCCAGCAGCAGGAAATACAGATCACGGGGGAGTTCCCCGGTCTGATACAGCCGCCACCACCCCAGCAGGATCACCGTGCCGGTCATCAGGGCCAGTCCCAGCCCCACCAGCCCGAATTCCACCAGAATCTGCAGATAGGTATTGTGAAAATGCTGCAGACTGCTGACCTCGGCCACGGGATGCGTTGCGATCAGGGCACCACTGCTGCCGCCCCCCCATCCCCAAAGGGGGTGTTCCTGGGCCAGGGTCAGACCGTGGAGATTGACATGGTAGCGCAGGCCCACGGAGTCCGTGGCCACCTGGGCCGTCTCCAGGGCCAGGATATGTCCCAGGGTGTCCGCTTCCTGGGCCACCCGTTCCTGAATCCCCCCTCCATTGAGCCACAGGATCAGCACCAGCGGCAGCATCAGTCCCGCCCCCAGCATGCCCAGGATGGCGGGACCGGGGCGATGTCGATGGAAGAACAGCACCAGGGTCACCGGCGCCACCAGCAAAAAGGCCAGCCAGGTGGCTCGGGACTGGGTCACCATCAATGCCTGGGCAAAAAGCAGGATCAGGCCCGTCAGCAGCCACCAGACCAGCCCATGCTGCCAGCGGGACTGGAGCCAGCCGGCCAGTCGCGGCATGAACAGGGCCAGCCCCAGCAGGGCCGTGGCCAGATAAAGCCCCAGGGCAATCTGAGCCATGCCAAAGCCGTGGGAGGGGCCGAAAAAACTGACCAGGGGATCAGGCCAATGGGTGTTGTACAGCAGTCTGACCAATAGGCTAAGACAGGCCAGGGTCAGCATGATCATGACCCGGCGGGGCTGGCCGGCCAGAAACCAGAGCACAGCCACGGTCGGCAACAGCCATTGGGCATGACTGATCCCGGTATCGACCAGGGTCTGCCAGGCGCCGGGATCAAGCCAGACATGGACCCCGCTGTGCAGTATGAGAAACAACAGAACCGCCCCCAGCATCTGGATGGCGGGTATCTGCATCAGCACCGGCCAGGCCCTGGGCATCTGTACCAAAAAGGCCAGGCAGGTCAGACTCAGCCCCAGGGCGGCGGGGGAGGGGCCGGACCAGGCAAAGGCAGCAAACAGATAGATGCCGCCCACGCCGACGCGGTCAGCCCATCCGGTGGTCGTCTCAGACACTCTCACACTCAAACCCCACCACCTGTCGCTGTTGTCTGGAAAACTCCACCCCCACCAGATGCACCGGCTTGCCCTGGCCCCGGTACTTGTCCCCATAGCCCCGGTCCTTGAGCTGTTGCAGCGCCTTGCCCTCGGGCACCTGTTCCACCACCTTGAACTCGAACAGCCAGATATGGCCGTTGAAATCCACGGTCATGTCCACCTTGCCGGTATTGGAGGCATCCTCCACCACGATATTCAGCCCCAGGGCCGCCAGATGGCTGTAGAACACACTGGCATAATGGCCCTCGTAACGGGCGATGGGGTTATTACGGTACCAGTCATGGGGCAGGGCGGCATACAGGGCGCGCAGATGGGTTTCCAGGGCGGCCATGTCATTGGCTTTGAGGGCCCGCAGGGCATTCATCTGATAGCGCTGGGCCTCCGAGGGATCCAGCCCCAGGGCCGGCAGCAGGGCCTGATTGAGACTGGCCTCCACCTCCAGATTGGGATAACCCAGGGTATACAGGGGATAGCCCGGCACCGGTTCCTCCAGGGCATGTATGGTCAGATAACCGGTCTGGAACAGAAGGGCCTCGGTGCCGATGCGATCCACGTCGAACTGCCCCAGCAGGCTGACATGGGACTCCATCCGCTCCAGACGAGGGGTGTACAGCCCCCGTTCCGCCAATAGCTTCACCAAAAAGGTGGGCGTGGCCGACTCGAACCAGTAAGGGCGGAACAGACGTTTCTGGAACAGCAGCAGCATGTCGAAGGGGTTATAGACCGAAACGGTGCTCTGACTCCCCCAGCGATAGCCGTTGTACCAGCGGCGGATCAGATCCCGGTCCAGCCCCGGCAACTCCGGCGCAAACACGGTATCCAGATCCTCATCCGTATAACCGCAGATGTCTCCATAGGGCGCATCCAGAGTGATGTCATTAAGATTGTTCAGCCCCGAAAACAGGCTCACCTTGCTGAACTTGCTCACCCCGGTAAGCAGGCAGAAGTGCAGATGGGGGTCCGCGTCCTTGAGCACCGAATAGAAATGTTTCAACCCCTCCCGTAGCGCCGTGGCCCGCTCCGGGTCGGTGATGTTATCCAGAATGGGCTTGTCATACTCGTCCACCAGCACCACCACCCGCTGACCATGATGCTCATGGGCCTGGCGGATCAGCTCCGAGAACTCACCGGGGATATCCGTCTCCCGGTCCAGGGTCAGACCCAGGCGGTGGCGATGCCGATGGAGTTGATCGCGGATACGGGCATCCAGCGCCTCCCGAGTGGTGAGCACCCCGTCGGCAAAGCTGATGCGGATGACCGGATGCCGGACCCGCCAGTCCCAATGGTCATGGACATGCAGCCCCCGGAACAGGACTTCCTCCCCCTCGAACAGGGCGCGCAGGGTGTCGATCAGCAGACTCTTGCCGAAACGCCGGGGGCGGGAGAGGAAATAATAGCTGCCATCCCGGACCAAGCGCAGGATGTGGGCGGTCTTGTCCACATAATAAAAGTCGCCCTCGCGGATCTTGTCAAAGGCTTGAACGCCGATGGGCAGTACACGTTTTTCAGTCATCAAAATAACGCTCCGGACGCAGGTCGTAGCGGGAATCCCGTCCCTGGCATGACAGGCACGGGACAGCCGGGGCTGCCGCGGGTATCATACTGCACCAGCACATCATGGCACTGGTGCGCGACGCCCAGGACACACCCAGGCCCAGGAGGAGTTCAAGCTCGTGAGGTTTCCCATCATCACTGCTTTTCGGATCGGCCTGAAACGCACCCTGGCTTTTCTCCATGATCTGGCCTGGATTCCCCTCGCCCTGCTGCTGGGTTATCTGGCCCAGGCCAACTTCCAGGGGCTGGGGGTCGAGGACGGGAGCAGTCTGCTGATCCTGCTGCTGCTATGCCTGCCCATACAGGCCGCCGCCTTCTGGAGCTTCGGCCTGTACCGGGGCATCTGGCGCTTTGCCTCCCTGCCGGATCTGATCCGCATCTTCAAGGCCGTGACCACGGGCACCCTCGTCATCACCTCCCTGGTGTTCCTGTTCCAGTTATCCGGCGTCCCCCGGACGGTGCTGGTGCTGTACCCGGTTTTCCTGCTGGTGGGGCTGGCCGGTCCCCGTTATGTCTACCGCTGGATCAAGGACCAGTTCCACGGTCACCGCCGCCGGGAGGGGCAGCGAACCCTGGTCATCGGCGCGGGCCGGGCGGGAGAAATGATGGTGCGGGATCTGGTCAAGGACAGCCATTACCAGCCCATCGCCTTCCTGGACGATGACCCGGCCAAACGGGGCAGTGAACTGCACGGGGTCCGGGTGCTGGGGTCCATCTCCCTGCTGGCGGCTCTGGTGGATGAACTGTCCATCGAGGTGGTCCTGATCGCCATGCCCTCTGCTTCCAGCGACCTGATGCGCCGGATCACCGACATCTGCCGCCAGCGACAGGTGCCCTGCCTCACCCTGCCCACCCTGCAGGAACTCCACGGCCATCCCGTCCGCCTCTCCCAGATCCGGGGCATCCGCATCGAGGATCTGCTGGGCCGTCAGCCGGTGAAACTGGACACCGCCGTGCTCCATGCCTTCCTCGACGGCAAGCGGGTACTCATCACCGGCGCCGCCGGTTCCATCGGCTCGGAACTCTGCCGTCAGGTGGCCGGCTGTTACGCCCCGGAAAAGGTCATCATGCTGGACCATAGCGAATACGGCATCTACCGCATGGACGAGGAAATGCGCCAACTGGCTCCGCCGGATCGTATCGTCACCCTGTTGGGGGATGTGCGGGATCCTGGCCGCATGCGTCAGGTGTTTGCACAATGGCAACCCCAGGTGGTGCTCCACGCCGCCGCCTGCAAGCATGTCCCCCTGGTGGAGCTCAACGCCGCCGAAGGCATCAAGACCAACGTGCTGGGCACCCGGCTGGTGGCGGATCTGGCGGTGGAATACGGGGTGGAAAAATTCCTGCTGGTGTCCACCGACAAGGCCGTCAACCCCTGCAATATCATGGGCGCCACCAAGCGGGCGGCGGAGATCTACTGCCAGGCCCTGCAGCACCGTTCCAACACCGCCTTCATCATCACCCGGTTCGGCAATGTCCTTAACTCCGCCGGTTCGGTGGTTCCCCTGTTCGAGCGCCAGATCGCCGCTGGCGGCCCGGTGACCGTCACCCACCCGGAGGTCACCCGTTTCTTCATGACCATTCCCGAGGCGGTCAGTCTCATTCTCCAGTCCGCCGCCATGGGGGACGGCGGAGAGGTGTTCGTACTGGACATGGGGGAACCGGTCCGCATCGTGGATCTGGCGCAACAGATGATCCGTCTTTATGATCTGGACCCGGAGATTGATATCGGTATCGAATTCATCGGCCTGCGCCCCGGTGAAAAGCTCCACGAGGAACTGTTCCACAGCCAGGAAGCTCTGGTGGGCACCGCCCACGCCAAGATCCTGCGGGCTCAGGCCCGGCAGGTGGAATGGGAATGGTTGCAGCGGCGCATGAGCCAGCTGGTGCTGGCCTCCCGGCAGGATGACCCCCAGGTGGCCCGGGTGGCCTTGCATGCCCTGGTGCCTGAGTTTGTCGATGGCGATGCCCGTGCCACTGTGGCGGCACCGTCCCCCTTAACCAGACCCACCCCTATCAAGGCGGTGGGATAAGCCCGTCGTGGTCGATCTGTTTCGTTGTCCTGGAGTCCCTTGTATGTGGTCCACAGCCCCCTTCCTGCCCTCATCCCCCTTGCCGGGGGAGAGGTCCGGCCCATGAACCGGACCCCGCTGGGAGAGCGCCTGGTTGCCGCCGGACACCTGTCTTCCCGGGATCTGGAAAAAGCCCTGTTCGCCCAGGGAGAAATGGGCGGGCTGCTGGGGCAGGTGCTGATCCGGCTGGGACTCTGTGCGGAACTGGACGTGGCCCGCGTGCTGGCGGCGCAACTGGAGGTGCCCCTGGTCACCGCCGCCGATTACCCGGAAGCCTTTCCTGCCCTCGAAGGCGTGGCCCTGGATTTTCTCCAATCCCATCGGGTGTTGCCCCTGACGGTCACTGACCACACCGCCCGCTGCGCCCTGGCCGTGCCCCAGGATGCCTATGTCCTCAAGGCCCTGGCCCTGGCCAGCCGGAAAACCATCCAGCCGGTACTGGGCCTGGAATCGGAGATCATGACCGGTCTGGAACGGTTGCAGGCCGGTCCGGAGGAGGACAGCCTCCTGCCGGAGGATCTGGCGGCGGCGGATGCGGACAGTGAATTTGTGGAGCATCTGCGGGATCTGGCCAGCGAAGCACCGGTGATCCGGATCGTCAACACCCTGGTGGCCGATGCCATCGACCTCAATGCCTCGGACGTTCACCTGGAGCCGTTCGAGGGGGTACTGCATCTGCGCTACCGGGTGGACGGGGTGCTGCAGGCGGCGGAATCCCCCCCCTTCGGCCTGAGTGCCGCCATCACCTCCCGGATCAAACTGCTGGCCCGCCTCAACATCGCCGAACGCCGGCTGCCCCAGGATGGACGGATTCGCATGCGTCTCAAGGGACGGGACCTGGACCTGCGGGTGTCCACCGTGCCCACCGTCCACGGCGAAAGCGTGGTCATGCGGGTACTGGACAAGGGCAACGTCCGCCTCAGTCTGGACACCATGGGCTTTGACGACGATCTGCTGGGCCAGTACGCACAGCTGCTGGACCGGCCCCACGGCATCCTGCTGGTGACCGGTCCCACCGGGTCCGGCAAGACCACCACCCAGTACGCCTCCCTGAACCGTCTGGATGCAGACCACCGCAAGATCATCACCGTGGAAGACCCGGTGGAATACCAACTCCCCGGCATCAACCAGATCCAGGTCAAAAGCCAGATCGGCCTGACCTTTGCCAATGCCCTGCGGGCCATCCTGCGTCAGGACCCGGACATCATCATGATCGGCGAGATGCGGGACACGGAAACCGCCCAGATCGCAGTGCAATCCGCCCTCACCGGCCATCTGGTGTTGTCCACCCTGCACACCAACACCGCCACCGGCGCCATCATCCGTCTGGAAGACATGGGGGTGGAGCGTTACCTGATCACCTCTTCGGTGATCGGTGTTCTGGGGCAACGGCTGGTGCGTACCTTATGTGCCCACTGCCGCCAACCGGCCACCGTCACCGCTGCCCTGAAGCAATCGACCCCCGCCCTGGGCCGGTTCTGCCGCCCGGGCGATACCATTTACCGGGCCAACGGCTGCGACCATTGCCGCCACACCGGTTACAGTGGCCGTACCGCCATCCACGAACTGCTGGTCATGACCGATCCGTTGCACCGGGCCATTCTCGCGGGTGCCGATGCCACCCATCTGCAGCAGGAAGCCTGTGCCCAGGGTATGACCACCCTGTTCGAGGATGGTCTGCGCAAGGTGGCCCAGGGCATCACCAGCCTGGACGAGGTGATGCGCGTGGCCCAGGAGACTGACAGTGCCTGAATTCACCTACCGGGCCATCCAGGCCGATGGTCGGCAGATCCGTGGCACCATCAGCGCCGCTTCCCGCGCCCTGGCTCTGAGCGAGTTGCAGCGACAGGGCATCATGCCCCTGCAACTGGAGTCCGGCCCCTCCGGGTCGGCCCGCCCCCCCACCGAGGGGCTGTTGGCCCGGCTGGGTCGCCGCCGGGACCGGATCACCCCCCAGCAGATACTGGGGCTGACCCGGGATCTGGCCACCATGCTGCGGGCCGGCCTGCCCCTGGACCGGGCCTTGCAGGTGCTGGGCCGAATGAGCCGTGACCCGGCCCTGACCCGCCTGCTGACGGAATGGCTCGAAGGGGTCAAGGCGGGCAAGGGGCTCAGTCAGGCCCTGGAACCCCGTCAGGCCCTTTTGGGGGACTTTTACATCAATATGGTCCGGGCCGGAGAGGCCGGGGGACAACTGGCCACCGCCCTGTCCCGACTGGCGGAACACCTGGAACAATCCCGCCAGTTGCGGGCCAGCGTGGTGTCCGCCCTGACCTATCCCGCCATCCTGATGGTGGTGGCCGCCCTTTCCGTGTTCATCATGCTGGCCTTCGTGGTGCCCCAGTTCGAGGCCCTGTTCGACGACATGGGGGACGGCCTGCCCCTGGCCACGCAAATCGTGGTGGCCCTGGGGGATCTGGCCGCCGAAGGGTGGTGGGCCTTCATGCTGCTGCTGCTGGCACTACTGATTGCCATTGACCGTATTCCCCGCAGTGAGGCGGGGCGGCTATGGCTGGATCGCCAATGGCTGGCCCTGCCCTGGATCGGACAGGTGATCCGCACCCTGGAAACCGCCCGTTTTGCCCGTACCATGGGAACCTTGCTGGGTAGTGGCGTGTCCATGCTGGAATCCCTGAAGATTGCGGTGGATACCGTGGGCAACCGCCATCTTCGTGGCGCCCTGGCAGACATGCCCGCCCGGATCAAGCAAGGGGGCGCCATGACCGCCGCCATGGAACCCACCGGACTGTTCTCCCCCCTGGCCATCCAGATGATTCAGGTGGGGGAGGAGTCCGGCAAACTGGAACCCATGCTGCTGGAACTGGCCAGGGTCCAGGACGATGAAGTCCAGGCCGGGGTCAAACGGGTGGTGTCCATCCTGGAACCGGTGTTGATCCTGGTGCTTGGGATCGTCATCGCCGGTATCATCCTGGCCATTCTCATGGGCATCATGTCGGTCAACGAACTGGTGGCCTGATCCGCCCCAGGGATACCTGTTCCCCCATCAACCCGGATTGACACATCCTTTGTAGTCAGGAGTTTAATCGTGCATCAATTCATTGCCCATCGTCAGTTGTCCCGTACCGGCGGATTCACCCTGGTGGAACTGCTGGTGGTGCTCGTCATTCTCGGCCTGCTGGCTGGCCTGGTTGGCCCCATGGTCCTCAACCGTCTGGGGGGGGCCAAGAGCGACACCGCCCAGGTCCAGATCCAGGACCTGGAACGGGCCGCCGAACTGTTCAAGCTGGATACCGGCCGCTTCCCCAGTACCGAAGAAGGGCTGCAGGCCCTGGTGCGCCAGCCGCCGGGCGTGGCGGGCTGGAATGGCCCCTACCTGCGCCGTTCGGAACTGCCCAAGGACCCCTGGGGTCGTGATTTCCACTACGCCAACCCCGGTCAGCGCGGTCCCATTGATATCTGGTCCAATGGGGCCGATGGTCAGCCCGGTGGGGAAGGGGAAAATGCCGTCATCGGCAACTGGTAGGCCACGGGTTCATCGGGGATTTACCCTGGTGGAACTGCTGGTGGCCCTGGCCGTGATGGGCCTGATGGTGGCCCTGGTTCCCATGGCCTATGACCGGCTCCGGGAAACCACCGATTACCAGGGGGCCGTGCGCGCCCTGGCCACCGAAATGCGGCTGGCCCGGAATCTGGCCATGCAATCGGGGCAATCCCAGGCCCTGACCATCGACCTGCACCAGCGCCACATCCAGCTTGCCGACCGTCAGCCCCTGTCCATTCCCCGCCGGCTTCAGGTGGAGGCCGAGTTTGCCCGCATCGAGCAGACCGCTGACCGGGTCGGCGCCATCCGCTTCTATCCCGATGGCAGCAGCACCGGCGGCAGCGTGAGCCTCATCCGCCCGGCGGGGAACGGCACCCGCCTGCGGGTGGACTGGCTGCTGGGCCGTGTCACCCAGGAACCGGTGGCCCCATCATGAGCCGCGAGCACGGTTTTTCCTTGCTGGAAGTGCTGGTGGCCTTCGTCATCATGGCCCTGTCCCTGGGGGTGTTGTATCAGGCGGTGACCGGCAGTGTGGCCAATATGGGCATCACCGAACGCCATACCCACGCCTTGCTGCTGGCTGAATCCCTGCTGGCATCCCATCAAAAGCTGCCCCCATCGGGGGTGCGGGACAACGGCCATACCGCCGACGGTTACCACTGGCAGCTACAGACCCATTCGGTGGTCGATACCCGTGTGGATCAGGATGGCATCAGGGACGATGTTCTGCTGCTGGAGGCCACAGTGGAATGGGGTAGCCCCCGCCCCCGTCAGATCGTGTTGCAGACCGTGTTGCCGGTTATCCGTCCGTGAACCGCCGTTCCCGATCAGCCATGCCGATTGCAGGATTCACCCTGGTGGAAGTGCTGGTGGCCCTTACCCTCACCAGCCTGTTGTTGCTGTCCCTCATAACCGGCCTGCGGGGTATCAGTGATGCGGCCACCCGCACCGATGCCCTGGCCCAACGGGTCACTGAAATGCGGCTGGTCAGTGATTTTTTGCGTCACCATGTGGCCGGCGCCCTGTCTGTGACCTACGCTGACCCGGATCAGGACGCCACCCCGCCCCGGCATTATTTCCAGGGGGATGCCCGGCGTCTGCAATGGGTGGGGGAACTACAGGCCGTCCATGCCCCCGGTGGTCTGTTTGTATTTCGCCTGCAGGCCCTGCCGGATCAGGGCATCCTGCAACTGGGTTACATGCCCTATCCGGGGCGTCAATGGCATGGCGACTGGGCAGGAGAGCAGCGGCATGTCCTGATCCAGGGACTGGATCACTGGGCGGTACGTTACCAGGATGCGCGGGGCCAATGGCATGACCAGTGGCAGGACTCATCCGGCTTGCCCACTCTGGTCAGTATCATGATCCAGGCCGAAGGCCGTCACTGGCCGGAACTGCTGATTGCCCTGGGGGGGCCGTGATGGCCTGTCTGTCATCCCCTCGCCCGCATCGTGGACTGGCCCTGCTGGCAGTGCTCTGGATCACTGCGGCTCTGTCGGTTTTGGTGGCCGGCATGGTCTATCAGGTTCGGGGCGAGACACAGATGGCCCGGATGCAACTGGAACGGGCCACGATCCAGCCACTGATGGCCGGCGCCCTGCGGATGGCAGCCAGGGATCTTCCTGCCCGTCCCGAAGCCGGATCCAGGGCTGTGACTCTGGTTTACCGGATCGGCGATCACCACCTCACCGTGGAGGCCATTCCGCTGAACGGTTTTATCAGTCTGAGCAGTGCCGGCGAATCACTGCTGGTGGACATGTTCGTTTACGGCGCCCGGCTCGATCCCGACGGCGCCCGCCTCCTGGCCCAGACGCTGGTGGCCCATCGCCAGACCCTGCCCGAAGGTTTTGTCAGCCGGCGACAGTTGCACGATATCCCCGGCATGGAGCGGGACATTTATGATAGCATCGCCCCGCTGGTCGTCCCTCAACGGGTCACCGGGGGCCAGATCAACCCGGAAGCCGCCCCGGCGCCGGTGTTACGGGTGCTGGCCAGAGGTGACGACGCCGTTGTCCAGCGCATTCTGGAAACCCGCCGCAACCCGGACGGTCAATGGCGTACCGATGGCCTGGAAACCCGCCATCTGCTGGCCAGTCGGGCCAGGGCCTGGGTGGTCCATGTGGAGTATCATCAGGCCAACTGGCGTTGGCGACAGGGCCAGATCCATGCACCAGCGGGCTTGCCCGGTGGTCGTCATTGGCAGCTTCTGGACCCCCTGCACCGCATTCAGGCACATTCATCAATCACCGCTTTATCGAGCGTTCCATGCTGCAATCCCTCAAACAAGGTCTGACGACCGGCAGCGCGGCCGCCCTTCTGTCCCGTTGGCATCGGGGGTGGACCCTGCTGTGGGCAGCGCGGCCAGCAGGGTTGCGCCCGCCCCGCCAGATCTTGCGTCTTTGGGTTCCGGGTGAACCCCCCCAATGGCTGCAGTGGCCCGAAGGTTGTTTGCTGGCCCAGGAGGACAACGACACCCGCCCCGTCCAGGCCGGCCAGGGACTCTGGCTGCCCGAATCCTGTCTGCTGAGCCAATGCCGCGAGATGCCCTGGGCCAGTCGGGCCGATACCCAGGCCATGATCCGGGTCATGGTGGAAGCGGCCTCCCCCTTTGCACCCGAAGATCAGGTCTGGGCCTGGACCCGGTTGCCCACTCTGCCCGATGCCCCCCGGCAGCGCATTCTCTGGGTACTGACCAGCCGCCGGGACATTGCTGAACAACTGGCCCGATTACCTTCGGTACCGGAGACCGATACCCTGGAAATCTGGACCAGGGTACAGGGGCAGTGGCTGCTGCTGCCCGGTTATGGAGAAGCCCCCCGTCTTGATCGTCTTCGCCGTCATCGCCTGATCCAGCTGGGACTGCTGGCCCTGACGGCCCTGTTGCTGGCCCTGTGTATTGCCAGTCCGGTGCTCCAAAAGCGCATGGAACTGATACAACTCAATACCCAGATGGCCCATTGGCAACAACAGGCTGCCCCGGCCCTGCAGGCGCGAGAAGCATTGCAACGCGGGGTGGCCCAGGCACAATCCCTGGAACAGGTGCGTGCAGATGCCCTGGACGTGGTGGAAATCCTGGACCTGATCACCGCCGTCGTGCCCGAGGATGGCTGGCTGGATCGCATGGACATCCGGGGAGGGCGGGTTGTGATCAGCGGGCGGGTGAACAATGCTGCTGCCCTGCAACAAACCCTGAACAGTCTGCCCCGGTTTGCCCACGTGCGGGCCATCAGTCCCATCGCCAGGGAACCTCGTTCCGGCAAGGAACGGTTTGCCTTCGAGATGGAGCTGTTGCCTTGACCCGTCGATCCATCACCTTGACTGATCAGACCTGGGTGGCACTTATTCTGGTGGCCGCCCTGTTGTTGCCCTGGATGTGGCTGGTGGGGACCGCCTGGGCCAAATGGTCCCAGTACCACGACCTCATCCAGCGGGATCTGCCCCGGCTGGCCCGTCTGCAGGGGCAGGTGGACATGGAAGCTCCCCTGCGACAGCAGTTACAGCAGGTGCGGGACCATCTGGCGGGGCAAACCTATCCGGCACAGTTGAGTGGCACCCAGGTGTTGGGAGATCTGCAGGCCAGGGTACGCGGGCAGATTCAGGCGGCGGGGCTGGAACTACAGGGGACCGATCAACATTCACCCCGCATGGAAGGAACATTCGAGCGGTTTTCCATCACCCTGAGTATCGGTGGTACCCTGCCGCAGGTCATCGGTTTTCTGCAGGCCCTGGATGGGGAATCGCCGGCCATTTTCGTGGAGCAGGTCCAGCTTCAGCCGGCAATCCTGGTCAGCGATCCTGAGGCCACTCCGCCCCAGCGGGTCAATATGACCCTGCGGCTGGCGGTCATGCGACAGACGTGATCGGATTGCAGCGAGCATTCATACCATGTTGATCAAGGGTCTGATACTGACCAACATACTGCTGATTCTGGTTCTGGTGGGCACCTGGCAGCCTTCCCAGGGCGTGCAGACCGAGGCCCTGCCGCCCCAGCTTTCTCCATTGACCCTGCCCGCCTCCCATGGCCCCGGGCCGGTGGGTGGGCTGGACGCCTTGGCCCGGCCCGTGTTCTGGCCCCAGCGACGGCCCTCCACGGACGGCGGGGACCAACTGGCCGATGGAACGGCACAACCTATTGAAGGGCTGCGGGGGGTGATGGGTTCCGGGGAGCAGGGTGTGATCCTGGTCCATCGGGACAATGGCATACAGCGGCTGCGGGTAGGGGATACCCTGGACCAATGGACCCTGGTGGGCATCGAGGGTAACGCGGTGATCCTGCGGGGACCGGCCGGCACCATTCTCCACCAGACCCTGCCCCAGCCGGCATCGGACCCGGGGCCACCCCGGCGCCCCTGATCCAGGGACAGTCAAGAGCACATTATCCATGTTGAAGACCATCACCCAGTTTCAATCCCTGCCCATACATTGGTTCATTCCCGGGGCTTTCATCATACTGCTTTTGGCCGGTTGCGCTGCTGGTCCTGACCGGCCAGGGCCAGCGCCCCTGCTGGAGCGGGGATTCCATCTGATGGACCCGCCGGAAATGTTGCCGGTTCAGGATGCGCCAACGGTGGAACCGGCACCGGGCGCCGTGGACGACTCTCGCCCCCAGCCCCTGATCTTTCGTGGCAATGACCGCACCTACATCCAGTCCCTGGGGCCGGGGCGTCATCCACCGGTACAGGATCGGGGGGATCAGATCACCCTTAACTTTGAACAGGCCCCCCTGCAGGAAGTGGTTCATGCCATTTTGGGGGATTTACTTGGCCTGGATTACACCGTCGATCAGCCCCTCACCGGCGAGGTCACCCTGCGTACCCACGCACCGATTCCCAGAGATAGCCTGATCGACGTTCTGAGCGCCATGTTACAGGCCAATGGTGCGGTACTGGTCAAGGATGCCCAGGACATCCACCGCATCACCCCGGCAGACCGTCCGGCCCGTACCGGTCGGCTGCATCGCCGGGGAGAGTTGCCCGGTGGTCACGCCACGGTTATCGCCCCCTTGCGCCATATCGGTGCCGTAGAAATGGCGGATATTCTGGCCCCCCTGGCTCCTGACGACAGCATCCTGCGGGTGGATACCCTGCGTAACCTGCTGGTACTCCAGGGGGGACGGGACCAGTTGGAGGCCTGGTTCAGCGTTATCGACAGTTTTGATGTGGACTATCTGGCAGGCATGTCCGTGGGACTGTTTCCCCTGGAATATGCCGCCGTAGCCGAAGTGCGTGACGCCATTCGCGCCCTGCTGGGCGAGATGGGCACAGGGAGTGCCGGGGAAGGTGCTCCACCCACCTCGATCCGGGGAGTGGTGCGGGTACTGCCCATTGAACGGCTCAACAGCCTGCTGGTCATCACCCCTCGCGCCCATTATCTGGACCGGGTGGCCCAATGGGTGGACCGTCTGGACCGGCCCATGGACAACGACCTGGAACCCCGTCTCTATGTCTACCCGGTGCAGAACGGCACCGCCACCCATCTGGCCCGCCTGCTCAGCGAACTGTTCGGTGCCGGCGATCCGGGGGCCAACGGTGTCCAGCCGGGTACCAGTGACAGTGGACTGGCACCCGGTCTGACGCCGACCCGGATCAGCGACGGCGGCAACGGTCAGGGCTTCATGGATCTCTCCGACCTGCCGGAGGCTGGCGCCGGCGGCGCTGCCCTGGCCGGTCGCAGCCTGGGCAAGTCCGTGCGGGTGGTGGCCGACGAACACAACAACGCCCTGCTGGTGCTGGCCCCTCGCAAGGATTACCGCAAGATCGAATCTGCCCTTCGGCAACTGGACCGGGCGCCCACCCAGGTACTGATCGAAGCCAGCATCGTCGAGATCACCCTGCGGGACGGCCTGGAATTCGGACTGGAATGGCACCTGCGCCAGTCCAGTTCCGGGTTCTCCGGCAATGCGCTGCTTAACCCCAGACTCACGGGAGGCATCTCCCCGCAACAGCCCGGCTTTTCCTATGCCATTGCCAATCCTGCCGGCCAGTTGCGGGCGGTGTTTAACGCCCTGGCCTCCGACTCCCTGCTGCGGGTCCTGTCCAATCCCTCCATTCTGGTGCTGGACAACCACACCGCCAGCATTCATGTGGGCGACCAGCAGCCGGTCCGTTCCGCCCGCACCCAGACCGATGGGGGGCTGACCACCGAATCCATCGAATACAAGGATACCGGCATCATGCTGTCGGTGACCCCTTCCGTGAACGCGGGCGGCCTGGTGACCATGAACATCACCCAGACCGTCACCGATGTGGGTTCCCCGGACGAGGCCACCGGCCAGCGTACCTTCCTGCAGCGTCAGGTCCGCAGCCGCATTGCCGTGCGCTCCGGCGAGAGCATTGTCCTGGGCGGCCTGATCCGCGACAACCAGGTCAACCGCAACAGTGGCGTACCGGGGCTACGCAACGCACCTCTGGTGGGCGGCCTGTTCGGCAGTACCGAGCGGGGCAGCGAGCGGACCGAGCTGCTGGTGATGATCACCCCCCGCGCCCTGCAGAACGATGCCGAGCTGCGGGCCGTCAGCGAGGAAATGCGTACCCGGATGCAGGGGCTGAGGCTGCCATGACCGGCATTTTGGCTGCCTCTGCGGTTGACTCGTTCACAGGGACTGTGTTCAATGATGTAGCGCCCCAGGCCGGGCTGTACCGGGAGTTTGGGGCGGCCATTTCCGCCTTGTGGGTTGTTGTCTTTTCCCTGGGGATGGTTTAATGTGCACCCCGTACCTTCCCGGTCCCGTCAATACACCCCTTGACTCAATGCGTGAGGAAAGATTGCGATGAAAATGAAAAGGATTGCAGTAGGCGTAGCAGTGGCCATGGCAGCGACCACCTCCGTCGCCCAGGCTGACGCCCTGCTGTTCCCCTATGTGGTGAGTGGTAGCAACGTGACCACCATCGTCAGCACGATCACTGATGCCAACTACAACGGCTATACACCTGCTGGTCAGCCTGGTGGTACCCGCCTGCATTGGACCATGGTGTCCAAAACTGGTGAAAACGCTGTAGACAACATGGCCGTTTGTGGCGAAGTGAATTACTTCCTGCCCACCTCCGCCAATGACCTGCAGACCGTGGACCTGGGTGGCCATCTTTCCAATGACGGCGATGCTGGTGTTCTGTTCAATGATCCCAGCGACAACAACAACTGGCGCGGTGGCCTGGGTCCCCTGACCTACGCCATGGCCCTGGCTTCCGCTGGTGGTAACCCTGACGTACCGGTCAGAGGCTATCTGATGGTTGATGATGCCACCACCAATAGTGCACTCGCTCCCCGCCTGTCCGGTGAAGCCATGGTATTTGATTTCACCAATGGTGCTGCCTGGGGTTACCGTGCGTTTGCCACCAGCAACACAGACACCGCCGTGCCTGTGAGCAATGCCACTCGTGATGATTTCGACTTCCGTGGCGCCAGCATGGTCGACGGTACCCAGGTTTCCTTCATGCCTCTGGCTGAAGCCACCACCGCGTTCTTCGTGACCCCGCTGAATCGTAACAACGGCGAAGCGCCTTCTGCAGCCGCTGCCATTGCCGATATGAACCCCTATGATGCGGACAAGCGCTTCGAGCGTCTGGTCACCACTGTCTCCATGCGTACCGGTGCCGGTGTGGCCTACGACCGGGATGAAAACCTGGTTTCCGGTACCACTCCCCGCAATGTGACCTGCGTTGGCCGCCTGGAACTCAGCGAACTGATGTCCCCCGGTGCTGCCACTGTACTGGCTGACGGTGGCTGGGGTCAGCTGCAGACCGATAATCCGGGCGCTCAGCCTGGTCGTGTCCCCACCTCCAATGCCCATGTCATCAAGCTGGAGTACAATGCCGCAGGTTCCTTCCTGGGTAACTCCATCAATGGCGCGTTCAACAACGCTACCCAGCTGTAATCAGGCAGTTCAATCCGCTTGAGCGGGAAAAAGGCCACCTTCGGGTGGCCTTTTTGTTGGAACGATGACACCTCCTCGCGGTCTACATCTCCCCATTCACCGGCTGCTTTTCCCGAGTGGCACGCTATCCCCGCCTGGCTTTTGTTTAAGGTCAGGACTTTTTGCGGAGACACTGATGAAGCATGGCATTACCAGTAAGTTCCCACTTTTTACCCTCACAGGCTGTTTACTGGCGTCGCCATTACTCCTGGCCCAACCCACCCCTTATCCTGTCACGGAACGGGCCATTCCCTGGCAATCCGCCTGGCAGTTGACCGCGGATCAGGAAGGGCAATGGGTCATGGCCTGGCATGGCCAGCGTCCTGAATTGGTGCTCCGTACCGAAGGCGAGGCCCCCATCACACTCATCAGTCGGGATGACATGGAACAGGCCCCCTCCGGCCTGGGTCTGGTCACTACGCCCGAGGGAGCCTGGGTGGCCTATCGCAACAAGCAGCCGGAGCGGGGCGTCTATCTGGAGCGTCATGGTCCTGGGGGACAATTGGGGCCGATTAACCTGAGTGAAGATGCCCTGCCCCTGGCCAGACTTCGTTTACATGCCCACGGGGATGAAGTGCGGTCCATCTGGTATGGAGAACGCCCCAGTGAACAAGGGGGTATGGAATATCATATCCACTACCGGGATATCCTGGACGACGGCACCTTGCGGGAACAGCAGTTCAACCTGCTCTCCGGTATCTACCCTGTCTGGCTCAATGATGCCCAGGGCAATGTGGCTGTCTTTAGTTGGGTAGTGGACGATGAACAATCCACTATTCAGGTACGGGTGCGTCAGGAAGACGGCAATTTTGCTCCACCGGTAGTGATTCAGGACGTGACTCCCCAGATCACCATTCCCTTTGACGCCTTTGTGTCCGGTGACCGTTGGTTCGTGTACTGGATTGCTCAGTATGGAGACGGCAACGAGTATCTGGTGGAAGGTGCCTATAGTGATGATCAGGGAAAGACCTGGGACGCCTTTGCCCTGGAGTCCACGCGTGGTCTGGGAGTCGAATCCCTGTCCGTGGTGGGTAACGGGGAACAGGTGACCATGGCCCTGGCCGTGGTGGATCGTCACCATCCCCGTCGGGACTTCATGACAGTGAAGCTGGTTCAGTCTGCCGATAATGGCAAGACCTGGGGTGAACTGATGCCGGTCCGCGATGAGGATCAGGTGGGTTATGCCCGTGCCCGCGCACCCAAACTGGCCCTGTTGCCCGATGATCATGTCCTGCTGATGTGGGAGGATTGGCGGGAAATCCGTAGCCGGGTACGTTATTCCCTCTCCAGTGATGGGGGCAAACACTGGGATATTGTGCAGGATGGCCGTCTGCCCGTGGGACGTGAGCATAATGTCATGGTCAATCTGTTTGCCAATGACATTGTGGTGACCGACGATCGGGTCATCCTGGGACTGGAGTTCTTCGATGATGCCTTCAGCACCAAGCAGCTCAAGGTGATGACGCTGACCCTGGAGGATCTCAAGACACCGGATGAAGACGTGAAAGTGTCCAAGGATGGGTTGCAGGAGCGGCTGGATGCCTACTGGAAAGCCATGATCGAGGAGGACTTCCGGGGCGCCTACAACCTGTTTGATCCTTTCTACCGCGCCCGTGTTCCTTTCAGTGAGCATCTCAAGGCCATGGGACGAATCCAGTATGAAACCGCTGAAACCGAGGCCATCGAAAGCCTGGGCCATGTGGCCTTGTCCGCCTCCACGGTGACGGTCTCCATTCCCACCTTCACCAGTCCGGCGGGGGCCACCATCGAGTCCCCCACCCAGACCCGTACCCTGACCTTGCGCTGGGTCCATGTGGACGGTGAGTGGTATGTAGACTACGCCTCCGAAGCCAGGGGTGGTGTCCGCTTTACCCGCCACTAGGCCGGATGGTCCGGTCCCCGGTCCCCTGCTATCATGGTGACTGCTCTGGCCGGTTTGACTCTGCTGTATTGATGACGACGGCATCCTTCGTGGATGCCGTCCTTGTTTTCGGAACCCCCCGTGCTGATCCGTTTGAACACGCTGCGGCACATGCTGCCCGTCTTTGTCTGGCGCGAGCTGCGCGAACAATATGCCGGCACCCGCCTGGGGCTGGTCTGGAACCTGCTGCAACCTGCCATGATGGTCTTCGTCTATTGGTGGGTCTTCGGCTATATATGGGCCATCCGCCTGCCTGGTCTGGGGGAGGGTGGTGATGTGCCCTTCATCCTGTTTCTGCTCTGCGGTCTGCTGCCCTGGCTGGCTTTTAGCGATGCCCTGAACCGGTCCGCCAATGCGGTGCTGGGCCGGGCCGATGTGGTGCGCCACGGCAACTTCCCGGTGCTGATCTTCCCCCTGGCCAGGGTACTGGCCGCCCATCTGGTCTTTATCCCGATCATCCTGGGCTTCATCCTGTTTCTATGGCTATCGGGCTGGCAGCGGGATCCGGTGCTGGTGCTGTGGGTTTTGCCCTTGCTGGGCCTGCAATGTGCCTTCGCCATCGGCCTGGGGCTGCTGCTCTCCGCCCTGTCGGTGTACGTCCGGGATGTGCCCCATGTACTGAGCATGGTACTGCTGGGGCTGTTTTTCACCGCGCCCATTCTCTATCCCCTTGCCCAGGTGCCCGAGGCCCTGCAGACCCTCATCTGGGCAAACCCCTTCACGGTATTTGCCGAGGGATATCACCGTCTGCTGCTGGAATCCCGCTGGCCCGGCTGGGGCCTCTGGCTAGCGGCCCTGACCTATGCCGCTGCGGCCCTGGTAGCGGGTGGTCTGTTCTTCCAGCGTTTGCGACCGGGGTTTGCCGATGTCCTGTGAAATCCCCTCCGGCACCGCCCATGCCCTGACCCTGCGGCAGGTGAGCAAGACCTACGCCCTCTATGACCGCCCCCTGGACCGGGTGCTGGAACTGCTGACCCGCCGTCCCCGACACCGGGCCTTCACCGCCCTGCACCCCCTGTCCCTGGAGATTCCCCAGGGCATGAGCCTGGGCATTGTGGGGGACAACGGCGCAGGCAAAAGCACCCTCATGCACCTGATGGCGGGCAGTCACCAGCCCACCACCGGCACCCTGACCCGGCAGGGGCAGGTGCTGGGTCTGCTGGAACTGGGAGTGGGGTTTCACCCGGAATTCACGGGCCGGGAAAATATCTTCTTCCACGGGGACATGCTGGGCTTGCCCAGGGCCTATGTCCGCGACCGCTACGAGGACATCCTGGCCTTTGCGGAACTGGGGCAGTTCATCGACCAGCCCCTGCGGACCTACTCCACCGGGATGCGGGTGCGGCTGGCTTTTGCCCTGGTGGCCTCCCTGGACCCGGATATCCTGATCGTGGACGAGGCCCTGTCGGTGGGGGACATGCACTTTCAGAAAAAATGCATCGACCGCATGGGGGCATTTCGTCAGGCGGGCAAGACCATCGTACTCTGTTCCCATAGCCTCTATCAGGTGGAATCCTTCTGCGATCAGGTGCTGTGGATGCGGGAGGGGCGGGTGGAAATGTTCGGGCCACCGGCCCAGGTGCTGCCGGCCTATGAACGCTATCAACTGGCCCGCTCCGCCCCGATGCCCACCGGGGACGTCCAGGCCCCTCCCCGGCATCTGGCCCGGCTGGTGGACTTTTCCCTGGACTCCTCCACTCCCTTGCATATCGGTGATGATCTGATGGCAAGCTGGCGGGTGGAGGCCGTGGACCCCCAGGTGCTGCACCATTACACCCTGTCCCTGAAACTGGAAAGTGGTCGAGGACTCCATGTGGCCGGTTCCCGGCTGCGGGGACAGCCCCCTCGCCAGGGCAGTGGTCGGGAATCCGCCTGTTTTGGCAACATTCCCCTGGCCAGCGGTTTCTTCACCCTGCACCTGCGTCTGTGGGACGACACCGGGCTGGTGCTGCTGGATGAGCGGGTCATCGACGGCATCGAGGTCCGCAAGACCGACGACGAACTGGGGGTGCTCCGGCTGCCCTTTTCCAGCCAGTGGCAGCCCAAGGACACCAGCGCCCCATGAGTCACCGCCCCGTCCTGCTCTGGATACTGGCCAGCGATGCCTTCGGGGGCGGCGAACGTCTGTCCCAATGCTGTCTGCGGGGGCTGAGCCGGCATTTCACCGTTCACCTGCTCACCCAGCGCCCGCTGGCCCCCCATTTCACCCCCATGCCCGGCCTGTCGGTGCATTACTTTGAAGCGTATGGCCTGACCCTGCCCCATGATTACCGGCGGGCCAATGTACTGGCCTATGCCGCAGCCATTCTGGATCGGGCCGAGGCCGTCGGCGCCCACCTGATCCATGCCACCATGCACAATGCCTCCTGGTTTCTGGCGGTCGCTCGCCTGCGCCATCCCCGTCGGACACGGCATCTGGCCCTGGTGGGCAGCCTGCATGGTTCCCTGGCAGGCTATTACCAGGCGGAACGGGGACATCCCCCCACGGCCCGGGTGCGTCTGGGCGTATGGCTGGCAGGCCGGGTGCTGGACGGCATCATCACCCCCTCCCAGGGGGTGGCGACGGAACTGGCACACCAATTCCGGGTTCCCTCGGCCCGGCTGCATCCAGTCCACAACGGCGTGGATCGAGAGGCCCTTGCAGCATTGGCCGCCGCCCCCTGTCCTCAGCTGGAGGGGATAGCCGGAGACGACCCACCCTGCCGCTGGGTCGTCAGTGCGGGCCGGCTGGCGGCCCAGAAGGATTTTGAAACCCTGTTATGGGCCTTTGCCCGTCTGGCCGATAGCCACCCCCAATGGCGGTTGCGGATTCTGGGCAGCGGCGAACGGGAACCGGCACTGCGGGGCTTGGCCCGTGACCTGGGGATTGCCCCACGCCTGCACCTGACCGGCTTTCAGGCCAACCCCTATCCCTGGCTGCGGGCCGGAGATCTGTTCGTGCTGCCTTCCCGGTACGAAGGCTTTGGTCTGGTGCTTACCGAGGCCATGTCCCTGGGGGTACCGGTGATGGCTTCGGACTGTCCCTGGGGACCGGCGGAGATCATCCGCCACGACAGGGACGGCGTGCTGTTTCCGGTGGGGGATGTGGCCGCCCTGGCCCGGGAGATGGACCGGCTGATGGGCGATGCCGAGGCGCGGCGGGTTCTGGCCCAGGCCGGCCGGGCGCGGGCCGAGGTCTTTAGCGAAGCGGCAATGATTGCCGGTTATGCCCGTGTGCTGTCCCGGGTGGGAGGTCTCTCCCATGTCCCATGACCTGTCCCACCATGATGGCGTGACCCCTCGAATCCGGCTGCTGCTGCTACTGCCGACCCAGGGATTTGGCGGGGCGGAACGCACCCTGTACAACCTGATCACCCACCTGGACCCGGCCCGGTTCGAGATCATCCTGATCACCCACCGATCCAGTTTCCCGGCCTGTGACCGGGCGCGGGTACTGGACCTGGAAGCCGAAGGGGTGGCCACCGGTTTTCAGGGCCTGCGCCGGACCTGGGGCGATGCCCGTCGGGTGTGGGCCATCGCCCGCCGGGAACAGTGCCACCTGATGCTGGGGTTTTTGCATTACGGCGGCATGATTGCAGCCCTGGTCCGGGTGCTGGGTCGGGGCAGACCAGCCACCATCGCCAGTCCCCGCACCCCGTCGGTGGCTGGCATCCGTTTTCACCTGTCCCGGCGTCGGGATCGCTGGCTCTGGCATGCCCTGGTACTGCTGATGAATCAGGCCGCCCATCGGGTGCTGGTGTCCACCGAGGGACTGGGCCGGGAATGTATCCAGCGTTACCGGGCCGCCCCCGACAAGGTGACCGTGGTGGCCAACTGCGTGGACCTGAGCGCCGTATATCACGCCCAGGCCCAACCCCGGTCCGACACATTGCCCTGTATCGTGACCTTTGGCCGTCTGGCCCCGGAAAAGGATCTGGACATCCTGCTGCGGGCCTTTGCCCAGGTCAGGGTCCATCATCCCTGCCGTCTGCTGCTTATCGGCGACGGCCCGGAACGGGCCGGGCTGGAGACCCTGTGCCAGACTCTGGACATTGCTCCCTGGGTGAGATTCGCCGGTTTTCATCCCGCCCCTTTTGGTCTGGTGAAATCGGCGGATATCTTTGTCCACACCGCCCGTTTCGAGGGCTTTGGCAATGTGCTGATCGAAGCCATGGCCTGTGACCTGCCGGTGCTGGCCACCGATTGCGATTTTGGCCCCAGGGAGATCATCCGCCACGGAGAAACCGGCTTGCTGGTGCGCCCCGGTTCCGTGGATGCCCTGGCGCAGGGGATCAGGACGCTGCTGGCGGACGAACCCCTTCGGCGGCGTCTGGCGACGGCGGCCCGGCAAGACCTGCCCCGCTATGCCCCGGCGGTCATGGCCCAGGGTTATGCCGCCCTGTTCGAGGCCCTGTTCCGGGAGCGCCATGGAGCCGCCAATGACCGACCATGACCTGATGTATCGTCCCAGAACCCACGAGGACACCCCAGCCCTGCTGGCCCTGTTCCAGCGGGTTTTCGGCCACCAGGCTGAACCGGCCTGGTGGCACTGGAAATATCAGGATGCCGCCCTGCCGTTGACCCTGGGACAGGTGGCCCAGACCCCCGCCGGGGCACTGGTGGCCCATGTGGGCCTGTATGGCTGGCCGGCCCGGTTGCCCGACGGTCTGCAGGTGCTGGCCCAAGTCTGTGACGTCATGGTGGATGGGCCGGTGCGCGGTGGTCTCAAGGGGGGCGTCTACGATGCCCTGATGGCCGGGTTCTGTGCCCAGGTGCAACAGCGCCATCCCCAGGCACTCACCTTCGGTTTTCCCGGTAATCGATCCCTGCCCCTGGGACGGCGCCTGGGGTTCTATCATCCCTGGTACGAGGTTCTGGACCAGGAACTGCCGGCCCTGACCCCTCCCCGCCGTCCCACCTGGCACCGGCTGGAAGCGATTCCCATGTCGGATCAGGCCCTGGACCAGGTGGCAGCCCAGGCAGCAGGAGCGACCGGCCACGGCCTGATTCATTCCCCCGCCTATCTGGACTGGCGTTACCGCCGTCACCCTGCCCGGCATTACCGGCTCTGCCGGCTGGAAACCCCATTGGGTGGTCGGGGCTGGTGCATGGTGCAGGCCTTGCCGGATCACCTGCGGGTGATGGAATGGTGGGGGCGGGAGCCGGATCTGCCCCGGTTGCTCACCCTGGTGCGGCACCAAGCCGCCCGGGAGGGTCTGCCGGTGGTCCGGTACTGGGCACCACCGGCGTCCACGGTCACCACCGGGTCCACCGCCTTGCCCACCGGCGCCACTGTGGTGGAAATGACCTGTGCTCCCCGCCCCCGGCTCCAGGGTGGCATCTGGCCTCGTCTTCAGCCCGGTGACGCGGACATTTACTGAGCGTCAGCCTTCAGGCACCACGGTCTGTCAGGGTTTCTGTGCTAGCATCCCGAACTTTATCCTGACGAGGCAAGAGAGGCAGCTCCGTTGATGGTGACCGAAGATCATTACCTGCCCTTTGGTGTCGGCGACCTGCCGTCGGGCCATTGGCTGGTGCTTGCGCCCCACGCCGATGACGAAACCTTCGGCATGGGCGGTGCCATCATCCGGGCGCGGGAGGCGGGCACCGCCGTCTCCGTGATCATCCTCACCGACGGCGCCCAGGGCGGCAGCGGCACCGATCTGGTCCAGGCCCGGGAACAGGAGGCCCGGACCGCCGCCGAGCAGCTGGGGGGGCTGGAACTAGATTTCTGGCGCTGTCCCGACCGGGGACTGGTGGCCGACGAAGCCCTGATCCAGCGCCTGACCCAATATATTGAAGATCAGGGCTACAGCGCCGTCTTCTTCCCCATGCCCGGCGAACCCCATCCCGACCACCGGGCCACCGCCCATCTGGCCTGGGAAGCCCTGCGCCGGTGCCGGTTTGCCCCCATCCCCATTGGCTACGAAATCAGCGTCCAGGGCCTGACCAACTGCCTGGTGGACATCTCCTCCGTGGTGGAGCGCAAAACCCGGGTCATGGCGGTCTACCAGTCCCAGCAGGGGGAAAATGCCTACACCGAACGGGTACTGGCCCTGAACCAGTCCCGCACCTGGTCCCTGCCCCGAAGCGTATCCCACGCGGAGGCCTTCTTCCTCTGGCCCCGGCGAGACAGCCCCCTGCTGGATGTCTGGGCCGAACAGTTACTGCCCCGGCTGGCACCCGCGGCTCTGGCCCGCAACCGCCCCCTGGTCTCGGTCATCATCCGGACCCGCAACCGCCAGACCCTGCTGGAACAGGCCATCCGTTCCGTGGCCGCCCAGACCTGGCCCCGACTGGAACTGGTGGTGGTCAACGACGGCGGCACCGAGGTGGCCACGGAGGTGGCGGCCGCCCAGGGCGGCGTGATCCAGCAGGTCCGCTATCTGTCCCTGACCGATCATCCGGGCCGATCCGCCGCCGCCAACCGGGGCATGGAAGCCGCCACCGGGACGCTACTCATGTTTCTGGACGACGACGACTGGCTGCTGCCCGGTCACGTGGCCGGGCTGGTACAGGCCCTGGAACAGACCCCGGAGGCCATCGGCGCCTACAGCAACGTATCCGCCGTGCGTCGGGAAGGAGAACACTGGGTGGAAGTGCGCCGCTTCAGCGCCCCCTTCGATCCGGCCCGCTTTGCCTATGAAAACTATCTGCCCATCCATTCGGTCCTGTTTCATCGTCGAATCATGGAGCAGGGGTGCCGCTTTCCCGAAACCCTGGATGTCTACGAAGACTGGGCCTTCTGGACCCTGGTGACCGGCCAGGGTGTCCTGATCCATGTGGATCAGACCACCGCCTGTTACCGTATCTATGACAACAGCGGTTTTGGTGTTCATGCGGACCCGGAGCGGGTGAACCGCTCACTGGTGCCCTTCGTACAATGGGCCAGAACCCATTGGTCCGACGAACATCTCTCTATCCTGGTCAGGCGGGCCTCTGCCATGGCCGAGATCCAGCGTCGGGAACAGGCCATGATCGCGGATCTGGACCGGCAGGCTGGCGAGCAGGCGGCCACCCTGTCGGCTCATCGTCAGGAAATCCGGGTGAGAGATGAGCGGATCGTACAGCAGGATGTCCGCATCGCCACCCTGGATGACACCCTCAGCCGTCAGCAGGCAGAACTGACCGCATTGCAGGGCCAACTGGCCGCATTGCAGGGCCAGCTGGCCCTGCTGCATGCCTCCCGCAGCTGGCGGCTCACCGCCCCCCTGCGTCTGCTGGGCCGGCTTGCCCGCCGGACGCGGGACATGGCGCGGGCGGGGCACCCCCTGCTGCGTCGCCACGGCTGGCGAGGATTGCTCGATCGTGGCTGGCACGTCCTGCGCCGGGAGGGCATCACCGGCCTGAAGGCCCGGTTGCACCATCATGCCACCCTCAATGCCCATATCCCCCGCTCGGCGCCCCCGTGCCAAGGGCAGGCCGCTCTGGCCTGGGAACCGGACCCGGGCCATTATCGGCTGGTGGAAGGCGGCGGCAATTATGTCTATGTCCCGCCCCGGCGCCCGGCCCATCTGGACGCCTGGCTGACTACTCTGAAAGCACCGCCCCGGTTCTCCATCGTAGTGCCCGTCTACAATACCCCGCCCATCCTGCTCCAGGCCCTGCTGGATTCAGTGACAGCCCAGTGGTACCCCCATTGGGAACTGATCCTGGCCGACGACGCCAGCCCCTCGACGGAGACCCGTCAGGCCCTGACCCGGATATCCGATGGCCGGGTGAAGGTGTTGCACCTGGATACCAACCAGGGCATCGCCGGCGCCACCAACGCAGCCATTGCCGCAGCAGGAGGGGAGTTCGTGGTGTTCCTGGACCACGATGACGAGTTGACCCCGGACTGCCTCTACGAACTGGCCCTGTGCATCCAGCGGGAGCAGCCGGACTTCATCTACAGCGACGAGGACAAGATCACCCCCCAGGGCCATTTCACCGAACCCCATTTCAAGCCCGACTGGTCCCCGGACACCATCATGAGCACCATGTACACCTGCCATGTGTCCTGTATCCGTCGCACCCTGCTGGCGCGGATCGGCGGCCTGCGGTCGGAATATGACGGTTGCCAGGACTGGGATCTGATCCTGCGGGTGGCGGAGCGGACCGACCGCATCAGCCATGTACCCAAGGTGCTTTACCACTGGCGCATCCTGCCCGCCTCCGTGGCCTCGGATCTGGCGGCCAAGCCCTATGTGCTGGCGGCATCGAAAAAAGCCAGGGAGGATGCCCTTCAGCGTCGGGGTCTGTTCGGCGAACTGGAGCCAGTACCCGGCTTCCCCGCCTACTGCCGGGTGCGCTATCACCTGCGGGGCAATCCCCTGGTGTCCATCATCATCCCCACCCGGGACAATCCTGCCGTATTGCGCCGCTGTATCGACGCCCTGCCACCCCCATCGAATCAGAGTCAGTATGAAATCCTGATCATGGACAATGGCTCGGTCACGCCGGAAGCCCGTCGTTATCTGGACACCCTGCCGACCCGGCACCCCCATATCCGGGTGCTGCGCCACGATGCCCCGTTCAATTTCTCCGAACTGAACAATCTGGCGGTGCAGGCATCCAGGGGGGATTTGCTGCTGTTCCTCAATGACGACACCGAAGTGATCACCCCGGACTGGCTGGAACGGCTGGGAGGATATGCCCAGTTGCCTCATGTGGGGGCTGTGGGGGCAAAACTGCTCTACCCCGGTGGCCACACCATCCAGCATGCGGGGCTGGTCAATCTCCAGGCGGGACCGGGCCATGCCTTCCTGCACCGGCCCGCGGATCACCCCGGCTATTTCATGCGCAATCTGCTGGAATACAACTGGCTGGCGGTGACCGGCGCCTGCCTGATGATCAGCCGGGAAAAGTTCATGCGAGTGGGCGGCTTCGACGAAACCTTCCCCATCGCCTACAACGACGTGGAACTGTGCATCCGTCTGCACGAAGCGGGACTGTACAATCTGGTCTGCCCGGCGGTCAGCCTGATTCATCACGAATCTGTCAGCCGGGGGCCGGATCATCTGGACCCCGCCAAGCGGGAACGGCTGCGGGGAGAACTGCGCCGCCTGTATGCCCTTCATCCCCGCTACTTTCAGCACGACCCCTTCCATAACCCCAACCTGCACCCGGACAGTGTCCATTTTGACCTGGCCTGCTGATGCCCGCGCCCCGATCCCGCCCCATGATGAATGCCGACAGCCTCAAGTCCGCACCCAGTGATCCCGCCCTGCTGCGGGACATGATCCGCGAGGCGGAGGTGATCTCCTTCGACTTCTTCGACACCCTGTTCCTGCGCCCCCTGTGCGACCCGGAGGACCTGTTCGACATCCTCGGCCAGCGCCTGGGTCTGGCGGATTTCCGGCTGCGCCGCCGGCAGGCCCAGGCATTGGCCTTTGAAAACATGCACCGGCAGGGACGGCGGGAAATCACCCTGCAGGACATCTACGACTGCATGGCCACCCTGCCCCGGCCCGCCCATGAAGTCATGGCCCTGGAACAGGAACTGGAACTGGCGCTGCTGTCGCCCAATCCGGTGCTGGTGCCCCTGTTCCAGGAAGCCCTGGCCCAGGACAAACGGGTATTTATCCTGTCGGACATGTATCTGGATACAGATTTTTTCCTGACCTGCCTGCGCCGTCACCACCTGCCGGAAGTGCCGGTTCTGGTGTCCTCGGACCAGAACGCCACCAAACGGGATGATGGTGCCCTGTTTGCCGTACTGCTCCAGCAGGTCAACGTATCCCCGGACCGGGTGCTGCATGTGGGGGACAATCCCCATGCCGATGTGCGTCGGGCTGGAGAACTGGGGTTGCGGACCTTTTTATACCAGGAACCCGGTAAGCCGGTGCCGGTGCCAGAGGAAACCGCTCCCGCCACCTCCGTGGCCCGGGCACTGATCCGTTGCCACCGGGAATCCCTGCCCCCCGACACCTTCCGGGAACTGGGATTTCGCTACGGTGGTCCGGCGGCCCTGGGATTTCTGGAATGGATCGCCGAGCAGGCTAGGGCTGACGCCATCGACCATCTGCTGTTCCTGTCCAGGGACGGCCACATCCTGCACCGGCTGGCCGGCGACGGCGATCCCCTCCCGTTGCCCCGGCACGTCTACTTTACCGGCTCCCGGGTGGCCTTCAACCTGGCCGCCATGGGGGAGGACAACTTCACCGATTTCCTGCCCTTCCTGCTCTCCGGCGCCCATGGCCTGTCCCCCTGTGAACTGCTGGAGCGCCTGGGCGTGACGCCGCCGGCAAGCCAGGTGATGGCGGACCTGGGGTTGCCCGACGACCGCCCCATCACCGGGCGACAGGAAGCCCTGTTGACCCGGTTTCTCTGGGCCTGCCGCTGGGACATCCTCAAGGTCTGCCGCCGCAACCGCCAGGCCCTGTTCCGCTATCTGCATAGCCTGGGCATCCAGGCCGGCGACCGGGTAGCCATCGTCGATGTGGGCTGGAACGGCACCACCCAGGAGGCGTTCGAGCGGGCAGTGATCCCCATGCTGGATCTTCATGTGACCGGCTACTATTTCTGCCTGTCCACGGCCCCCGAATGTCTGTCCCGTCAGGGCCGTCACCGCATGAAGGCGATGGTATCGGCCGCGTCCACCTCCACCGATCAGGTGACCCGCCTGTATGGCAACCGGGTGCTGGTGGAACTGTTTTTCTCCGCTCCCCACCACTCCGTCATCGGCTGGCAGGCCCAGGAAGATATCATTGAACCAGTGGAGGACCCGGGCCGCCGGGAGGAGGGCGCCGGGTTGCTGGATCACGTCGCCGCCCTTCAGGAAGGCATGATGGACTTTGCCCGCGCCTATCGGGAACTGCGCCGCCGCACCGGCCTTGAAGGCACGCCCATGGACATTGCCCAGCCCCTGCTGGCGTTTGCCAGCGAGGGCCGCTGGCGCCGGTTGCCGATGTTGGCGGAAGTGAAGAATTTCGACGCCTGGGGCAGTTCCCGCAATCGGGATATCCTGCTGGGAGACTACTGATTGGGGGGGCAGGATGATGGGTTTGGATGACCGCATGGCTTCAGGATCAGCACAGGCCCCGGAGCAGGCCGGGGAAGACAAGGCCCAGGTGACGGTTTTGATCGTCAACTGGAATAGCGGCGCGATGTTGAAACACTGCCTTGAATGCCTGGCCTCCCAGTCATTGCAACCGGCCCGCATCATTGTCATTGACAATGCCAGCACCGATGATTCCCTCGCCCATCTCCACCCCCATCCAGCCGTCATGGTGTTGCCCCAGCAAAACAACCTGGGCTTTGCCGCCGCCAACAATCTCGGACTCAAACACTGCACCACCGAACTGGTGGCCCTGCTCAATCCCGATGCCTTTCCCCAGCCAGACTGGCTTGCGGCTCTGGTGTCCGCCGCCCGTCGCCATCCCGAATGTGCCGCCTTTGGCTCGATTCAGACCTGCCATCCCGACACCCATCGTCTGGATGGCACCGGAGACGTGTATCATCTCAGCGGCCTGATATGGCGACGGGATCATGGCGCACTGCGGGCAGATACCCTGACCCCAGCGGGGGACATTTTTTCCCCCTGTGCCGCTGCCGCCCTGTACCGGCGGGATGCGGTACAGGCCGTGGGGGGATTTGATGAGCGGTTTTTCTGTTATGCAGAAGATGTAGACCTGGGATTTCGTCTGCGTCTGGCCGGGCAGGTCTGCCGGGTGGTGCCCGAGGCGGTGGTGTATCACATGGGCAGTGCCACCACCGGAGGACAGCACAGTGCATTTGCCGTATATCACGGGCACCGGAACCTGGTCTGGACCTTTGTAAAAAACATGCCCGGACCGCTGTTTTGGCTATGTTTGCCCCTGCACCTGCTGATGAATCTACTGACCATTCTGGTGTTTGCCTATCGGGGCCAGGGCCGGGTCATCCTGCGTGCCAAGACCGATGCCCTCAAGGGGCTACCTGCCATCTGGCGTACCCGTCAGCAGGTGCAGAGAAATCGTCAAGTGTCATGGCATGAGATCTGGGCCGCCCTGGACCGGCGAATCTGGCGCCGCCGCTTCAGAGTCGTCTGGAGGCCGTGAAGCCGTGATTGCCGTTTCCATTGTCAGTCACGGCCACGGCGCCATGGTGGAGGCCCTGATCAGCCGGCTACTGGAGCTTCCCGAAGTTGCCCAGGTGATTCTCACCCTCAATCTGCGAGAATCCCTGACATTGCCCGCGGATCAGCGTCTGACCCTGGTGAAAAATGACCGGCCCAAGGGCTTTGGCGCCAACCATAACGCTGCATTTTCATTATCCCGTCAGCCATTGTTCTGTTGCATGAACCCGGACATCAGTTTGCCGGACAACCCCTTTCCGGTGCTGCTGGCCACCCTGGAGCGTTTTCCTTGTGCCGCCCTGGTGGCCCCGGCGGTGAGATCCCCCAGGGGCGATCTGGAAGACAGTGCCCGTCATTTCCCCACCCTGGGATCATTGCTATCAAAAGCCCTGGGACGGGGAGATGGTCGCTACATGATCACAACCGACCAGGGCATCATGTTCCCCGACTGGGTCGCGGGCATGTTCATGCTGTTCCGGCGGGGGGATTTTTCCACCCTGCAGGGCTT
This sequence comes from Ectothiorhodospira magna, assembly GCF_900110965.1. Lineage (GTDB taxonomy): Bacteria > Pseudomonadota > Gammaproteobacteria > Ectothiorhodospirales > Ectothiorhodospiraceae > Ectothiorhodospira > Ectothiorhodospira magna. The sequence continues at coordinate 68,838 of NZ_FOFO01000009.1, forward strand.
TGATGACCGTTTCTTCCTGTATTACGAAGACGTGGACATCTGCTTTCGTTGCTGGAGACAGGGGCTGCCGGTGGTGGTGGCCCAGGATGTGTCCGTCATTCACGATGCCCGCCGGGACAGCCATCGCAAGCTCTCCTACATGGTGCTGCACCTGCGCAGTATGGCCCGGTATTTTCTCAAGCATAGGGGCGGGGGAGGGAGGGATTAAGATTATCTATTAATTCATTCATTTCTTGTTTTGATGAGATATACTGAATTTCAGGCTTTTTTATCAGGAATTTTTTATGGTAAAGCGTAAAAAATCAGGTGGTTCTCTGGCAGCAGCAAGATTACATAAAAGTCAGCAGCAGCGAAAAAAAATACTGCAAAAAGCAGGGTTAGTGAGTCAAAAAAAAAATAAATTTGAACATCAAAATTCTCATCTTAAAAGCAGAGATTCAGAGTTGCATGAAGCAAAAAATGACTGCATCCAGATGAGAAACGATCGTGTGTTCGTCAGTGTGGCCGCATTTTGTGATCCTTGGCTACGTTTTACTCTGGAAAGTCTATTCGAGCAAGCACATTATCCAGACCGCTTGGTAGTTGGGGTAGTTGATCAGAGCTTTGATTCACAGCAAACCTGGATCAGACAACATCCTCGCGCTGATCAGATACGATATGTTCATCTAGATCCCTTACATTCAAGGGGTGTTTGTTGGGCAAGATCCTTGGTTCAGAGTTTATACGATAATGAAAGCTACTATCTGCAGATAGATTCTCATACTTGGTTTTCCAAGGATTGGGATAAAAAATTGATTCACCAAATCGAGCAGCTTGAGCAATTTAGTAATCGCCCTATACTAAGTATCTACCCGCCGCCATTTGACTTTGATGCTCATAATAAACCTTTTAAAAGGTTGCGAGATACAAATAGTATCGGTTTTTTTGAATTCAAGAACATTGATAAATTTACCATAGAAAATATTGTCATAAGAGCCAAAGTTGCCTACCAGGGTTTACCTGATTCCAATCATTTTTATGCGGCTCGTGGATATTATTTATCAGGCGGTTTTTTGATAACAAAAGGTCGATTTGTCCTAGATGTTCCTTATGATCCATTGTTTTATTTTCATGGGGAAGAGCAGGCGCTTGCCTTGCGTGCTTTTACTCATGGATGGGATATTTTTCATGGTCGTTACAGGGATGTTCCTTTGTACCATCTTTACAAATCATCAGATACCGAATATGACAGTCATCACTGGCGTAAGGATCTGGAGTCAAGACGAGAAGTGAAATTTCACCAACGTCGGGAAAAGGCTATTATGCGCCTGCACCAACTCGTGCAAGGTGAGTTACCCGAACCTTATGGTCTTGGACGCCACCGAACTCTGGAGGAATACAAGGAATTGAGTGGAATCGATTATTTGAATGGAGTTTTAAAAAACCCGGAAAAGATGAAAGTTTTTCGATCAAATTTTTGATTGAAATAAATTGTAATTAATAGTCAAAAGTTATTTTAATTTATATATATTGGAGCATTATTAATGAGTCGTTTTGTACCCTTGAGCGTAGATCGTTTTGGTGCCCTGCGTTGGTCTCGTTTTATCAACTATACTCATGTGTCTCAACTACACCTAATGCCCTTGGCAGCGCCAGAGATCAGCAAATCATCCAGTCATTTGCCGCTGACATTTGCTCGTGATAATCAGGGTAAAGTAGGGCTATATGTGTTGACGGGATTACGCCAGGGTGTGAACCATTGCCTGGATAGTAGAATGTTGTGGCCCAGCGGGTATGTGCCAGCTTTTGCCCGCAGTTATCCATTTCGATTGTTATCGCCGCCAGTGGGCAAGGGCGATGCAAATCAGCGAGTGGTATGTGTGGATATGGAGAGTGCATTAATAGGAGAGAAGGGGGATCTGGCCTTTTTCACGGACGGCAAGCCCAGTGAAGCGGTACAGGAGGTGATCGATTTTTTTGGTCAGATGGTAAAGCATTATGCTCTTACCGAACGTGCGGTGACTTCCTTGGATGCAGCGGGTCTGTTGTCTCCGTGGCATTTGCCGGGGACAGAAATCGCTGGATTGTTGCGTCTTGATGAAGCTAAATTGGCAAAGGTGGATAACGAAACCCTTTTTCAGCTGCATCAGCAAGGCGCATTAGCCATTGCTTATGCTCAGGCCCTCAGTACTCAACAACTGTTCCGGCTACAAGCCTTGGCCCGTCAGCATGACAAGCAACATCAATCGGTAGATTTGGACAGTCTGTTTAGTAACAGTTCCAACGAAGTGCTGAAGTTTAACTAGTTTTGATCAAGGAGGCATGATCCATGGTTTCTTCCATCGTCACTGAACGTCTAAGCTGTCTGGATGCCATTCTGGCAGTAGATGTGGAAAACGTTCTCAATAGCACTGATACTGATGCCACTCGGCTGGATGAAACATCCCAAGCCCAGTTGATTGCCGCAGTTGCCCTGCTCAGTACTGCGGTTGATGCCATCAGCGATTCCTGGATAGAACAGGCCATGGCCCTGAGTACTTATGGCGAAGCCAGGGCTCTATTTGACGGCCTTGAGACCAAGCTCTGAACATTCCCCCTGCCAGGATTTGAAGCAAAAATCCTGATTTGTGCTATACCAGTAGTTGGGGATACATTCTTCCGAATGGGTTTGATGCGGCCACTTTGTTTTTGTATCTTTTTGATATAACTTGATATTTTTCATTTTTAGGCAGTCATTCAACCGATTGTAGGGTCTGCCAACTACCCCCGCTCGAAGGCGGGATTCGGTTGCAGGCTTGAGGGAGGAGGAGAAACAGAGCGCAAGCTCTTCGCCACCAAGGCCTTTATCGAGCAGAGCCTCACGGTCCGGCGGGTGGAAGGCCTGTACTTTTTCGGCGGTTGCAATACTGTAGCCGCAATTCGTACCGCGATTGAAATCGCACGTTTTTCTGTGGAGAGATTATGATCCAACCTACATCCTACGAACAGTTCATGCTTGAACTGATCAACCGGGCCAGAGAGAACCCTTTGGGTGAGGCGCAGTTGCACAGCATTGATCTGAACCAGGGGCTTTCACCTGGTCAAATTTCTTCTGGTGCTAAGCAACCTTTGGTCATGAACCCATTGCTGATTGAGGCTTCCCGTTACCACAGCGACTGGATGTTGCAGACGAATACCTTTTCCCATACCGGGGCCAGTGGATCGTCACCAGGAGATCGCATGGCACAATTTGGCTACGAATTTATCCCGCCCTGGATGTGGGGAGAAAATGTAGCATGGCAGGGTACCACTGGTGCATTGCCCACGGACTTGACGGGATATATCCTGGATCATCATGAAGGGTTATTTCTGAGTCCGGGACATCGTGAAAATATTTTGAAGGAAGATTTTAAGGAAATAGGAATAGGCCACTCTCTGGGTAATTTTACTCAAGGTGCCTCAACCTACAGCGCGTCTATGGTGACCCAGAAATATGCTCTGTCGGGTCCCAACGTTTTTCTTAGTGGCGTAGTTTTCCAAGACTTGGATTCAAATCAATTTTATACGCCAGGTGAAGGACTTGAAAATGTCACTATTTCCTTGCCGGAGTTGGGCCTTGAAACCCAAACATGGGCCTCTGGTGGTTATCAGTTAGTAGTGCCCCAAGGTTCTCATCAGGTAATAGTTTCCGGTGAAAAGCTGCCCGCAGCCTTCACAAAAACCGTAACAGTAGAGGATAGTAACGTGAAACTCGATTTTATGGCGGATGAGTTATTCTTACCTGTCGATTATAGTTGGGATGATTTTGACTGGGATGATTTTGATGACTGGGACGACGACGACTTGGGATGGAATGATCCTTACTTGCCCCAAACCAGCGATCATTTTACATTGTACGATTCCAATGCTCAAACACCAAAGGATTTGTTGGATCAGATCTCGAGCAATTTGAATGGCATAGAAATTGTTGCTGGTAGTGTTAATTATATTGGCGCAGATCGTGCTGTATCGTTTTTTGATAACATTAATTTTGGTCCAGATGTGTTTATGGACAAGCCTGGTATTCTGCTCAGTAGTGGAATTGCCGCACCACCTTTGACTAATACCGAAACAGGCTACAGTGTAAACAACAATATGCCAGGTGATTCAGATTTTGATGCCTTGGCTACTGCAGCCTTTCCTGGTGCAGGCAAGACCTACGATGCTGCAATTCTTGAATTTTCCTTCAAGGTGACCAACCCTGGAGTGCAGTCGATTTCTTTTGATATCATTTTTGGCTCGGATGAATATCCAGAATTCATGGATAGTTCTTTCGTAGATATTGCAGCGGTCTTGGTGAATGGAAAGAATTATGCCCTGTTCGATGGGGATCCAACCAAGCCACTGAGTATCATCGGTGCCAATGTGGAGGGAGGCAGCTTCCTGAATAATGATATCCAGAGCGGGATGGGGCAGAAATCGCCTTACAGCATAGAGTATGATGGTATCAGTCCACGTCTTTCTATCAACATTCCACTAGATGATGATCAGGAAGTTTATGACGTGCGTATCGGTGTTGCAGATACCGGCGATAATATTCTTGATTCCGGTCTGTTTGTAAGTAATTTCTCCACTAATCTGTTCAGATTGGATGGTCTTCAGGTACAGAGGCAGGCTCCCCCCGAGGGCGGATTTGTTGGTCCTGCAGGTCCTGATACGGCAACACAGTTTTACAGTGGTGGAGGAGATACGATATTTGAGGGCAGTACAGCGCCGGATATCTACGACCTTCAGGCGGGTGGTAGTAACACCATTCAGGGTACCGCAAAGCAGCTGCATGCCGATAGTATTATCGGTTTTGACACCAATGACACACTCAAGGTTTTCGACAGCACGTTCACCAAAGACGATCTGACGGTGATTCTGGACGTGGCCATTCTTGAGTTTGACTCTACGGGAGATAACAAAAAGGATACATTGATTATTCTGCAGGGTGATTTCCAGGACGCCACATTCCATGTGGAAGCCTTCGATCAGGGAACCCAGTTGACCTTTGACGTAGATCAGCCCCCTGATACCCCGGAGTATGCAGGAGCCTTCATGGGCGCCCTGGCAGGCGATGATGTGGTGCTGAATGCAGTGCTTACCAACGTGTTCAGTGGTATTCTCGGGCGAATGCTGGATGTTGATGCCAATAACGAAATTCAGGCCACGCCAGTGTTCAATACCTTGGTGAAGGTATTTACCTTCATTGCCACACCAGTAGACCAAAGACCCGCCAATCCATTTGCTTATACTGACGCTGAAGTGAATGCGATTCATGAACAGCTCAAAGCCAGCAAGGCAGGTGGTACCGACAGCATCAATGCTGCATTCCTGAGCAGCAGCGCCAACTTCATGGATGCCCTGTATGATGTTCTGAATCTTGCTGCAGATACAGATCCAGACGCCATGCCGTCATTGTTTGCTGATGGATTGGACTGGATGAATCTGGAAGATCAGGCAATCGACGTGGCACCACTTGTTTTCACGGAGAGCACTTTGGTCTAAAAGCCCTTATCAATGCCGGTGCCCAATGCCGGCGTTGAACCATCGCAGTGAACCTGAATCCCCGTCTGGTTTAACCAGACGGGGATTTTTATGACTAAAATAAATTTTTTATAGATAATCGCTGTGTCGGTATTTTCTGTGCCCAGGGTATTTTTTTATTTTTCGTTATTGCTTATAATAAAAGTATTGTTTGGGTAAGTAGTAGGGAAGCTGGCATGAGGATGCAAAGTAAACACTGGCGTCAAAAATTGGTATCCAATAACTTGGCGCCAGAGACGTGGGGTCTTGCTTGTTCAAGACCCTGTTGTCGTGCCCGCCGCATGGTAGATATTTTCCGTTTGCTCCCCTCCTTTTGGCCGTATCTTTACGCATTCGTTTTTGTATACCTTATACCTCCTAATTTTTTTAGCGCCTGCTGGCGAGGCGTCAGCCTGCGCATGATTTTTGATGCTATACCCGTATTCTTGGTAGAACCTTAAGGTTTTATCATGTCGCAATAGATGGGAAAAGATCTGTAACGTAATCAAATTTGCAAAACTATAAAGTCTTGATTGTTGTTATTAAAAGTGAGGAAAAATTAAAAAAATAACATTTCAATTAATTACTAATTTTTACTAAATTTTGACACAGTAACGCTAAAAAGTGGAGTGTTAATCATGACGCAAATAAAAAATTTGACTGGTGATTTTGGCATGCAAGATGCGGGTAATTCTCGTTGGGATGCTATGGTGCTTCCCCCTTTGCCTGTTTCAGGTCAGGGGTCTGTTGGTTTTGATAGTGATACGCGAGACTGGTTTCGTTTTACTTCTCCGATTGATGGGTTTGTGAAAATTGAACTTGCTGATCTTAACGCAAATCTTGATTTATCAATAACTAGTTCTAATGGTAGTATTTTAGCTTCTTCAAATCATGGAGGAATAACGACTGAAGTTATTCAGCATCCGGTTAGGCAAGGTGTTGATTATCTAGTTCTTGTGCAACCTGGGGAATCAGGTGCAAAGTCAACGTATACCTTGAATTTTGGTCTTGATGGCGTGACATGGATTCCTGGTTTTGACTTTTTTTCTATGCAAGATGCTGGAAATTCTCGTTGGGATGCTATGGCGCTGCCGCCTTTTCCTGTCGTAGGAACAGGTAGTGTCGGTTTTGGAGGTGATTCAAGAGATTGGTATTCATTCACTGCACCCCATGATGGTTTTATTTTTATTAATTTATCAGGAATGAATGAAAATCTTGACTTAACGTTAACAAATAGTAATGGATCTACACTGAAAACATCAAATTTTGGTGGTACGACAGATGAACAAATTGCTCATTATGTTGTAAGTGGTTCAAAATATCATATTGTGGTCGAGCCTCAAGGTGGAGCACGATCCCATTACACTCTTGAAGTAAAGATGGAAGGTCAGGAGTATTCTAATTCACCACCTGTTGCTAATAATGATTTTGCCACAACGGATATTGGAAAAGCTGTTTCCATCAATGTTCTGGCAAACGATGTTGATCCTGATGGAGACACTCTCAGTATCCTCTCTTTTACAACGCCGTCCCATGGCCATGTGTCTGGATTAACTCCATTTGCTCCCCTTACTTATACGCCTATGCAGGGGTTTTCAGGAAAAGACAGCTTTACCTACACCGTATCTGATGGTAAAGGCGGCATATCCACGGCGACAGTAGAGGTGGCTGTGGGCAAAGATACTACCAGTCCAACACCGACAGAGGCCCCCACAGAGGCCCCCACAGAAGCACCGACAGAAGCCCCGACAGAGGCCCCGACAGAGGCCCCGACAGAGGCCCCGACAGAGGCCCCGACAGAGGCCCCGACAGAGGCCCCGACAGAAGCCCCGACAGAGGCCCCGACAGATGCTCCGACAGAGGCCCCCGCCAGCCCATTTAAGCTATACAATTCAAGTAATAACATACCAATGGATTTGGTCAATCAAATTGCAAGCAATTTGACAGGGATTGAGATTATCCCAGGTAGTGCCAATTACATTGGTGCTAACACTGCAGTGTCATTCTTTGATAGCATTGATTTTGGTCCAGATGTGTTTATGGACAAGCCTGGTATTTTGCTCAGCAGTGGAAGCGCTGCGCCACCTTTGACCAATACCGAGACAGGTTACAGTGTAGATAATAATATGCCAGGTGATTCAGGCTTTGATGCCTTGGCTACTGCGGCCTTTCCTGGTGCAGGCAAGACCTACGATGCTGCAATTCTTGAATTTTCCTTCAAGGTGACCAATCCCGCAGTCCAGTCGATCTCCTTTGATATCATTTTTGGCTCGGATGAATATCCAGAATTCATGGATAGTTCTTTCGTAGATATTGCGGCGGTCTTGGTGAATGGAAAGAATTATGCCCTGTTCGATGGGGATCCAACCAAGCCACTGAGTATCATCGGTGCCAATGTGGAGGGAGGTAGTTTCCTGGATAATAATGTCCAGAATTGGATGGGGCAAAAACCAACTTACAGCATAGAGTATGACGGTATCAGTCCGCGTCTTTCCATTAATATTCCACTGGATGATGATCAAGAAACTTATGATGTGCGTATCGGTGTTGCAGATACCGGCGATAATATTCTTGATTCCGGTCTGTTTGTAAGTAATTTCTCCACTAATCTGTTCAGATTGGATGGTCTTCAGGTACAGAGGCAGGCTCCCCCCGAGGGCGGATTTGTTGGTCCTGCAGGTCCTGATACGGCAACACAGTTTTACAGTGGTGGAGGAGATACGATATTTGAGGGCAGTACAGCGCCGGATATCTACGACCTTCAGGCGGGTGGTAGTAACACCATTCAGGGTACCGCAAAGCAGCTGCATGCCGATAGTATTATCGGTTTTGACACCAATGACACACTCAAGGTTTTCGACAGCACGTTCACCAAAGACGATCTGACGGTGATTCTGGACGTGGCCATTCTTGAGTTTGACTCTACGGGAGATAACAAAAAGGATACATTGATTATTCTGCAGGGTGATTTCCAGGACGCCACATTCCATGTGGAAGCCTTCGATCAGGGAACCCAGTTGACCTTTGACGTAGATCAGCCCCCTGATACCCCGGAGTATGCAGGAGCCTTCATGGGCGCCCTGGCAGGCGATGATGTGGTGCTGAATGCAGTGCTTACCAACGTGTTCAGTGGTATTCTCGGGCGAATGCTGGATGTTGATGCCAATAACGAAATTCAGGCCACGCCAGTGTTCAATACCTTGGTGAAGGTATTTACCTTCATTGCCACACCAGTAGACCAAAGACCCGCCAATCCATTTGCTTATACTGACGCTGAAGTGAATGCGATTCATGAACAGCTCAAAGCCAGCAAGGCAGGTGGTACCGACAGCATCAATGCTGCATTCCTGAGCAGCAGCGCCAACTTCATGGATGCCCTGTATGATGTTCTGAATCTTGCTGCAGATACAGATCCAGACGCCATGCCGTCATTGTTTGCTGATGGATTGGACTGGATGAATCTGGAAGATCAGGCAATCGACGTGGCACCACTTGTTTTCACGGAGAGCACTTTGGTCTAAAAGCCCTTATCAATGCCGGTGCCCAATGCCGGCGTTGAACCATCGCAGTGAACCTGAATCCCCGTCTGGTTAAACCAGACGGGGATTTTTACGGGCCTTCCTTGTCGCTTCTTCTCCGGTTTTGCTAGAATGCCCGCCCAAACCGGTCCTGCCCCCCGCAAGGAGCATCCCCATCATTCCCGTACCGTACAGCCTGCCTTTGCTGTTTCTGCTTGCCTTTTCCGCCTCGGTGCTGGCGGAGGAGACGGTCACCCCTGCCGTGCCCGATCCGGCCCCGGTCACCGACCGCCCCGGCCCCACCACCCTGGACGCCGACACCCGCCGCTATCTGGGCCTGATGCCCCGCGCCTTCGACGAGGGCCAGATCACCGAATCCCTGCCCGCCGGTCCCGGCCTGTACGAGATCTACCAACTGGCCCTGGACCACGACGACGCCTGGGCCGCCGCCCGCGCCCGTCTGGAAGGGGCCAGGGAAGCCTACCCCATCGCCCGTGCCCAACTGCTGCCCAGGGTCACCCTCAGCGGCAGCACTGGCGAAACCCGGCGGGAATCAGAAACCGCCATGGGCACCGACGACCGCACCTATACCCAGGACACCGTGCGCCTGCAGGCCCGTCAGCCCCTGTTCAATCTGGACAGTTTCAACCGCACCCGCATGGCCCTGCGGGAAGTGGACGTGAGCGAATACGAACTGGAAATGGCCCGCCAGGAACTGATCCAGCGGGTGGTGGAGGCCTACACCGGCCTGCTGCTGGCCCAGGAACGGCTCAATCTGGTGCGCCTGCAGGCCCAGGCAGTGGAGGCCCAGAAGCATCAGGCCGAACGGATGCGGGTCGGCGGCATTGCCACCCGCACCGACGTCCAGGAAGCCCAGGCCCGACTGGACCTGATCCGCGCCCAGGAAATCCAGGCCGTGAATCAGCGGGACATCCGCCGCCGGGAACTGCGCCTGATCACCTACACCCTCATCGAAGCGGTCCAGCCCCTGCGGGAAGACATGCCCTTCACCCCGCCAGAGCCGGCGGATATGGACATCTGGATCGCCCAGGCCGGGGAACAGTCTCTGGACGTACTGGCCCAGACCCAAATGCTGGAACGGGAACAGTTCAACGTCCGCCGCGCCAGAAGCCAGCATTACCCCACCCTGGACCTAGTGGCCGGCTATGAACGCTTCTCCAATTCCGACCTGGGCTACAGCCGGGATGAATATGGCCGGATCATGGTCGAACTCAACCTGCCCCTGTACCAGGGGGGCCGGGTGACCGCCGAAACCCGCCAGGCCCGGGCCGGCGTGGACGAGGCCCGGCAACGGCTGGAACGCAGCCGCCGGGAAAGCGAACTGGCCGCCGGCAGCGCCTGGCTGGACCTGGTCAACAGCCTCGCCCGCATCGAGGCCCTGGAACAGGCCCGCCAGTCCAGCGAAACCGCCCTGATGGCCGCGGAAGTCTCCCTCACCGTGGCCTACCGCACCTTCGTGGACGTGCTCAACGCCCAGCAACAACTCTACGAAGCCCGTTTTGAACTGCTCAGCGCCCGGATCGACTATGTCCGTGCCTTCGTCGCCCTGCATGCCGCCACCGGCGCCCTCGACGACGGCATCATCGAACGCCTGGATGGCTGGCTGAAGAGATCCTGATCATGTCCGACCCCAAAGAAGCCCGCTCAGCCATCCTGGCTGCCCTCGGGCAGTTCCGTCATGTTTTCGGTTCCGCCCTGGCCTTCAGCATGGTCATCAACCTGCTCATGCTGGTCCCGGCCATCTACATGCTCCAGCTCTACGACCGGGTACTGGCCAGCATGAACGTCTCCACCCTCATCATGCTCACCCTGGTGGTGGTGGGGCTGTACATTGTCTTGGCCGCCATGGAAATGATCCGCAGCAAGACCCTCATCCGCATGGGCAACCGGCTGGATGAACAACTCAACGGCCAGGTGTTCCGCGCCACCTACGAAAGCTACCTGCGCCAGGGCAACGGCAACGCCCAGCAGTCCCTGTCCGATTTCACCAATGTGCGCCAGTTCACCACCGGCCAGGGCATCATCGCCTTCTTCGACGCCCCCTGGACCCCCATCTTCATCATGGTCATGTTCATGTTCCATTGGAAGATCGGGGTACTGGCCATTTTTGGCGCCACCATTTTGCTGATCCTGGCCCTGGCCAACGAATGGCTCACCTCCAAGCCCCTGTCCGAAGCCAACCGCATCGCCAACCGGGCCAATGCCCAGGCCGCCTCCAACCTGCGCAACGCGGAAGTCATCGAGGCCATGGGCATGATCGACCGGGTGCGTACCCGCTGGCTGTCCATGCACCACAAGATGCTCGACCATCAGACCGTGGCCAGCGAACGGGCCGCCGTCCTCACCGGCCTGACCAAAACCCTCTCCCTGGCCATGCAGTCCCTGGTGCTGGGTCTGGGGGCCTGGCTGGTGATTCACAACGAAATGACCGCCGGCATGATGATCGCCGGCTCCATCCTCATGGGTCGGGCCCTGGCCCCCATGCAGCAGCTCATCGGCTCCTGGCGCGGTTTTGTCGCCACCCGCAACGCCCACGAACGGGTCAGTGGTCTGCTGCGCACCTTCCCGGAGCGGCCAGAAGCCCTGCCCCTGCCCCCCCCCAAGGGTCACCTCAAGGTGGAAGGGCTCTACGCTGCTCCCCCTGGTGTGCAAAAGCCAGTGATCAGCAACGTCTCCTTTGCTCTGGAGGCCGGCCAGATCCTGGGTATGGTGGGCCCCAGCGCCTCGGGCAAATCCACCCTGGCCCGACTGCTGGTGGGGGTCTGGTCCCCCATGGCAGGCAAGGTCCGCATGGACGGCGCCGACCTCTACACCTGGGACAAACGCCAGTTGGGTGACCATATCGGCTATCTGCCCCAGGACATCGAACTGTTCGACGGCACCGTGGCGGAAAACATCGCCCGCTTTGGCCAGATCGACCCGGATCAAGTGGTCAAGGCCGCCCAGAAGGCGGGTGTCCATGAGATGATCCTGCGCTTCCCCGGCGGCTACGACACCGTCATCGGCACCGGCGGCTTCAACCTCTCCGGCGGCCAGCGCCAGCGCATTGCCCTGGCCCGGGCAGTTTACGGCAGCCCCCGCCTGATCGTACTGGACGAACCCAACTCCAACCTGGACGACAGCGGCGAACAGGCCCTGATCACCACCGTGCGGCAACTCAAGGCCGACGGGGTCACCGTCATCATCATCACCCACCGCACCAGCATCATCGCCGCCGTGGACCAGATGCTGGTGATGCGGGACGGCCAGGCCAGCATGTTCGGCCCACGGGATGACGTTCTCACCGCCCTCAAATCCGGCGGTGCCATGACCCCCAGGAGCCAGCCCTGATGAAAGACCTGATCAAGCGCACCGGCGACATCATCAGCCGCCCCGGCACCCGCCTCACCACCGAAGGGGAAGGGGAGGGGGGCCGCCCCTCCGCCGCCGTGGAACGGGGGCCTGGGGGCATCATGACCCTGGGCTGGCTCATCATCATCCTGGGCCTGTTCGGATTCGGGGTCTGGGCCGCCACCGCCCCCCTGGACTCCGGCGTCACCGCCCCCGGCACCATCGTGGTGGACTCCCAGCGCATACGGGTCCAGCACCTCACCGGCGGCATCGTCGATGACATCCTAGTGCGGGACGGCGACCAGGTCCACCGGGGCCAGGTCATGATCCGCCTCAACCGCACCAACCCCCAGGCGGAACTGGCCATCGTCCGCTCCCAACTGCTCTCCTTCCTGGCGGTGGAAGCCCGCCTGCTGGCGGAACGGGACGGCGCCGACGCCCTGGTCCTGCCCCCGGACGTAGTCCAGGAAATGCACGACCCCCGCATCGCCCAGGTGGTCAGCACCCAGCAACAGCTGTTCACCACCCGCCGGGACGGCCTGGGGAACGAACTGGCCATCCTGGAAGAAAACGCCCGGGGCATCCGGGAACAGATCCAGGGCCTGGAAGCCCAGCAGACCAGCAAGCGCCGCCAGATTGAACTGCTGGAAGAAGAACTGGCCGCCATGCAGGTCTTGTTCGAGGAAGGCTACGTCCCCCGCACCCGCATCTTTGAACTGGAACGGGCCCTGGCCCAGACCCAGGCCGGCCTGTCCGAGGACATCGCCGCCCTGGGCCGTGCCCGCGCCGCCCTGAGCGAAGTGCGCCTGCACAAGGTCCAGCGGGAACAGGAATACCACAAGGACATCGACACCCAGCTGGGCAACATCCAGCGGGAAGTGGACAGCCTGCAGGAGCGCCGTATCGCCCTCACCGACCAGCTGGAGCGGGTGGAAATCCGCGCCCCCGTCACCGGCGTGGTGGTCAACCGCCAGATCAACTCCATCGGCGGCGTCATCCGCGCCGGCGAGGACATCCTCGAACTGGTCCCCGACGGCGAACCCCTGGTGGTCCAGGCCCAGGTGCCGCCCCAGTCCATCGAACTGGTCACCGAAGGGCTCACCGCCATGGTCCGTTTCACCGCCCTGAGCACCATGAACCCGGTGGTGGAAGGGCAGGTGACCCGGGTATCCGCCGACCGGCTCACGGATCAACGCAGCGGCATGGACTACTTTGAAGTCCGCATCGAAGTCACCCCGGAGGAACTGGCCCGGCTCACCTTCGAGCGCATCGTCCCCGGCATGCCGGTGGACGTGGTCATCCGCACCGGCGAACATAGCCTGCTCCATTACCTGCTCAAGCCGGTGATGGATCATGTGTTCACCGCGTTCCGGGAACGCTAGGGGCGCCCGTGCCGAACAGGACGTCGGCGGCACCGCCGGGAAACAGCCATGCGTGTACTGCACGTCTATAAGACCTACTTCCCCGAAACCCAGGGGGGGCTGGAGGAGGTGATCCGCCAGATCTGCCTCTACACCCGTCCCCTGGGGGTGGAAAGCCGCATCCTGACCCTGGCCCGGAACGCCCATCCCGCCGTCATCCAGTTGCCCGAAGCCACCGTTCACCGCCTGCCCCGACAGGCGGAAGTGGCTTCCTGCGGGCTGTCCTGGCCCTTCTTTGCCGCCTTCCGGGAACAGGCCGCCTGGGCCGATGTGATCCATTACCATTTCCCCTGGCCCATGGCGGACCTGGCCCACCTGCGCCATGCCCCCGATCGGCGCAGCATTGTTACCTACCACGCGGACATCGTCCGCCAGCAGGGCCTGCTGCGCCTCTACCGGCCTCTCATGAACCGCTTTTTAGCCCGGGTGGATGCGGTAGTGGCCACCTCCGACAACTATCGCCGCACCAGTCCGGTGCTGCAGGCCCTGGGCCAGCAGGTCCAGGTCATCCCCATTGGCCTGGGAGACGGCAGCCTGCCCAACCCCTGTCCCCGGCGCCTGCACGCCCTGCAGGACCGTTTCGGCACCGACTTCCTGTTCTTCATCGGTGTCCTGCGCTACTACAAGGGTCTGCATATCCTGTTACAGGCCCTCGCCGCCCATCCCGATGACGCCCCCACCCTGGTCATCGCCGGCACCGGTCCCATGGAAGTCCGTCTCCATCGCCAGGCCCGGCGCATCGGTCTCAACCGGATTCACTTTCTGGGCCCTATCGACGAAGCAGACAAACATGCCCTGCTGCACCTGTGCCGGGCGGTGGTCTTCCCCTCCCACCTGCGTTCTGAAGCCTTCGGCGTCACCCTGCTGGAAGGGGCCATGCACGGCAAGCCCCTCATCAGTACCGACATCGGCACCGGCACCAGCTACGTCAACCGCGATGGCCACACCGGGCTGGTGATCCCCCCCGACGACCCCCAGGCCCTGCGCCGGGCCATGGACACCCTGTATCGGGACCCGGTCCTGGCCCGTCGCCTGGGGGAAGGCGCCCGCCAACGCTATCTGGACCATTTCACCGCGCCCCGCATGGCCCAGGCCTATCACCGCCTGTATCAGGGCCCATCGACAGACACCATGCCAACATCCTCTGCTTCCCCGACAGACACACAGGCTTGACCAAGCATGGACCGCAGCCTGCAACAACTGACCGCCCTGTGGCGCTTCCGGCATTTTGTCCTGGGGGAGGTGGCCAAGGAATTCCGCGCCCGTTTTGCCCGCAGCCGCCTGGGCGCCCTGTGGATCATCCTGCATCCCCTGGCCCTGGTGGCGGTCTACGCCCTGGTCCTGTCCGCCGTTCTGGCCGCCAAACTGCCCGGCATCGACAGCCCCTACGCCTTTGCCATCTATCTCACCGCCGGCATCTTCGCCTGGAGCCTGTTTGCCGACATCCTCACCCGCTGCACCCGCCTGTTTGTGGAACAGGGCAACGTGCTCAAAAAAGTGGTCTTCCCCCGCATCACCCTGCCCATCATCGTGCTGGGGGTGGCCCTGATCGACAACCTGGTGCTGTTGCTGGCCATTTTGATCATCTTCGGCCTGCTGGGTCACTGGCCCGGCGGCCAGATCCTTTGGCTGCCCCTGCTGCTGCTGCTCAACATGGCCCTGGCCCTGGGCCTGGGCCTGATCCTGGGCACCCTCAACGTCTTCATCCGCGACGTGGGTCAGGTGGTGCCCATCGCCCTGCAATTTGGCTTCTGGCTCACCCCCATCGTCTACACCCCCGACATCCTGCCCGCCGCCCTGGCGGCCCTGCTGGCTTGGTCCCCCCTGTTCCCCCTGGTGGGGGCTTACCAGTCGGTGCTGGTATTCAACACCGCCCCGGAGCCGGCCCACCTGCTGGCCCTGGCCACATTGGTGACCGGACTGCTGGCCCTGGCCCTGATCCTGTTCCGACGCGCCAGCGCCGAGATGGTGGACCTGCTGTGAACCTGCTGACATTGCAACAGATCGGCAAGGTCTACCGCACCTATGGCTCGGAATGGCGCCGGCTGGCCCGGCTGATGGGTTTGCCCTTCACCCCGGTGGAAGAACATTGGGTGCTGCAGGACATCCACTTCACCCTGGGGGCCGGAGAGGCCCTGGGCATCGTTGGCCGCAACGGCGCCGGCAAGAGCACCCTGCTCAAGCTCATCACCGGCACCATCCCCCCCAGCCAGGGCCAGCTCTGGCGCCGGGACGGGCTGCGCATCGCCGCCATCCTGGAACTGGGCCTGGGTTTCGTCCCCGAATTCACCGGCCGGCGCAACGCCCTGCACACCGCCGAACTCATGGGCCACGACCGCCGCGCCATCGAAGCCGCCATGCCCGAGATCGAAGCCTTTGCCGACATCGGTGACTACTTCGACCAGCCGGTCCGCACCTACTCCACCGGGATGCAGGCCCGGGTGGCCTTTGCCACCGTCACCGCCTTTCGCCCCGACCTGCTCATCGTCGATGAAGCCCTGTCGGTGGGAGACGCCTTTTTCCAGGCCAAATGCTTTGAGCGCATCGCCCGCTACCGGGAACAGGGCATGGCCCTGATCCTGGTCACCCATGCAATGAACGATGTCATCGTCCATTGCGACCGGGCCCTGCTGCTGCACCAGGGCCGACTGCTGGCGGACGGTCCTCCGGTGGACATCACCAACCGCTATTTCGACACCCTGTTCACCCGCCGTCCCGCCACCGTCGCTGATCAGGACGACACCTTCACTCAGGGCCAGCAGGCCCTGTTCCACACCCGGCCCGGCTACCGCAAGGAAGAACACCGCTGGGGGGAGGGCGGGGCGGAAATCCTCGATGTCCAGATCCGCGCCGACGGCCACCTGTTCCCGGCGGAAATCCCCAGCGGCGCCCAGGTGGAATTTGCCTTCAAGGTGCGTTTTGATCAGGATTATCCCGCCGTGGTCCCCGGCCTGCTGATCAAGACCCTGGACGGGGTGTTTGTCTACGGCACCAACGCCCACGACGCCACCGCCGGCCAGGCGCCCCCCCTGTCGGTGCGCCAGGGCCAATGCTACCACTTCGCCTTTGCCCTGGCCCTGACCCTCAACGCCGGCGACTATCTGATATCCTTTGGCATCTCCAGCGGCGATCCCGTCCGGGGGGAGAATCTGGTCCCCCTGGACCGTCGCTACGATGCCCTGATCCTCCATGTCCACCGCCCGGTACCCTTCTGGGGTATCGCGGACCTGGGCGCCCGTTATCAACAGCATCCCGTGGATTCTTGACGCATATATAAGGTATGAAATCTTCCATCTCCCCGGAACTGCTGGCGGCCCTGCCGGAGCTGTACCAGCCCGTCTACGGCCACCCGGAATGCTCCGCCGCCGCCATGCGCCCCTGTCAGGACCGGCTGGACCGGATACTGGCGGTCCATGATGCCCTGCAACAACATCTGGGCCGCCCCCCGCGGGTGCTGGACCTGGGCTGCGCCCAGGGCTTCTTCAGCCTGCATCTGGCCGCCCGTGGCGCCCAGGTCCAGGGCATCGACAGCGACCCCGCCAGCATCGCCCTGTGCCAGGCCCTGGCTGCCGAACACCCGGACCTGACCGTCACCTTCACCCAGGCCACGGTGGAATCCCTGCTGGAGGACTTCCCGGCGGACCAATACGACCTGATCCTGGGTCTGAGCGTGCTCCACCACCTCATCCACGCCCACGGCCAGGACACCATCAGCCAATGGCTGACCCAGGTCCGGGCCGGGGCCGCCGCCCTGATCCTGGAACTGGCCCTCAAGGAAGAACCCCTGCCCTGGGCCGAATCCCTGCCGGCGGACCCCCTGGAGATCCTGGGAGACAGCGCCTTCATTCACCCCCTGGGCCATCACCCCACCCATCTTTCAGACCTGCCCCGGCCCCTGCTGGTGGTCAGTGACCGTTACTGGATCCTGCCCCCCGGTGCCGGCCCCATCGACAGCCACACCCAGCAATCCCACGATCTGGCCCAGGGGCATTACCAGGGCACCCGCCGCTACTATCGCAGCGGCGACCGGCTCATCAAGCATTTCCGCTTCGACGCCCCCCCCGCCTTCGACAACTCCGGCGAACTGGCCAGGGAAATCCACCAGCTCACCCACCCCCCGGCGGGCTTTACCGTACCCGCCCTGCTGGACTACGGCAGTGACCCGGACGCTGGCTGGCTGATCCGCCAATGGTGGCCCGGCCACCTGCTGCTGGACGAACTGCGCCAGGGACCGCTGCCGGACCACGCCCCGGTGCTGCTACAGGTTCTGGACCAGCTGGCCACCCTGGAAGCCGCCGGTCTCTACCACAACGACCTGCGCCCCTGGAACCTGCTGCGCCGGGATGACGGCACCGTGGCTCTCATCGACTACGGCGCCATCGTCCCCCAGCCGGTGGACCGGGCCTGGCCCGGCAGTCCCCATCTGGCGGTCTTCATCCTGATTCACGAACTGGTCAGCGGCCAGGTTCACCATCCAGAACCCCTGCGCCCCGCCGCCATCAGCCCCTGGGGCCTGCCGCCACCCTACCGCCAATGGGCCGCCCGGTTCTGGGACACCCCCCCGGCCCAATGGCGCTTTGCCCGGATGCGGGACAGCCTTCAGGCCCTGCTGACCCAGTCACCGGAGGAGGGGCCACCCCTGTTGCCTCCCCAGCGCTGGATCGCCGACATGGAGCAGGCGGTGGACATTCATGGCCGGTCCATTGCCTTCCTGCACTGGCGCCACGACCAGTACACCCAGCATGTCTCCAGCGTGGAGGCTCGCGCCTTCGAGGCCGAGTCCCATGCCCTGGATGCCGAACGTCGGGCGCGGGAATCCGAGCGCCGGGCCCACGACGCCGAAATCCGCGCCCGGGAAGCAGACCAGCAGCGCCACCAGACCGACCATCGCCTGCGGGATGCCGAAACCGCCCTGGCCGTTGCCAAAGCACAGGAACGCAACCTGCTGACCCGACTGCGGGCGCTGCAGGACCAGCAACAGGCAGCCCAGCATCAACATCAGCAGGCCCAGAGCCAGATCAGCCAGCTTCAGGCCGAACTGGATGACCTGCACCACTACGCCGCCCGACTGGCCGCCGCCGAGGCCGCCCTGCGCCACAGCCTTTCCTGGCGCCTCACCGCTCCCCTGCGCCACACCGTAGAGCGCCTGCGCCAGGGCCGCCAATGGCTGAGCCAGCTCCCGGCCCGGTTACGCCATCTGCCCCATCTCCTGATCCGCGCCCTGGCCGCCCAGGTACTGGGCCGGCCCCGGCTCAAAACCCTGGCCCTGACTCTGCTGGCCCGGCTGCCGGCCCTGCGCCGGACACTGGAACACCACCTGCTCACCCCCCCGACCCCGGCGTCGATAACGCCCCCCCCGGACCTGCCCCCGACGGAAGCCTGGGCCAGGGCCGCCCTGCGGCGCCACCGCTCCTCCTAACGCCAGCCACAAGACAGCAAAAACGATGATCCTGATCGACGTGCGTTATCTGCCCCCACCCCCGGCAGACCCCGCCACCGTGGACCACCCGGCCCTGGCCTGGGTGCTGGCCTGTCTGCGCCAGAGTGCCGACCACCACCTCTGGCTGGCTCCCGCCCGGCCCGATCAGGCCCCGGCCCTGCGCCGGGCCTGGGCTGCCCATCTACCCGCCCACCGGCTCCATCTGGCCCCCTCGGTCCAGATCCCCACGGACCCGGCCCACCGCCGGCTCGGGGCCATCCTCGACCGGGCCGCCGTCCGTGCCCTGGCCCCGGCCCTCTACTGGCTGCCCGCCGCCGACGATCTACCCCCCCTGGAACCGCCCCCCCTGGACCTGCCCTGTGCCACCCTGGCCACCCTCAGCGGCCATCTGGACCCGGCCCTGTTGCCCTGGACCACCGCCACCGGCGCCACCGCCCGCTACTGGCATTGGGTGCAACTGGCCCAGCGGATCGGACACCCGGACACCCCCGAGGCCGCCGCCCGCCTGCAAGACAGTCTGCTGGTGCCCCCCCAGGCCCTGTGGCCGATCCCCGCCGCCGACCCCCAGGCCCAGGCCCAGGCCCTGGCCCGATTCACCCAGCTTGCCCCCCCGGCCCCCCGGCCCACCCTGGCCTTTGTCTCCCCCCTGCCGCCGGTCCCCTCGGGCATCTCCGACTACAGTGCCGAACTGCTGCCCCCCCTGGCCCGCCATTTTGACATCACCCTGGTCAACGCCGGCCCGCCCCTGACCGATCCGGTACTGGAGGCCCTGTTCCCGGTGGTGGATCTGGCCGCCTTCCAGGCCAGGGCAGGGGACTTTGACCACATCGTCTACCAGATGGGCAACGCCGAATACCACGCCCACATGGTGGACCTGATCCGCACCTGGCCCGGCGTCGTCGTCCTTCACGACTTCTTCCTCGGCCACATGCACGCCTGGCGCCAGTTCCAGGGGGGCATCCCCCAGGCCCTCACCCAGGCCCTTTACGACAGCCACGGCCTGCCGGGGCTACGCACCCTGGCCGAAGACGGGGTGGAAGCCGCCATCCTGGGCTACCCCTGCAACCGGGATCTGCTCAGCGCCGCCACTGGCGTCATTGTCCATTCCGACCATGCCCAGGCCCTGGGCCGCCAGTGGCTGCCCGGCGATCTGGCAGACCAATTCCACATCATCCCCCACCTGCGCCGGCCCGTGGTGCCCGCCCCGGACCGGGCCGCCGCCCGGACCGCCCTGGGGCTGGCGGAAGACGACTTCCTGGTCTGCAGCTTCGGCTTCCTCGGCCCCAGCAAATGCAACGAACAGCTGCTGCAGGCCTGGCTGGACAGCCCCCTGGCCGCCCGCCCCGACTGCCATCTGGTGTTCGTGGGCAAAAACCCCGACTCCGACTACGGCCACGCCATCGCCCGCCGCCTCCATGAACCCGCCGGCCAGCCCATCCGCATCACCGGCTATGCAGACCGGGACAGCTACCGCACCTGGCTGGCCGCCGCCGACGTGGCGGTACAGTTGCGCCGTCACAGTCGCGGCGAAAGCTCCGGCACCGCCCTGGACGCCCTGGCCCACGGGGTGCCCCTGATCATCAACGCCCACGGCACCATGGCCGACCTGCCCGCCGAGCCCCTCTGCCGCCTGCCGGACCCGGTCACGGTCCCGGCGCTGCAACAGGCCCTGGAACAGCTCCACGCCGATCCAGCCCGGCGTCAGCGCATGAGCGCCGCGGGCCGGGCCCATATCCAGCACCACCACCATCCCCTGACGGTGGCAGACCAGTACCGCCAGGCACTCACCACCTGCCAGCGCCACAGCCCCGTCAGCCATTACCTGCACCTGGCCGCCACCCTGGGCCGGGCTTGCCCCGATGTCACCCCCCTGGACTCCCTGGCCCATCTGCTGGCCCAGCAGGTGCCCGGTCCCCGTCGCTGCTACGTGGACATCACCGCCCTGCGTCAGGCCCCCCATGTCACCGGCATCGAACGGGTCACCCAGGCCCTGCTGCTGGCCCTGCTGGAACAGGACAACGGCGCCGGCACCCTGGTGCCGGTCTACGAAGACCCCGCCGCCGGCGGTTACCGGGAAGCCCGGGACTGGCTGCTGACCCAGCAGGGGTTGTCTCCCTTACAGGGTGATCCCCTGATCCTGCCCCGCCCCAGGGATCAGTTCCTGGGGCTGGACTGGGCGCCGGCGGCCATCGTCCGCCGCCGGGATCAGCTACAGGCGTGGCGCCAGCGGGGCGTCCGGCTGGGGTTTCTGGTCCACGACATCCTCCCCGTCACCGATCCCCAATGGTTCCCCCCCCATGTCCCGCTCCTGTTCCGGGCCTGGCTGGATACCCTGGCGGCCCTGGCGGACGATTGCTTTTGTGTCTCCGGCGCCACCGCCGATGCCCTCGCCGACCATTGGCGGGCCAGCGGCCTGGACCCCATGCCCCGGATTCAGGTCTCCCACAATGGCGCCGATTTCCTCGCCGACCCCGGACTGCCGCCCCCCCCCCTGTCCGCCCCGGTGGCCCAGGCCGTCAGGGAAGGCTGTCTGCTGATGGTGGGCACCATCGAGCCGCGCAAGGGCCATGCCCAGGCCCTCGATGCCCTGGAACGGCTCTGGGCCGAGGATCTGCCCCTGCATCTGGTGGTGGTGGGGCGGGAAGGCTGGCGTCAGGACAGCCCCCAGGACCGGGCGCCGGTGGCCCGACTGGCGGCGCGTCTGCGCCAGCACCCGCAGCAGGGCCAGCGCCTGCACTGGCTGGAGGATGCCTGTGATGGTCAGTTACTGGCCCTGTACCGGGGCGCCTGGGCCTTGCTGGGGGCTTCGGAAGGAGAGGGCTTTGGTCTGCCCCTGGTGGAGGCGGCCCATCAGGGGCTGCCCCTGATCCTGCGGGATATCCCGGTATTCCGGGAGATTGCCGGGGACGGGGCCTGGTATTTTGCCGGCGCTGCCGCCGAGGATCCCACTGGCCAGGGGCTGGCCCGGTGCATCCGGGACTGGCTCGATGCCCGCGCCGCCGGGCAATTGCCCCCCGCCGGAGGCATGGCCCCCCCCACATGGCAGGAAAGTGCCCGGCGTCTGTGGGCGCTGTTTGGTGAGGTGGGGGATAATTCATCATCTCGCCATTGAATATTGGGGGGGGTTGGAGTACAAAGGGGGCCAACCGGCTTCCCCTGGCGTGGAAGCGTCCTGGTTGATGGTTCTTGCCCTGTGTGCTATTACTATGCACGCGCATTTTCAGGGGCACTGGCCGGTTCACGCTGGGCTGGCAGGAATGATTTGGATTAAATCCGGAGAAAAATTGTAATGACCAACGAACAAGTGTTGCAGCAGTTCTACATTTCTTACTACGGACGGCCCGCGGATCCTGACGGTCTTCAGTTCTGGCTGGACGACATGGAGTACTGGCAGGGTGATCTGGATGCCATGATTGCCGCCTTTGGTGCTGCCGAACAGCCCGAATTTGTCCGCGTTTATGGCGAGGCCGAAACCCCCGAAGACTTCTTTGAAATTGCCTACCGCAATATTCTTAACCGTGCGCCCGATGAAGAAGGTCTGGATTTCTGGGTTGGCAAGTACAACGAACTGCTGGCCGACGGGGTGTCTGCCGACGACGCCCGCGCCTTGTTGGTCATTGAAATGGTTGGCGGTATCCCTGGTGGCAGCGTGGCCGACCAGACCCTGTGGGACAACAAGATGGCCTATGCTGAGCACGTCACTGCTCTGGCCCAGAAAGGCTTCCCCAGTGCCACGGCCCGTACCGAATTCTTTGATGCCATCCGTGCTTCCGACTCCCCCTTTAACAGCCCTGACATCGGCACCTCCGCTGGACTGCTGTCGGCCAAGGCTGAAGCCGATGCGATATTCAATGCGGTAGGTGGTGGTACCACCCCGGTGGACCCGGGTGTGCCTGGAAAAACCTTCTACCTGACCGCCGGCCAGGACATCCTCACCGGCACCGAGCATGACGACCTGTTCATCGCCGATGTGTCCCAGAACATGCTGGGCATGGTGACCAACACACTGGGCACCGGTGACCGCATTGATGGCGGTGCCGGCATCGACACCCTGGAAGCCACCCTGATTGCTGATGAAAACTTCAACACCACCATGGCGGTGCGCCCCATCACCACCAGCGTGGAAAATATTTTCATCAATGCCCTGGCTCAAGGTAACTTTGGTAGCAACACCAGCACCCAGGTTAACAGCAACACCCGCCTGAATGCCGACAACATGTCCGGCATTCAGCAGATCTGGTCCAACGGTTCGGAAGGCTCCCTGCGGGTCGAGAACATGAACAACCCCGGCCATACCGATAACGTCATCATCGGCATGCGCTCCACGGGGAACGAGGGCAGTCAAGCCCAACGTGACGAATCCAACTATGAAGTCTACTTCCGTCAGGATCAGCTGACTGCCGGATCCTCGGGCGAAGGCAACTTCTACTATGATCTGCTGAACCAGGCTGCCTATGACAACAACCCCAGCGCACCGCTGACCGAGTTCCCCCTGGATTCCCTGCGCTTTGACCTCTCCTTTGGTGGAGGTGAGCCTGAGCAGTTCCGGGTATCCCTGCAAGAAGGCGACATGGCTGGAGTCAACACCCATGAGCAGCTGGTAGGCCTGTTGAACAACCACCTCAACGCCATGGCAACGGCGGATGCTCGCCTGCAGGGTCTTCAGTTTGTTGTGCAGGGCACCTTCAACGATGGCGATGGCCGTAACGACATCCCCCAGATCCGTTTGCTGGACAGCAACCCCCAGGGTCGTGAGATCGTCGGCGGTTCCACCCGTTTGGACGAAGACTCCCCCAGCGGCAATATCTACTGGGATCAAGGTCCGCTTGGCGTCAATATTGAAGATGATCCGGTCACTGCCCGTGTGATCCTGGACGACGTGGGTCGCAGCTCCGATGGGGGCTACCTGCGGGTGGGTTCCATGTCCGATAATCTGGGCGGCAACTTCTTCTCTGGTTCCACCGGCATTGAGGTGTTTGACCTGACCGTGCAGCGGGACAGCTCCCTGTCCGGTCTGTACACCACCAATCATCTGCAGCACACCCCGCCGCTGCTCAAGGAAATCCACATCACCAGCGCCAATGGGTTTGATGGTGACCTGACCATTGGTAACAGCAATACGGCGACCAATAGGATTGCGGATAACGAATTCGTCCCCAGCGTCGTCCCCGGCGTCGTCCCCGGCACTTCAGTACCTGCTGGTAATGCCAGTGCCTCCGAATACGGTATCAACGCCATCCGCGCCACGGATTTCCACGGCGACCTGACACTGGGTGTTGCGCCGAATGCACAGACCGGTTTCGTCAACCTGGGTCGTCTGGATGCGTTGATCGATGGTGATGTCACCCTTAATGCCTTGATCAGTGACAGCATTGTCAATGGTATCCGCGCTTTCAACTACAACACTGGCACCGGCTCCGACACCGTCAATGTGACCTACTCCGTGGAAAGCGCTGCATCCAGCAACTTCTCCCTGAATATCAACACCAATGCGGGTGATGACACCGTCACGGTCAATGCCTTCAATGGTACCGATTCCAACTTCCTCAACCACTTGGCATTGATGAACGTGTCCATCGATACCGGTGCCGGAAACGATACGGTCCATGTGGGTAGCCATCGTTCCGTTGCCAATGTCGACACCGGTACCGGTAACGACGTGATCTATGTGGGTGAGACTGGAGTCAATGCCTCTTGGCTGGTCAACGCTGCACCCAACCCGGCGGTGGAGACTGACCCGGTCGGCAATGGCGACACGACCTACCAGATGTTCAAGATGGGGGTTCAAGTTGACTTCCAGGGCATCACTTCGGCAGTGATCCCGGTCACTTTCAGTGCCTACACCACCTCGGCCAGTGACATCAATGCCGCTATTATGCGTGCCATCAACGATGACGCTCAGTTGCGGCATCTGCTGGATGTCACCGAGCTCCGTAACGAAGGGCTGAGGATTGATTCCCAGATTGATCGTGCTCTGGCACCCAACGATCTGCAGATCAATTTCGTTGCACCCAAGTACGAAGTTGAAGTCAATGCCGCAGGTTTCAATCAGTCCACTGACGCCCGTTATGGCAACGATACCGCGACCCTGTTCAATGATCGTGCCACGGTAACCACTGCCGAGCTGGAAGCGGCCTGGAAGGCTTGGTATCCCACGTCCCAGGGTCTGGGTACCGATGCCAGCAGTGGCACGGGCATCTATGCAGGCCTGGGTGCCGGCGGTACCGCAGCCACCATGTTCAACGCCATGTTCAACGCCATTGACGGCTTTGCCACTGGCGCGTCCAACATGAATGGTCTGCCTGGTGTTCGGGATTACAACACCAGCCAGCCTTTCGCTGGCGCCGGCGCCAATTCTGACAATATCACCTTCAACGTCATCAATGCCGGTGCAGGCAACGACGTGATCGTGCTCAGTTCCCGTGAAGGTGACGGTTTTGACACCTTGGTGCTGGAAGGTAATTTCGGTCATAACACCGTCATGAACTTCAACACGGGTACCAGCGCAACGCCGGGTACGGTTGCCGACCAGATCGACTTTACCGCCTATCTGGACGCAGCGGCAGCAGCCCGTGGCACCTCCAACAATGCCACCAACCGGGTTGATCAGCAGGTGCCGTTCAGCTTTGTGAACGCGGCAGGTGTCGCTGGTGTTCCGGGTAACACCTTCGATCACAATGCAGTGGTCATGGTCAGCCTGAGCGATCTGTGGACCAGCGCTTCTGGCCTGACTGCCAATGCAGGCTCCTTGCCCAAGGACTTCAGCGGTCTCACTGCCGGCATGGTCCAGCGCGCCCTGAATGATTTCGTTGCCTCCATCAATGTAGGTAATGTGGCTGCGGCCCAGAACATGCATGGCAGCAAGTTCGTGGTGCGCGTGGTTCAGGATCAGCAGATCGAACTGAATGCGGATGGCAACGCCGTTCTCGGCAATAACATTGCCAACCCCAATGTGGAGAAGGTATTCACGGGTACCATCAGCTGGAACCCAGCTGCTGCCGGCGGTGCTGGCGCTCTGGAATTCTCCGGCATTGCCGAGCGGGGAACCCTGGAGTATGGGAACATGTTCTCCAATCTGTTCGACGTGACTGCTGCCAGTGTTGGTGGCACCGCTGCAGCTAAGGCATCCGCTGTCCTTGCGAAGGAGACATTGGGCCAGCCTCCGATCGATGAAGCCCCGACCGAAGCCCCAACCGAAGCCCCGACCGAAGCGCCGACCGAAGCCCCGACCGAAGCCCCGACGGACGCCCCGACCGACGCCCCGGATGGTGCTCTCAAGGTGATCAAGTTCAACGTCGATGACCCGGACAGCGGTTTTGGTGAGTTGACCCTTGATCTTGCAGATATTGGCTACACCATCTACAACTACGGCGCGGACCTGGACGACCTCCGTGGTGATGACAACGCCAATATTCAGTTCGTACTGGGTAACACCGCGAACGTGACCCTGGGTATCGTCAACCTGACCAACTTCACCGCAGGTGACAGAATCGCCCTGCCGAGCCTCATGGATGCCGTTGATACCGTGTCGTTGAATACTGACAATGGCGACATCAATGTGACTCTCGATGGTCCGGCCATCACACTGCCTTTGGTGGGCGAGGTCAACAATCCTTCCTGGACCCTGGTCTTCGAGGATGCGGTAACTCAGGAGGTTGTGGACGCTGTGGGCGCGCTTGACGGCACTGAGGCCATCCAGGCCATCGGCGCTATCGAGGGCTGGAATGACTGGCTCACCTTCGAGGAGCCTACCGAGGCGCCCACCGAGGCACCTACCGATGCGCCCACCGATGCGCCCACCGATGCGCCTACCCAAGCCCCTGATCAGGACGTTGATGCCGTACAGGTCAACTTCGATGTCAATGACCCGGACAGCGGTTATGGTGAGCTGACCCTTGATCTTGCAGAGATCGGCTACACCATCTACAACTACGGCGTGAATCTGAACGATCTCCGTGGTGATGACAACGCCAATGTGGAATTCACATTGACCAGCACCGCTGATGTGACCCTGGGCATTGTCAACCTGACCCACTTCACCGCCGGCGACAAGATCACCCTGCCGGGCCTTGTCGATGCCATCGACACCGTGTCGGTGAATACTGGTAATGGCGACATCAATGTGACCTTCGAAGGGCCGGCCATCACGTTGCCTTTGGTGGGCGAGGTCAACAATCCTTCCTGGACCCTGGTCTTAGAGGGTGCGGCAACCCAGGATATTGTGGATGCCGTGGGTGCGCTTGATGGCACCGAGGCCATTCAGGCCATCGGCAATGTTGAAGGCTGGAATGATTGGCTCACGTTCTGATTCTCAGGCCATGAGCAGCCTTGAAGACGTCACCGTGCAGCCCGCTTCGGCGGGCCTGCCGGGGGCAGTGTAGACCATGAAGCCTCCTTTTGATGCTGTGTATTTCAGGATCAAGGGAGGCTTTGTGGTATCCTGTCGTCCGTCGTCCCGCCAGGGTTGCGGCTTCGTTGATGAATTTTGGATGAGCGGCTGTGAAAAGCAGCCCAAAGATTGATAGGGTCGGTGTATCAAGCTTGATTGCAGCGCGACAAGTGGTGCACCATAGCCCCATCTAAGCTGACTGACTGGAGAAAGTACTATGTCAATGAATGTTGAATTTGCCCGTGCCTACCTGAAGGAACTGGCCGGCGAAAATGCCAACTCGAC
>NZ_FOFO01000037.1 GCF_900110965.1 Ectothiorhodospira magna
GCGGTTCACTCCGTTCAAGCGGGTCAAGGCGATCTTGCTGGAACGGACTGAGCGCCTCCGGTTGGGACTGCTCAACCAGGACTCCAGTTGCTCGCCCAAACCCGGGCGCTATCAACGGAGAGCGAATCACCGAATCAGCACTTTCGAGTATG
Organism: Ectothiorhodospira magna; assembly: GCF_900110965.1. Lineage (GTDB taxonomy): Bacteria > Pseudomonadota > Gammaproteobacteria > Ectothiorhodospirales > Ectothiorhodospiraceae > Ectothiorhodospira > Ectothiorhodospira magna. The sequence continues at coordinate 153 of NZ_FOFO01000037.1, forward strand.
AAATTCGGAGCAACAGGAACTGATGCATCATGCCTCGTCTAAAGACCCGCTCCATTGTCCGGTGTTGCTGGATAAGGCGCTTGAAGGATTGCGTATTCGTCCCGACGGCCTGTACGTGGACGGCACTTTCGGGCGGGGTGGACACAGTGCTGCCATCCGTGAACGGCTCAATGATACCGGTCGTCTGATCGCCCTGGATCAGGATCCGGAGGCTGAAGCGGTGGCCCTGGAGCAGTTCGCTGGAGATGCCCGCTGTCAGTTTTTACGATGTTCCTTTGATCAGTTACTGCCCCGGCTGCAGGCCCTGGAACTGGCGGGACGGGTGGATGGTGTGTTGCTGGACCTGGGCGTATCTTCCCCCCAGCTGGATACCCCGGAACGGGGATTCAGTTTCATGCGGGATGGTCCGCTGGACATGCGCATGGACCCGTCCAGGGGGGAGTCAGCCGCCCAGTGGCTGGCGCGGGCTGACGAAGATGATATTGCCCAGGTGCTGCGGGTACTTGGAGAGGAGCGCTTTGCCCGGCGCATTGCCCGTCATCTGGTGACCCGGCGTCTGGAAACACCCATTGAACGGACAGGACAACTGGCCGCCCTGGTGGCCGAGGCCATTCCTCGCCACGAGAGGCACAAGCATCCGGCCACCCGCAGTTTTCAGGCCATCCGGCTGCATATCAATGGTGAACTGGAGGCCTTGGCCACCTGTCTGGCCATGTTGCCGGAGGTGCTGGCCCCGGCGGGCCGGTTGGTGGTGATCAGTTTTCACTCCCTGGAGGACCGCATGGTCAAGCGATTTATCCGGCGGCAGTCGGAGGGTGAGCCGTTGCCCAGGGGATTGCCGGTGACCACACCGCCACCGGGCAGAACCCTGCTGCGAATCGGCAAGGCCCTGCGCCCGTCTCCCTGTGAATTGGCGGATAATCCCAGAGCGCGCAGCGCAGTGCTGCGGGTGGCCGAGCGCCTGCCGTGAGCTGGCGTCTGTTACCATTGGCGGTACTGTTTTTGATGGTGGTGATCAGTGCCCAGGCCGTAATATACAGCAAGCATCAAAGCCGGCTGTTGTTTACTGCCTTGCAGGCGGAACTGAGATTGCGTGACGAATTGAACATCGAGTGGGGGCAGTTGCAGTTGGAACAGAGCACCTGGGCGACCCACGGCCGGATCGAGGAGGTGGCCGGCAGTCGCCTCAACATGCGTCTGCCCAACACCCGCTCCACTGTCATCCTGTTGGAGTGATTGGGGATTATAACGATGGTTTCTCACTGGCGGCGGCGCGTGGTACTGGGGGCCTTTGCCCTGGCTTTCGTGGCGGTACTGGTGCGGGCCGTGGATCTGCAGGTGGTGCAGCAGGATTTTCTTCAGGGCCAGGGGGACGCCCGGCATCTGCGGGTGGTGTCCCTGCCTGCCCACCGGGGCATGATTGTGGATCGTCATGGCGAACCCATGGCGGTGAGCACGCCGGTGGACAGCGTCTGGGCCAATCCCAGGGAAACCCTAAGTCACCCGGAACAGCATCTGGTGGCCCTGGCCCAATTGCTGGAGATGAATCCCCAGGATTTGCATCAGCGGCTGCTGAACCGGGCCGAGCGGGAATTTGTCTATCTGCGGCGCCATGTCAACCCGGATCTGGGGGCGCAGGTGATGGCATTGCGGGTACCGGGTGTGGCCCTGCAGCGGGAATACCGTCGCTACTATCCCATGGGTGAAGTGTCTGCCCATGTGCTGGGTTTTACCAATATTGATGACCGTGGTCAGGAAGGGCTGGAGCTGGCCTACAACGACTGGCTGACCGGTGAGCCAGGGGCCAAGCGGGTGTTGCGGGACCGCCTGGGTCGGGTGATTCGTGACGTGGAAAATATCCGGCCTGCCCGACCGGGCCAGGATCTGGCCCTGACCATCGATCAACGGTTGCAGTACCTGGCTTATCGGGAACTCAAGGCCGCGGTGCAGGCTCACGGGGCGCGGGCCGGCTCTGCGGTGATCATGGACGCCCGCAATGGCGATGTGCTGGCCATGGTCAATCAGCCCTCCTACAACCCGAACAATCGGGGCACCCTGCGGGGGGACAGCGCCCGCAACCGGACGGTCACCGACCTGATCGAGCCGGGTTCCACCATCAAGCCTTTTACCGTGGTGGCGGCCCTGGAAAGTGGTCAGTTTCAGAAGGAGTCCCTGTTGCAGACCAGTCCGGGCCGGATGCGGGTGGGACGCCATACGGTGACCGACATCCGCAATTATGGCCTCATCGATCTGACCACCATGATCAGCAAGTCCTCCAACGTGGGGGCCAGCAAGCTGGCCCTGGCTGTCGAGCCTCAACAGCTTTGGGAAACCTTCTACCGTGCAGGTTTTGGTCGCAGCACCGGCAGCGGTTTTCCGGGGGAGGCCGGCGGCAATTTGCGCGACTTCCTTCACTGGCGTGACGTGGAGCGGGCCACCATGGGCTTTGGCTATGGCCTGTCCATCACCCCTTTGCAACTGGCCCAGGCCTATGGCGCCATTGCTAACGAAGGGGTGATGTTTATGCCTCGACTGGTGATGTCCGACGCCCCCCGGGAGGCTTACCGGGTCATGAGTCCCCATACCGCCCACAGTCTGATGCACATGCTGGAAGTGGCGGTGTCCCGTGAGGGCACCGGTATTCGTGCCTCGGTGGAGGGCTACCGGGTTGCCGGCAAGACCGGCACGGCCCGCAAGCTGGTGGATGGCCATTATGCCAAGGGGGTGTACCTGGCCCTGTTTGCCGGCATGGCGCCGGCCAGCGACCCCCGTCTGGTGATGGTGGTGATCATTGACGAACCCGGTGGCGACCAGTATTTCGGTGGCCAGGTGGCGGCGCCGGTGTTTGGCGCGGTGATGCGGGACGCCCTGCGTCTGATGGACATTCCCCCCGACAATCTGCCTGATCTGCAGTCCGTTGCCCGGGAGAATGAGGACGCTGCCGCATGAGCCGTCACCCTTCACCGGCGGCCTGGATGCTGCTGTCTGACCTGTTGACCGATGAACACCCATTACCAGATGGCCTCGACCGGCCTGTGTCCGGCCTGTGTCTTGACAGTCGCCGGGCAAAGCCCGGCGAGGTGTTTCTGGCCGTGGCGGGTTCCCGTCATCACGGCCTGATCCATGCCGGGGAAGCAGTGCAGCGGGGCGTGGTGGCCGTACTCTGGGAGCCGGCGGCGGTGGACCCACCCCGGCTGCCGGTGCCCTGTGTGGCGGTGCCCCGACTGAGGGAACGGGTCGGAGAACTGGCGGCCCGTTTTCATGGGCATCCCTCCCGGTCCATGCGAGTGGTAGGGGTGACCGGTACCGATGGCAAGACTTCGGTATCCCAATGTCTGGCAGGTGCCCTGGATCGTGAATCCCGGCCCTGTGGTGTGATCGGCACCCTGGGCAGTGGGCGTTGGGGGGCGCTGGGGGCACCGGGCCTGACCACGCCCGATGGTATCGCCCTGCAGGCCCTGCTGGCGGATATGGTTCGGGATAACCTGCATCAGGTGGTCATGGAAGTGTCGTCCCATGCCCTGGACCAGGGTCGGGTGACGGGGACTGATATCGACGTGGCCATCCTCACCAATCTGGGGCGGGACCATCTGGATTATCACGGCACCGTGGAGGCCTATGGCCAGGCCAAGGCGCGGTTGTTTACCTGGCCTGGCCTGAACACCGCCATCCTGAATCTGGACGATCCCTTTGGCATGGCCCTGGCGGACCGGGTGACCGTGCCGGTGCTGGGTTACGGCCTGCAGCCTGGATCCGGCGGTCATGATCAGGTGCTGGCGACCCGGCCAGTGTTTCACGCCGGCGGCATCCGCGCCCATATCACCACCCCCTGGGGGACGGGAGAACTGGAAAGCCCCTGGCTGGGGCAGTTTAACCTGCAAAACCTGCTGGCTGTGCTGGCGGCCCTGTTGAGCCTGGATGTCCGTCTTGCCGATGCCCTGGAGCGATTGGGCCGTGCCCCGGCGGTGCCGGGGCGGATGGAATGTTTCCGGGGGCGACGAGGGCCGATGATGGTGGTGGACTATGCCCATACCCACCTGGCCCTGGCCCAGGTGTTGCAAGCCTTGCGGACCCATTGCCGTGGACAGCTGTGGTGCGTATTTGGCTGCGGTGGTGATCGGGATCCTGGCAAAAGACCCCTGATGGCTGCCATGGCCCAGCGCCATGCTGATCGGGTGGTGGTGACCAGTGACAATCCCAGACATGAGTCTCCCCAGGCCATTATCCGTGCCATCCAGGCTGGTTTTACCCACACGACCGGGGTGCAGATAGAAATGGACCGGGAAACCGCCATTCGCCATGCCTTCCAGCAGGCTGCACCGGAGGATGTGATCCTGGTGGCCGGCAAGGGTCATGAGACCTGGCAGATTTTTGGTGATGAACCCCATCCTTTCAGTGACCGGGCGCTGGTCCGTGGACTGGTGGAGAGAGAAACATGATGCAGCTTTCCATGGCCCAGGTGGCGGCCCTCACCGGAGGGCGTCTGTACGGCGCCGACCGGGAGGTATGCGGGGTCTCCATTGACAGTCGGGCGGTAGCAGCGGGGCAGTTGTTCGTGGCCCTTCAGGGGCCGCGCTTTGATGCCCACGATTTTATCCACCCTGATCTTCCTGTTGCCGGTTTGTTGGTGAGTCGGGTGCCGGAGAAGGCCGGTGACCGGCCCTGGGTGCTGGTGGAGGATACCCGCCAGGCCCTGGCCGATCTGGCGGCAGGATGGCGTCGCCATTGCCCGGCCACCCTCGTTGGACTGACGGGCAGCAATGGCAAAACCACGGTCAAGGAAATGCTGGCAGCCATTCTGGGCTGTCGGGGGGCCACCTGGGCCACGCCGGGCAATCTGAACAACGACATTGGTGTGCCGTTGACCCTGCTGCGCCTGTCGCCGACCCACCGTTTTGCAGTGATCGAGATGGGGGCCAGCCAGGCTGGGGACATTGCCTTGTTGACCCGTATTGCCCGGCCCGATGTGGCCCTGATTACCAATGCCGGCCCGGCCCATCTGGAGGGATTTGGCAGTATCGAAGGCGTAGCCCGGGCCAAGGGGGAGATTTTTCAGGGACTGGGGGCGCAGGGGGTGGCTGTGATCAATGCCGATGATCCCCATGCACCGTTGTGGCAGGCCATGAACCGGGATCGGCCTGTGGTGTTGTTTGGTCTGTCGCAACAGGCTCAGGTTCGGGGAGACATCCATGATCAAGCCCTGTTGATCCATTTGCCCGATACCCAGGTCCAGGTTTCCCTGCCCCTGGCCGGCCATCATAACCGGCTCAACGCCCTGGCGGCGGCGGCTACCGCCCATGCCCTGGGTATTGACGGCCCGACCCTGGCCACGGGGCTGGCCTCGGTGCGTCCTGCCCCCGGACGCCTGGTGCCCCGTCCGGGGCCGGCGGGTAGTCACTTCATTGATGACAGTTACAATGCCAATCCTGCCTCGGTGCGGGCGGCGATTCAGGTGCTGGCAGAACAGGCTGGACAGCGCATCCTGGTGCTTGGGGATATGGGGGAGCTGGGGGTGGATGCCGCGGCCCTGCATGGGGAGGTGGGTGCCTTTGCAAGGACCATGGGCGTGGATCGGTTGCTGGCTGTGGGTCCACTGAGCCAGCAGGCGGTACTGGCCTTTGGTGAGGGGGGAGAACATTTCCAGGATCAGGCCCGGTTGTCCACGGCTCTGGCCAGGTATCTGGGACCGGAAGTGGTGGTTCTGGTCAAGGGCTCCCGTGGACAGAGGATGGAACGGTTGATGATGGCAGGGGCGCCGACGTGGAAGCAGCCACAAGAACAATCGGGAGATGATGGGCATGCTGCTCATTCTGTTTGAGTATCTCAGTCAATACTATACGGCGTTCAGTGTATTTCAGTACCTGACCCTGCGGGCCATCCTGGGGGTGCTCACTGCACTGCTGATCGCGTTTATGGTGGGACCGGCGATGATTCGTCATCTGGCCCGCTACAAAATCGGTCAGCCGGTGCGCAGCGATGGTCCCCAGACCCATTTCAGCAAGGCGGGTACTCCCACCATGGGGGGTGCCCTGATTCTGGTGGCGGTGGCCGTGAGCACCCTGTTATGGAGTGATCTGACCAATCGCTTCGTCTGGGTGGTGTTGCTGGTGACGCTGCTGTTTGGGCTTATCGGCGGCGTGGACGATTACTTGAAGTTGCGTTATGGCAACAGCCGGGGATTGTCGGCCCGCAAAAAATTCTTCTGGCAGAGCCTGGTGGCCCTGCTCACCGCCCTGTTTTTGTTCCATACCGCCCAGACCCCCGTGGAAACCACCTTGATCGTGCCGGTTTTCAAGGATGTGGCCATTGACCTGGGGCTATGGTTCATTCCCCTGACCTGGCTGGTGATTGTCGGTTCGAGCAATGCGGTCAATCTGACTGATGGTCTGGATGGGCTGGCTATCATGCCCTGTGTCTTGGTGGCCGGGGCGTTGGGGGTGTTTGCCTATGTCTCAGGCCATGCCATCTTTGCCGATTACCTGGGGATTCCCTTTGTGCCGGGAGTGGGGGATCTGACCGTATTTGCTGCCGCCCTGGTGGGCGCCGGCATGGGGTTTCTCTGGTTCAATGCTTATCCGGCCCAGGTGTTTATGGGGGATGTGGGGGCGCTGGCTCTGGGGGCGGCCCTGGGCCTGCTGGCGGTGGCCACCCGGCAGGAGATCGTACTGGTGGTCATGGGCGGGATATTTGTGATCGAAACCCTGTCGGTGATTTTGCAGGTGGCCTCCTACAAACTGACCGGGCGGCGTATTTTTCGTATGGCGCCTTTACATCACCATTTTGAACTCAAGGGCTGGCCCGAACCCCGGGTGATTGTACGGTTCTGGATCATCACCGTGGTGCTGGTGCTGATCGGATTGGCCACCCTGAAAATCCGGTGAGGACCAGGTGACCACACAGGCCACAACGCTGATCGTGGGACTGGGTGCCACGGGCCTTTCCGTGGCCCGGTATCTGGCTGGCCGGGGAGAAACCTTCTGGGTGGCTGATACCCGTCATTCCCCGCCGGGGCTGGCGAGGTTACGGTCTTTTGCGCCGGCTGTTCCGGTGTTGTGCGGGCCATTGGACAGCACTGTCCTGGCCGGTTTTTCCCGTCTGATCGTGAGTCCGGGGGTCAGCCTTCGGGAGCCTGCCATCCAGGCCGCCCAGGCCGCCGGGGTCACCGTGATGGGCGATATCCAACTCTTTGCCCAGGATGTTGATGCCCCGGTACTGGCGGTCACCGGCTCCAACGGCAAAAGTACGGTGACCACCCTGGTGGGGGAAATGGCGCGGGCGGCAGGGCTGAAGGTGGCCATGGGGGGCAACCTGGGCACCCCCGCCCTGGACCTGCTGACCATCCAGCCGGCACCGGAGCTGTATGTGCTGGAGTTATCCAGCTTTCAACTGGAAACCACCCACAGCCTTGATTGCCTGGGGGCTGCGGTGCTTAACCTGTCTGCCGATCATCTGGACCGCTATACCGGGATGGAGGATTACGCGCAAGCCAAGGCACGGATTTTCAACAAGGCCCAGGTGGCCATATTCAACCGGGAGGATCAGCTGGTGGCGGCCATGGCCGGCGGGCAACAGCGGGTGAGTTTTGGTCTGGATATGCCTGCTGCCGGGCATTATGGCGTGGGATTACAAGACGGGGCGCCCTGGCTGTATCGGGGTGACCAACCCTTGTTGGCGGCGTCGGCCCTGCTCATGGTGGGTGCCCATAATGTTGCCAATGCCCTGGCGGCTCTGGCCCTGGGCGATGCGGCAGGTCTGCCAATGGCCACCATGACCACGGTGCTGGGCCGGTTTGCCGGTTTGCCCCACCGGTGCCGATGGGTGGCGAGTCTGGAAGGGGTGCAGTGGTACAACGACTCCAAGGGGACCAATGTGGGGTCCACACTGGCGGCTCTGGAGGGGCTGCCGGGCAAGGTGGTGCTGATTGCTGGGGGTCAGGCCAAGGGGCAGGATTTTTCACCCCTGCGGGCCGTGGCTGCAACCCGGACCCGGGCTGTGGTCCTGCTGGGCCAGGATGCCGCCCTCATTGAGCAGGCTTTAGGGGATGTGGTGCCGGTGATACGGGTCACCGATATGGCACAGGCCGTGGCCGAGGCGGCCCGACTGGCCCGACGCGAGGACACGGTATTGCTTTCTCCTGCCTGTGCCAGTCTGGACATGTTCCGCAGCTATGCCCATCGGGGCGAGGTTTTCGAGGCCGAGGTACGGAGGTTGATCCATGGGATATGCTGATCCGCAGGCTTCCAGGGGAGGGGATAGCCTTCTGAAGATGGCGGTGCAACAGAAGATCGACCTGGGACTGGCGCTGTCGGTCACAGCCTTGCTGGGGCTGGGGCTGGTGATGGTGGGATCGGCATCCATCGGTATTGCCGACCGTAGTCTGGGCGATCCTTTTTACTTTCTGGTGCGACAGGCGATTTTTATTGTCCTTGGGGTAGGGGTGGCTGTTCTGCTCTACCATCTGCGGCTTTCCTGGTGGCAGGCCATGGGGCCTGTGCTGCTGCTGTGTACCTATCTGCTACTGATCCTGGTGCTGGTGCCGGGAGTGGGCAATACCGTCAACGGTTCCACCCGCTGGATTTCCCTGGGCCTGTTCAATCTGCAGGTATCCGAGGTGGCCAAGCTGTTGCTGACCCTCTATTTGGCCGGTTATCTGGTCCGCCATGCCCAGCAGGTTCATGACACCTTTATCGGGTTTGCCAAACCTTTGCTGCTGTTGATGGTGGCGGCCATTCCCCTGCTGATGCAGCCGGATTTTGGTGCCGTTGTGGTGATCATGGCCATCGCCCTGGGGATGTTGTTTCTGGGTGGAGCCAGATTGTGGCAATTCTTCATGCTGATGGGGGTCACGGTGGTGGGCATGGCCTGGCTGGCCATTCAAACCCCTTATCGGGTGGCCCGTCTGACCGGTTTTATGGACCCCTGGACCGATCCCTTCAATACCGGATTTCAGCTCACCCAGTCCCTGATTGCCATTGGCAGTGGTTCCTGGTTCGGTGTGGGATTGGGGGGCAGTGTGCAAAAGCTCTTTTATCTGCCAGAAGCCCACAATGATTTTCTGTTCGCCGTACTGGCCGAAGAACTGGGACTGGTGGGTATTGTGGTGGTGGTGGCCCTTTATGGTGTGTTCCTCTGGCGCAGCTTCGCCATTGCCCAGGCCGCCGAGCGGGCGGGGCAACTGTTTGGTGCCTATCTGGCCTACGGCATCGGTATCTGGATTGGTTTACAGGCTTTCATCAACATGGGGGTGAACATGGGTATTTTGCCCACCAAGGGGCTGACCTTGCCCCTGATGAGCTATGGCGGCAGTTCCATGCTGGTGACTTGTGCTGCGGTGGGACTGCTGGCCAGGGTCCATCGGGAAACGGTGGAAAGTGACTATTTTCGGCTTCGCCACCTGCGGGGGAGCAGGCCATGAGTCGGCGGCCTATTTTGATCATGGCCGGTGGAACCGGGGGGCATGTATTTCCGGGTCTGGCGGTGGCTGAGCAGCTGCGTGCCCAGGGAGAATCCATCTGCTGGCTGGGTACTGCCACGGGCCTGGAGGCCCGACTGGTGCCGGCGGCGGGGATCGAGTTTCATGTGTTGCCGGTCAGTGGTCTGCGGGGCAAGGGACTGACTGCCTGGCTGCTGGCCCCCTGGCGACTGGGGGTGGCCCTGTGGGCGGCGTTGCTGCTGCTGATGCGACTCAAGCCCCGGGCTGTACTGGGGCTGGGGGGATTTGCTTCCGGTCCGGGGGGATTGATGGCCGCTGCCCTGGGCTACCCCCTGGTGATTCACGAGCAAAATGCCATTGCCGGGATGACCAATCGCTGGTTGGCCGGGCGGGCGGATCTGGTGCTGGAAGCCTTTGCGGGCACCTTTCCCCCGGCCCGTCAGGCGGTGACAGTGGGCAATCCGGTGCGGGAGGACATTCGGGCATTGCCTGACCCGGCCATTCGTATGGCGGGCAGGGAAGGTCCGTTACGGTTGCTGGTGGTGGGTGGCAGCCTGGGCGCCCTGGCCCTGAATACCCAGGTGCCCAACGCCCTGGCCCAAATGCCCGTGGCCGCTCGCCCGCTGGTTCGTCATCAGGCCGGGACACGTACCCTGGAGCAGGCCCGTCAGGCCTATGATCAGGCTGGCGTCCAGGCCACGGTGACCGCCTTTATCGAAGACATGGCCGAGGCCTATGCCTGGGCAGATCTGGTGATCTGTCGGGCAGGGGCGCTGACGGTTTCCGAGTTGGCCGCCGCTGGCATGGCCGCCCTGCTGGTGCCCTATCCCCATGCGGTGGATGACCATCAGCAGGCCAATGCCCGTCATCTGTCCGAGGTCGGGGCTGCCAGGATCATCCGGCAGGATGGGTTGGACCCTGAAGAACTGGCCAGCTGGCTGGCTACCCTGGACCGTCCCCGGTTGCAGGATATGGCCTGTCGGGCGCGGACCCTGGCCCGTCCCGAGGCCGCCCGTCAGGTGGCTGAGGCCTGTCTTGCCCTGGCGGGAGAAGGGCAGCACCCATGACCATGTCTGATACCTCCATCGGTATGCGACGTATCCGCCGGATTCATTTTGTGGGAATTGGCGGTTCTGGCATGGGTGGCATTGCCGAGGTGCTGGCCAATTTGGGCTATCAGGTTACGGGCTCGGACATCGCCGATAACAGTGTCACCCGGCGTCTGGAAGGTCTGGGTGTGGTGGTTTGCCGGGGGCATGATCCTGCCCATGTACAGCAGGCGGATGTACTGGTGGTGTCCAGTGCCATCCGCCCCGACAACCCGGAATTGCAGGCTGCCCAGGCACAGCGTATTCCCATTGTCCCCCGGGCGGAAATGCTGGCCGAGCTGATGCGTTTTCGCTACGGCATTGCCGTGGCAGGTACCCATGGCAAGACCACCACCACCAGTCTGGTGGCCAGTTTGCTGGCAGAGGGCGGGTTGGACCCTACCTTTGTCATCGGGGGGCGGCTCAACAGCACTGCCAGTCATTCCCGATTGGGTCAGGGTCGCTATCTGGTGGCCGAGGCAGATGAGAGTGATGCGTCCTTTTTGTGTCTGCAACCGATGATTTCGGTGGTGACCAATATTGATGCCGATCACCTGGCCACCTATGAGGGGGATTTTTCCCGTTTACGGGAGACGTTTCTGGAATTTTTGCACCATCTGCCCTTTTACGGGCTGGCGGTACTGTGTGTGGACGACCCGCAAATCCGCCGTCTGATCACCCGCATAGGTCGCCCCATGCTGACCTACGGTATCGACCAGGGCGCGGATGTCATGGCGCGCTGCCTGCGCCCGGATGGGGTCTGTACCCATTTTGACCTGATGCTGCCAGGGCGGGATCACCCCCTGTCGGTGACCCTCAATCTGCCCGGTCGCCACAATGTGCTCAATGCCCTGGCGGCGGTGGCGGTGGCCCATGAGCTGGGGGTGGATGATGCCGCCATCCAGCGCGGGCTGCGGGCCTTTGAGGGCATTGGTCGGCGCTTTCAGGTCTATGGCACCCTGCAGACCCTCATGGGGGATATTCTGCTGGTGGATGATTACGGTCATCATCCCACCGAAGTGGCAGCCACCATGGCGGCTGCCCGGTCTGCCTTTCCGGGGCGGCGGCTGGTGCTGGTATTTCAGCCTCACCGCTACAGCCGCACCCTGGATCTGTTCGAGGACTTTGCCGAGGTACTGTCCGACCCGGATGTGCTGGTGCTGCTGGATGTTTTCGGGGCCGGAGAAGCGCCCATCCCGGCTGCCGGAGGTCGTGCCCTGGCCAGGGCAGTGCGCGCCCGGGGTCGGGTGGAACCGGTGTTTGTGGATACCCCGGCGCGTCTAGTGGATGTGCTGCGGGGGGTGCTCCAGCCCGGAGATGTGCTGCTGACCCAGGGGGCGGGTAATGTGGGCGCCCTGGCTGCCAGTTTGCCGGAGATGCTGGGAGCACAGCCGTGACCGCTTCCCGTCCCCCTTTACGCGGCGAGTTGCGTATCAATGAAATCATGGCCCGTCATACCTCCTGGCGGATCGGGGGGCCTGCAGATCGTTGGTACCGACCAGCAGACCTGGATGATCTGGTGTCATTTCTGTCGGGTCTGCAAAGGGATGAACCGCTGTTCTGGCTGGGGCTGGGCAGCAATATTCTGGTGCGGGACGGCGGTATCCGGGGTACGGTGATTGCCTATACCGGGGCGCTCAATACCCTGTGTACCCTGCCCGGTCATCGGGTCAGAAGCGGAGCAGGGGTCACTTGTGCGAAACTATCCCGTTTCTGTGCCGGGCATGATCTGGCCGGTGGCGAATTTTTGGCCGGTATTCCTGGCGCCCTGGGTGGGGCTTTGGCCATGAACGCCGGTGCCTGGGGGGATGACACCTGGTCCCATGTGGAACAGGTGACCATCATGGACCGGCATGGTGGCCTGCAGGTGTGTAACCGTCAGGATTATGAAGTGGGGTATCGTCAGGTACAAGGGCGTCGGGAAGGCTGGTTTGTGGAGGCTGTGCTGGCCTTTGCCCCCGGTGTTGGCGCCGACTCCAGGGAACGGGTCCGGGCGCTGCTGGCGCAGCGCAACCAGACCCAGCCCATTGGACTGCCTTCCTGTGGTTCGGTATTTCGCAATCCTCCAGGGGATCATGCGGCCCGACTGATTGAAGGGGCAGGTCTGAAAGGGGTGACCATGGGCGGCGCCCAGGTTTCGAAAAAACACGCCAATTTCATTATCAATACCGGTTCGGCCAGGGCTGCAGACGTGGAAGCCCTGATTCAACGGGTACAGGATCAGGTCCAGGCCCGTTACGGGGTGTCTTTGGTCACCGAGGTTCGAATCGTGGGTGAACCTCCGCAGGAGCTAGAATCTATTCTTTCAAAAAGTGCGCAATAGTGTACTCTTGACTTATGGAAAACACCATGAGTACAGGCAAGGCGGCGAAGCGGCTGGGTGTTTCGGTCAAGACCCTGCAGCGCTGGGACCGCGAGGGGCGCCTCATTCCAGCGGC
>NZ_FOFO01000024.1 GCF_900110965.1 Ectothiorhodospira magna
GGTATCCGTTGCCCGGATTCGCCAAAATCACCACAAAATACCCTGATCTCACGGCTACTGGCGCTCGCAGCGTGAGGGAAATTCGGAAACTTCAGTTTCTATCATAAATCCGTGTTAAATGATTGATGGAGTGCAGCAACATGACCCTCTTTGATGCGCTTGGTTTCCGATGGGACAGATCGGCGGTGCCGACGACAGTACCGACGCACTCGCTTGAGCGGGTCTGCTTCCGCTTTCACAAGATGTTGCCTGAGTTTGTCTGGGATGCTTCGGTGCTCGAAGGCAACCCTTTAACCTTTCCCGAGATCAAGACCCTGTTAGATGGCGTGACTGTCGGAGGACGGAAGATTTCCGATCAAGAGCAAATTCTGAACCTCGCGGAAAGCTCCAAGCGCCTGCTGACGATAGTCAAGAGTGGTCAGTTCTCTCTGACCAAGAATGTGTTCATCGAACTGAACGGCATTGTCGTTCGCAAGGAAGCCTTGGAATGGGGCATATTCCGTGGCGAAGGGCAAGAGACGAACTACACCCCGGATGTGGGCCTCGGCGAGCGTGGGCGCTACACGCCGTTGCCGACACTACCCGGCGCACCGGAACTGAACCGAGTGTTCAACGAAGGCGTGACAGCACTACAAGAGTGCGAACCATTTGAACGTGCAACGGCTTTCTTTCTGTTCGGCACGTTGCAGCAATTTTTCTTCGATGGCAACAAGCGCACCTCGCGCTTCATGATGAACGGTGTGCTCATGTCGCATGGTATCGACGCGATCAGCGTGCCAGCGGCCAAAGTACAAGAGTTCAACGAGAAGATGGTGCGCTTCTATCTCTCGAAGGACGCCACGGAGATGATGGATTTCCTCGCCGGATGCCACCCGGATGCAGAGGCAATTCTTCCTCCACCAGAAAAGCTATGAATCCGTCTCAATCACGGAAATCGGATAGCCAATAAGAATAGCCCGCTACTGCGGGCTATTTATTAATTTATTCGACATTTCCGACTTTAGTGGAATCTAAAACGGAATATCGTCCTCGAAATCTTCTTGTGCCGGGCGATTGGATGAAGCAACCGGGGCCGGGGCTGGGGCTTGCCGGGGGGCTGGGGCTGGTCTGCCGTCATCATGATGGGGGCTGCTGCGCTGGCTGCCAAACTCGGTGGAACTGCCTCCGCTGCGACCGCCCAGCATCTGCATTTCATTGACCACGATCTCGGTGGTATAGCGCTTGATACCGTCTTTTTCCCATTCCCGGGTCTGCAGGCGACCCTCCACATAAATCTGGGAACCCTTGCGTAGATATTCACCGGTGATTTCCGCCAGACGCCCGAAGAACACCAGGCGGTGCCACTCGGTGCGTTCGGTCCAGTCATTGGTCTGCTTGTCCTTCCAGCGTTCCGCGGTCGCCAGGCTCACGTTGGCCACAGCGGCCCCACTGGGCATGTATTTCACGTCCGGGTCATTGCCCAGATTGCCGATGAGGATGACCTTGTTGATGCCTTTCGCCATGAGATCGCTCCTGAAAACAGAAATCGTCCATTGTATCTTGATTGTGGGGGGCAAGGCTGGAATTTATCCATCCGCCCACCAGAGAATAGCCTGTCTACAGGCCGATGTGGGCGTTCGGGTACTTCGCCGACTTACCCTTAAGGACCGTATTCGATCACACGACGGGGGCCAGCGCCAGCATCGGCGCCAGAAAACGCCCTGTGTATGATCGGGGTTCGGCAACAACCTGCTCTGGCGTCCCCGTGGCAATGATTTCGCCACCCCCTCCTCCCCCTTCCGGCCCCAGATCAATGAGCCAGTCCGCTGTTTTGATCACATCCAGATTATGCTCGATCACCACCACCGTGTTGCCGTGATCCCGCAGACGATGCAACACCTTGAGCAATTGTTCCACATCATGAAAATGCAGCCCGGTGGTGGGCTCGTCGAGGATATACAGGGTGCGACCGGTATCCCGCTTTGACAGCTCCCGCGCCAGCTTCACCCGCTGGGCCTCGCCGCCGGACAAGGTGGTGGCATTTTGCCCCAACTGAATGTAGGACAGCCCTACATCCATCAGGGTTTCCAGTTTGCGTCGCAGGGCCGGCACCGCCTGGAAAAACGCCAGGGCATCCTCCACCGTCATGTCCAGCACGTCATGAATGGTGTTGCCCTTGTAACGAATCTCCAGAGTCTCCCGGTTGTAGCGCTTGCCCTTGCAGACATCACAGGGCACATAGATATCCGGCAGAAAATGCATCTCTACCTTGATGACCCCGTCCCCCTGACAGGCCTCGCAACGGCCACCTTTTACGTTGAATGAAAAACGCCCCGGCGCATAACCTCGTGAACGGGCTTCCGGTACCCCGGAAAACAATTCACGGATGGGGGTGAACAGCCCGGTGTAGGTGGCAGGATTGGAACGGGGGGTGCGACCAATGGGGCTTTGGTCGATATCGACCACCTTGTCGAACAGTTCTGCGCCTTCCAGGGCCACATAAGGGGCCGGCTGTTCACCGGCACGGTTGATGCGCAAGGCCATCACCCGGTAGAGGGTGTCGTTGATCAGGGTGGATTTACCGGAACCGGATACCCCGGTAATGCAGGTGAACAGCCCCACCGGGATGGACAGATCCACATCACGCAGGTTATTGCCGCTGGCGCCCCGGATGACCAGTTGGCGCGCCGGGTCCACCGGATGCCGCCGGGCAGGCACCTGGATCCGGCGCTGCCCGGACAGGTACTGCCCCGTCAGGGAATCCTGGGTACGGCTGACCGCTTCCGGGGTGCCCTGGGCGACGATGCGCCCCCCGTGACGACCCGCTCCCGGACCGATGTCCACCACATGATCTGCCCGCCGGATGGCGTCTTCATCGTGTTCCACCACAATCACCGTATTGCCCAGATCCCGCAGATAGGTCAGGGTATTGAGCAGGCGTTCGTTGTCCCGCTGATGCAGGCCGATGGATGGCTCGTCCAGGATATACATGACCCCCACCAGACCGGCGCCAATCTGGGAAGCCAGCCGGATACGTTGGGCCTCGCCGCCGGACAGGGTATCCGCCGATCGGTCCAGGGTGAGGTAATCCAGCCCCACGTTCACCAGAAAATCCAGCCGGGCCACAATCTCCCTGACAATCCTCTCGGCGATCTTGCCCTGCTTGCCGGGCAGGGACAGGTTCTGGAAAAAGTGCCGGGCGGTGCCGATGGGTAGATGGGTCAGGGCCGGCAGGGTGTGGTCGCCGATGAACACATGACGGGCGGTCCGGTTCAGGCGCGTACCCTGGCAGTCCGGACAGGGATGCAGGGCACGGTACTTGGCCAGTTCCTCCCGTACAGCGCTGGAATCCGTCTCCCGGTAGCGCCGTTCCAGATTGGGAATGATCCCTTCAAAGGGCTGGGAGGAGCGGGAAATCCGCCCCCGCTCATTGTGATATTCAAATTCGATCCGGGTGCCACCGCTGCCGTGGAGCACCACCTGGCGAATGGATGGGTCCAGGGACTGAAAAGGCGCTTCAATATCAAAATCGTAATGCCGCGCCAGACTCTGGATCATCTGGAAATAATAAGCGTTGCGACGATCCCACCCCCGCACCGCTCCACCGGCCAGGCTCAGCCGTGGATGGGCCACCACCCGTTCCGGGTCGAAGAACTGTTGCACGCCCAGCCCGTCACAGGTGGGGCAGGCCCCCGTGGGGCTATTAAAGGAAAACAGCCGCGGCTCCAGTGTTGGAATGGCATAGCCGCAGATCGGGCAGGCAAACCGGGAGGAAAACACCAGGGGCGCCCGCTCCGGGGCCTCCAGCCAGACCACCAAAGCCATGCCCTCGGAAAGGTTCAGGGCGGTTTCCAGGGATTCTGCCAGACGTACCCGGATATCATCCCGCACCCGGAAACGGTCCACCACCACCTCGATGGTGTGCTTGCGCCGAGGCTCCAGTTTGGGCAGATCTTCCAGTTCCACCACTTCACCGTCGATGCGGGCGCGCAGATAACCCTGGGTCCGCAACCCTTCCAGCACGTTCAGATGCTCTCCCTTGCGCCCCTGGATCACAGGGGCCAGCAACATGAGCTTTTCCCCTTCGGGCAGCGCCATCACCTGATCCACCATCTGACTGACGGTCTGGGCCTCAAGACTGGTGTCGTGATCGGGACAGCGGGGAATACCTGCACGAGCAAACAACAGGCGCAGGTAGTCATAGATTTCGGTGATGGTTCCCACGGTGGAGCGCGGATTATGGGATGTGGTCTTTTGTTCGATGGAAATTGCCGGGGACAGGCCCTCGATATGATCCACGTCCGGCTTTTCCATCACCGATAAAAACTGCCGGGCATAGGCGGACAGGGATTCCACATAGCGGCGCTGCCCTTCGGCAAAAAGGGTGTCGAAGGCCAGGGAGGATTTGCCGGAACCAGACACGCCGGTAATCACGATCAACCGATCCCTGGGCAGGGTCAGATCCACATTCTGCAGGTTGTGGGTGCGGGCACCACGGATGAGGATATGTTCCATATCAGCGGCTATCGTGCCACTCCACCGACTCGATGGTCAGCACCAGACGCTCACCGTCTTCGAGCTGCTCCAGACGTACCGGCAGATAGTTAAGGCGAGGGGCAAACCAGGTACTGACCGTGGTGTCCCGTTCTTCGTTATGACGTGTCACTGGAATGGCTTCCAGCCGACCCATGGGGGTGTCGATGATTTCAGGTTCTCCCACTGTGAATGCATAGGTGCGGATGCGATTGGGTTCGACGATGGTTTCGGTGAACTCCCGCTGGCCGCGCCATACGTCATGGATCATGGAAAGTTGCAGGGCAAAGCGGTCGATGGCCCGGTCGGGAATGTCCAGTGTGAAGGCCTGGCCATTATGGGTGCCACTGGCGGTCAGGGTCTCCCAGTCAAAACGAATGTCAGTGCGCCGGTCCCGACTGGCGCCGGTGTGACTGTAGAGGTATTCCTCGCTGCGCAGTCCGGCAGGGGTCATGCGCAGGATACTCTGTTCGATAATTTCGTCGCTGCGCACCCAGGACAGCATCCCGGTAGGCCGGACTCTGGCCCGGTAGCGCAGACGGTCCCCCTCCCGGGTCAGGGTGATCCGGGCCACCACTGACAGTCCCATTTTCTGCGCCCGGTATTCTGCCGTATAGGAGGGCGGAACAAAGGGCAGGGTCTGGGCCTGGGCAGTGGGGATCAGCGCCAGAGCCAGCAGGACAGCCAGCACCAGCGGGATCACCGATGGCCATCGGCGACGATGCCGGTCACTGGTCTGCGATGGGTAATTCAAGCGGGGCCTGTAAGGGGTGTTCATCAAACCATACCTGTCCGTTGCAAAGTGTCAGCCGACCCTGACAGAACCACTGGACCACCTGGGGATAGGCCCGATGTTCCTGTTGCTGTACCCGCGCTGCCAGGGTCTGCGGGGTGTCATCGGGCAGGACGGGTACGCGAGCCTGCCCGATGACCGGCCCGCCATCCAGTTCTGTATTGACGAAATGGATACTGCAGCCATGCTGTTGGACACCCGCTTCCAGGGCGCGTTCATGGGTATGAAGGCCACGAAAGTCCGGCAACAGGGAAGGATGGATATTGATCAGGCGGCCTTGGTAATGGGTCACAAAGGCCGGGGTGAGTACCCGCATGAATCCGGCCAGCACCACCAGATCCGGTTGATGCAGGTCTATGGCTGTCATCAGTGCCCGATCAAAGGTGTCCCGGTCGGGGAAGTCCCGGTGATTGATCACCTGGGCCGGGATCCGGGCGCGATCGGCCCGGTCCAGTCCAGCCACCTGGGGGCGGTTGCTGATCACGGCGCGGATCTGGCCCTGGATGCGACCCTCGGCCACTCCATCAATCAACGCTTGCAGGTTGGTGCCGGAACCGGAGATGAGCACCACGATGCCGGGCAATGGGTGTGGCTTCATCAGCGGGTCAGCTCCACACGGGCTTCCCCATCACCGGCGGCAATGGTGCCCAGACGCCAACTGTCAATACCTGCCTGGGCCATCAGGGTCTCGGTGGCGGTCACGGCACTCTCTGGCAGCACCAGAATCATCCCCACACCGCAGTTGAAGGTCCGCAACATCTCCCGCGCCTCGATACCACCGGCCTGCTGCAGCCACTCAAATACCGGCGGTCTTGGCCAGGCCTGGGGGTCTATGTGTGCCACGGTGCCGGCGGGCATCACCCGGGGCAGATTCTCCAAAATGCCGCCGCCGGTGATGTGGGCCAGAGCATGGACAGGCTGCTGGCCCAGCAGTTCAAGCAGGGGTTTGACATAAATGCGGGTGGGGGCCATCAGGGCATCCCCCAGGGTCACGTCGCCGCAGGGGCTGTCCAGATCCGCGCCGGTGATCTCCAGCAGACGGCGGATCAGGGAATAACCATTGGCATGGGGACCGGAAGCCGCCAGACCCAGCAGAACATCTCCCGGACGAACCTGACTGCCGTCGATGATACGGGCCTTTTCCACAATACCCACGGCAAAGCCGGCCAGGTCATATTCGCCGGGTGCGTACATGCCGGGCATCTCGGCAGTCTCACCGCCCACCAGGGCGCAGCCACTCTGGGTGCAGCCATCGGCGATGCCTTTGACCACATCGGCGGCGGTATCCACATCCAGGCTGCCGGTGGCGTAATAGTCGAGGAAGAACAAAGGCTCGGCACCCTGAACGATGATGTCGTTCACGCACATGCCCACCAGGTCGATGCCGATGGTGTCATGGCGGCCCAGTTGCTGGGCCAGCTTGAGCTTGGTGCCTACGCCGTCGGTGCCGGACACCAGGACCGGTTCCTTGTAGTCTGCGATGGGCAACTGGAACAGGGCGCCAAAACCGCCCAGGCCCGCCATCACACCGGGGCGGTGGGTCCGCTGGGCGTGGGGCTTGATACGGGCCACCAGGGCATTGCCCGCATCGATGTCCACGCCGGCATCACGGTAGCTAAGACCTGGGGTGGCGGAAATATGTTTATGGGCCATGGAAACTCTATCACCATAAAGAGGGGGAGCAACGGACCCATTCGGGCCGTGCTGTCGTTGTGGCGGTTTGTGCCGGGCCTGGACCCAGGATAGGCGCAGGATATTTGTGTTATTTTAACAGGTCCAACCCGATGCCCACAGCACTGGTGATCACGCCCCCAGGTATTGATGGCTGTGCAAAGGGGCGCCGGTTGTCCGCATCCCCGAAGGATGTGGGCTGTGCGACCCGGTCAACGGATCTGTCAAGGTTCTGTTTTTGGAGCGTTTATGGCCGTTTTCGTCTCTTTGCCCCGCCAGCGCGTCCGGTTATCTCTGTTGCTGCTCCTGCTGGCTGGCCCGCTCATGGGTGCAGAACCGCCGGCCAATCTGCTGGAAGCAGAGGTGGCCGTCACAACCCGTGACGCGCCAGAGCGCACCCAAGCCCTGGGCAAGGCCATGGCCCAGGTGGTGGTACGGCTCACCGGTCAGCGGGACATGGCCAATGATGATCGGGTGGCTGATCTGCTGGCCCAGGCGCCCCGCCATGTGCAGCAATACCGTTATCTGGAAGATCCGGACTTGGCCCAGTTGCTTTGGGTCCGGTTTGATGGTGTGGCCGTGATTCAGCACCTGCGGGCCGCCGGACTGCCGGTATGGTCCGGTGACCGGCCTGCCCTGCTGGTCTGGCTGGGGGTCCAGGAGGACCAGGGGCGGCAGCTGGTGGCGGCTGCCGACCGGCATCCGGTACGCACGGCGCTGGAGCGTACTGCCTGGGAACGGGGATTGCCCCTGTTGTTTCCCCTGATGGATCTGGAAGATCAGCGTCGGGTGGGGCTTGCCGATGTGATGGGGGGATTCCACGAGCCGCTGCTGGAGGCCTCCCGCCGCTACAGCCCCGGCGGCGTCCTGGTGGTGCGGGTACTGCCCTCGGGTACCCATTGGCTGGCCCGTATGCAGTTGTTTACCGGCGAGACCTGGCACCAATGGGAGGCGTCGGACCCAACGCCGGCAATGGCCGTGTCCGCCGCCTTGCATCAAGTGGCCGATGACCTGGGTCGCCGTCTGGCCAGGGCCGGCAGCGCACCTCTGGCCCAGGATGGGGTCCTGATCAGTGTAAGCGGTGTGGCATCTTTGGCGGATTATCTGCGGGTGGCCGGCTATTTGGGGAACATGCCCGTGGTATCCCATCTGCGGCCCCATGGGGTACTGCCGGATCGAAGTGTGTTTCGGGTTCAGTTGCAGGGTGATGCCCATGATCTGGTTCAGGCCGTCCGGCTTGGTACCACCCTGGTGCCCGAGTCCGGGGGTGATCCGGCTCAGGGTATGGACACCATTGGATTCAGGTTGCCCTAGTGAATCTGCGCCAGCTCCCCAACACCATCACCCTGCTGCGCATTGCGCTGACCGGACCCATCATCTGGGCCCTGGCCACCCATCAATATGTGCTGGTGCTCTGGCTGTTGCTGGTGGCCGGCCTGTCCGATGGCCTGGATGGCTGGCTGGTCAGGCGATATGGCTGGTACACCCGGCTGGGGGGGTATCTGGACCCCCTGGCAGACAAGATTTTGATGATGGGCACCTACTTTACCGTGGCCTGGACCGGCCTGCTGCCCTGGTGGCTGGTGGCTGTGGTGGTGGCCCGGGATCTGATCATCGTATTGGGCGCCATGGCTTTTCGGGCAATGACCCGTAGCCTGGAAATGCAGCCCTTGTTCATCAGCAAGGCCAACACCTTTTTTCAGATCGTGCTGGTGCTGTCGGTGATCGTCAACGCCGGAGTGCTGGCGTTGCCGGTCTGGTATCTGGATGGCCTGCTGCTGCTGGTGCTGTTCACCACCGTGAGCAGTGGTCTGGCCTATGTGTTGACTTGGGGCCGCAAGGCCTGGATGCACGGGCGTTCGGCCCCGTGACGGGAGGACATCACCCTGTGGGTATGGGAAACGGCATGGCACGTCAGTTGACGCTGGATGTCACTCTGCGGGACGGGACCGATTTCCAGACCTTTCATCCGGGGGAGCAGGGGGGGCTGACCCTGGAGGCGGTCAGGGGGCTGGCCAGAGGGGCCGGAGAACGCCAGATTTACCTGTTCGGCGATGCCGGCACAGGCAAAACCCATCTATTGCAGGCCGCCTGTCACGAAGTTGCTGAATGGGGGGGGCGGGTGGCTTATCTGCCCATGGGCATGACTGCCGGCGGCGGGCCGGATGTGCTTCAGGGTTGGGATGGGGTAGACCTGATCGCCCTGGATGAACTGGACCGGATGCCCTGGGAGCCGGACCTAGAGCAGGCCCTGTTCAATTTGATCAATGGTGTTCGGGATGCGGGCGGTCGCTTACTGCTGGCCTCCCGCACCGCCCCCCGCCTCCTGCCGGTGGCCTTGCCGGATCTGGGTTCCCGTCTGTTCTGGGGACCGGTATTTCAGTTGCGCCCCCTGACCGACCCCCAAAAATGCCAGGCCCTGATTGCCCGTGCCCGGCAGCGGGGGTTCGATCTGTCACCGGAGGTCTGTGATTATTTATTGCGCCATCACCGCCGGGATCTCCCCTCCTTGATCACCCTTCTGGAGGCTCTGGATCGGGAGTCCCTGGCGGCTCGCCGCCGGTTGACGGTGCCGTTTGTCAAGCATGTGCTTGATGGCGGTTGAGTGTTCCCTCCATTGACCACGCTCAAGGATTAGCCTGCCGGCCACGGCTCAGTGCCAGGGCAGTGTGCGCCAGCCGCCGGCCCAGGGCATGACACAGCACCCGCTCGTGATCGGTCAAGGGATTGTTGCCCAGGGGACCGGCCACATGGGTGGCTCCGTAGGGCGAACCCCCCGAGGTGGTTTCACTCAGGGCCGGCTCGGTATAGGGAATGCCGGTGATCAGCATACCGTGGTGGAGCAAGGGCATCATCATGGTCAACAGGGTGGATTCCTGGCCGCCATGCTGGGTGGCTGTGGCGGTGAACACGCCGGCGGGCTTCCCCACCAGGGCGCCGGCCAGCCACAGGTCGCTGCCCTGGTCGAGAAAATATTTCATGGGAGCAGCCATATTGCCAAAACGGGTGGGAGACCCCAGGGCCAGACCGTGACATTCCCGTAGATCATCCTGGGTGGCATAGGGGGGGCCTTCGGCGGGAATATCGTCCTCAACGGCCTGACAGGTGGCCGATACAGCCGGCACGGTGCGCAGACGGGCCGTGCAATGGGCCACTTCCTCCACCCCCCGGGCCACATGACGGGCCAGGCGGGCCGTGGTGCCGGAACGGCTGTAATACAAAACCAGAATCTCAATCGGGTCAATCCGGGACATGGATAGCTCTCCCAGTGGGGGCAGCCTGTGCTGCCAGGTGGTTGTTGTCTTGACGTTTTTTAGACGCGGTGCTACCGTTTTTCATCCTCTTGAGGCCAGTAGGTCGAAGTCCCGTGCCCCGCACCCGCTGCCATCCCCGGACCTGTGGTCACCTGCTGCTGGCAGGCCTTGCCGCGTTGCTGCTGGCAGGTTGCGCCACCCTGGCGCCGGTGCAGGAAATGAGCGACGCCCGTCAGGCGCTGCGGGCAGCCGAGGAAGCCGGCGCTCCCCTGCGGGTACCCGGCACCTACCAACAGTCCCGTCGCTTGCTGGAGCAGGCGGAGGATAACCTCTCTACCGGTGAATTCCGCCAGGCGCGGCGCAAGGCCAATGCGGCCAGGGATCTGGCCATCGAAGCCCGCATCCGGGCTGGTCATTGACTCTGGCTGCATCCCTGCGGTCTGGACACTATAACACCCTATCTTTGCCCTCGACGCCGGTGCGCGGCAAGCCTGTTCCGATCATCTGCCGCCCTGAAGGGCGCCTGTCCGGTGGCGCCCCCGGCGCTATTGTGGTTTTATAGGCGGGTTTTTCCCTCGCAACCACAAGGGTGTCCGGAATCATGGTGACCAAGAACCGTTCTGTGTACCGCGCCGTACTGCTGATCCTCGTGCTGATCTGTAGCATGGTGGTTCCCGTGATGGCCGCTGAACCGATCCGGATTGGCGCCTTTGTGTCCGCCACCGGCCCGGCCTCGTTTCTGGGAGATCCCGAACTCAAGACCCTGGAAATGTATGTGGAAAAGATCAATGCCCAGGGTGGCGTGATTGGCCGGCCCCTGCGACTGATCCACTACGATGACGGCGGCAATGCCAACGAGGCCCGCAACTTCGCCAATCGCCTGCTGCGTTCCGACCGGGTGGACCTGATCATCGGCGGCAGCACCACCGGCACCACCATGGCCGCCGTGCCCCTGGTGGAGCGGGCCGGTCGTCCCATGATTTCCATGGCCGGTGCTCTGGTGATCACCGAGCCGGTCCGGCCCTGGGTGTTCAAGACGCCCCAATCTGACCGCATGGCCGCCGAACGGGTGCTGGCCGATATGCAATCCCGTGGCATCACCGGCATTGGCCTGATTTCAGGCACTGATGGTTTCGGTCGTTCCGGCCGGGAACAGACCCTGGCGGTGGCCGCCGATTTCGGCATCCAGGTGCTGGCGGATCAGACCTACGGTCCCCAGGACACGGACATGACCGCCCAGCTCACCCGGATTCGCAATACGCCGGGGGTGGAGGCCGTGTTCAACTTTGGTTTCGGTCAGGGGCCGGCCATCGTCACCCGTAACTATGCCCATCTGGGGATCGAACTGCCCTTCTATCAGTCCCACGGCGTGGCCTCCGACCGCTTCCTGGATCTGGCCGGCTCCGCCGCCGAAGGGGTGCGCCTGCCGGCTTCCGCCCTGCTGGTCCCCGACGCGCTCCCCGATGATGATCCGCAAAAGCAGGTGGTGCAGGATTACAAGGCCGCCTACGAGGCCCGCTGGAACATGCCGGTGTCCACTTTCGGTGGCTATGCCTATGACGCCCTGATGCTGGCGGTGGCCGCCATCGAGGCCGCCGGCACCAGCGAACCGAAGGCGGTCCGTGACGCCCTGGAGCAGATCCAGGGCCATGTGGGGGTCACCGGTACGTTCAATATGTCACCGGATGACCACAACGGCCTGGCGCCCGAGTCCTTCCGCCTGCTGGAAGTCCGTGACGGACAGTGGGTACTGGTTGACTGATGATCCGGGGGCGGACAGGTGCCGCCCCTGCCCGTGACGCACTTTCCCGACACAACATCCACTCTGGTTCATTCATGTTTGCCGAGTTTCTCCAGTACCTCTTTTCCGGCGTCACCATCGGCGCCACCTATGCCATGGTGGCCCTGGGGTTCACCCTGGTCTACAACGCCAGCCATGTGATCAATTTTGCCCAGGGGGAATTCCTCATGATCGGCGGCATGGCCACGGTCTCCCTGCTGGCCATGGGGGTGCCCCTGCCCCTGGCCATCGCCATGGCGGTGGCCCTGGCGGCGGTGCTGGGGGTGGCGCTGCACAAGCTGGCCATCGCCCCCGCCCGCAAGGCGGACGTGATCACCCTGATCATCATCACCATCGGGGCTTCCATCTTCCTGCGCGGGCTGGCGCAGATCATCTGGGGCAAGGAGTTTCACGCCATGCCCAGCTTCAGCGCCACGGAGTCGGTGAACGTGATGGGTGCCGTCATGTACACCCAGAGCCTGTGGGTGCTGGCGGTGGCCGGTGTCCTGGTCCTGCTGCTGGCCCTGTTCTTTACCCGTACCCTGATGGGCAAGGCCATCCTGGCCACTTCCATGAACCCCGGGGCAGCCCGCCTGATGGGGATTCGCACCCAGTTCGTGCTCATGCTGGCCTTCATGCTGGCGGCGGTGCTGGGGGCCATGGCCGGGATCATGGTGGCACCCATC
This sequence comes from Ectothiorhodospira magna, assembly GCF_900110965.1. Classification (GTDB taxonomy): domain Bacteria; phylum Pseudomonadota; class Gammaproteobacteria; order Ectothiorhodospirales; family Ectothiorhodospiraceae; genus Ectothiorhodospira; species Ectothiorhodospira magna. The sequence continues at coordinate 12,697 of NZ_FOFO01000024.1, forward strand.
ACCCTGACCGCCTATGACATCGGCATCATGCTGGGGCTCAAGGGCTTCGTGGCCGCCGCCATCGGCGGCATGGGCAGCGGGGTGGGGGCCGTGGTGGGCGGTTTGTTGCTGGGGATCGCCGAGGCCATGACCGCAGGTTACATCTCCTCCGACTATAAGGATGCGGTGGCCTTCCTGCTGATCCTGGTGATTTTGTTCTTCATGCCCCGGGGTCTGTTCGGCGCTCGTGTGGCGGAGCGTGTCTGATGGCGTTGCGATTGCCTGAACGGGTGCCGGGCCTGCCGGTGCTGGCCCTGGTGCTATTGCTGTTGCCCCTGTTTCTGGGTAACGAGTTTCACCTGGACATCGCCACCCAGATCGCCCTGATCGCCGCCACCGTGGTGGGCCTGAACCTGCTGGTGGGCTACGGCGGCCAGGTGAGCCTGGGGCATGCGGCCTTCTTTGGCATGGGAGCCTATGCCAGTGCCATTCTCACCGGCACCTATGGCTGGACCTCGATCCCGGCACTGGTTTGCGGCGCCCTGCTGGTGGCCCTCCTGGCCTGGACCCTGGGACGTCCCATCCTGCGGCTCAAGGGACATTATCTGTCCATGGCCACCCTGGGCATGGGCATCATCATCGCCATCGTCATCAACAACGAGGGCTGGCTCACCGGCGGACCCGACGGCCTGGCGGTGGAGCCCCTCACGGTGATGGGCGCCGAGCTGAGCATTTTCGATCATTACTCCCTGCTGGGTCTGGAAGTCTCCGGGGCGCTGCTCTGGTACGGCCTGGCGGCCCTGTTGCTGCTTCTGGCGGTCTGGATCGCCCAGAACCTGGTGGATTCCCCCATCGGGCGGGCCCTGCGGGCAGTGCACGGTTCCGAGGTGGCGGCCCGGGTGGTGGGGGTGGATACTTCCCATTACAAGCTGCTGATCTTCGTGATCTCCGCGGTCTATGCCAGCGTCATGGGCAGTTTCTATGCCCATTACACCGGTTTCATCACTCCCCAGGTGGCGTCCTTCGAGCATTCCATCGAACTCATCACCATGGTGGTGCTGGGAGGCATGGCCTCCACCTACGGCGTCATCCTGGGCGCGGTACTGCTGATGCTGCTGCCCCAGTTGCTGACGGATTTTCAGGACTACGAGATGATGATGTTCGGCCTGATCCTGATGCTGACCATGATCTTCATGCCCAAGGGGTTGTTGCCCACCCTGAGCGAGGCCGTCAGGCGTCTGCGACCGCGGCCGGCCTCCGCCCCGGCGTCCGGGCAGGAGTAGGGTCATGAATCAGAGCGTGCAACAGACCGAAACGTCTTGTGACGACACCGCCCGGCCAGCCCCTCTGCTGGAAGTCCGGGGCCTGGGCAAGGCTTTTGGCGGTGTCCATGCGGTGGATGACCTGAGCTTCCGGATCCTGCCCGGAGAGGTCTACGCGGTGATCGGACCCAATGGGGCCGGCAAGACCACCCTGTTCAATCTCATCACTGGCCTGTATCAGCCGGATCAGGGGGACATTGCCCTTAAAGGTGAAGCGGTGCAGGGACTGCCGCCAGAGCGCCTGGCGCGGCTGGGCATGTCCCGGACCTTCCAGAACCTGCAGATTTGCATGAACATGACCGCCCTGGAAAACGTCATGCTGGGCCGGCATCTGCATCTCAAGCGCAATTTCCTCGCGGCCCTGCTGCGCTGGCCCAGTCTGCGGGCCAGTGAGCGGACCTGCCGGGCGCAGGCGGAGGAACTGATCCGGTTCGTCGGCTGCGGTGACTACGTGGATGCCGATGCCGCCGCCATGCCCTACGGTGCTCTCAAGCGCCTGGAGATCGCCCGCGCCCTGGCCACCCAGCCCGCCATCCTGTTGCTAGACGAGCCGGCGGCGGGATTGAACTCCACCGAGACCGCCGCCCTGGAACAACTCATCCGCAAGGTGGCGGCCGGCGGCATCACCGTGGTCCTGGTGGAGCACGACATGAAACTGGTGATGTCGATTTCCGACCGGGTGCTGGTGCTGGACTATGGCCGCAAACTGGCCGAGGGCACACCCCGGGAAATCCGCGACAACCCGGACGTGATCGCCGCCTACCTGGGCGGCTAGTCCCGCCCCCCTTATTGCCAGCCGGAATCCCATGACCGAGCATCGCCACGATCCCTGCGAACAGGCCGTCCACATCATCACCCGGGAGCATCTGAACCTGTGGCGCATGATCCTGTTGCTGGAGCGTCTGCAGCAGGACATTGCCGAGGAAGCCCAGGCACCAGATGAAGTCCTGATCAACGCCATCCTGGATTATTTCGAGCATTTCTCCGAGCGGGTACAAAGCGGTCCCAACGAGATTTTGCTGTTTCAGTGTCTACGGACACGGGCACCCGATGGCATGGCGGTCCTGGATGAGCTGGAACAGGATTACCTGACCGCCCACGAGGCCCTGCAGGGCCTGCGCGCCCTGTTGCACGACAGTCTGGATGACTGGCCGGCCAGGCGAGGCCATGTGATCCATGCCATGTCCCGATTCACCCAGACCCTGCGGCGACATGTGCAACTGGAGGAACAGGTGCTCATTCCCCAGGCTCGGGCATTGCTGAATGAATCGGACTGGGCGCAGATCGCTCAGGCCAAGGATCAATACGACGATCCCCTGTTTGGTGAGCGGGTGCGGGAGGAATTCAAGGAACTGCGCCACCGCATTATCAACATGGCCCCCGAGCATGTGGGTGGGCTGGGCATTGAGCACCCCCGACGGCTGGCGCCGCCGCCACCCCCGGAAGCCCTATTGGAGGTGAAAGGGTTGGTCACCGCCTATGGCCGCATCGAAGTGTTGCATGAAGTGGACCTGACCATTTGCCGGGGCGAGATCGTCTCCCTGGTGGGGGCCAATGGCGCGGGCAAGAGCACACTGCTCATGACCTTGTCCGGTCTGCAGCCGGTGGACCGGGGTGGGCTGGTCTATGCCGGGGCGGACCTGACCCGTATACCGGCCCATCAGCGGGTGGCCATGGGCATTGTGCAGGTGCCCGAGGGGCGGCAGGTGTTTCGGGATCTGAGCGTACACGACAACCTGCGCCTGGGGGCCTTCACCCGCAAGGGTGGAGTGGAGGTGAGCGAGGATCTGGAGCAGGTCTACAATCGCTTTCCCATCCTGCGACAGAAGCGTGATCAACTGGCGGGAATGCTCTCCGGTGGCCAGCAGCAGATGCTGGCCCTGGGGCGGGCCCTGATGGCCCGGCCCAGGCTGCTGCTGCTGGACGAACCCAGCATGGGTCTGGCGCCCCTGATCGTGGAAGAGATTTTCGACATCATCCGCGAGCTCAACGGCGAAGGGATCACCGTGTTCCTGGTGGAGCAGAACGCCTCCCAGGCCCTGGCCATCTCCGACCGGGCCTATGTGCTGGAAGCGGGCAGGGTGGTGCTGGAAGGGGCTGGCCGCGACCTGCTGGAGGACGACAAGGTCAAGGCGGCGTATCTGGGGATTTGATCAGTTGCGGTTAAGGTGGGATTACCGGGGCCGCCGGATGATCCAGCATCGATGGGGGCGGCCACGCCCGAAATCCTCAGGCACCGTCTGCCGGGTGATCTCCTCCACCTGGCAGGGGGCCAGTTCGTCCTCGTACAGTTTGAAACCGCGCCGGTTGTTGGAAAAGAACAGTTCCCCATGGGTCGATAACAGTCCCAGGCAGCGGTTGATCATCCAGGCATGATCCCGCTGCACATCCAGGGTGGCGGCCATTTTCCTGGAATTGGAAAAGGAAGGCGGATCCATCACGATCAGGTCATAACACTGGCCCAATCGCGGTGCCTCCTCCAGCCACCGCATCACGTCCACCCGTTCCAACCGATGGCGGGTTAAGTCCAGTCCGTTGAGCTGAAAATTCTGCAACGACCACGCCTGATAGGTCCGTGACAGATCCAGGGTCAGGCTTTCCAGGGCACCCCCGGCGGCTGCATGGACAGAAAAGCTCCCGGTATAGGCAAACAGATTCAAAAACCGCCGACCCTGGCTGCGTTCCCGCACCATCTTCCGGGTTTGGCGATGATCCAGAAACAGTCCGGTATCCAGATAGGCGTGCAGGTTCACCGAGAATTTCAGTCCGTCCTCCGACACGATCAGTTCATCACCTTCCTGCCCGGTTTTCTCATACTGCTCAGTGCCTTTCTGGCGCCGCCGAACCTTCATCGCCAGCGTCTCCGGCGATAGCGCGAACACAGTCCCCACCGTCTTGCGGACCTCTGCCACCCAGGTGTCATGGGCGGCGTCATCCGCCTCCCAGCGGGTCTCGTAAACCTGTACATGGGGGATACCGGCATACACATCCACTGCAACGGGATACTCCGGGATATCCCGGTCATAGACGCGGAAACACTCGATGCCTCGTCGTCTGGCCCATTTTGACCAGTGGCGAACATTTTTGGATAAACGGTTATGAAAAGGTGAATTCATCGGGTGATGGGGGCTGTGGCAGGGATGGTGGTGGAAGACGAGGTGGCCGAATATGCCCTTGCCCATGGATTATATGTGCTTTTCCGAGCCATCTTCGGCCCTGGCCATTGGGAGCGAAAAACAGCCTGTATAATCAAGGGGGGCTTTAAACTATACTGGCTTTGCCGATGTCCCTGATTGATCTTTCCATGGCCTCTGACTCATCCAAGGATACCGTCGCCGGTGGCGGGCCTGGCCTGCGGGCCAGGTCGGTGCTGGCCTTGGCCTTGGCGGGGCTGATTGTCCTGCTGCCGGCAGGTATCCTGGGCTGGTATGCGCTGGAAACGGTACGACAGTATTTTGGTCAGGGGTTCGCCGAGAATTTCACCCGTCTGCACCGGGAGCGCATTCTTGCCCCCGTGACCCGGGATCTGGCGCTGTCCATGCGGCTGGCCGATTCCCGTCTGACCTACCGGTTCCTGCTTGATGAGGATGCGCCCCAGGCCCGGACCGATTTTTTCGAGGAAGCCGAAGGCTATCGCCAGGATTTTCGCTCCCGATCCTATTTCATCATCAGCCTTGCCAGCAAGCATTACTACTTCAACGATGACGGCTCGCTCCAGCAGACGCCACGCTACCGGCTGTCTCCAGACCGGCCCGAGGATGCCTGGTTCTTCGCTTTGCTGGAACAGGGCGTGTCCCACAACATCAATGTGAACCACGACCTGCAACTGGGCACCACCAGAGTCTGGCTCAACGTGATGGTGACCGATCAGGCCGGGGAACCCATCGGTATGGCCGGGACCGGACTGGAACTGGGGGAATTTCTCGCAGATTTCATCCAGGATCGCCCTCCGGGTGTCACCCCCATGATCCTTGACGGCAATGGCGCTTTGCAGGCCCATCCAGACCCGGCGTTGATCAGTTTTGCCTCCACGACTGTAGGTGGCGACGGGATGCTGACCTTGTTTTCCCGTCTGCCCCAGGCCGTGGATCAGGAACGGCTTGAGCAGGCCATGGGCCAGGCCCAGGCCAACCTTGATCAGGTGCCCCTGTTCACAGCACGGCTCGATGGTCGTGATCAGTTGCTGGCGTTGGCCTACCTTCCGGAACTGGACTGGTATGTGGTCGTCGCTGTGGATCTGGCCGCTGCTGGCGTGATTCAGCGCACCTGGTTGTGGAGTGGCCTGCTGGCCATCGGGGGGATTCTGGTATTGCTGCTGACGGGCTTTGCTCTGGCCGTGGATCGTACCGTGCTGCGTCCCCTGCGCCGCTTGCAACAATCGGCCACGGTCATGTCCCAGGGTCGGTATGATATTCGCCTGCCCCCTTCAGGTGGGGGTGAAATCGGTGACCTCACCCGGGCCTTTGAGCGGATGGCCGAGCAGGTCAGGCAGCATACCCGTGAACTGGAATACAGGGTGCAGGACCGCACCGCCGAACTGCGTCGGGCCAACGAGGAAATGGCCCAGGCCCAGCGGCAGATCAAGGACTCCATTGACTACGCCAGCCTGATTCAGCGGGCTATCCTGCCGGATCACCGGATGGCTGCCCTGCTGGGTGCCCATCATTTCGTGCTCTGGCGTCCCAGGGACGTGGTCGGGGGCGATTTTTACCTGTTTCACAACGAAGGAGACCGGTATCTGATCGGTATTGTGGATTGCGCCGGTCATGGGGTGGCCGGTGCCCTGATGACCATGCTGGCCCGGGCGGCCCTGGATCAGGCCATCAGCAGTCAGGGGATGGCCTCTCCGGCAGCCCTGTTGACGCAGGCAGATCACAGCATACGGGATATGTTGGGGGACAGTGAGGCCAGGGGAGTGGCCACCCATATGGACGTGGGACTGGCGTTCGTGGACCGGCACCAGGGCGTGTTACGCTATGCGGGCGCCCGTATTGGCCTTTATCATAGTGACGGGCACACTGTTGAGGTGATCAAGGGGGGCCGTCGGGCGTTGGGAGATCGGCGCCGTGGCCGCTACGATGATGTGGAACTGGCTCTGAATCCGGCCAGCACGTACTATCTGGTCACCGACGGGTATCTGGATCAGTCCGGTGGTGATATGGGGTTTGGGCTGGGCTCAAGTTTGTTCATGAAACTCTTGATTGACCATGCCCGACTCCCTTTGTCGGAGCAGGCCCAGGCCCTGAATCAGGCGTTGGATGACTATCGCGGTCACCACGAGCAACGGGACGACGTCACTGTACTGGCTTTTCGCGTGGATCAGGATGCCAGTACCCGTTTCCATCATTGATCATAAGGTAGCCTGCTTTCATGTCCGAAATTGATCTGTTTGGCCTGCGGCGTCAGTTCCATCACGGCCAGATCCTGCTGTGTTTCAATGGCCCTATTTCTCGCGGTCTGATCGAAGAAATCGGTAACGCTCTGAGAAATTATCTGGAAGCGGATAACACATTACCTGGGGCGGCGATGGACGTGTTTGCCATCTATATCGAGCTGACCCAGAACATCCGCCACTATGTCACCCGCATGGGCTATGATGACCGGGATGGTTCCGCCACCGTGGTGGTGGCCCGCAATGATCAGGGGCGGCATGTGATCATGTCGGGTAATCTGACACAACCCGAAGATGCTGTCCGACTGCAGCAGCGGGTGGCAGAGTTGGCGGCCATGGATAAAACCGAACTCAAGGCGGCCTACAAGGCGCAATTGCGTCAACCCAGAACCCGGAGCGCCCTGTCCGGCGCCGGTCTGGGGCTGGTGGATGTGGCCCGCAAGTCCGTAGAGCCATTGCAAGCCCAAGTGTCCGTGATCCCCGATGATGAGCGTGTGCTGTTCAGTCTGCGTGCCGTGGTCTGATGCCGCCTTGTCATTTAGCTGAGTCAACAGGCGTAATTGATGATGACCAAAGATCTGGATATTCCCGCCACTCAGTCCACTCCGGCCATCCGTTCTGAATGGGCCCGGGGCCGGCTGTACATGGATGGTAATTCCTATCCGGAGAATTCCTTTGAGTTCTTCACCGAAGTGTTTGACTGGATACAGGCGCATTTATCCACCACGGATGGCCCGTTGCATCTGGAACTTGGGCTGATCTACATGAATACCAGCAGTGTCAAGGCCATGATGGATATTTTCGACATGCTTGAGGAAGCCTGGGCCGACACCAGGGATATTGCCGTCAACTGGTATTACGATCCCCGTAATGAACGGGTGATGGAGATGGCTGAAGAATTTCGTGAGGATTATACTTTTCCGTTTCATATCCTGCCCACACCCAGGGAGGCGCCATGACCGGCGCTGCCACCCGCCGGCGGGGATCGGAAATTCCCCTGTCGGTTCGCTTGCAGGCGGCAATAGAGGGTATTGATCATGAAGACCATCCCCTGCTCCCTTTGCTGATGGAGTTGCAGGATTATCTGCATGCCCAGGATCAGCGCCTGGAGCGTCTGCTGCGGATTGCTGATGGCTATCATCAACTTGAACGGCATCAGAATCTGTCCCTGGCCGAGCGTTGCGACCGGCAACTCAAACGTATGGAAAAACTGGCCCGGATCTCGGACCAGTATCAGCGCAGCCTTTGGGAAGTCACCGAAACCTTGCGGCAGGCTGCCAATCAGGATCCCTTGACCGGGTTGGCCAATCGGCGTCATCTGATGGAACGGCTCAAGGAGGAAACCGAACGAACCTGTCGTCGCCAGTCCAGCCTGTCCATTGCCCTGATGGATGTGGACCATTTCAAACAGATCAATGACGGTTTTGGCCATGAAACTGGCGATCAGGCCCTGTGCCGGATTGCGGAAGTGATGAGCGGGTGTGTGCGGCGCTACGACATTCATGGTCGTTGGGGAGGAGAGGAATTTTTACTGCTGATGCCTGATACCCCCCTGCCCCAGGCCGTTCAGGTGCTGGAACGGGTGCGCCAGGCGGTAGAGGGCATCACCGTCGGTGATGACCCATCTGTCCCGCCTTTGCAGTTGTCCATCAGCAGTGGCGTCACCCTGTTGCGCCACGGTGAGGAGGTGGACCATGCCCTGAAGCGGGCCGATGATGCCCTGTTCAGTGCCAAGCGCCTGGGTCGGAACCGGGTGGAAACGGCCCCATAATGCCCCTGATCATGCCCCCTGCTTTTCCAGCTTTGCCCAGGTATCCCGCAGGGTCACGGCCCGGTTGAATACGGGCCGCTTTGGGGTGCTGTCCGGGTCGGGGGTGAAGTAGCCCAGACGCTCGAACTGAAAAGGTTCACCAGGACTGGCCTCCGCCAGGGCCGGTTCGATGCGGGCATCGGCTACCACAACCAGGGATTCGGGGTTGATGTGGGTGATAAAGTCTACGGTTTTGTCACCGTCTGGCTGGGGAACCTGGAATAGACGATCATAAAGCCGGACCTCGGCAGCTACCGAGTGGGTGGCAGATACCCAGTGAATGGTTCCCTTGACCTTGCGGTCGGCGCCAGGTCTGCCAGAGCGGGTGTCTGGGTCCAAAGTGCAATGCAGTGCCAGCACATGGCCTTGCTCATCCTTGATCACCTCGTGACATTGGATGATGAAGGCATTGCGCAGGCGCACTTCACCACCGGGCTTGAGGCGGAAAAACTTTTTGGGCGCTTCTTCCATGAAGTCGTCGGCCTCGATAAAAATTTCCCGGGTCATGGCCACCCGACGGGTGCCTAACTCTGGCCGCTGGGGATGAATGGCAGCATCCAGCCATTCTGTCTCCCCTTCCGGGAAGTTGGTCAGTATCAGCTTGAGAGGCCGAAGAACCGCCATGGTGCGGGGGGCACGTGTATTCAGGTCATTGCGCAGGGCGTTTTCCAGCACCCCAAATGGAATGACCGAATCGGATCGGGTAACGCCGATTTCGCTACAGAAGGCCCGGATGGCTTCAGGGGTAAATCCCCGGCGCCGAACCCCGGCCAGGGTGGGCATACGGGGATCATCCCAGCCGTTCACATGGCCTTCGTCCACCAGACGGGTCAGCCGACGTTTGGAAAGTACCGTGTAATCCAGATTCAGCCGGGAAAATTCGATCTGCACCGGATGGGATGGCACGGGTAAATGGTTCAGCAGCCATTCGTACAGAGGACGGTGGTCCTCAAACTCCAATGTACACAGGGAATGGGTGATATGCTCGATGGCATCGCTCTGGCCGTGGGCATAGTCGTAGCTGGGGTAGATGCACCATTGATCGCCAGTGCGGGGGTGGCTCAGGTGGCGGATACGGTATATGACCGGATCCCGCAGATTGATGTTGCCCGCGTTCATGTCGATCTTTGCCCGCAGTACGTGGGCACCATCGGGAAATTCGCCGGCACGCATACGCTCGAACAGATCCCGGCTTTCCTGTGGGGGGCGATGGCGGAAGGGGCTTTCCACGCCCGGTTCGGTCAGGGTACCCCGTTGGGCACGGATGGTTTCTGCATCCTGGCTGTCCACATAGGCCAGACCCTGGTCGATCAGGTGCAGTGCCCAGGCATAGAGCTGCTCAAAGTAGTCAGAGGCATGGCACTCATGTTTCCAGGTATAGCCCAGCCAGCGCACGTCCTCCTTGATGGCATCAATGTAACGCTGTTCTTCCTTGGCCGGATTGGTATCGTCAAAGCGCAGATTGGTATACCCACCAAACTCCTGGGCCATGCTGAAGTTCAAGGCGATGGACTTGGCATGGCCCAGATGCAGGTAGCCATTGGGTTCTGGTGGAAAACGGGTGATGACCCGCTGGTACTGGCCTGCATCCAGTGCCTTGCGAATACGGTTGCGGATGAAATGGGCGGGAGCCTGGATGTCCGGTTCAGTCATTGCCTGGTGGGAGCTAGGGATAAGCCCCCCAGTATACGGGGCAGGCAAGGCAACGCCAACACAGCACCACCATAATGGCCCGCCCCCCGTATCGGAGGGCGGGTGTCATCCGGCATCAGGTGACGTCAAAGAACCGACTGGAGTCTGCCGGACGGTTGGGGTCGGGGAACATATCCCGGGCGATACGGGCTTCCAGCCGCTCCTGAAGCTGGGACAGGGCTGCCGGATTGGGGTCATTTCCGGTGTTGCCCAGTGGGTCCGGGCCGGGGGCCTGGGTGGCCTGGGGAGCCGGAGCGGTCACCGCCATCCGGGCAGGATCGGGGCCGGCATTGGGTGCGGTGTCCCCCTCGCGGGCCGCCTGCATCCGGGCCTGGGCCGCCAGTTCACTGCTGCCCTGTTGACGGGCGATGGCCTCTTCTGCAGAACGGGAGGTATCGGCGCGCCCCTGCTCGGCTTCCTGGCTGTTGAGCACGGCCCGCTCGATGTCGGTAGCGGTGATGGTGCCACCGCCGCCTTCCCGCTCCACCAGAGCGGGAACCACCGCGTTGGGGATGACCGGCTGTACGGGATTCATAACTGGGGTCGTGACGATCATAAAACCTCCGCAGGAAAAGCCCTGACCGGAGTCAGGGGTGGACGGGCTACTGCGATGGGGCAGCCACAAAAATCAGAGGCATACCATGCACCTTCAAGACCTGTTTTCAGGCCTTCACGTCGATGAGTGTGCCTAGCATCCGATCTGCCGTCTGTAGCACCTTGACGGATGCTTCCACCTGATTAACGTGCTGAATCTGCTCCACCAAGGGCGCTGCCAGACCTCGCGGCGCGGTGCCATCCATCTGTCCGGCGCTGGCGATTTCCGCCGCGCCGGCACGCAGACCCTGCATGCCGGTATGGATACCCGTCAGTGCGTTGTGGTTTGCGGCGGAGATGAGCATAAGCGTATCTTGGATTGGGGCTTACTATAAGTGTAGTCCAATATTGGGGACTTGTCTGCCGTGGGCTGGATTTTCCTGCCTATGGTGGTAGCGCCCGGTGTCGCCAGGAATGTTAACCTTGCGACTCCAAGGCACTCTTTTGACATCATCATGCTCAGAAAAATTCTGCTCACGTTGTCCGTGGCCATCCCTTTTTTCGGTCTGGCCCTGTTGCTGACCGGCGCCCCACCCCGGATTCATTATGACGACCTGCCCTGGGAGGTGACGGTTCATGATGACGGGACCGCCAGTGTTTTTGGTATCCATCTGGAACAGACGCCGTTGACCGATCTGCAGGCGCGGTTTGTGGTGCAGCCTGAGTTGACCGTCGTGGGGTATCAGGAGGCTTCACCGGCTGTACTGGCTGATTTTGGACCTGTAAAACTGGGGCCTTTTGAGGCCATGTTCCTGGCGGTATCTGCCGTGGATGACACGCCGCCGGCCCAATGGTGGCAGGATGCCAAGGGGGCAGAGGGCACCCTGTCGGCCACCCAGGCCCAGATCGCCCAGGCATTGCCGGTGACCGAAATCATTTATGAGCCCCGTGCCCGCTATGACGACGCCTCGGTATTGGGTCGCTTTGGTGAACCCCATGACGAGGTGGCCATGGACGACGGTCGCCGTTACTGGTTATACCCGCAACAGGGGCTGGTGCTGATGTTTAATCCCCAGGGTCGGGATGTGCTGCATTACGTCGCACCAGCCCGGTTTGAGGCGGTGGTCACCGCTATCCTGACCGGTCAGCACCCGGCCCGGCCCCAGCCATGACCGGGGCCGTTCCCAAGGCCGATTTTTGGGTGGGGCGTTTGCTCACCGATCTGGCGCCCCATGAATGGGAGGCCCTGTGTGACGGTTGTGGGCGCTGCTGTCTGCACAAGTTGCAGGATGAGGACACCGGTGTCATTTATTACACCGATGTGGCCTGCCGTCTGCTGGACCCCTGGACCTGTCGCTGTCGGTCTTACCCGGATCGCCTGGATCTGGTCCCGGACTGTATCCAGTTGACCCCAGCGGAGGTGACCCAGGTGGAATGGCTGCCGCCTACTTGTGCCTATCGCCGGTTATATGAAGGCCGGGGGCTGGCACCGTGGCATCCCCTGCGCAGTGGTGACCCGGAAAGTGTGCACCGGTCGGGGGTATCAGTGCGCGGTCGAAGTCTGTGTGAAGCGCAGATGCGGGGGGACTGGACGGCCCGGATTGTAGATTGGCCCGATAGGGATCACAACGGCATGGTACAAAGCTGATGAGAATTGATAAATGGCTCTGGGCCGCCCGTTTCTTCAAAACCCGCCCCTTGGCCGCCGAGGCAGTGAATGGGGGGCATGTCCATGTGAACGGACAACGGGTCAAGCCTTCTCGACAGATCAGAACCGGGGATCAGTTGCGGATCACCTGCCAAAGCGCAGTGTGGGACGTGGAGGTCATGGCATTGAACGACCGCCGGCGGCCCGCCGCCGAAGCCCGGACTTTATACCAGGAGTCCAGGGCCAGTCAGGTCCGTCGTGAGGAAGAGGCCGAGGCCCGACGTCTGGCCCGGCTGGCAGCACCCCATACCGATCATCGCCCGGATCGCCGGGACCGGCGGCATATCCGTCGTTTTATCGGCAAGACATAGGGCTGGATTGACAGCCCTGTTCCCGGCCTGCAGGCCGGGAACAGGGTGCCCATGGGGGTCAGTTGCGTTCCTTGACCCACTTGCCGATGGCCGGCGGCACGGTCTTTTGTGCCTTGCCGCTCACATAGATACCGATATGGCCACCGGGGAAGGACAGCTCGGTGTAGTCCTTGGTGCCCACCTTGCCCGCCAGGGCCTTGGAGGCATCGGGCGGCACCAGATGATCCTGCTCGGCAAAAATGTTGAGCACTGGCATGGTCACATTGGCCAGATCGATCTCATGCTCACCGATACGCAGGCCACCGTTCATCAGCTTGTTCTGCTGGTAGAAGTCCTTGATGAACTGGCGGTAGGTTTCGCCGGCCTGGTCCGGGCTGTCAAAGATCCATTTTTCCATGCGCAGGAAGTTGTCCAGCTTGGACTTGTCCTGCAGCACTTCCACCATATCCAGATACTTCTGACCCATGAGCTGATAGGGCTTGAGGTTGAGGAAGGTCCAGTTGAGCAGTTCACCTGGAATGTTACCCATGGTGTCCACCAGGGTGTCGATGTCCACGTGCTTGACCCAGTGGGAAAGGATGTTATCCGGGGTGTGGAAATTCACCGGAGTGACCATGGTGATCAGGTTTTGCACCTTTTCTGGATGCATTGCGCTGTAGCACAGGCTGAAGGTACCGCCTTGGCAGATGCCCAGAATATTGATTTTGTCCAGTTTGTGACGGTGGCAGATTTCGTCCACACAGCGGTCCAGGTAACCGTTGAGGTAATCGTCCATGGTCAGGAAACGGTCAGCCCGATCCGGGTAACCCCAGTCGATCAGGTAGACATCCATGCCCGCATCCAGCAGGCCCTTGACCGTGGAACGGTCTTCCTGCAGGTCGGTCATGTAGGGGCGGTTCACCAGAGCATAAACAATCAACAAGGGTACCGGGTGCTGTACAACGGAGGCCGGTGCCTGGAAGCGGTACAGGGTGAGCTTGTCTTCCCGGTATACGGCTTCCTTGGGGGTCACGCCGGCGGGAATATCGCCAGCATCGGCCAGGTTCTGCAAGCCTTGGGTCAGCTTGTTCTGGAAGGTGGTCAGTTCGTCCATGACCTGATCGGGTCTAATCTGAATCGGAAGCATTGGCCGGCTCTCCTTTTAGTCGTTCTGCTTGGCCTTGGTGGATGCGGTCTGGCGTTTCGGGGTCGTGGTGCGGCCGCTGCGGGCAGGCGTAGCACTGGCCGTGCGGGAGGCGCTGGCGTTGTCCTTGTTCTGGCTGGCGGTGCTGGTCCCGGATTCGGCCTTGGCCGGAGGTGCCATACTGTTGACCTGATCGGTCAGTTTGCGCAGTGCAGACTTGAGGGCATGCTGTTCACGCCGACTTTCCTGCAGGCGACGATGGAGGGTGTTGACCTCGCAGCGGGTGGGCATGTTCAGGCTTTCGCTGACTTCGTCCATCAACCGGGTGCCCTGGTGCTTGACCGCCATCAGGTGATTGACCATTTCGCCATACAGTTTGGCGTACTCCTCGGACATGACAAATTCGCCGTAGACCTCCTCGCAGACATCTATCCACTCGTCATACAGGGCGCGCATGGAGGTGATGGGCTGGTCCTGACGTCCGGCATCGTCCAGGCGGGCGCGGAAGCGGTCGATGGAATCCATGCCCACCTTGTTGAAGGCGGCCTGGTAGTTCTGCATGGCCTGCTGGTAATTGATCACCACCTTGGCCAGATTTTGGTACTGCTCCTGGGATTCGCGGGTGTAGCCCACGCCGGGTACCGACAGGAAACGGTCAAGCTGTTCCTGCACCGCATCGCCGTAGGGGGCGCGGGCCGGGGGACGCAGGGCCTGCATGAAATCGCCGGGCATGGGCATGAAGGAGGACGTGGCCCGTCGCCAGGTATCCATGGGCATCTGCCAGAAGGCATTGGCATCCTTGCTGGCACCGGGGATCTGGGTAAAGCCCTGGAAGGCGCTGTTCATCTGGTCAAGCCACCGGTTGAGGGCTTCGGTGGCATTGTTGCCCTGGTAGAGGTTTTCGGCCATGGAAAAATAATTCCGGCCCATTTTGAGCATCTGCTCCATGGCCTCATTGCCAGAGAGGGGCATGCCGCTACCCACGGTCTTCCACCACTGATCCAGGCCATCGGCCCAGCCGGTGTGGCCTGGATTGTGGTTGCCCATGGCCTTGCGGCTCATGTCCATCCAGGCCGACCAGTACTTGCGCTGGGCTTCCATCCAGTCTTCGGGGGTGAAGGGGTTATCAGCCATTTAATGATCTCCTTTGGGTCCGTTCCGGGCCAGGTGGTTGTCATTGAGAGGATCGCGGTTTGCGACCGGAAAATCAAAATGTTCGACCGGATAGGGTGGCGGTCGGGATGTTTCGGTGTCTGGGAGAAGGCGACAGCATACAGGATTATCTGTCAAGGTTAGCATAGATTTGTGCAGTGCAACATTGGCAATGATGATTCCCGGTTGGTCATGGATGCGCCGGTTCTGGTATAAACAGCCGGAGCACTTGCCCGATCCTTCGGGGGTTATGCCTCTCTTTTGGATCAAACAGGGCAGGAAAGCAAGGGCATGTCACCTGTCGTGTGCGCTGTTCCCGGCTCGTCAAGGGCGGGGTGGTGTTGTGGTCATGCCATTATCCAGGCAGTAAATGCCCCTGATCAGGAGGACTTTCATGGCTGAATCCATTGTCATTGTTGGTGCGGCACGCACCCCGGTTGGCACCTTTAACGGTTCCCTGTCCCAGATCCCGGCTTCGGCCCTGGGCGCTGCGGTCATCAAGGCGCTGCTGGCCCGCACGGGTCTGTCTGCCGAGCAGGTGGACGAGGTGATTTTGGGGCAGGTGCTGCAGGCGGGGGTGGGTCAGAATCCGGCCCGTCAGGCTGCCCTGGCAGCGGGTATTCCTCATGCCGCGCCAGCCATGACCATCAACAAGGTGTGTGGCAGCGGTCTCAAGGCCGTGCATCTGGCCTGGCAGTCGGTGCTGTGTGGTGATTCCAGCGTGGTGATTGCCGGTGGTCAGGAAAACATGACTGCCTCACCCCATGTGCTCCCCGGTTCTCGCCAGGGAAGCAAGATGGGAGACTGGAAAATGGTGGATACCATGATCAAGGATGGCCTGTGGTGTGCCTTCAATGATTACCACATGGGCACCACCGCCGAGAACATTGCCACCGAATTCAGGATCAGCCGGGAAGAGCAGGATGCCTTTGCCGCCCAGTCCCAGCAGCGGGCCGAGGCTGCCCAGAAGGCGGGATACTTCAAGGACGAGATCGTGCCGGTGGAGATTCCCCAGCGAAAGGGTGAAGTCAAGGTGTTTGATACGGATGAATTCCCCCGTCACGGCACCACGGCAGAAGGTCTGGGCAAGTTGCGGCCTGCCTTTAGCCGGGAAGGTACGGTAACCGCCGGCAATGCCTCTGGCATCAATGATGGCGCCGCTGCCGTGATGGTGATGCGTGAGTCCATGGCCAACGACCTGGGATTGACACCCCTGGCCCGTATTGTGTCCTTTGCCGCCGCCGGCGTGGACCCGGCGATCATGGGTACCGGTCCCATCCCCGCCACCATCAAGTGTCTGGAGAAGGCCGGCTGGCGTCCCGCGGATCTGGACATGGTGGAGGCCAACGAGGCCTTTGCCGCCCAGGCCATCGCTGTCAACAAGCAGCTGGGCTGGGACCTGTCCAAGGTGAACGTGAGCGGTGGGGCCATTGCCATCGGCCATCCCATCGGTGCCTCCGGTGCCCGGGTGCTGGTGACCCTCCTGCACGGCATGAAGCGCACCGGTGCCCGGCGGGGTCTGGCCACCCTGTGCATCGGTGGTGGTCAGGGCGTGGCCCTGGCGGTGGAGGCCGTCTGACGGGACGAAGGGTCCAGGGTGGGTCCGGCGGTGTTTCCGCCGCCGGGCCTGCTGCCTGCTTGCAGTGCATGACAGATGATGGGAGATGCGGGTGAACGAGCCGCGGATAGTGAAGAAATACCCCAATCGGCGACTTTACGATACCGAGGAAAGCCGGTACGTCACGCTGGCCGATGTGCAGCAACTGGTGCGGCGCGGGATCAATGTGAAGGTGGTGGACAGCCAGTCAGGCCGGGATATTACCCGGGGCATCCTGATTCAGATCATCACCGAGCAGGAAACCGCAGGAGAACCCCTGTTTACCACTGAAATGCTGGTGCGGTTCATCCGTTTCTACGATGAGGCCGTCCATGAGGCCTTTTCCGGCTATCTGGACCAAAGCCTGCGATTTTTTGCCGAGCAGCAGCGGGATTTCAATGACCGGATGCGGGATGTGCTGGGGGGCCGGGCCACCTGGGATATCACGGAGATGACCCGTCGCAATCTGGAATTCTGGAAAGGCATGCAGGACCAGTTTTTCAAGGCTGCCGTGTTTCCGGCCGGAAGCCATGACCCCAAACGGGACCCATCCACCCCTTCGGTAGAGGCCAAACCTCCAGCTGTGGGGGAAGATCCGTCCTCCACCGGGCCGAAGGGGGGGGATAGCCGCTAAGGGGGCTCATCCCCCAGACTGCGGGGCATCGATCATGTGACCGGCTTGACGCCGGTATCGGGTGAAGGTATATGTTGCATTGCAGCATCGGCGATGCCGGAATCATCCGCTGCGTCTGTTTATCCTTGGTATTCAGAAACATCAACGTCAACCCTGCTCCCGCCCATGAAGGATGGGAGTGCCCGTGGAGGTACTGATGGACACCATCGAACTGTTTAACAAGACCAATCAGGCCAGCCTTGAGCAGGTCCGCAAGCTCACTGACATCAACCAGCAGACCTTCCAGAAGCTGCTGGAGCAGCAACTGGACTTGACCACCAGCCTTGTGAGTGTGAGCATGAAGCACCTTGAGCAGGTGGGCAAAGCCAAGGGATATCAGGAACTCGTGACCTTGCAGGGCGGCCTGCTGCGGGCATACAGTGAGCAGATGACCACGACATTCAAACAGGGTCACGAGATTTTGAACGATGCCCGCCATTCCATGAACCGGTTGATGGACGACTCCGTGAAGGTGGCGGAGGAGACAGTCAAGCATGTGGGTACTGTCGCCAGGAAAGCGGCCTGATGTGCATGATGCAGGTCGGTTTCCCCCGATCAGTCCAGTAACCGTCTGTTCCCTGCGGCTGCGGGGGTGAACCTTGAAGGAGTTCCGATAGTGACCAAGCGAGTAGCATTAGTAACCGGTGGTACCGGTGGTATTGGTACCGAGATCTGTAAGAGACTGGCCCGGCAGGGGCACACGGTGGTGGCCAATTATTTGCCTGCACTGCAGGCTGATGCCGAGTCCTGGCAGCAGCAGATGAAGGCGGATGGGCTGGAGATGCACATCGTCCCCGGTGACGTGTCCTCGTTCCAGTCCTGCGCCAATATGGTGCAGGACATTGAGTCCCGCCTGGGGCCCATCGACATTCTGGTTAACTGCGCCGGCATCACCAAGGACAAGACCCTGCGCAAGATGACCGAAGACCAGTGGTTTGATGTCATCAACATCAACCTCAACAGCGTGTTCAATGTCACCCGCCAGGTGGTGGAAGGCATGACGGGTCGGGGTTTTGGGCGCATCGTCAACATCTCTTCGGTGAACGGCCAAAGGGGTCAGTTTGGTCAGGCCAACTACTCCGCAGCCAAGGCCGGCATGCACGGCTTCACCATGGCAGTGGCCCAGGAAACGGCGGCCAAGGGCGTCACCGTCAATACCGTGTCCCCCGGCTACACAGCCACGGCCATGACCGATGCCATGCCCGAAGATGTGCGCAATGCCATCGTGGCCCAGATTCCGGCAGGACGGATGGGCAGCACCAATGACATCGCCTTTGTGGTGGCCATGCTCTGTGACGAGGAAGCCGGCTATATCACCGGCGCCAATATCCCCGTCAACGGCGGTCTGTTCACCTCCTTCTGATCCCTCCTTGCCACGGCGACGTGGTGAATTGCGGCACGTTCGTTCCCACGGGTCCCATCTTCGGGACCCGTTTTTTGTGCCCTGCCTGGATTCAAAAGTGTGACGCTCATCACAAAAAAGTAAAAGTGATACAGTAAAAATGCATCCTGGTTGCTTGATTTGATGATAGTTATTCCCAGGCACTTTTATGTGGGGTATTCTCCCCTCTGTTTTTGGGGTTAGCTGTTCCGCAAGGGACTTTCGTCCCATCTGGCGGGCAATGGCATCGCCCGCAAAAGGGACGTCGGCGCCGCCGATGTCTCCAGCGCTTTGACCATGTGGCTCTGGCCGATAGCCGGCAGGGTCCGGTGCCCGAAGCAGATGTGCCGTCAGAATCTGGCGGGATCAGGGCAAGGCAATGTGAGCAAATTACGGGGGCATTATGCCGTTTTCAAGACCAAGTTTTTCAGTGGTGATGGGTATCTTTGCCATTTGTCTTATCATTACTGCTTTGTATCCCAACATTTTATCCGGATTCAGCACTGAACAAAGCACCGCTTCCTACCCTCTGGTCACATCCCTTGAGATTCCCCGTGAGCTTCCGGCCGATGGTGCTCCGGTCGCCTTTGACCCCCCCCCTCCTGAACCCCGCCGCCGCATGGCGGTTGCCTCTGCTGCCGAAGTGGGTGCCGGTGATCTGCAGCGTACGGCGTTCATTCAGCAGGAACGGGCTGTCCCCGCCCCCAGTGTCGATGACAATCCCACATCCTACGAGTCTTTTGACCTGGGAGATGACGACACCCTCTCCTCCCCGGCATCCCAATGGTTTGAATATACCGTGGCCCGGGGGGATCGTCTGTCGTCCTTGTGGGTCAATGACTGGGGACTGCCCCTGGCCACCCTGTACCGGCTGTTGGGAGACGGGGAAAACGCCCGCATACTCAATCGCCTCAGTGTGGGCCAGCAGGTGGAGTGGCAGACCGACGAGGAGGGCTACCTGACCCATCTGCGAATCTGGACCGAACGGGGCAAGGGAGTGGAATGGGAACGGGTGGCCGATGGCTGGGACTTTGAGCGCCGTGAGGTGGAAAACGTCCGCGAGATCACCCACATGGTGATCACAGCCCAGGTTGAGGGGAGCATTTCCGCCGCCCTGGCGGGTCGGGAGGAACTGTCTGGCCGCGCTGCCGCCGCCCTGGCTGTGTTGCTGGATCGTCATCTGCCGGTACGTGCCCATGCCCGCAGCGGAGACATGTTCTCCCTGCTGGTGGAACAGGAAACCCTGGCGGGGGAATCCGACCCCATCGAACTGCGACTGCTGGCTTTTGATTACCAGGGTGCACAACTGAACATCAGTGCTGCCCGGCATGTGGATGGCCGTTTCTACACCGCCGAAGGGCATAGCCTGTTGCCGCCTTTCGACCGTCGGCCCTTTACCGGCAGCTATCGCATCAGTTCTCCCTTCGATCTGCGTCGCCGCCATCCGGTGACCGGCACCGTAGCGCCCCATCACGGGACAGATTTTGCCATGCCCATCGGTACCCCCATTCTTGCCCCTGCCGATGGCCGGGTGGTGCGGGTGGATGAGCATCCCCTGGCGGGCCGCTTCCTGGTGATTGAACATGGACAGGGCTATACCACCCGTTACCTGCATTTGAGCCGTGCCCTGGTACGTCCGGGCCAGACGGTGGAGCGGGGGCAGCGCATTGCCCTGTCCGGTAATACCGGGCGCAGCACCGGCCCCCATCTGCATTACGAACTCCATGTTAACGGTCGTCCTGTGGATGCCATGCGGGCCGAATTGCCTCGCAGCGAACGGCTCACCGGCGAGGATCTCCGGCGTTTCCAGAAAGTGAGCAGCACCCTGCTGGCGGAAGTCAAAGGCCCTCGCCAGACCCGTCAGGTGGCATTGCTGCCGTATGCTGAAATGGCCATGTGACCCATAGGCCGCCGGACGGGCACTGTCCCGTCCGTGGGCGCCGGCCTTGTCAGATAATCTTTGTCCAAGGGAAGCTGCTATGATAGCGCCCTCGATCAGCAGCATGAGACCTGCGTGTCCAACGAAATTCAACCAGTCCAGTCTGAAACCGGCGACCATGCTCCACGGGTCTATGCCCGGGCAGAGCATGTGATTTCCCGAGCCCATATCAGCGATAACGCCCTTAAAGTACTGTATCGCCTCAAGGATGCAGGGTTTCGCGCCTGCCTGGTGGGGGGCGGGGTGCGTGATCTGTTGCTGGGTCGGGAACCCAAAGACTTCGATGTGGCTACCGATGCCCATCCAGAGCAGGTTCGGCGTCTGTTCCGCAACTGTCGTCTGATTGGCCGTCGTTTCCGTTTGGCCCATGTGTTCTATGGGCAGGAAATTATCGAGGTGGCCACCTTCCGGGCGCCCCATGACAATTTTGCCGATGATGGAGACACCGCAAACGGTGGTCAGGCTTTGGTAGAAGACGGTCGTATTATTCGGGATAACGTCTACGGCACCATTGAACAGGATGCCTGGCGCCGGGATTTTTCCGTCAATGCCCTGTACTACGACATCGAGAATTTTTCCGTGGTGGATTACACCGGGGGTATGGACGACCTTAAGCAGGGTGTGCTGCGACTGATTGGTGATCCGGAAGTGCGCTACCGTGAGGACCCGGTACGGATGCTGCGGGCCGTGCGCTTTGCCACCAAACTGGGGTTTCGTCTGGATAAGGCCACCCAGGAGGCACTGCTCCGGTTGGGCCCTTTGCTGCAGGATGTGCCTCCGGCGCGACTGTTCGACGAAGTCATCAAGCTGTTCCATGCCGGTTACGGCCTACAGACCTTTGAAGCCCTGCGCCATTATGGCCTGTTTGGCCAGATCTTCCCGCTGACCGAGGACGCCCTGGCCCATGAGGAAGACGGTTTTCCCATCACCTTCGTCGCCAATGCCCTGAATAACACCGACGAACGTATCCAGTCCGGCAAGGGTGTCAATCCCGCTTTTCTCTATGCGGTTCTGCTCTGGGAGCCAGTTCGGCATGTGGTTGGGCAACTGATGGACGATGGTGAAGCAGAATTGCCGGCCCTGCAGCATGCCGGTGGGGTGATCCTGTCCCGGCAGGCCCGACATATCCTGATTCCCAAGCGGTTTGCCTTGCCCATGCGGGAGATCTGGGAACTACAACCCCGGTTCGAGCAGCGGCGTGGCGCCAGGGCCTTGCGCCTGCTGGGGCATCCCCGGTTTCGGGCCGCCTACGATTTTTACTGCCTGCGGGCGGCCTCGGGTGAAGCGCTCAGTGAAGGATGTGAATGGTGGACCCGTCTGCAGGCGGTGGATGAGGCAGAGCAGCGCCGCATGGTCGATGTTGCCGACAAAAAGACCCGTACCCGCCGCCGGCGCCGATCCCGGCGTAGCGTATCCGGCAACGCCTGACCCCAATGGTGTCCACCCTGGCCTATATCGGTATCGGTGCCAATCTGGGGCAGCCACAACAGCAGGTGCGTGATGCTCTGGCGGCTTTGGCGTGTTTGCCTCGGACCCGGCTACGGTGTCATTCTTCCTTGTATCGTAGCCCGCCCATGGGACCACCAGATCAGCCAGATTACATCAATGCGGTGGCTGAACTGGATACCGCCCTGTCCCCGATGGCGCTGTTGCGGCTTTTACTGGACCTGGAACGGCAGCATGGCCGGGTACGTCAGGGAGAACGCTGGGGTCCGCGTACCCTGGATCTGGATATCCTGCTCCACGGTGACCGGATCATCCAGACCCCCCGTTTAACGGTGCCTCATCCTGGCTTGGGGGCGCGTGCCTTTGTCTTGTATCCCCTGGCAGAAATTGCCCCGGAGCTGTCCGTTCCCGGTCTGGGACCACTGACGTCCCTGCTGGCCTGCTGTCCCCTGGGGGGACTGGAACGGTTGCCGGCTCCCTCATTGCCGATGACACCGGTAAGGCTTTAACAGGCTTGGAGTCGACGCAGTGGCCAAGTATAGTTTGATCCACGGGTGATCATCCCGCGCCCTGCCGGATGGTTCAGTGGCGCGGTTTCCCTTCTTTTCTCTGCAACCGCGGATATAGCGTGAGCGTACATTCCCAGATAAAACGACTGACCCTCAGGGATCTCCAGGGTCTGTGTGAGAAGCAGGAACCCATTGTCAGCCTCACTGCCTACGATGCCACTCAGGCCCGCCTGATGGATGCCGCAGGCGTGGATCTGGTGTTGGTGGGGGATTCCCTGGGCATGGTGGTGCTGGGCTATGAGACCACGGTGCCGGTGACCATGGACGATATGATCTATCATAGCCGGGCCGTGGCCCGTGGCCTGCGCCGGGCCTTGCTGATGGTCGACATGCCTTTCATGAGCTACACTTCGGTGGATCAGGCTCTGGGCAATGCGGCCCGACTCATGCAGGAGGGGGGGGCACAGATGGTCAAGCTGGAGGGAGATGCCCAGCAGGTGGCCGTGGTGGCTGCCCTGGCCCATCAGGGGGTGCCGGTCTGCGCCCACCTGGGGTTACGGCCCCAGTCAGTACATAAACTGGGTGGGTACCGGGTTCAGGGCCGTGAAGCTACCGCCGCCCGACGCATGGTGGAGGATGCCATGGCCCTGCAGGATGCAGGTGCTGACCTGTTGCTGCTGGAATGTGTGCCATCCGCCCTGGCGGCAGAGATTCGCACCCTGGCCCGGATTCCGGTGATTGGTATCGGCGCTGGCCCTCAATGTGATGGGCAGATTCTGGTGGTGCAGGATCTATTGGGCATGACGGATCACGCCCCCCGCTTTACGAAGAATTTCCTGGCCGGTCAGCCCGATATTCAGGCCGCGCTGGCCGCCTATGTTCAGGCGGTCAAATCCGGTGCATTCCCCGCTCCCGAACATAGTTTTCTTGCCTGATCTGATTATGGATATCCTACATCACGTTGCGGAACTGCGGAGCCGGCGCCGGACCTGGCAGTCCCAGGGCCATAGTGTCGCCCTGGTACCCACCATGGGGCATCTTCACCCAGGCCATCTGGCTTTAGTGCATCATGCCCGGACCCTGGCAGACCGGGTGGTGGTCAGCATCTTCGTCAATCCCCTGCAGTTTGACCGGGCAGACGATCTGGCGGCCTACCCCCGCACCCTGGCACAGGATTGCCGGCTTTTGGCGGAGGCGAACGTGGACCTGGTGTTTGCTCCTGCCGAAGATGCCCTCTACCCGGCAGGTCGGGATCAAGTGACCCGGGTGGAGGTCCCTGGACTGTCCGATCTGCTGGAGGGCGCCCATCGACCGGGGCATTTTTCCGGCGTGACCACCGTGGTGTGCAAGCTGTTCAACCTGATCCAGCCGGATGTGGCGGTATTTGGCGAGAAGGATTTTCAGCAGTTGCTGCTGATCCGGCGCATGGTGGCCGATCTGGATCTGCCTGTGAGTATCCAGGGGTTGCCCACGGTTCGTGAGGCCGACGGTCTGGCCCTGAGTTCCCGTAATGTTTACCTGACTCCCCAGGAGCGTGCCCTGGCTCCAGCCCTCTATCAGACCCTTTGTGAACTGGCTGAGGGGTTGCAGGCTGATGGGGGCGATCCCGATGGGCTGGCCCGCCATGCAGAGAAAACACTTGAAAAACGGGGGCTACGGCCCGATTATGTTGCAGTGCGGCGAAGGCAGGATTTATTACCGCCTCAGCCTGGAGATACCCAATGGGTGATCCTGGCTGCTGCCTGGTTGGGCCGGGCTCGGCTTATTGATAACCTATGCCTGGATTTACCCTCACTTGAGTGAATGAGGGGGTGGGTGTAGTCAGCACCGGCCAGGGCCGGTCTTCAAATCCAAGGACGACAACGAAAGCCCCTCGGGGACTCGAAGGGGCGCAATGCCTGGAGGATGTTTGCGATCATGTTTTTGACTCTGCTCAAATGCAAGCTGCACAGAGCGGCAGTGACCCATGCCGAGCTGGATTATGAAGGCTCCTGTGCCATCGACTCGGATCTTCTGGAACTGGCGGGCATTCGCCCCTATGAGCAGATCCAGATTTATAACGTGACCAATGGAGAGCGTTTCACCACCTATGCCATCCGTGCCGAGGCGGGCAGTCGGGTGATTTCAGTTAATGGTGCCGCCGCCCATAAGGCCAGCCCGGGAGATCGGGTGATCATCTGTGCCTATGCCCAGATGACAGCGGCGGAGGCTGATCTGTTCAAGCCTTCCTTGGTCTATTTGAACGAACATAATCACGTTACCGGTACCGGCGATGATATCGCCACCCAGGCGGCCTGATCCGACGGCGCCCGCCCTCTGGACGGGGCGGGCGCAAAAAAGTACAGTTACGGGATCAGCAGCTGCGCTGGTGTCTTGACCGGCTCAGGCAATCCAGGTGCCAGTGGCATTCCGTACGCTCGCAATACCCGGTTTCGGCATTGCCGAAGCAGGGAGAATGCCCTTCTGTGACCTGAATGGTGCGGATCAGTTCCATCTTGGGCAGGCCGCCGGGGTCGATGCCTTTGTTGAGTGCGATATAGCGAACAGTGGCCAGATTCATTGTTTCCTCCGCGAGAAAACCCGTCCTTCAGGGCGGGGAGGGATGGCGGCTGTAGTATGACAGCCGCGGAAGTGGTGGTGGACCGTCCACTCACCGGGCCATATTGCATTGCACCATAATGGTGCATTAAGCCATGCCTTATCGAGTATGGCTGATTTGGCGGATTTTGCCCGCCATCCCGCCGTCTGGACGCTACCTTTTGTCTTGTGAATTAGCCCTTTGGTCAGCCGGTGTTGCGCATGCCTGCAGCAATGGCGTTGATGGAACGCAGCAACGGGGAGAGCCAGGGGTCATAGGCTGTGCCGGACCCGGTCCCTTGCAGGGCGCGATGACGTCGCAGCAGGGTGATTTGAATATGGTTGAGGGGATCAAGGTAAGGGTTTCTGCGCATCAGGGACAGGGCCAGTACCGGGTGGTCATCCAGCAGGTTATCCTTGCCGGAGATGGTCAGCACCTCTTCTACCGTCCGCAGGTACTCTTCCCGAATCAGACCAAACACCCGCGCCGCCAGAGTGCGGTCATGACAAAGCCGGGCGTATTCCCCTGCAATGTCCATATCCGCCTTGGCCAGGGACATCTGGCTGTTGGAGAGCAGGGCGCGAAAGAATGGCCATTGTTCGTACATCCGGCGAAGCTGATCCAGGCGTCTGGGGTCTTCTCCCCGCCATTGTTTCAGGGCGGTACCCAGGCCGTACCAGGCTGGCACGGTATGTCGTGACTGGGCCCAGCCGAAGACCCAGGGAATGGCACGGATGGACCCCTTGGAGCGATCCGTCTGGCGTCGGTGAGAGGGGCGGGAGCCGATGTTGAGACGACCGATTTCCTCCACCGGGGTGGCTTCGTAGAAATAATCCAGTACCCCTTGGGTCTGATCGGTCAAGGTGCGATAGGCGGTTTCTCCGTACTGGGCCAGGGTATCCATGATCTCAAGGTGGGCCGCTTGATCCTCGTGACCCAGGCCAATCAGGCCGGCACTGGCCTTGATCAGCCCGGTGGTGCCCATACTCAGTTCATAGATGGCAGTTTCAGTGTTGCTGTACTTGTAGGACAGCACCTCCCCCTGTTCGGTGAACTTGATCCGGCCCTGTACCGTGCCCGGTGGCTGGGACAGGATGGATTCATGGGTGGGGCCGCCGCCCCGACCAATGGTGCCACCCCGGCCATGGAACAGACGGCATTCCACTTCATGAGCATCGGTGAGGGCGATAATCTGCTGCTGGGCCTGGTAGAGATTCCAGGCAGAGGCCAGGATACCGCCATCCTTGCAGGAATCTGAGTATCCCAGCATGATTTCCTGAAGATTGCCTGAGGCCCGCAACAGGTCGCGGTACACCTTGTTGCCCAGCAGATGTTTGAGCACCGACTCCACATGGCGCAGATCTTCGATGGTTTCAAACAGGGGCGAGACCCGCAGATGACAAAAGGGCTGGCCCGGATCGGTATGGCCACATAGCCCCGCCAGCCGTGCCAGCAACATCACTTCCATGACATGAGAAGCGGCGTGGGTCATGGAGATCACATAGGTACCGATGCCTTCTGCCCCCACCTCGCCGCGCATGCGGGCAATGACATGAAAAACCTCCAATGTTTCCCGGGTGGTTTCGGACAGGGCGTCATCGGGAAGGTCCGGCAACTGTTCCCGTGCCAGCAGGGCCGAGAGTCGTTCCAGGCGGGAGGCTTCGTCCTGTGTGCTGTAGTCCGGCTCTGGTTCCCATTGGGCCAGAATATCTGTCACCGCCGCAGTGTGTACGGTGGACTCCTGGCGCACATCCAGGTGATGCAGGTGAAAGCCGAAGGTTTCCACCAGGCGGATCAGGTCGGTCAGTTCTCCACGGGCTGCATTGCCATCCCCGTGGCTGATCAGGGAGTCCCGGATCAGGGTCAGATCCCGCAGCAGGGCCTGGCTGGACCCATAGGCCGCATGGGTGGGGATCACCGCCGCTTCCCCGGCGAGCCGGCGCTGCACCGTATCGAGGGTTTCCCGCAGCCGGTAACGGATGATGTAGAGCTTGCGCCGGTAAGGCTCTGATTCCATCGTGTCCGGCAGATCCTTGAACACCGCCGGAGAAAGGCTTTCGTCCTCCTCAAGGCTTTCCATAAAGGCCTCGGTAGGGCGGCACATCAGCAGGGAATGGGTCAGGACAAAACGCAGGGTATGGACCCGGCGCAGGTATTCCGACAGCACCTGCTCCATGGCCAGGCGGCAGGCCATCTCGGTGATGGCCGGCGTGACGTAGGGATTGCCGTCCCGGTCGCCGCCGATCCAGGAGCCAAAGCGCAGAAAACCGGGCACCGGAATGGCCGGATTGCCGTGTTCATCGCTGCCGTAGCTGCGCCGGATCGCCTTTTCCAGCAGGCGGTAGGTATGGGGCACGGCGGCAAACAGGCTTTCCACGTAATAGAACAGTCCGTATTTGATTTCGTCCTGCACCTGGGGTTTTTTCATGCGTACTTCATTGGTGCGCCATAGAATCTGGATCTGCATCTCAAGCTGGCGGGTCAGTTCTTCCCGTTCCTCCCGACCCAGACGCGGCATGTCCAGGCGCTCCGCCGCCAGGAAGATGCGTCGCTGGGCCTCCATCACCGTGCGGCGACGAGCTTCGGTGGGATGAGCGGTGAACACCGGCATGTATTCCAGATGACTGAGCAGGCTGGCCAGGGTTTCGGGGGGAATGCCCTGGGCCTGGAACACCCGGATGGTGTGATCAAAGGAGCCCAGCCACAGGGGGCCGCCTTCCGCCACCTGACGGCGTCGTTCCCGATGCAGGTATTCCTCTTCCGCCAGATTGACCAGACTGAAGTAAATGCTGAAGGCCCGGATGATGGTTTCCAGGGTTTTGGGGTCCAGGGCGTCGATATAGCGCATCAGACGTTCCCGTTTGTCCGGGTTGTCTTTCTTGCGCAGGGCAACAAAACCCTTGCGCAGGGTCTCCACCGCCTGCAGTACCGCGTCCCCTTCCAGGCGCCGGATGATGTTGCCCAGCAGATTGCCGAACAGTTTCACCCGGGCACGCAGTTCCCGGTCCCTGGGGACCAAAAAGCGGGAGGTATCCTTGAATGACATTAGCGGCTCACCAGTTTTTTGTAGAGATCCTGATAGGTCTGGGCGCTGCGGTCCCAGCTGAATGCCTGGCGCATGCCGTGGCCCATGAGACGGGTCCAGGTGCCATGGTCCTGGTATAGGGCAAGGCCCCGTTGAATCGCCTCGCTCAGGGCCTCAGTGGTGGGGGCGTCGAAAACCAGACCAGTGGCCGTGCCAGCTTCCAGATGCTCGGCATTGGCATCCACCACCGTGTCTGCCAGTCCACCGGTGCGGCGGACCACGGGCACGGTGCCATAGCGCAGACTGTAGAGTTGGTTCAGGCCGCAGGGTTCAAATCGGGAAGGCATCAGGAACAGGTCTGCCCCCGCCTCCACCTGGTGCGCCAGCGCCTCGTCATACCCCACATGCAGGCCCATGGCCCCCGGATAACGGCCAGCCATGGCCCGGGCATGGGACTCCAAAGCCCGGTCGCCACTGCCCAAAATGACCAGTTGCGCCTGTCCAGCCGCCAGCAGGGGTTCACAGGCAGACAGGATCAGGTCCACTCCCTTTTGTGCCACCATACGCCCCACATGGCCCAGCAGCGGGATGTGGGGATTGACCTCCAGACCCAACCGGGCCTGCAAGTCAGCCTTGCAGTCGGCCTTGCCTTCGGGTTGTTCGGCGTTGTAGCGCCGGGATAGATGCCGATCCTTGGCCGGGTCCCAGTGGCGGTAATCGGCACCATTGAGGATGCCGCTGAGATGTTGGGCACGGGCGTTGAGCAGTCCATCCAGACCATGACCAAACTGGGCGCTGCAAATTTCCCGGGCATAGGTGGGGCTGACCGTGGTGAGATGGTCCGCATAGACCAGCCCCCCCTTGATGAACGAGAGCTGACCATGAAATTCCAGGCCGTACATGCCCCAAAATTCCGGCGGCAGGATCAGATCCTCGTGGGCATGACGGGGGAACAGGCCCTGGTAAGCCAGGTTGTGGATGGTGAACAGGGTGGCTGGCCGGTCCCGATGCTGGGTCAGCAACGCCGGAGCCAGACCCGTCTGCCAGTCGTTGCAATGCAGAACCTGGGGCTTCCAGTCCAGACCGGCCTGGTCCAGGGATAATGTCACAATGGCCCGGGCAAAAACGCCAAAGCGCAAGTGATTGTCCTGCCAGTCACGCCCGTCGGAGGCCCGGTAGGGATCTCCGGCACGATCAAAGTGCAGGGGTGAGTTCACCAGATAGAGCTTGACCCGGGTTTTGGGTAGCAGTCCTTCCAGAATCTGTACCGGTTGCTCACTGCCGGCCACGGAGAACTCGGCCACCGTCTTCAGCTTGCCCGCGGCAGCCCGGGCGGCGGGATAGGCGGGCAGGATCAGGCGGATATCGTGCCGGAGCCGTTTCAGGGCCGGGGGCAGACTGCCGCACACATCCGCCAGGCCGCCGGTTTTGATGAGGGGGTGTGCCTCGCTGGTGGCGAAGAGAATTCGCATAGGCCGATGTCACGGTCGCGCCGTCCCGGTAGGGTGAGGTCACGACCATGAAGCGCTCCCTGTTTATGATGGGTTTAGGGCCATCATAATAAATAAATCATCCCGTGTTCGTGAACATAGAAATGGAGTCACCGATGAGCAACCCATTGCCCCAAACCCTCGCCTGGCAAGCCCTGGAAGCCCATTATGAGGCGGTACGCCATCTTCACATGGGTGAGCTTTTTCGCCAGGACCCCCAGCGTTTTCAGCGTTTTAGCCTGCAATTTGAAGATATTTTGCTGGACTACTCCAAGAATCGCATCACGGCAGAAACCCGCCATCTGCTGATGGAACTGGCCCAGGCCGCCCAGGTGTCCCAGTGGCGGGACCGCATGTTCGCCGGTGAGCGCATCAATACCACCGAGGACCGGGCGGTACTCCATGTGGCCCTGCGCAACCGCAGTGACCGGCCCATGTGGGTGGATGGGGAAGACGTGATGCCCCAGGTGCGCCAGGTGCTGTCCCGGATGGGGGACTTTGTGGCGCGGGTGAGATCGGGACAATGGACCGGGCATACCGGCCAGCCAATCCAGCATGTGGTGAATATCGGCATCGGCGGCTCGGACCTGGGGCCGCTGATGGTCTGCGAGGCCCTGAAACCCTATGCCCATGAGCGTCTGCAGATGCATTTTGTCTCCAACGTGGACGCCACCCATCTGACCCGGACCCTGGCCCAGGTGGACCCGGAGACGGTGCTGTTCGTGATCGCTTCCAAAACTTTCACCACCCAGGAAACCCTCACCAATGCCCATTCGGCCCGGCGCTGGTTCCTGGAACAGGGGGGCAGTGAGGCAGCCATTGCCCGTCATTTCGTGGCAGTGTCCACAAACCTGGAAGCGGTGACCGCCTTTGGCATCGACCCGGCCAATATGTTTCAGTTCTGGGATTGGGTGGGGGGACGCTATTCCCTGTGGTCCGCCATTGGCCTGTCCATTGCTTTGTCCCTGGGTATGGAGCATTTCGAAGCCCTGCTGGATGGCGCCCACGCCATGGATGAGCATTTTCGTACCGCGCCGCTGGAGGAGAACATGCCGGTGATCCTGGCCCTGCTGGGGGTGTGGTATGTGAATTTCTTCGGCGCCCGCAGCCATGCCATCCTGCCCTATGACCAGTATCTGCACCGGTTCCCCGCCTACTTCCAGCAGGGGGACATGGAGAGTAACGGCAAGTCGGTGGACCGGCAGGGGCGGCGGGTGAGCTGGCACACCGGGCCGGCCATCTGGGGTGAGCCGGGCACCAATGGCCAGCATGCCTTCTATCAGCTCATCCACCAGGGGACCCAGCTCATCCCCTGTGATTTTCTGGCCCCCTGCCTGAGCCATCATCCCCTGGGGGAGCATCACCCTATTCTGCTGTCCAATTTCTTTGCCCAGACCGAGGCCCTGATGCGGGGCAAGACCCTGGAGGCATGCCAGGAGGAAATGCGGGCCGCCGGGATGTCCGAGGCCCAGGTACAGGCCCTGGCGCCCCATCGGGTGTTCGAGGGCAACCGGCCCACCAATTCCATCCTGTTCAAGCGCCTGACACCCCGTACCCTGGGGTCACTGATTGCCCTCTACGAGCATAAGATTTTCGTCCAGGGGGTGATCTGGAACGTGAATTCCTTTGATCAATGGGGGGTGGAGCTGGGCAAGCAACTGGCCCGCACCGTACTGGGGGAACTGCACGACCCGGACCCGGTGGTGGGGCATGATGCCTCCACCAACGGGCTGATCAATTACTACAAGCGGCTGGCCCGGGAGTAAGCCCGGCTCAGGTTCCAGCCAGCAGCGGCATGGCCAGGCCGAACACGGCGGCCACCACCAGTACCAGCGCGATCAGGCTGATGCGCCATCCCGCCCGCACCATGTCCGGCACCGTGATCCGTTCACTGCTAAAGACAATGGCGTTGGGCGGGGTGGCCACCGGCAGCATGAAGGCGCAGGAAGCCGCCAGGGCCACGGGAATCGCCAGCAGCAGGGGATCGTGACCCAGGCTGATGGCCAGGGCCGCCGCCAGCGGCAGCACCGTGGCCGCCGTGGCCGTGTTGCTGGTGACGTGACTGAGCAGCATGGCACTCAGGGCCACAATGCCCACCAGGGTCCAGGTGGGCCAGTTGCTCAGTTGTGCCAACGAGGCGGCGATGTGATCCGACAGGCCGCTGCCGCCGATGGCAGAACCCAGACTCAGGCCGCCCCCCACCAGGATCAGCACCCCCCAGGGCAGTTGGCGGGTGGATTCCCAGTCCAGCAGAAACTGGTGTCGCCTAAAATCTGCCGGAATCAGAAACAGGGCCAGGGCGCCGACAATGGCGATGCCCGGATCGGTGATGGAGATGCCAGGGAACAGGGATTCCAGCAGCGGACGCAGGATCCAGGCCAGGGCCACGGCGACGAACACCAGCAGCACCCGCAGTTCCGCCCGGGTCATGGGGCCGAGCTGTTCCCGCTGTTGGGTGAGCAGTTCGGCGATGCCTTCCAGCGGCCGCCGGGACACCGGGAAGGCCCAGCGACACAGTACCCACCAACAGGCCACCAGCAGGGTCAGGGCCAGCGGCAGACCCACCATCATCCACTGGGCAAAGCCGATCTGATGGTCGTAATGGTCGTTCATGTAGGCGGCGAGCAGGGCGTTGGGCGGGGTGCCGATGAGGGTGGCCATGCCGCCGATGTTGGCGCCAAAGGCGATTCCCAGCAGCAGGGCCAGCCCCACGTTGCGGACCTGGGCCTTGTCCATGCCCCGGTCTTCCAGCAGGATCAGCACCGAGATGCCGATGGGCAGCATCAGGGCGGCGGTGGCGGTATTGCTCACCCACATGCTCAGCCCCGCCGTGGCCCCCATGAAGCCGGCCACCAGGTGATCCAGTCGTTGTCCCGCCAGGCCCAGGATCAACAGGGCGATGCGCCGGTGCAGGTTCCAGCGCTGGATGGCCAGGGCGATCATGAAGCCGCCCAGGAACAAAAAGATCAGGGGGTTGGCATAGGGTGCCGCCGCTTCGGCGATGGTGCTGGCCCCCAGCAGGGGCAGCACGGCGATGGGCAGCAGGGCGGTGGCCGGAATGGGAATGGCCTCGGTCACCCACCAGATGGCCATGAGGGCGGTGAGGGCGGCCACGGCCCAGGTATGGGCGGCCAGTTCCCCCGGCGGACCCGCCAGCAACATGCCGAAAAAGACCAGGGGGCCAAGCACCAGCCCCAGCCTGGGCCGCCAGAGGGAAGGCGAGGCCGGCTTGGGTGCGGTGGATGTGCCGGCTTCCGTGGACGCAGTCATAATCTCTCCGCGAGGAATGGCGGTTGCGGTATTGCAACCGCTGGTGGGTGTCAGGATACCGAAACTGTCGGCGAGCAAGGGGCAGCCCGCAGGCTTCGAGGGTCATGGAGCAAGGCCCATGATATGCTTTTGCCGATCATAATGATGGCTGACGGATAAATCATGACAAGAGCAACCGGCACTTACAACATCACCACCCTCAATGAATTCATCATCGAGCGCCAGGCGGATTTTCCCTATGCCAAGGGGGAGCTGTCCCGGTTGCTGCACCATGTGGGCGTGGCGGCCAAGGTGGTGAACAAGAAGATCAACAAGGCAGGACTGGTGGACATTCTGGGCCGGGCCGGCGATGTGAACGTCCAGGGCGAGGATGTCCAGAAACTGGACCTGTTCGCCAACGAGCATTTCATCGCCGCCCTGCGTTCCACCGGCGAATGCTGCGCCATCGCCTCCGAGGAAGATCAGGAAATCACCGTCTTTGATGACGGCCTCCCGCTTGATGGCAAATATGTGTTCTGCATGGACCCGTTGGACGGCTCGTCCAACATCGACGTGAATGTCTCCGTCGGCACCATCTTTTCCATCTATCGTCGCCGCACCGAGCGGGGCACCCCGGCGGACCTGTCGGACTTTTTGCAGCCGGGGACGGAGCAGGTGGCGGCCGGTTACGTGATCTACGGTTCCTCCACCATGTTGGTGTACACCACCGGCAAGGGGGTGAACGGGTTCACCCTGGACCCGACCATCGGTGAATTCTGCCTGTCCCACCCGGACATCCGCACCCCCGAGCATGGCACCATCTACAGCATCAATGAAGGCAATTATGCCCATTTCCCGGCGGGGGTGAAGCAGTTCATCAAGCATTGCCAGGTGGTGGACCCGGACACCCACCGTCCCTATACCTCCCGCTACATCGGTTCTTTGGTCTCGGACGTCCACCGCAATCTTCTCAAGGGCGGGGTGTTCCTGTATCCCTCCACCCAGAAGGCCCCCCAGGGCAAGCTGCGTCTGTTGTACGAGTGCAACCCCATCGCCATGATTGCGGAGCAGGCCGGCGGCAAGGCCAGCGACGGCGCCCGCCGTATTCTGGAGATTCCCCCGGAGGATCTGCACCAGCGGGTACCGTTCTATGTGGGGTCACGGCAAATGGTGGAGACGGTGGAGCGGTGTCTGGCCGAGGCCCGATGACCGCGGCATTGTCTCATTGACCCTGACGGTCCAGGGCCCACCGCACATGCTCCCGCACCCAGGTGCTGGGATGTTCCAGTTGCTTCATCAGGGCTTCCCGAATGGTGGGTGAGGGCCGGGCATTGCCCAGCCCCACCGCCAGATTGCGCAGCCACCGTTCATGGCCGATGCGCCGGATCACCGAGCCTTCGGTGAGTCGCAAAAAGGTGGGTTCGTCCCAGTGGAACAGGGTCACCAGACTGACATCATCCAGCCCATGCCGGGCGCGGAAGTCCGGTTCCACCGCCACCTTGGCCCGGCGATTCCAGGGGCAGACCCGCTGGCAGTCATCGCAGCCGTAGATCCGGTTGCCCATCAATGGTCGCAGCGGCTCGGGGATGCTGCCGGGATGCTCGATGGTGAGATAGGAAATGCAGCGCCGGGCATCCAGTTCATAAGGCGCGACGATGGCCCCGGTGGGACAGGCGTCCAGGCAGGCCCGGCAGCGACCACAGTGACTGCGCTCCGGCGTATCCAGGGGCAGGGGCAGGTCGGTGTAGAGTTCACCCAGAAAGTACCAGGAACCGTGGTGCCGGCTGAGCAGGTTGGTATGCTTGCCGATCCAGCCCAGTCCGGCCTTCTCCGCCAGGGCCTTTTCCAGCACCGGGGCGCTGTCGACAAAGGCCCGGTAGCCAAAGGGGCCAGTGACCGACTCGATGCGCTCGGCCAGGGTCTGTAGACGCTTGCGCATCACCTTGTGGTAATCCCGCCCCAGGGCATAGCGGGTGATGAAGGCCGATTCGGAGTCGTGGAGCACGGACCCGGCATCCCGGGTTTGAGGTGGCCAGTAGGCCATGCGCACGGAGATGATGCGCAGGGTGCCCGGGACCAGTGCCTCGGGACGGGAGCGCCGGGTGCCATGACGGGCCATATAGTCCATTTCCCCATGGCGGCCCTGATCCAGCCAGCGCAGCAGATGCGCCTCGTGGGTGGTCAGGTCAGTGTCACAGATACCGGCCCGATCAAAGCCCAGTTCCAGCGCCCAGGTCTTGATCCGCTGGCTCAGCAAAAACCCGCGTGAACCCTCGCCCACTCGGGCGGGGAGGTCAGCGGGGGCCGCGCAAGCGGCCCTATTTTTGTGTCTTCTGCCCCTGAACATAGGCTTTCAACGTTTCGATAGTCACCCCGCCCGCGCTACAAGCGAAATACGATCTCGACCACAGCGCGGCGCTCTTGCTGAGGCGCGGAATACGAGTGACGCTGTGCCGCCATCGTCGGTAGACTGCATCCGCACTCACTTGAAATCCCCCGTTATCGCTATTAATCTATGGCTATTGTAGCAGCGAGCACTGACATGCTGAAGGCCACAAAGATTACGCATCTACCCCACGACCGAACAGGCGGCATTTCTGAACTGCCAGTTCGGCGCGGTGCGCTTTGTCTATAACACCGGCCTTCGCATCATATCTCATCGCTACCAATACCACGGCCAGTCGTTGAGCGCCAAACACGACATCAAGAAGCTGTTGCCAGTCGCCAAGAAATCGCGCAAGTATGGCTGGCTCAAAGACGCGGATTCCATGGCCCTCCAGCAGGCATGCCTGAACCTGGATCATGCCTTCCAATGCTTCTTCGATCCCCAGCAGAAGGCCGGCTATCCGCGCTTCAAGAGCAAGCGGGGCAAACAATCCAGCTATCACTGTGTCGGCGTCAAGGCCGGCGACGACTGGATCAAGGTGCCCAAGCTTGGACCGATCAGGGCCAGGGTGCACCGGAAGGTCGAGGGCACACTGAAAAG
>NZ_FOFO01000047.1 GCF_900110965.1 Ectothiorhodospira magna
GAGGCTTGCGTAAGCCCGGCACATCGCCGGCTGCTGCCTGAGAAGTGGGAAGCCTCGCCCGTGGCGCGTCAGCGCTTAGGGCGGGGAGCAGTCACTTGATGCTGGCTGTATTCCGGTAACGGCATTGTCCTATACAGGGATATGGGGAGAGATCGACTCACAAGAAGACTTGGCGGTGTATAGGTAGTGACGGCGGCTTACGCAGGCGCTGAGGCGAAAGAACTGACGGGCGTTGCGCCCTGACCGGATCACAATGCAAACTGGATTTAAGGAGACCTCATGACCGACTGGACCGCCGGCTACGTGTCCGACATCGGCTACACCTACGGCTACTACACCGAACTCAACCCCCTGCGCCTGAAGCTCGCCTTTCTCAACGCCGGAATCGCCTTTCCCGAGGTTGGCCACGCCTGCGAGCTCGGTTTTGGTCAGGGTCTGAGCACCAACCTGCACGCCGCCGCGAGCACCGTCCAATGGCACGGCACCGACTTCAACCCCGCTCAGGCCGGCTTTGCCCAGGAGCTGGCCCAAGTGGCTGGATCCGGAGCGGCCCTGTTTGATCAATCCTTCGAGCAGTTCTGTCGGCGCGACGACCTGCCCGAGTTCGACTACATCGGTCTGCACGGCATCTGGAGCTGGATCAGCGATGAGAACCGCCAGATCATCGTCGACTTCCTGCGCTGCAAGCTCAAAGTGGGCGGGGTGCTCTACATCAGCTACAACACCCAACCCGGCTGGGCGGCGATGGTCCCCATGCGCGACCTGTTAACCGAACATGCCGACGTCCTCGGTGCCGAAGGGGTCGGCATCATCAGCCGCATCGACAGTGCGCTGAGCTTTGCCGAGCAACTGCTGGCCACGAACCCCGCTTACGCCCGCGCCAACCCGCAGATCGCCGAACGGATCGAACGGATGAAAGGCCAGAACCGCAACTATCTGGCCCACGAATACTTCAACCGCGACTGGAGCCCGATGAGCGTGGCCAGGATGGCCGACTGGCTCGCCCCGGCCAAACTGAATTGGGCCTGCTCGGCCAACACCCTGGACGCCATCGACGCAGTCAACCTGACCGGCGAGCAGCAGCAACTGCTGGTCGGCATTCCCGATGCCATGTTCCGCCAGAGCGTGCGCGACTTCTGCGTCAACCAGCAGTTTCGCAAAGACTACTGGGTTAAAGGCGCCCGCCCGATCAGCGCCCTTGAGCAAGCCGAAGCCCTGCGTGAGCAGCGTGTGGTCCTGGTCCAGCCCCGTCCGGACGTCAGCCTCAAGGTTACCGGCAGCCTTGGCGAAGCGACCATGCAGGAGAACGTCTATGGCCCGATTCTCGACCAACTGGCCGATCACAAGCCCAAGCGCCTCGGCCAGCTCGAGCAGTCACTCAAGGCCAGTGAGGTCGGTAGCGCCATCACCTTCGCCCAACTGCTGCAGGCGACCCTGATTCTGAGTAGTACCGGTGCCCTGCTGCCGGTCCAGGACGAAAGCGCCATCAACAAGGCCAAAAAGCGCACCGAGCGCCTCAACCACCACCTGATGAAAAAGGCCCGCAGCCACACCGAACTGAGTTTTCTCGCCAGCCCGGTCACCGGCGGCGGTATCCAAGTCAGCCGCTTCCACCAGCTCTTCCTGCTTGCACGCAGCGAAGGCCACAAGAGCCCCAACGACTGGGCCACCTATACCTGGAACCTGCTCGCCCAGCAAGGTCAGCGGTTGATCAAAGAGGGCCAGGCCCTGGAAAACCCCAACGACAACCTCGCCGAACTCACCCGCCAGGCGCAGGAATTTGCCGATAAACAACTGCCGATCTTCAAGGCCCTGCAGATCGCCTGAGGTTAACCAGACTTGGGAAATCCCCGGGCTCTGCCGGCGGGGTGACAATGAACTACTCCCGCTAAGCTTACGCTATGGCGTGAGTTTCGTGCTTCGACGGGAGTGCCGACTGGATCGGCCTGCTTCAAGGCCCCGGACGCTGTACCGGTGGCGGCACATTGCCGTCCGGGAGAGCCGGGGAAAGAGGCAGTCCTTGCCGTCAGCCCCCGGCTTTAGCCTTGGGGAGGTTCAGTGCTTAGCCGCCGTTGGCCATGTCGTCACTGACGCCCACCAGCACTACATCTGTCTCCACATCGTAGTTGGTGGTTTTTGCGACAGCAGTGACAATAATCTGACTGTCTTCGTTGAGGGTCGCGATGAATGCCGCGTCAGCATCAATCTTGGCCACCATCGCGTCACGGATGTCCTCAGCCGTCTGACCGACTTCGGCTTCGAGAGTGAACTCGAAGATGGCGGCTTCGGTACCTTCTGCAGCGTCTTCGGCCAGCACCTCGGTCAGGGTCAAGCTGAAGGTATAGGCTTCTTTCAATTCGCTTTCCAGAGCCACGTTGAAGGTCGCGATCCAGGCGGCATCGTCCACGGCATCAGCACCTTCCTGAATCAATTGTAGACCCCCGGCAACCGGGGCACCTGGGGCGCCTTCGGAGTAGGTGGTGCTGATGATGATGACCGGCGTCTGCTCGGAGGCAATCACTACACCGGCATCACCCAGCTGCTCGGCATTTAGACCTGCGGGCGTGCCGGCCTCGGTAACCACAACCTGAACACCAAACACAGGGGCACCAGTACTGGCGTTGCTCACCGTGCCGATGACACCGATATCCAGAGCAATACCCTCCTTACCTTCCACAGCCTTGGTCAGCTCCACATCATCAATCACAGACACACCATTGGGTCCGGTCTTGAAGGCCACAGAAGTGATTTCTGTACCATCCAGCGCAGTGATGATCAAGTTTTCGTCTTCTGCGAAGAACTCAATTTTGAAATTTTCACCCAATTTATGTGCAATTGCGTCCTTGACCACTTCAACATCATCAATTAGGTTCAGGTTCTCATCATCTTCTTGGACATATAAGCGCTGATTGCCAAATTCCAGCGCCAAGAAGGTCTGCCCCAAATTGATCGGAGCATTAACAGAGTTGGGATTTTCGTGATCTTCCTTTTGGAGTTCTAGGTTTTCGCCCATTATCTCGATCAGTTTGACTATTGCCTCTTCATTGGTAATCGACTGGTATGTCGCGGTAATTCCTTCTCCTTCATCCAAGGCGCCATTAACCGCATCTTTTACAGTTTTATTTTCAGCAGTCTTCACGTCCAGTGCGATCAGGTCGATCAGTTCAATTGAGCCACCGTCTTTGAAATTTAGCTTAACAGAGAGGAACTCTTTCTTGGTGAATAAATCATGATAAGCGGTCTGGTTTTTAGCCACCTGAATACTGGATAGTAGTTTAGCTAAATCCAAAAAATCCGGGGTGCCATCTTCCGCTGCTACACCACCTAGCTTGAGAGTATCAGCGCCATCACTATCATTACCTAAGGTAACACCGAGAATTTTCAGCGCTACATTGCTGGTAATTTGGCTGATATTCAGGGTGACGGTCTGTTGATCTTCAAAATCAGTCCAGTCATTTTTTCCGACAAATCCAGGCTTGTTTTCACCATTGCCATCTACAAGAGTATCCGATTTGTTTTTGATAAAAATAGAAGATTCCTTCTTCTCAATTTTGGCTACTTTTTCGGCACCATACTTGATCTCAATATAGCCAAGATCCAGTTTCGCAACCGAATCATTCATCCCCTTGATGGTTGCAGAGGCGGGCTTTCCCTTGCCTTCAGCACCTGTCATCTTTATCTCGCTCAAAGCACGACCGGCAGTATCGGTGATGATGATGGTTTGACTAGTTGTATCTGGATCATTATCTGCATCCCTGACAGTCACGGTAATGTCATCACGTTCATTGATGGCTTCCATGGCCTGCAAGGCTTTTTCAAGTTTTCCTGCCAAGTCATCAATAGTCTTAATTGCAGAGAAGTTGATTTCACCTTTGGCAAGATTTTCATCTGCAGTATTTTTCAGGATAAAGATTTTTCCACCCACCTTGATGCTGAACTCAGCAACCTTGCCAGCAAGCACATCGGTCAAGCCGGAAATTTCAACCCGGGAAACATCGCCAGCATCCAGCTCGGTGCCTGCATAGACGCCACTGATACCAGTACCCGCTGCATTGGTGAGTTTGATGCTATTGGTACCTTGGACCGAAGCTTCCACATGCTCCAGCCCAGAGTTACCCAAAGCATCATTGATCTTGTCAACAAGCTCAGCCAGGGTGGTGCTACCAGAAACATCAACCTTTTCAATAATTTTAGCATTAGCATCCGTGCCGATGGTTATACTGAACTGACCCACTTCAGCGGCTGAAATATCGTTAATAATGGTCTCAGAAGCCGTTGCGCCCTCACCTCCACTCAGCAGGCGACCAGCACCAAAATCTCGTCCCCAAGTATCGCTGATGGTGACGGTATTTTCATTAGTGGCAATGTCTGCCTTGATGCCGGTGACCCCAAATGCAGCATTAATATTATTTGCCAAATCATCCTTATCGGCAACAAAGCCAACCACCTTGGTCTGCCCCATAAAGGTCAGTTCCAATTGCTTGACATGAGCAAGATCGTTCTCTCCCAGCTTGATCTCCACCTTGGAATCCGTGGTACGCTGCAAGGACAACTCGCTAATTTCACGGCGAGCCGGGTCAGCGATGGTCAGGATGGAAGTATCGGCATCAAAATCGACGGTCATGTCCGCATAGGGTTTTTCACCATCGGCATTTTCAATGGCGCGCAGCTTGGTCTGAATGGAGATGGCAATTGCTGTCCCGGTCTTCTCGTCTGCAACATCGAAACCGCGCAACTCAATCTGTTCACCATCAATGTTCAAATACACGATGTCGGTATTCACCAGTCGGCTCTGCAACAGATTGACCTGAGCGTTGGAAAACTGAGGTACCTCGATCAGCTCCATGGTCTTAAACGCACGCCCCTGAGCATCAGTGATGGTCAGGGTGCCGGTGGCAGCCGCCGAAGCCGCTTTCAGGCCTGCGGCCTTGAATTCTTTATTAGCTTCGAGAATGGTGCGCAAAGAGGCCAATCCTTCCGATTTCGATACATCAATGGTGACTTCTTCGGTATTATCACCGGCAAACTGGAACACCAGTTTATCCGCATTGGTATATTGGGCTGCTGTCGCCTGTACAGCATAGATGGTAGCCACTGCATCCTCTGCCACCACAAACTCACTGGGTTTACCCACCAGCGCAAAGGAAGGTACGCCAAGCTCACCGGGCTCGTCGGTCGAATCATCCAAGTCTACATAATCCCCCGCATTGGTTGCCCCGGTGACGATAGCCAGTTCGTCCTCGGACAGGTCATCCAGGTTCAGCTCGGCATCGGTCAGGGTATAGGCAGTAGCCCCC
>NZ_FOFO01000026.1 GCF_900110965.1 Ectothiorhodospira magna
CCGGCGTGCTGGTTGTAGTAATGGGTGGTGTCGTTCACGTCCTTGGCGCCATGAATGGATTCAGCAGTGCAGCCTGTCGTGCATTGACCACAGACATGGGGGGCCTACCCAGTGCCTCTGCCCGTCAATCACCTTTCCAATTCGATCCATGACTTCTGGCAGGGAAGCCTTACCCAGCTCGGCCTGCCATGCAATCCTTGCTGCGGCACACGCCTGCTCGGGAAACTCTGCCCAAAGCTTATCCCTTGTAACACCGGCATCGCCACGAACATAATCGTAGTACAGCTCCGGCACCAAGCCATCCGGAAACTGGCGAAAAAAACTCCGGAGCTCCAATGTCCTGTGGGCCCACCCGTCCTTTTCCACCGACAACGAAACCTTGAAATCAGGGCTTCCACGATAAGCTTCGAAACCTTCTCCCAGACCACCAGGTCCAGCGAAAACATCCACCACCGGGATCTTCTTCGCACGGGCAGACGTCATAACCTCTCCGCAAGGAAACCCGCGATTTCAATCGCGGGAGGAATGGCGGCTGCGGTCTTGCAGTCGCCGAAAAAGGGTGTGGGCCTTACACCCACAGGGCCGCAAGGCTCTGCCCCGTAAAGGGCACCAGTAACGCAGGGCTTTGGCCCTGTCTCCCCTCGCCAATGTCTGCAACCGGCTCCCGCTTGCGCGGCGACTGGAACCTTCGGTGCTTTACCTTTCGCCAGCATGATCCCAACCTTCCAGAGCGGCAGACTGAGGAAGCATCTGCCGGTGGGTCTTGACGACCTGTTGCAAACGTAGCCCCTTTCGAGCGTCCTGCTCAGGCTGGTCAACCTGGCTTGCTCTCACCTGCGACGCGGCAGGCAGGCAAGCCCCCGACTTCAGTCGGGGGTAGTTGACTTCGTTCCGCTGAATAGATTCAGACATTCCATTTTCCCGGCTCAGGTCGAGCATCTACGCCTCTATGATATCTTCATTTATAAACTCACTGGCCACATAATATCACGCCATACTCTTCCCCTCACTTGTCGGATTCATGGCTCAACCTGCTGTCCATGCTTCACGTTCTGGCTCTCCGGCCCAGGCCTGTCCTATACCGACAAGTGTCGCAGACCAGTCATGTTTGCCGACCATGATCGTTCGATTTTGTCCCGCAATGAATAGGCAAAGCTCATGCTGGCGAGCCGGGTGTAGCCATGCCAGATGAGTTGGTGGCCGGCGGGGGATCCGTGTTGCGGTTGAGGTAGCCACCCAGGATGGCGATCTCGTGCACCGCGTCGGCAAGGCGATCAGGGCGATTGCTGGGCGGTGTCGTAAACGGTGTCAAACAGGCGACGCCCATCGGCGGCGAGCCGTCGGTTATGTTGGGCGCGGACCAGCAGAGGTCCACCTGCCCCGATGAGGCCACTTTCCGTCAGGAGGTTCGCACGGTCTGTACGCTGTACCATCAGGCAACGCAGCTGCATGAACAAGGTATTCATCTCATCTCGGTGGACGAGAAAACCGGCATCCAGGCCCTGGGGGCGATCCACCCGTCTCACCCGATGCGGGCCGGCCATCCCGAGGCCATGGAGTTCGAGTACAAACGCCACGGAACCCAGGCCCTGATTGCCAATTTCGAGGCCGCCACCGGGCGCGTGATCACCCCCTCCATCGGCGACACCCGCACCGAAGCTGACTTCGTGGCCCACATCGCCACCACCTCGACTTCATCGCCCTCTTTAACCAGACGCTCGCCAAGCCGTTTCTCTGGACCTACATCGGGAAACCGCTGATGGCATAAATTATCCAGAGTATTTCCGGGGCACGGTACTAGTTGAAGGCGGAAGGGCTGTCCGTCTCTGCCCATGGAGGCTTGCATAAGCCCGGCACATCGCCGGCTGCTGCCTGAGAAGTGGGAAGCCTCGCCCGTGGCGCGTTAGCGCTTAGGGCGGGGAGCAGTCACGCTGTTTTTTCTCCCAGCAGGGCCGCAGCCTCGCCGGTGAGGCGGCCATTGCGGGCGCAGTCGTTCATGGCAATGCCCCGGTAGGCGTTGCC
Organism: Ectothiorhodospira magna; assembly: GCF_900110965.1. Classification (GTDB taxonomy): domain Bacteria; phylum Pseudomonadota; class Gammaproteobacteria; order Ectothiorhodospirales; family Ectothiorhodospiraceae; genus Ectothiorhodospira; species Ectothiorhodospira magna. Next base: position 2,023 of record NZ_FOFO01000026.1, read on the forward strand.
GGTCAGATGCAGTCCCGGATACCGCTCCACATGGGCCATCAGTGTGTCCATGGCCTCGATGTGACCCACCGGATACCCTGGCAGACCTCGGGGCCATTTTTTTACGAACTGGACATCCGGTGTAACATCAATCCCCAGCGCCCTGGCCACACCGTCCCTGGCATGGGCAATGAGGGCCTCGTCGTCCAGGTCCACCATATGGGGGTCCCGCTGCCCTCCCAGCATCACCCGTACACATTTCATTCCTTCCGGGGCGCGGTCAGGGAAGATGGCGCTGTCCCATAGAACGCCCAAAAAAGGCATCCGGGCGGCGGCGGTGGTCAGCACACCAAAACCATCCAGAGGATGATCCAACTGCTTCCAGCCAAAGCCCACCACAGCGATGGGGGCATAGTTGACCGCATCCAGCTGCTGTTCCAGTGACTGATCCAGCCCGGCCAGGATGCGGGCCGCGGCGTAGGTGGGTACTGCCAGAATCACCTGATCCACGGTGCTGGACCTGTCACCGGCCTCCACCCTGAATCCCTGACCCTCCTGAACCACTCCGGTGACCGGTGTGTCCAGATGCCATTGGGCTTTGATGGTCTTGTGAAGATGTTCGGTCAGGGTATTCATACCCCCCTTGAAACTCATCAATACACCACCGGGGCCGGCGCTTTGCTTGCGCCGGGCGATCATGCCCTTGAACAAGCCACCATGCTTGCGTTCCAGTTCGGTCACCAAAGGAAAGGCGGCCTTTACCGAGACCCGGTCGGCAGTGGTGCCGTAGATTCCAGCGGTCATGGCATCGAGAAAAATATCGGTGAAGGCCTTGCCCAGACGCCGGTAGCCAAAGGACTGCAGGGTTTCATCTTCGTCATTTCGCTTGGGACGGATGAATACTTCCCCCATCACCCGCAGTTTTTGCGGCCAGCTGAGCAGTTCGGTTTTGAGGAACTTGCCCGGCGAGTCTGGCATGGGGTGCATACGGTCGGTATAGATGAACCGGCGCCGGGAGGCATCCTGACTGCGCATCAGCAGGTCGCTGGCACCGCTGTCGGCCACCAGTTGCAGCATATCTGGCTTGTTGCTCAAAAAGCCGTTGCCCCCTTCCTCGAAGCGAAAGCCTTCGATGTCGATGGTGTGCAGGGTGCCACCCACATGAGGGTTGGCTTCATACATGATGATGTCTGCATCGCTTCGGGCGCGTTGCAGATAAAAGGCTGTGGCCAGACCGCTGATTCCGGTCCCGATAATGGCTACCCGCATGGGGATCTCCCTTGTTGTGCTATATCAAAATGGTCATGCAGGCGGTGTTTTTAGCCTGCATGGATGGATGCTGGTCAGGTTGTCTGTGCCGCTGCTGGATGGGTCACGGTGTCGCCGCACTGGCGGGCTTGCGGACGATGAAGCATGTTGAAATACCCAGGAATTCATCGCGCACCATCACCGGCTCAAATCCAGCCTGAGAGAGTTTGTCACACAGTTGTTCCCGGCTCATGAAGTCCTGAATGGATTCTGGCAGATAGGTGTACGCCGCCTTGTCCCTGGAAATCAGGGCGCCCACACGGGGCAGCACCTGATGCATGTACAGGCGGTTCATCCGGTCCATCAGGGTGAGTTTTTCCCGGCTCATGAATTCCAGGATCACCGCCAGGCCGCCAGGGGCCAGGATGCGGTAAAATTCTTTCAGGGCGCCATCCACGTCTACCACGTTGCGAATGCCGTAGCTGATACTCACCAGATCAGCCTGACCATCCGCCAGAGGCAAGGCCGTGGCCGGCGCCTCCAGGAATGTCACATCATTGACTTTCTCTTGCGCCAGTTCCAGCATGCCTCTGGCCGGGTCTACACCCGTGATGCGTTCAATGGTGATGCCCTGGGATGCTGCGGCCTGGCGCCAGAACAGAATCAAATCCCCGGTGCCGGTAGCCACATCCACCAGATGACGTACCGGCCCGCCATGGATCTTCATGGCGGCCTGGCAGCCGTTGCGGCGCCAGCGCCGGTCTACCCCGAAGCTGAGAATACGATTGAGCCGGTCATAGGTGGGGGAGATGTCGTTGAACATCTGAATGATGCGCTGCTGTTTGTCCATTCGGGGTTCCAGTCAAAGCCATGGCCGGTTGAGGTCATGGGAAGCGTCAGGGTTTTGGGTCTACCGGGGTGTTGCTGGATGCCAATGCCTGGGTATGAGTCACGGAACGACGGATACGTTCAAAGGCCTGGCGACTGATGTGATGGATGATCGGTTTGGCCACCCGGCCCACGGTCTTGTCCAGCAACCGGGTGGGCAGATGATACTCGATGGTCAGTTGCACCCGGGTGCCGCCAGGGACGGCGGAAAACCGATAATGGCCCGTATTGCGAATGCCGCTCAGGGACTGCCAGCGGATCATGTGGGGGGGATCCTCGTCGATGATGGTCACGTCCCAGTGAAAGACCATGCCGTTGGCACGCACCTGCCAGCGGTAGGTTTTATCATCCAGTGGCGTGACCGATTCCACCGCATCGGCATAGCGGGGGAATTCATCCACCCGCCGGATCATTCCAAAAACTTCTTCCTGAGGTGCGGGAAACAGCATGTCATGATCAACAACCGGCATTTGATCATTCTCTCCTATTGAAACGGGGCCAAAAGACCCCGTATGACCGTATGTACATGGGCCACTCAAGTGGATTGGACCCGGCGGGCAATCCCTTCGGCCAGCCCCTTGAAGATAAAGGCATGGGCCGGCGCCATCAGATACCAGTACAGCAGACCCCATACCCCGGCTGGATGCCAATGGTTGGTGACAGTGATCCGGGTACCTGAGTCCTGGGGTGATAGTTCAATTTCCAGTACACCGGCCCCTGGCGCCTTCATGCCAAACCCCAGGGTGAGGCGGCGTTCTGGTTCAATGGCCATGACCCGCCAGGAATCCACCATGTCACCGGTGCGCAGTTCCGTGGGGTGACGGCGACCATAATTGCGCCCCGGTCCTCCCAGCAGCCAGTCTATGGTTTCCCGAATCTTCCAGAGCATGTCATAGGCAAAATAGCGATTTTCTCCACCGATACGACGGACCACCGCCCAGACCTGCGCCGTAGAGGCGTCCACCACGGTACTGCCAGAGGCCTGTTTGGCGTAATAGGCGTAGTCCAGCCGGTAATCCCGGAACATGAACGCCCCTTCAGTCCAGCGGGCCGCAATGCCGTGGGATTTTTCCGCCTCGAAGGTGGCACGTACCGCAGTGCGAAAGTCCATCAGGGTTTGGGGTACCAGACGGCGGGCCAATGCGTCATCAGCCACATAATCTTCCTTGAGACCTTCGATCAGGGCCTGGGCAATGGGGGTGGGCACTGCAGTGACCAGACGCAGCCAGTAAGAGGAAAGTTTGGGGGAGAGCAAGGGCACCGGAATGATCCGGGGCGGCCTGTGACCGGCCTCCTCAGCCAGAATGCGCATCATGTGGGCATAGGTCAGGTATTCGGGGCCGCCGGTGTCCAGGATCTGGCCGGCGGCTTCGGGAATCCGGGGCACCTGCTCCAGGTAATGGAGCAGATTCTCCAGGGCAATGGGGGGAGAAGTGCGGGAAACCCATTTGGGGGTGACCATCACCGGCAGATGCAGCACCAGATCACGCATGACTTCAAAGGCCGCCGAACCGGGGCCAACAATGATCCCGGCCCGCAGTTCGGTCACCGGTACAGTGCCCTTGCGCAGTTCGTCCCCGGTCAGGCGGCGGGAAACGATATGCTCGCTACGGGCTGATTCCGGGGCCAACCCGCCCAGATAAACGATACGCTGGACGCCAGCTGCAGCAGCGGCCCGGGCAAAATGCCCTGCCGCTTCCAGGTCCAGACGGCCAAAGGACTTGCCGGCGCCCATGGAGTGAACCAGATAGTAGGCCACCTGAACCCCCTCAAGGGCCGGTCCCAGGGTATCGGGCTTGAGGGCATCGGCGGACACCAGCTCGGCTCCGGTCCAGCCCCTGGCTTCCAGTACATTGAGGTTGCGGGAACAGGCTCTGACCCGGACGCCACGGGCCAGCAGATGGGGGACCAGATGGCTGCCGATGTAGCCACTGGCGCCGAACACCAAAGTGAGGTCATCGGCCTTGAGGGTGGGGGAAGTCGAGGAGCCGGGTGTCGCCATGGGAGATCTCCGGTAGGGGAATATCCGTACTATACGGGGTTTTTTTCCTTGAGCAGTACCGTCAGACGACAGACGCAGATGACTGTACCGGCCTCGTCCTCCAGCTGAATGTCCCAGACCTGGGTGCTGCGTCCCCGATGCAGGGGCCGGGCACAGCCCAGAATCTGGCCGTGGCGAACCGGCCTGAGATGACTGGCGCTGATCTCCATGCCGACAGCCACCCAGCCCGGCGGTGTTGCCAGATTGGCCGCCACACTACCCAGGGTTTCAGCCAGGGCTACAGAAGCGCCACCGTGGAGCAGGCCCTGGGGCTGGCGGGTGCGCCCATCCACCGGCAAGGTGCCGTACAGGGCGCTGTCAGTGACATGGGTGATCTCAATGCCCAGGGTTTCCATCAGGGTGTTGTCATGTGCGGCATTGATGGCCTGCAGATCAATGGGACGTTGCCAGAGGGACATGGTTTCACAAGGTGCGTTGATGCTGGGCGTTGGCCAGCCGGATCAGATCCCGGCGCCGGGCCTTGAGATCAGCGCTGGGGGGCAGGGGCAAAAAGGCCACCGGTACCATGAAGGGGTTGAGCCGTTCCCGCAGCCACCCCTGCAGGGCTTTTGTGTTCAGTGGGCCGGTGGACTGGATGAACGCCACCGGACGCTGCCCGAATTCCGGGTCCTGGCGAGGGACCACCACGGCCTGAACAATATCGGGATGGTCATGTAAATGCTGTTCGATGATTTCCGGCTGAATATTTTCCCCGCCGCTGATGAACTGGTTGTCCAGGCGACCTGTCACGGTAAACTGCCCCCGGTCCCAACGGCCCAGATCACGGGTATGAAACCAGCCATCTGCATCGGTGGCCGGGACCAGATGACCCCCTTGCCGGTATCCCATGAACAGGGTATCGCCACGGACCAGGATTTCCTGGTCATGGTTCAGGTGACATTCCCGGTGGGGTAGAATCCGGGCCGCCGCCTGTGGAGGCTGGGTGATGACCTGGGCAGTCATTTCCGTCAGGCCATAACTGGTCCAGCAGGGCAGTCCGTGTTCAGCGGCGGTTGCCAGCAAGGTTTCCCGGACTGGTCCTCCACCCAGCAGCAGACATTCAAGGCGGGGAAGCGGGGCGCTTTGCTGGAGTAGCCGATAAAGTTGGGTTTCCACCATGGAGACATGGGTGACTGCCATGTGCAGCAAAAAGCCCGCATCCTCGGCCCGGCCATCCAGCACCAGGGCGGCGCCTCCCATCAGGCAGCGGAATACGATGGCCAGCCCCCCTATATGGTAGGTGGGCAGGGACAGCAGATAACGGTGCCCCGGCACCAGCGGGATCTGGGTTGCTGATCCGGCGGCACTGTAGACATGGTTGGGGTAACGGTGTACGGCAATCCTGGGCTGGCCAGTGGAGCCGGAGGTGAAGATCCCGCTGCAGGGCGCATGGGCTGGAAACTGCAGGCAAGTGCCATGATCAGCCCTGTCCGGGTCGGTGTGGACCCTGGGCTGTCCTGTGGGGCAGGGGTGTTGCCCCGGTTCCTGGAGCAGCCAGCCGATGCCCTGGTGCTCGAGTATATGGGTCAGGGTCCCCATGGGCAGGGCTGGATTGACCGGCAACAGACAGGCGCCGCTGCGCATGATGGCCAGCAGGTCGATGATGCCGGGCAGACTGGAACGGGTACGCAGGGCCACCCAGTCTCCAGGCCGGATGCCGGCCAGCCGCAGGATGTCGGCCCGTCGTGAAACCTGGGTTTCCAGCTCGGCAAAGGTGACCCTCATTCCGGGGGTGAGTATTGCCGGTGCCTGGGGGTGCTGGCCACTGGCCTGGTGCAGCAGGCAAGGCAGGTCGGGGTGGGAAGAGATGTGACTCATGGAAAATGACCAAATGACCCAAGGCGGGAGGCCTTGACTACGGGCAGGTTGCGCCATTCAGGCTGACTGGCAATGGGCTGTAGTAATGCCTCACCGAATATAGCGAATGTATCCAGCCCTTGCGCACCTTCCAGGCCCCAGTGATGAACCAGTCGGGCATAAAGGTCCAGAGTGAGGTTGCTTTCATAGGCGGCACTGAGGACCACGGCAAGGCGTCGGCTTCTGGCCTGGCGCAGTAAGGACTGGCAGCGCTTGAAGCCTGTGAGCATGGGTTTGATGACCAGTGCCCCCAGACCGGGGGTATGCAGATCAGGATCCGGGTGTTCCCGAAGGGTTTCATCCCAGGCGAAGGGGACGCCGGTACTGGCCCACCAGTGTCGATAGTCACTGCCAGCCCGCAGGGGTTCCTCCACAAACTGTATCCGCCGCCGGTCGATGGTGCCACAGATCATCACCGCCTGATCCAGGGTCCAGGAACGGTTGGCATCCAGACGCAGCCACTGGTGCTCGCCGAGCCGGGCGGTGATCTGACGAATCCGCTGGATGTCCGTTGCCGGGTCATCCTGTCCTACCTTGAGCTTGAGGCAGGTGCAATCCGGGGATGGGGTGATATCCAGGTCATCATTGTGACGGATCAGTCGACAGCGGGGCACCGCCGTGGGGGGCGGCAATGTCCGGGTCCATTGTTGCAGACCACTTTCCAGGCCAAAGCAGACTTCCGGGGCCGTGTCTGGCGGCAGGTCGTGCAGCCGTTGCGGTAACGGCTGCCGCCGGGCCATGATGTTCCGAAGCTGGTCCAGGCACTGATCCAGGGTCGCAGCACTAAAACCGGGCAGGGGGCTGATCTCGGACCAGCAGCTGGCGTGCTGCGGGTGACACCATTCCAGCAGCAGCCCCTCCCGTCGGGTCAGGCGGTGTCCCGGCAGGATCAGGGGCTGACGCAGGGCAAGGGAAAACCGCCACAGCCGGATATCAGGGTGGCAGGCGATGGCGGCCTGCATCAGGGCTGGCGTCTGAACTTGCTAAAATCCGGGGGACGCTTTTCCAGATAGGCATTGCGGCCTTCTTGTCCCTCCTCGGTCATGTAGAAAAGCATGGTGGCATTGCCCGCCAGTTCCTGAATACCGGCCTGTCCATCCACACCGGCATTGAACGCAGATTTGAGCATCCGCAGGGCAATGGGGGAATGCTCCAGAATCCGGCGGCACCAGGTCACGGTTTCCTGCTCCAGTTGTGCCAGCGGGACCACGGTATTGACCAGTCCCATGTCCAGTGCCGCCTGGGCATCGTACTGCCGGCACAGGAACCAGATTTCCCGTGCCTTTTTCTGCCCCACCACGCTGGCCATGTAGCTGGCACCAAAGCCGCCATCAAAGGAACCCACCTTGGGGCCGGTCTGGCCAAAGCGGGCATTATCGGCGGCAATGGTCAGATCGCAGATCAGGTGCAGCACATGGCCGCCGCCGATGGCGTAGCCAGCCACCATGGCAATCACCGGCTTGGGACAGGAGCGGATTTCCTTTTGCAGGTCCAGCACATTGAGGTGATGTACCCCCTGTTCATCCTGATAGCCCGAATCCCCCCGGACCCGTTGGTCACCACCGGAACAAAAGGCCAGATCGCCCTGGCCGGTGAGAATGATCACGCCGATATTTTCGTCAAAACGGGCATCGGCCAGAGCCTGACGCAGTTCCTTGATGGTGCGTGGACGAAAGGCATTGCGAACCTCAGGCCGGTTGATGGTGATTTTGGCAATGCCTTCGGCCTTGTGATAGAGGATGTCCGCATCAGGGATCGAATGGTCCTCCCAGGTCAGGGCGGGGATGATGGTGTCGGTAGATGTTGTGGTCATGGATTCATGCTCGTTGAAAAAAGTCCAGGGCAGTCATGGCGCCGGATGACGGCGGCCACCCGATGGGGCGCCTGAGCGTGGCAGTTATGCCCCAGACCGTCCAGTTTAACAAGTTCAAACCTGGGGCAGGTCCGGGTTAAATCCTGGCCCAATGCGGTAAATTTGGTATCCCGACTGCCGGCAATAAAGACACAAGGACAGCTCAGCCGGGCCAGGCCGGGCCGCAGGTTCGGCTGTCTGCCCAGTCCGGCGGCCTGTAGTACCTGGGCCAGGGCCGTGGGATCTTGCCGGGACCGGACACGGATGAAATCTGCTCGACGTTGGGGCGTCAGGTCGGCAAATACAGGCTGCTGATACCAGTCTGCCAGCACTGCGGGCCAGGGATCCTGGGTGAACCGTTTGACCCAGAGGGCATCCTGTTGGCGGCGGGTTCGCCGTGCCCACCGGGTTTCCAGTCCAGGATGGGCGCCTTCGAGAATCAGGGCGGCAATGCGCTCAGGATGTTCAATCGCCAGCCGGGCAGCAATACGCCCCCCCATGGAGTAGCCGGCCAGGATAAACCGTGGAGGCAGTTGGGGGGCCAGCTGTTGCCAGCACCAGTGACAGTAATCGGTAAAGGTCAGCCGGGGTGGGAGTGGCTGTCCCCCATGACCCGGTAGATCAGGCCGCAGGCAGTGATACTGGTCCGACAGATATTGCGCCGTGGATGCCCAGTCGTCCCCACTGCCCATGAAACCGTGGAGCAGCACCAGAACCGGGCGCTGATGCCAGGAGGAGGGAGCAGGGGCCTTATTCCTCAAAGCGGACTTCTTCCAGAGTCTTGATCAATCCCCGGATAATCCGGCTGCTTTGATTGGAGGGGAAGTTCAGCTCAATGAGGGTGGCATCTCCCCGACGACAGGCCTCGGTGTAAGCCTTCTGGAATGCGCCGGCAGAGTCGGGATTGGCGTAGATCAGTCCGAACAGGGTGGCGGCATTGCGAAACGTCAGGCCGTGGGGGAGCTGGAAGAAGGACTGGAAATGATCCTTGTGTGCTGCAGCCGGCAGCAGGTTGAAGATACCGCCACCATCATTGTTGAGCACCACGATCACCAGTGGATGAGGGCTGCGGGCGGCCAGGGCCAGGCTGTTGAGGTCATGGAGCAGGGACAGATCCCCCAGCAGCAGGGTGGCCCCGGCGGGATGCCCCGTGGCCAGTCCGGCGGCCGTGGCCACCAGGCCATCAATGCCGCTGGCTCCCCGATTGGTGATACAGCGATTGCCCCGACCGGGTCGGGCCACCATATCCAGCAGACGGATGCTCAGACTGTTGCCGGGGAGCAGCAGCATGTCGTCGGGGATGGTGTCGGTGATGACCCGGGCGGCAGCCGGTTCCGAGAAGGGGTAGGTCAGGGCCAGTTCCAGTTGTTCGATCACCTGGGCCTGCAGGGGGGCAATACCCAGATCCCCCTGAACGGGTATTTTGAGCTGACTGCAAAATTCCGGGATCGAAGCCTGAATCTGTAGCGCCCGACGCTCCGGGTCCAGACCGTCCTCATGGGGACTCACCAGCCAGTGCCGGCCCTGAAAATCCGCCAGCCATTGATTCAGACGGCGACTGGTGAGGCGGCCACCGAATTGAATCACCTGATTCATGGCCTTGAGCCGGCGTCTGATGTGGGTCACCGTCAGCAGCAGATCCGGGTGGGGCAGGATGCAGGGGTGGTCTTGCAATCGCAGCTGGCTGCCGATGTCCGCCAGAATTGGCACATGGTAATCCCTTGCCACCATCAGCACCGCTTCTGCTTCTTCGGGGTCCAGCTGTCCGGCCACGAAAATCACCGGCTCCCGGATACGGTGCATGGTGAAACCGGGAAAGGGATCCGGCGCCGTCACTACAGGTGCCACATCGGACATCCAGGGGCCAAAATCGGCAGATTCCGGGGTGCCGTAGAGGGGATCGCAAAAGGGTACATTGAGGTGCACCGGCCCCCGTCCGGGGCCATGCAGGCGGGCCAGGGCCAGATCCAGCTGCTGGGCCAGCCAGCCGCCGGAAAGGGTGATATCCGGTGTCGGCAGGTTCAGGGCGGCACGGACATGGTGGGAAAAGATACCCGGCTGGACGATGGCCTGATTGGCGCCACAACCCACCAGTTCTTCTGGCCGGTCGGCGGTGACTGCCACCAGGGGCTGATGGGTCTGGAAGGCTTCCACCAGCGCCGGATGCAGATTGGGCACGGCAGTGCCCGAGGTGGTGATGAGCGCCACTGGCCGTCGTCGCGCCCGGCACAGCCCCAGCCCCATGAAAGCCAGACCCCGTTCGTCGAAGTGGGTATGCAGCTGCAGTTGGGGGTAAGTATCCTGCAGCCGGATGGCCGCCAGGGTCAGGGGCGCACTGCGGCTGCCCGGTGCCAGACAGATGTCGCGGACGCCGTGCTGATACAGGCGAGTGATCAGCAATTGGGCCCAGGCTTCATTGATATGGGTGAATGTGGCCTGCATGATGAGGGATCAGGACTCCAGGGCAGCAAGGAGGGATTCAATCTTGGCTTCCAGCTCGTTCCATTCTGCCTCGGCGTCGGAGCCTTCCACGATACCGACACCGGAATAACACAGCAGCCGGTCCCGGTGGAGCAGGGCGGAGCGGATGGCTACGGCAAACTCCGAGCGACGGGGACAGACCCGGCCCACCACACCACTGTACCAGCCCCGCCGGGTGGTTTCCTGGCGGCTGATGAGCGCCCTGGCCGGGTCTCGGGGAAAGCCACACACTGCCGGAGTGGGATGCAGGGCCGCCAGCAGTTGATCGTCACGCACACCTTGCCGCAGAGTGGCCCGGATGGGCAGGTAGCGGTGCTGGATACGGTCCAGCTTGAAGATGCTCGCCTGATCCGGGCCGGTATCGATCCGGGTGACCCAGGGGGCAAGCTGGGTGCGAATGTAGCGGGTCACCAGTTCATGTTCATGGATCAGCTTGGGATTCTGGCGCAGAATGCGCTCCAGGGCGGCATCTTCCTGGTCGGTGACGCCCCGGCGCACGGTGCCGGCCAGGGACTCGGTAAATACACGGTCACCGGTACGACTGAATAACCGCTCCGGGGAACAGCCCATGAACAGCCGTTCCCCGTTTTCCAGCGCAAAGCAGAAACTGCCTGGGTTGCTCTGGTGCCAGCGTTCCAGGACAAGAAAGGCGGGCAAAGGGGCATTGAGCAACAGGTCCACCCGTCGGGCCAGAACCACTTTGTGCAACTGACCCTGGGCAATCAGGGCCAAAATGGCGTCGATCTGCTGGCAGCAGGTGTCAAAATCCATGTGATCGATGCGCTGGGCGATGGAGACCGTCGGGGCCAGCATGGGCTGTGCCAGCCTCTGGCTGAGGCGGTCCAGCATCGTGATCAGCCGGGTTTTGCGGGCCATGAAGTCCCGCCGTGAGTCCGCCAGCAGGTTGACCCCCAGGTGGTACTGCCCTGCCCGCCGGTTCAGTTCGATGGCTGGCAGGACAAAGCGGGCCGCCGGAAACCCTGTCCAGTCCTCCCGACCGGAGTGTCCATCAAAGGAAAATCCACCGATGAAGGCGGTGTCCTGATCGCCGATGATGTCGTAGATGCGCTGCCACAGGGCGGCATGGTCATCGGCCCGGCAACTGCTCAGATCGGCGGCCACGCCGACCCCGGCGATGGTTTCGTCCCCATTGCGGGCCTGCCAGAATCCCCGGCTGCCCGCCGGAGCCGACTGCAGCCAGCGAAATGGATGGGTGGCGGGCACCGGGACACTCACATGCAGTAGCCGGTCACCGGGAAAGGACCAGTGCTTGATCCGGTTCAGCAGGGATTTTATCGGGCCGTAAAGGGGAGCGGTGGCGTCATCGCGGTCGCACCCGGTATCCCGGCCTGGCCCGGCGGTGCCGGGAGGCTGGTGGAGTGATACCGGATATTGACTGACTGATGACACGGCACGTCCCCTGCACAAATGACCGGCCCTGGATGAAGGCGGGTCATGACTGATCGATCTCAATGATGCCACGGGTGGAGCATGTGGTGATTTTCTCACGAGACGGGAGGGCTACGCCCGTGTATATGCTTATATGGACTTGCGCGCTTGAAAGCCCACCGCGCCAGCCCAATATCCCGGATTAATCTGACATATTACCAAGGGGTTTTGCCACCATGCGCATGGACAAATTTACCAGCAAGTTTCAGTTGGCCCTGGCCGATGCCCAGTCCCTGGCGGTGGGTCTGGATCATCAGATGATTGAGCCGGTTCACCTGATGATCGCCCTGCTGGATCAGGACGGTGGATCGGTTCGCCCCCTGCTGGCCCAGTCCGGTGTCAATGTGAATATGCTCCGTTCCCAGTTGGGGGAGGCTCTGGAGCGCCTGCCCAGGGTGGAGGGGGCTGCCGGCGATTTGCATATTTCCAATGACCTGGGCCGCCTGTTGAACCTGTGTGACAAACTGGCCCAGGATCGCAAGGATCAGTTTATTTCTTCGGAGCTGTTTGTGGTGGCGGCCCTGGATCATCAGGGGCAACTGGGGGAATTGCTGCGCCGGACCGGGGCTGTCAAGGGGCGTATCGATCAGGCCATTGATGACCTGCGGGGCGGTCAGCGGGTGGATGATCCCAATGCGGAGGATCAACGCAAAGCCCTGGAAAAATACACCATCGACCTCACCGAGCGGGCTGAACAGGGCAAGCTGGACCCGGTGATCGGGCGGGACGAGGAAATTCGTCGGGCGATCCAGGTATTGCAGCGGCGGACCAAGAACAACCCGGTTTTCATCGGCGAGCCGGGGGTGGGCAAAACCGCCATCGTGGAAGGATTGGCCCAGCGTATCGTGGACGGTGAGGTGCCTGAGGGACTCAAGGGACGCCGTCTGCTGTCCCTGGATATGGGGTCGCTCATTGCTGGTGCCAAGTTTCGGGGCGATTTTGAAGAACGGCTCAAGGCGGTACTCAGTGATCTGGCCAAGCAGGAGGGGCGGGTGATCCTGTTCATCGACGAGTTGCATACCATGGTGGGCGCCGGCAAGGCAGAGGGGTCCATGGATGCGGGCAATATGCTCAAACCGGCCCTGGCCAGGGGAGAACTGCACTGTATTGGCGCCACCACTGTGGATGAATACCGCAAGTATGTGGAAAAGGACGCGGCCCTGGAGCGGCGTTTTCAAAAAGTGATGGTCAAAGAGCCCAACGTGGAGGACACCATCGCCATTTTGCGGGGCCTCAAGGAGCGTTATGAGGTGCATCATGGGGTCGAAATTACCGATCCGGCCATTGTGGCCGCCGCCACCTTGTCCCATCGTTATATTTCCGATCGTCAACTGCCGGACAAGGCCATCGACCTGGTGGACGAAGCTGCCAGTCGCATCCGCATGGAGATCGACTCCAAACCGGAAAGCATGGACCGTCTGGAGCGGCGCATGATCCAGCTCAAGATCGAACGGGAGGCCCTGAAAAAGGAGTCTGATGAAGGGTCCATCAAGCGTCTGGAGGCACTGGAAGAGGAAATCATCCGTCTGGAACGGGAATATCTGGACCTGGACGAGATCTGGAAAGCGGAAAAGGCTGCCCTTTCCGGCACCGCCGCCATCAAGGAAGAACTGGAGCGGGCCAGGCTGGAACTGGAAACCGCCCGCCGGGCCGGAGATCTGGGGCGCATGTCCGAATTGCAATATGGCCGGATTCCTGAGCTGGAACGGCAACTGGACATGGCGGCCCAGGCAGAAATGCACGAGATGCGACTGTTGCGCAACAAGGTCACCCACGAAGAGATTGCCGAGGTGGTGTCCCGTTGGACCGGCATCCCGGTTGCCAAAATGCTGGAAGGGGAGCGAGACAAGCTGCTGCGCATGGAAGCCGTGCTCACCTGCCGGGTGGTGGGGCAGGACGAAGCCGTGGGGGCCGTGGCCAATGCCATCCGCAGGGCCCGGGCGGGGCTTTCCGATCCCAACCGTCCCAATGGTTCGTTTCTGTTTCTGGGGCCTACCGGGGTGGGCAAGACCGAATTGACCAAGGCGCTGGCGGCGTTCCTGTTCGATACCGAGGAGGCCATGGTGCGTATCGACATGTCGGAATTCATGGAAAAACACGCCGTGGCCCGGCTCATCGGTGCGCCTCCAGGGTATGTGGGCTACGAGGAAGGGGGCTATCTGACCGAATCAGTCCGGCGCAGGCCCTATTCGGTGATCCTGCTGGATGAGGTGGAAAAGGCCCATCCGGATGTGTTCAACGTGCTGTTACAGGTGCTCGATGATGGCCGTCTCACCGATGGTCAGGGGCGCACCGTGGATTTTCGCAACAGTGTCATCGTCATGACGTCCAACCTGGGATCGCAACTGATTCAGGAGATGGCCGGCGAGGAACATTACGAGGAAATGAAGGCCGCGGTGATGGAGGAAGTGGGCAGCCATTTTCGTCCTGAGTTCATTAACAGGGTGGACGAGGTGGTGGTCTTTCATCCCCTGGGGCGGGAGCAGATCCGGGCCATCACCACCATTCAGCTGGAATACCTGCGCCAGCGACTGGCAGAGCGGGATTTGCAGTTGTCAGTGTCTCAGCCGGCTCTGGACCGTCTGGGAGAAGCCGGGTTTGATCCGGTCTACGGGGCAAGGCCGCTCAAGCGGGCCATCCAGCAGCAACTGGAAAATCCGTTGGCCGAGCGCATCCTGCGGGGCGAGTATGGTCCGGGCGCCGTGGTCACGGTGGATTGCAGCACCGATGGCCTGATGTTTACCGGGGGTCACGCCGATTAAGGCCGGCAAATGGCCCATGGGCTTTCCCATCCGGTCATTTCGTCATATCCTTTCGCCATGAGCGAAACATTGCAATTATCCGGAACGCTGGTTCAGCAACTGCAGGACGTGCTGGCAAGCCATGATCCACGCTGTGGCGACCCCCTGGTTGCGGTTCAGTACATGGCCGCCGTGACCGGGTATCTGCTGGCTTGCCAGCAGGTGCCCGATGACCGGCGCCAGCAGTTTTTGGGCCAGCTTCAGGAGTTTATGGCCAGTGTCTTTGATGACGTGGTGGCCCAGCAGCGCCAGGTGCCCCCGGAACCGGCCCAGACGCCCCTGGAAGCCTTTGGCATCTGGCGACCGGGAGACTCGTAGATCCATGGCTGATCGACGCTTGCAGGTGTTTTACACGGTGGCGCGATTGTTGTCGTTTACCAAGGCGGCCGAAGCATTGCACATGACCCAGCCGGCGGTCACCTTTCAGATCCGTCAGCTGGAAGAGCATTTCAACACCCGCCTGTTTGACCGCACCCACAACCGGGTCAGCCTGACCGAAGCCGGTCGGATTGCCTATGGCTATGCCGAGCGGATCTTTGAAGCCTACGGGGAAATGGACAACGCCATCCGCGAAATCACCGGCGATGTCACCGGGGCGCTGACCCTGGGGGGGAGTACCACCATTGCCGAGTACATGCTTCCCACCTTGCTGGGCAACTTCAAGCAGAAATACCCGGATGTGAACCTGCGTCTGAAGGTCTCCAACTCCGAAGGCATCATCGCCATGGTGGAAAACAACGTCATTGACCTGGGGGTGGTGGAGGGGTCGGTGTCCAACCGCCATCTGCAGGTAGAAATGTGCCGTCTGGATCAGCTGGTGGTCATTTTACCGCCGGATCATCCCCTGGCAGGGAAAAAGCAGCTGGCCATCGAGGAGATCATCCCGTTCCCGTTCATCTGCCGGGAAGAGGGATCAGGTACCCGGGAGGTCATCATGGATTACCTGGCGGCGCGAGCGGTGGATCGCAATGCCCTGACGATCTGTCTGGAACTGGGGAGCCTTGAGGCCATCAAGGGGGCGGTTGAGGCCGGCATGGGGATATCGATTTTGTCCCGCTCCACCATCGACAAGGAACTGGCCCTGAAACGTCTGGTGGGGATTCCCCTGGACCCTCCCCTGACCCGTCAGTTTTCCTTCGTGCATCAGCGCCATAAATTTCGCTTGCGGGCGATGGAAGAGCTGCTGGCCTTTGCCCGGGATTATTGCAACACCCGGTTCACCGCCAAAGAGCCGGGCCTGTCCTCCTGATCCAACATTGTGAAAGCAGTTGGCGTTGGGGCGGCGGTGAACGTCCGCTACGTTTGCAACAGGTCATGATAGAGGGGCGCCCGGCAGTGGCAGTGATTGACGAACTGGAGGCAGTGTTTGCCCGCCATGACCAGCGTATATGCGAGGCCGTGGAATGATTCCGGTCCTGCGGCGCTGGTATGAACGCCATTTTTCCGATCCCCAGGTGGTGATTCTGGCTTTTTTGCTGCTGGTGGGATTTGCCGTGGTGCTGTTTGCCGGGCGGCTGTTGGCCCCGTTGCTGGCCAGTATCATCATTGCCTATTTGCTGGAGGGGGCCGTGCGGCGTCTGGTGGTGTGGCGCATTCCCCGTATGGCGGCGGTGACCCTGGTCTTTTTGGTGTTCATGGCGGTGCTGGTGGCCTCCTTGCTGGTGGTGGTGCCGGTGTTGAGCCAGCAGATTACCCAGTTGGTACGGGAGTTGCCCAATATGGTGGTGCAGGGACAAAACATCCTGCTGCAACTGCCCGAGCGCTATCCCCAGTTCATCACCGAGGAGCAGGTGCGGGAGATCATGGGGGCCATTCGCGCCGAATCCATCGCCCTGGGCCAGCGGGTGGTCAACCTGACCCTGACCTCGGCCATGCATGCGGTCACCATCCTGGTGTATCTGGTGATTGTGCCCATCATGGTGTTCTTCCTGCTCAAGGACAAGGAGGCCATTTTGGGCTGGATCACCGGATTTTTGCCCAGAGACCGGGGCTTGGCCAACGAAGTCTGGGCCGAAGTGAACATGAAGATTGCCAGTTATGTGCGGGGCAAATTCGTGGAAATCCTCATTGTCTGGGCGGTCAGCTACCTGACGTTCATCTATTTTGATCTCAACTATGCCCTGTTGCTGTCCTTCATGGTGGGCCTGTCGGTCATTATT
Organism: Ectothiorhodospira magna; assembly: GCF_900110965.1. Lineage (GTDB taxonomy): Bacteria > Pseudomonadota > Gammaproteobacteria > Ectothiorhodospirales > Ectothiorhodospiraceae > Ectothiorhodospira > Ectothiorhodospira magna. The sequence continues at coordinate 18,778 of NZ_FOFO01000026.1, forward strand.
CCCTACATTGGTGCGGCCCTGGTCACCATCCCGGTGGCCATGGTGGCCTATTTCCAGTTCGGGGTGAGCAGTGAGTTTGCCTATTTGCTGGTGGCCTATGCAGTGATTCAGTTTCTGGACGGCAACGTGCTGGTGCCCCTGTTATTTTCTGAAGTGGTGAACCTGCATCCGGTGGCCATTATCACCGCCGTGATCCTGTTCGGGGGGCTGTGGGGATTGTGGGGGGTCTTTTTTGCCATTCCCCTGGCCACCCTGATTCAGGCGGTGATCCGTTCTTGGCCGCGCCACGGTCATATCCCCGACGTTGAGGCGTTGTCGTCTCCCGACAGGGAAACAGACTGAGTCGCGGCTTACAGGAATTCGGCGGCAAAATCCGCCAGTCGTGAGCGCTCGCCCCGCTGCAGCAGGACATGACCTCCATGGGGCCATGCCTTGAAGCGGTCCACCACATAGGTCAGCCCCGAGGTGGTTTCCGTCAGGTAGGGGGTGTCAATCTGTCCCACGTTGCCCAGGCAGACCACCTTGGTGCCTGGCCCGGCCCGGGTAATCAGGGTCTTCATTTGCTTGGACGTGAGATTCTGGGCCTCATCCAGAATGATGAAGCGATCCAGAAAGGTTCGCCCGCGCATGAAGTTCAGGGATCGGATCTTGATGCGGCCACCAATCAGGTCCTGGGTCGCTGCCCGCCCCCAGTCGCCGCCGGTTTCCGAGGGGGTGAGCACTTCCAGATTGTCCATCAGGGCGCCCATCCACGGGGTCATCTTTTCTTCCTCGGTGCCCGGCAGAAAACCAATATCCTCCCCCACCGGCACGGTGACCCGGGTCATGATGATTTCCCGGTAGCGGTTGTCCTCCAGAGTCTGGGCCAGGCCCGCTGCCAGGGCCAGGAGGGTCTTGCCGGTGCCTGCTGTACCCACCAGGGATACAAAATCCACCGCCGGGTCCATGAGCAGGTTCAGGGCGAAATTCTGTTCCCGGTTGCGGGCCTGGATGCCCCAGACCGGGTGTTGGGTTCCGGTATGGTCCCTGGCTGTTTCCACCAGCGCCGTGGTGTGTTCCCGGTGGCGCACCAGGGCCATGAAATCAGGATCATCTTCCCGGTAAAGGCATTGGTTGGGATGCCATTGGGCCACCAGGGGGCCGGTGATGCGCTGGAAGGTGTGACCGCCTTCCAGCCAGGTTTCCAGCTGATGACCAGCGGGAAAATCCGCCGGCAGTTCGAAGGTGCCCCGGTAGAGCAGGTCCACGTCATCGAGCACCTGATCGTTGTAGTAATCCTCTGCATGGATACCCAGGACTGCCGCCTTGATGCGCAGGTTGATGTCCTTGGAGACCAGGGTGACGGTGGTCTCTGGCCGCTCTCCCTGCAGGGCCAGGGCAATGCCCAGGATGGTATGGTCCGGGGTGTGACCTGGCAGGCTGGCGGGCAGGGGGGAGGTCAGGGCGCGGGTCTGGAACAACAGCCGCCCACCACCGCTTTCCTCCATGTGGGCGCCGTTCAGGGGCAGACCCTGAGCAATGCGGTCATGGTCGGCCCCCGCCATCAGGGCGTCGATGAAGCGGCTGACCTGACGCACATTGCGGGCCACTTCCGAGACCCCCTTCTTGGCCTTGTCCAACTCCTCCAGGACCACCATGGGCAGGAAGACATCATGTTCCTGGAAACGGAACAGGGCGGCTGGATCATGCATGAGCACGTTGGTATCCAGTACGAACAGGCGTTTGCCGTGAATGTCCTGTCTGACCATGATGGATGCTGTCCTGACGGCGTTAGCCCTTGACCGGCTCGATGACGCCATCCAGGTTCAGTTCATCGCAGAAATCCAGAAAGTCTTCCCGCAGGGAGGCGATGTGTTCCGTGGTGGGAATTTCCACCGACAGATGGGCGTTGAGCATGGGGGTACCGGAATGGGAGGCCACATAGGCATGGCTGTTCAACTCGCGGATACCCACGGCACGGGCCGTGAAGAACCCCACCAGCTGATGTACGATCCCTGGCTGGTCCAGGGCAATCACGTCCACGGCATAGGGCAGGCTGGGGCCGGTATTCTGGCGTGGTCCGGTGCGCCGGGAGAGGATTTCCAGCTCTGCCTGCCGCCCCAGGATGGTCAGTGCCCCATCCAGTTTGCTCAGGGTATTCCAGTTGCCCGATACCAGAATCAGGGCGGCAAAGGTGCCCCCCAGGGCTGACATGTGACTGTCCTGGATGTTGCAGCCGCTTTCCAGGATCACCCGTGACAGATGCTCCGCCAGACCCGGACGGTCCTCGCCCATGGCGGAAACAACCAGATGTGTGGTGCGGGGGTGTTTGACGGGTTGGGACATGATCACGGAGGGGCAATGACGACAAACCCGAAGGGTATCAGTTTCCGGCGGCTACGCCTATCGAGCCGGCTCTGATCTTTCTCGGTATGACAAGATGGCATATTATCGGCAGGCGCAGGGCGTCCCCGACCATGGGTCGAGGTGAGGCCCAACAGGTTTGCATTTAGCCCGGAGGTTTTGATGTTTCACGGCAGCATGGTGGCATTGGTCACCCCTATGGAGGAAGACGGCTTTATCTGTGAGTCAGCGCTGGAGCGCCTGGTGGAATTTCATGTCAGCCAGGGGACAGATGCCATTGTTGCCGTGGGGACCACCGGGGAATCCGCCACCCTGGATGTGGACGAGCATTGTCGGGTGCTACGGTTGGTGGTGGAATTTGCCGCCGGTCGGGTGCCGGTGATTGCCGGCACCGGCGCCAATTCTACCGCCGAGGCCATCGACCTCACCCGGGTGGCCATGCAGATGGGGGTGGATGCCTGTCTGCTGGTGACCCCTTACTACAACAAGCCGACCCAGGAAGGGCTGTACCGGCACTATCGGGCCATTGCCGAGGCTGTGCCCATTCCTCAGATTCTCTACAATGTGCCTGGCCGCACCGCCGTGGATCTGCTACCAGAGACCGTGGAGCGTCTGGCCAATATTTCCAACATCGTCGGCCTCAAGGAGGCCACCGGCGATCTGGACCGCGCCCGCCTGTTGCTGGAGCGATGTGGTGACCGGCTTGATCTTTACAGTGGCGATGATGCCACCAGTCTGGAGTTCATGCTGGCGGGGGGCAAGGGGATCATTTCTGTGACCGCCAATGTGGCTCCCGAGGCCATGCACCGTATGTGTGCCGCCGCACTGGCGGGTGACCGGGCAGCAGCCATCGCAGCTGACGCCCCCGTCAAGGCGCTGCATCAGGCCCTGTTTGTGGAATCCAACCCAATTCCAGTGAAATGGGCCTTGCATGACATGGGACTGATCCCGCCGGGCATTCGCCTGCCGCTGACGCCCCTGTCCGCCGCCCTGCACGCTCCCCTGCGGGAAGCGCTGCAGGCTGCGGGTATACCGTTGGGTTCCTGCCAATGAACATCATCCCTGTTTCGGTCCCCCCTGGTTTGCTGTTGCCGGGGGTGATGATCACAGCCCTGCTGCTTTCTGCCTGCGGCACCTTTGCCCCTGGTTCCCGTGCCGGTCAGGACGGGGGTGAAACCCGTGCTCTGGAAGTGCCGCCGGATCTGGTGGCCCCCGATGTGGACCCCAGTTTCCGTATCCCTGACCGGGTCAGCGCCCTGGATCAAGGCCGGGGGCCTCAGGGCGCTGCAACCGAGCAGCGGGATGAGGCGGTACTGGTGACCGCAGAACATCTGGTGCTGCGTCGGGAGGGGCATGTGCGCTGGCTGGAGGTGCACAACTTGCCGCCGGCGGCACTGTGGCCCCGGTTACAGACGTTTTTCCAGGCCCAGGACATGCCCCTGGCCCGGGAAGAGCCCACCCTGGGTATTCTGGAAACCGAATGGCTCCAGGCCCGTGCCCATGCCCCGGTGGAGGGAGGCATCCGGCGCCTGTTGAGCCGGGTATTTGGTGATGTCCACGACGCCACCAGCCGGGACCAGTACCGGCTGCGACTGGAGTCCCAGGGAGAAGGGGGAACCGCCGTGTTTATCAGCCATCGGAGTGTGGCGGAAGTGGCCGAGGGATCGGATGTGGTGCGTTGGCGCCTGCGTCCTGCCGACCCGGAGGCGGAGGCCGAGATGCTGGTGCGTCTGATGGCCTATCTGGGGTTGGAGCCTGAGCAGGCTGCTGCTGCCCTGAGGCAGACCCCCGACCTTGCCCCCAATCTGCGACTGACCCCGGTGAACGGGGAAACCGCCCTGGAGATTCGGGGTGAGTTCACGCCAATGTGGCGCCGCCTGGGCGTATTGCTGGATCGGGCTGCCTTGCTGGTGGATGACCAGGATCGCAGTGAAGGGGTGTATTACGTGACCTTCCGGCCCGAGGCCCATGAGCGCCGGGGTGGTGTCTTCAGTCGCCTGTTCGGTACCCATGAGGGCGCCAGACTGCGGCCCGATACCCAGTACCAGATTCATGTGCGGCAGGTGGAAGACTGGGTGCAGGTGATTCCCCGATCCCAGACCGGGGAAGCCTTGTCAGCGGATGAGGCTGCTGCGGTACTGGAGCGGATCGAGCAGGAACTCGATCCCGACAGCAGCCAAAGGTAGCGTTGCCTGTTTAACGCTCTGCCGTCTTGTCCCGCTCGATCAGGGCATAGGCAGAATGGTTGTGAATGGATTCAAAGTTCTCCGAGGAGACGGAATAGGCACTGATCCGGGCGTCGTCATTGAGGCAAATGGCGATGTCCCGCACCAGGTCTTCCACGAACTTGGGATTATCGTAGGCCCGCTCCGTCACGTATTTCTCGTCTGGCCGCTTGAGCAGGCCGTAGAGCTCGCAGGAGGCTTGGGATTCCACCAGATCAATGAGTTCCTCCACCCAGACGAACTGTTCCACCTGGGCATTGACGGTGACGTGGGAACGCTGATTGTGGGCGCCGTACTCGGAGATGCCCTTGGAGCAGGGGCAGAGGCTGGTGACCGGCACCACCACCTGAATGTTCATGCTGGGTCTGCCGTCACTGATCTTGCCGATGAAGGTGACCTCGTAGTCCATCAGGCTCTGCACGCCGGATACCGGCGCCGCCTTGTTGACGAAGAAGGGAAAGCGCATCTCGATGTGCCCGGTGGCGGCTTCCAGGCGCTCCGCCATCTCGTGCAGCATGGTCTTGAAGGAGTCCACGGTGATCTCGTATTCGTGGGTGTTGAGGATCTCCACGAAGCGGGACATGTGGGTGCCCTTGAAGTCTTGGGGCAGGTTCACGTACATGTTGAAGGAGGCCACCGTGTGCTGGTCCTTGCCGGTGCGGTCCCGCACCCGTACCGGATGGCGGATGTCCTTGATGCCCACCTTGTTGATGGGGATGCGCCGGGTGTCGGCGCTGGACTGCACATCGGGGATGGCCAAGGTGCGGGCCGGGGAGACGGTTGTGCTCATGACGGTGTGTCCTTTGGCGACTCTTCCGTATAGCGGACACAGGCCCGCTCGGTCTCCCACAGGGTGATGGCGCTGACCCGGACGCCCGGTGCGTTCAGGCGGGCGGCCATCTCATGGAAGAACCAGGCCGCGATATTCTCGGCGGTGGGGTTCACGTCCCGGAAGGGTGGTAGATCGTTGAGATAGGTGTGATCCAGTTCGCCGGCAATATCTCTTGCCAGCGACTTGATGGTCTTGAAGTCCACGGCCATGCCCAGGGCATCCAGCACCGTGGCCTCCACTTCGGCTTCCACCTTCCAGTTATGACCATGCAGGCGGGAACAGTTTCCCGGATAATTACGCAGCGTATGTGCCGACGCGAAATCGGTCAGCACCTTGAGGGTGTATTTGGGCACGGCGGGCTATTGTCTACCAGTTTTGTCGGATATTACGCGACTGTCATGGGGGGCACAAGCCTGTTGATCACAGGCGAGCCTTGATGGCGGCCTCGATGCCCGCCTTGTCCAGTCCCGCATCGGCGAGGAGTTCCTCGCGGGTGCCGTGGCTCTGGAAACGGTCGGGGAGGCCCAGGTGGAGCAGGCGGGCGGTCACGTCATGGCGTGCCAGACACTCGGCCACGGCACTGCCGGCGCCGCCAGCAACCACATTGTCTTCAATGGTGACAATGAGGTCATGGGTACGGGCAGCTTCCAGCACCCGGGTTTCGTCCAGGGGGCGGACAAAACGCATGTTGATCACGGTGGCATCCAGGGTATCGGCCACTTCCAGGGCCGGGGTGAGCAGGGTGCCGAAGGCCAGGATGGCCACACCCTTGCCCTTGCGCCGGACCTGGGCCTCCCCCAGGGGCAGGGGCAGCAGACCTTCGTCGATGGCCACGCCGGTGCCCTTGCTGCGGGGGTAACGCACCGCCGCCGGCTGATCCAGCAGATAGCCGGTGGACAGCATGCGGCGGCATTCGTTTTCGTCGGCGGGGGTCATGATGACCATGCCGGGGATGCAGCGCAGGAAGGATAAATCCAGGTTGCCTGCATGGGTGGGGCCGTCGGGGCCGACCACGCCAGCCCGATCGATGGCCAGCAGCACCGGCAGATCCTGCAGCACCACGTCGTGAATCAGCTGGTCATAGGCCCGTTGCAGGAAGGTGGAGTAAATGGCCACCACCGGCTTCAGACCCTCGCAGGCCATGCCGGCGGCCAGGGTCAGGGCATGCTGTTCGGCAATGCCCACATCGTGGTAACGGTCCGGGTACTTGCAGGCAAAGGCCCGCATGCCGGAGCCTTCGCACATGGCCGGGGTGATGGCCACCAGCTGCTCGTCGGCGGCGGCCTGATCACATAGCCAGTCGCCGAACACCTGGGTGTAGGTGGGGGTGCCGCCGCCCTTGCCGTTCTGGATACCCTGTTCCGGGTCGAAACTGCCCACACCGTGATAGGTGCAGGGGTCTTCCTCCGCCGGCCCGTAGCCCCGGCCCTTGTGGGTGACCACATGGAGCAGCAGCGGCCCGTCCATGGCCTGCAGGTTGCGCAGCATCTTCACCAGTCCCACCACATCGTGACCATCCACGGGGCCGTAGTAGTTCAGGCCCAGTTCCTCGAACAGGGTGCCCGGAATGATCATGCCCTTGACATGCTCCTCGGCGCGGCGCATGAACTCCCGCATGGGGGGCATGTGCTCCAGCACCTTCTTGCTGCCTTCCCGCATGGTGGAGTAGATGGGGCCGGACAGCAGGCGGGCCAGATAGCGGTTCATCGCCCCCACATTGGCGGAGATGGACATGTTGTTGTCATTGAGCACCACCAGCAGGTCGGCCTTTTCATCGCCCGCGTGATTGAGGGCCTCAAAAGCCATGCCGGCGGTCATGGCCCCATCGCCGATGATGGCCACGGCCTTGCGTTTTTCCCCTTTCTGACGGGCCGCCAGGGCCATGCCCAGGGCCGCGCCGATGGAGGTGCTGGAGTGGCCGACGCCAAAGGCGTCATAGGGACTTTCGTCCCGCTTGGGGAAACCGGCCAGGCCACCCTTCTTGCGCAGGGTATGCATGGCATCCCGGCGCCCACTGAGGATCTTGTGGGTATAGCTTTGGTGCCCCACATCCCAGACCAGGCGGTCTTCCGGGGTGGCAAAGGTGTAGTGCAGGGCGATGGTCAGTTCCACAGTGCCCAGATTGGCCGCCAGATGACCGCCGGTACGGGAAACCGATTCCAGCAGGAAGGCACGCAGTTCGTCCGCCAGCACCGGCAGTTCATTGAGCGAACATTGACGCACGTCTTCCGGTGAATGGATGCGAGACAGCAAGGGATACGAAGCGGTATGTGTCATTTCGCGGTCGACCGTCCAAAAGTGAGTTATCCGGGGGGCGCCCGGCCAGGCAAGCCAAAACCTGCAAGGCCGGATGCACCCCAGCGGTAATCAGTGGATGCGCTCGACGATGTAACGGGCAATCCAGCGCAACAGATCAGCACCTTCATCCAGATCCTTGAGACTGTCCAGGGCCCGATCCACCAGCTCCCGGGCTTGCTGCCGGGACGCCTCCAGACCGATGATGGCCGGATAGGTCGCCTTGCCCAAGGCCTGATCCGCCCCCTGGGTCTTGCCCAGGGTCTGGGTGTCGCTTTCGATGTCGAGGATATCATCCCGAATCTGGAAGGCCAGCCCGATGGACTTGGCAAAGCAGTCCAGCCGGTCGGCCAGTTCCCAGTTCACGTCGGGACAACTGCTGGAACCGAGCATCACCGCCGCCCGGATCAAGGCGCCGGTTTTATGGATATGCATGTTCTCCAGCTGGGCAATGTCCGGGGTCTGCCCCTCAAAACCCAGGTCGATGGCTTGCCCACCCACCATGCCTCGGGAACCAGCGGCTCGGGCCAGATGTTCGATCATCCGCAGCCGGGCCGATGGATTGTCCACCATGGCCGGATCAGCAGCCAGAATCTGGAAGGCCAGCGCCTGCATGGCGTCCCCCGCTAGGATGGCGGTGGCCTCGTCGTAGGCCTTGTGACAGGTGGGTTTGCCCCGCCGCAGGTCGTCGTCATCCATGGCCGGCAGATCATCGTGGATGAGGGAGTAAACATGGATCAGCTCCACCGCGCAGGCGGGGCCATCCAGTCGCTCCAGGGGCACACCCAAGGCCATGCCGGTGGCATAGGTCAGTACCGGGCGGATACGCTTGCCGCCGTTGAGGGCCGAGTAGCGCATGGCATCATGCAAGCGCGCCGGCAGGATATTTTCCCCTGGCAACCAGCCGGCCAGAGCGTTTTCAAACCGTTGCTGCAGTTCGGAAATGCGGGACTCCACTCAGGACTCTCCTTCCTCGGATGTTTGTCGCGGTATTGGCATGGGGGGGAGCCGCCTGCCCGCGTCACATGCACAGACCCAGCATTATACGTATCTTCGGCGCCCGTGAAAGACGAGATCCCCACAGCTAAAGCCAGGGGCTGTGTGTATCCATGCTGCTGATCCTGGGTACACAGGGCATTTAAATCCATTCCAGGACATCACTCAAGCGTCTGGCTGCCATGACTTCCATGCCATCGATGGGTTTTCTTGGCGCATTGCCGGCAGGTACGATGGCCCGGGTGAAGCCATGTTTGACCGCCTCCCGCAGACGTTCCTCGCCGTTGGGCACCGGGCGGATTTCCCCGGCCAGGCCCACCTCACCAAAGCTCACCAGTTCATGGGGCAGGGGCCGGTCGCGGAAGCTGGACAGGGCCGCCAGCAGCATGGGCAGGTCCGCTGCCGTTTCCGTAACCCGGACCCCACCCACCACATTGACGAACACATCCTGGTCGTACAGGGCCAGTCCGCCATGACGGTGGAGCACCGCCAGCAGCATGGTGAGACGGTTTTGTTCCAGCCCCACAGTGATGCGGCGGGGCTGCGGGGCGTGGCTTTCGGCTACCAGGGCCTGTACCTCCACCATCAGGGGGCGGGTACCTTCCCGGGTAACCATGATGACACTGCCGGAGACGGGGGCTTCATGGCGGGACAAAAAGATGGCCGAGGGATTGGTGACCGGTTTGAGGCCGGTATCCAGCATGGCAAACACCCCCAGTTCGTTGACTGCGCCAAAGCGGTTCTTGACCGCCCGCAGCACCCGGTAGCGTCCTCCGGGGTCGCCCTCGAAATAGAGCACGGTATCCACCATATGCTCCAGCACCCTGGGACCGGCGATCTGCCCTTCCTTGGTGACATGGCCGACGATAAACAGGGCGGTTCCGGTCTGTTTGGCGTAGCGCACCAGGACGGCAGCACTTTCCCGCACCTGGGCCACCGAGCCGGGGGCAGACTGGAGCTGTTCGGAGTAAATGGTCTGGATGGAATCCACCACCATCACCTGGGGCTGTTCCCGTGCCCCGTGGGCGGTTATCCGTTCCACGCAGGTTTCAGTCAGCAGACGCAGGTCATCACAGGGCAGTCCCAGACGCCGTCCTCGCAGGGACACCTGTTCTGGCGATTCTTCGCCGGTGACGTACAGGCTGGGTAGATCCGGCAAGGTGGCCAGGGTCTGCAGCAGCAGGGTGGATTTACCGATACCCGGATCACCACCGATCAATACCACCGATCCCTGCACCAGCCCGCCCCCCAGTACCCGATCCAGTTCGGAAATGCCGGTGCCGGTACGGGCCTGCTCGGTACTGCTGACCTCCCCCAGACGTCGCACCTGGGGCGCCGTTCCGGCATAGCCGGCAAAACGCCCTCCTCCACCGGCGGGGGGCGCAGAAGGGGCCACCACGGTTTCCATGGCATTCCAGGCACCGCAATCCGGGCACTGACCGCTCCATTTGGGGGCCAGCGCGCCACAGGCGGTACATTGATAGCGGGTTTTTGTTTTGGTCATGCCCGGTTCAGTCCTGCGCCGATTGTTGGGTTGGCAGACGGGGGCTGATGCGCACAGTGCGAATGGCATTGTTTTTCACCTGTACGATCTCCATGGGATAGCCGTCCATAAGGACGCTGATATTGGCCTCGGGAATAATTTCCAGATATTCCAGCAGCAGGCCATTAAGGGTACGGGGGCCATCCAGGGGAAAATGGGCGCCCAGCAGCCGGTTGAGCTCGCGCAGATGGATGGTGGCATCCACCAGATAACTGCCGTCAGCCTGGGGCAGGATTTCCGGGGTGATGGCGCCGGGATCGGAGGTGAACTCCCCCACCACTTCCTCCAGCAGATCCTCCAGAGTGGCCAGTCCCTGAATGTCACCGTACTCATCCACCACCAGACCGATCCGCCGTTTTTCCCGCTGAAAATTCAGGAGCTGGCGATTGAGATTGGTGCCTTCAGGAATGAAATAGGGGTCCCGCAGCGCCTGACGCAGATGTTCCGGGGTGAGTTCATTGCGGTGAACCAGGGGCAGAACCCGGCGCAGATGAATAAAGCCCAGGATATTGTCCACATTGCCCTCAAAGACCGGCAATCGGGTGTACTGGCTATGAATAAGTTGCTGGGTGATATCGTCCCAGTCGTCTTCCAGGTCAATGCCGATGATTTCATTGCGGGGCACCATGATGTCTTCCACGGTGGCTTTTTCCAGGTCCAGCAGATTGACCAGCATCCGCTGGTGCCGGGCCGGAATCAGGGCGCCGGCTTCATTGACAGCCACCCGCAGTTCTTCGCTGGACAGGGCATGCTGGGCCTGGGGTTGGGCACGCACCCCCAGCAGTCGCAGCACCGCATTGGCCAGCAGATTGACCGTCCATACCAGGGGATAGGCCACCGCCAGCAAAGGGGTATAAACATACGCCGCCGGGTAGGCCACTTTTTCTGAATGCAGGGCCGCCAGGGTCTTGGGGGCCACCTCGGCAAAGACCAGCAGGGCCAGGGTCAGCAGGCCGGTGGCGATGGCGATGCCCGCATCCCCATAGAGCCGGAAACCGATGTAGGTGGCCAGCTGGGTGATGATGATGTTGACGAAGTTGTTGCCCAGCAGGATCAGGCCGATCAGCCGGTCCGGCTTGTCCAGCAGTCGCTGGGCACGCCCGGCGCCTCCATGGCCGGCCTGGGCCAGGTGGCGCATACGGTAGCGGTTGAGCGCCATCAGCGCGGTTTCAGAGCCAGAAAAGAAGGCAGAGCAGAAAAACAGTGCTACCAGCAACGTTGCCAGCACACTCAGAGGTATGTGTTCCAAAGTGGGTCCGGTGCCACGGGGAGATTGTACACCGGGAGAATTACACGGGCCGGATCAGGGGGATGTCAAGGGGCGACGGTTTCACCCGTCGCCGAAGCGGGTGTATCCGGTCACAGGCCCAGGATCATTTCCAGGACCATCTTGCTGCCCACATAGGCCACAAAGAGCAGGGCAAAACCGATCAGAGTCCAACGGGCCGCCAATCGCCCCCGCCAGCCAAAACGGAACCGGCCTACCAGCAAGGTGGCAAAGATCAACCAGGCAATGATGGCAAATACCGCCTTGTGGGCCAGATGCTGGGCGAACAGGTCCTCCAGCACAAACAGGCCGGTCAACAGGGCAGCGGTCAGGAAAATAAATCCCCAGCCAATGACATGGAACAGCATGGTATCCATGGTGGACAGTGGCGGCAGGGCGCGGATCAGGCCGCCGGGGCGATGGTTGTGCAGACTGTGGTTTTGCAGGGCCAGCAGGGCGGCCTGGATGGCGGCGATGGTCAGCAGGCTGAAGGCAATCATGGCCAGCAGCATATGGGCTCGCAGACCAGGATCAGCGACGGTGGGCGTGTGCAAATCCCCCGCCAGAGCCAGCTCCAGGGACACGGTCACCCCGGCAAAGGGCAGCAGCAAAATGCCCAGGACATGGATGGGGTAGCGGATGGAGGCCATCAGCAGGAAGAAGGCAATGAGCCAGGCCACCATGGAGACCACACTAAATACCCCCATGCCGGTGCCGTTGACGCTAAAGACATGAAGGTAGAGCAACAGGGCATGCAGGGCCACTGCACCTCCCCAGACCGAGAACAGCAGCGCCTTGCCACGAGCGGGGGGCGCGGCGCCACCGGCAGCCTTGCGCAGCCGCTGCATGAGCAGGGCGCCTCCGGTGAAGTAGAGCACGGTGGTGATGAATCCGATGGCGGCTACGAGCATTGATGGGCACCAGACCTTGGTTTTTGGTCAAGAATCATTGCACAAATTCCCCTGACGGTGAAGGGTGTTGCAGCAGGTGGGGTGGATCAACGTTGACGGCCAAGGTTCACATGGGCATGGCATATCAAGATATAATCATCAGCCCTTCCAACCGGTTGCACAGGGCGCTTCGGCGTCGTCAAGCCTATGTTCGACAGTCTATCAGAACGCCTTCAGGGCACCATCAAGCGCCTTCGCGGCCAGGCCCGCCTGACCGAGGAGAACATTCAGGACACCATCCGTGAGGTCCGCAAGGCCTTGCTGGAGGCTGATGTGGCGTTGCCGGTGGTGCGGGAATTCATCGCCAGGGTCAAGGCGCGAGCCGTGGGCCAGGAGGTGCTGTCCAGCCTGACCCCCGGCCAGGCCCTGGTCAAGGTGGTCAACGATGAACTGATCAAGGTCATGGGCGAGGCCAATGATGGCCTCAAGCTCAATGTGCAGCCGCCGGCGGTGATCCTCATGGCCGGCCTGCAGGGGGCGGGCAAGACCACCACCGTGGCCAAGCTGGCCCGTTGGCTCAGGGAACGTCAGGACAAGAAGGTACTGGTGGCCAGTTGTGACGTTTACCGGCCTGCCGCCATCCGCCAGTTGCAGACCCTGGCCGGCGAGGTGGGGGTGAACTTCTTCCCCAGCGAAGCAGGACAAGACCCCCTGGCCATTGCCACTGCTGCCCTGGAGCAGGCCCGCCGGCAGCATCAGGACGTTTTGATCGTGGACACCGCCGGGCGCTTGCATATCGACGGCGAGATGATGGACGAGATCCGCCGCCTGCACCAAGGGCTTGATCCTGCCGAAACCCTGTTCGTGGTGGACAGTATGACCGGCCAGGACGCCGCCAATACCGCCAAGGCATTCAATGACGCCCTGCCCTTGACCGGTGTGGTCCTCACCAAGGCCGATGGTGACGCCCGTGGGGGGGCGGCCCTGTCGGTGCGCCATATCACCGGCAAGCCCATCAAGTTTCTGGGCATGGGCGAAAAAACGGCTGCCCTGGAACCCTTTCACCCCGACCGATTGGCCTCCCGCATTCTGGGCATGGGGGATGTACTCAGCCTGGTGGAGGAGGCAGAACGGCAGGTCGACAAGGACAAGGCGGAAAAGCTGGCCCGCAAGATCAAAAAGGGCAAATCATTCGATCTGGAGGATTTGCGGGATCAGCTGGGACAGATGTCCAAGATGGGCGGGGTAACCTCCTTGCTGGAAAAATTGCCGGGGGCTGGCGAACTGCCCGATGCCGTCAAAAACAAGTCCCACGACAAGGAACTGCAGCGTATGGTGGCCATCATCAATTCCATGACCCCCAAGGAACGGCGCAACCCGGACATCATCAAGGGTTCCCGCAAGCGGCGCATTGCCGCCGGTTCTGGTACCCAGGTCCAAGACGTCAACCGCCTGCTCAAGCAGCACATGCAGATGAGCAAGATGGTGAAGCAGTTTTCCAAGGGCGGCATGAACAAAATGATGAAATCCCTCAAGGGCCGCATGCCAGGGGGGCGTCTGCCCTTCTGATCAGTTGCGCGGCAAACCTCGCCCTTCAGGGCGGGGAGGACGTCAAGCTTGTACCTTGCCGATGCGCGTGTATAATGGCGCGTTTTTCCGGGGCATTGTCCCCCAAACGATACCAGACAAGCAGGGCTGACAGCAGATGGTAACGATTCGACTGGCTCGCGGCGGCGCCAAAAAAGCGCCCTTCTACCACATTGTGGTGACTGATTCCCGCAGCCGCCGCGATAGCGGCTACATTGAGCGCTTGGGCTATTTCAATCCTGTGGCCCGTGGCCAGGAGGTGCGTCTGCACCTGGATGCCCAGCGGGTGGAACACTGGCTGTCCAAGGGAGCAGGGGCTTCCGACCGGGCGGCCCGGCTGATCAAGGAATTCAACAAGCAGAACGTCGCCGCCGCCTAAGGCGTCGGTCAACCGGATCACCCTGTCGATGAACCGTCCTGAGTGGATCACCCTGGGCCGCATCGCCGGGGTGTATGGTGTCAAAGGCTGGGTCAGGATATTTTCCGGCACCGAGCCACGGGAAGGCATCATGGACTACGATCCGTTGTACCTTCAGGTCAACGGTGAATGGCAGGTCTTCAAGGTGGAAGCCGGTCGCGTCCATGGCAAGGGACTGGTGGCCAAGCTGGCAGGCATTGATGACCGGGACGCTGCAGCGGCCCTGATTGATGCCGCCATTGGTGTGCGTGCCGAACAATTGGCGCCGTTACCGCCGGGAGAATATTACTGGGCAGATCTTGTGGGGCTGGAGGTCATCAATCTGGCCGCAGTGAGCCTGGGCAAGGTTGAGTCTCTCATGGAAACCGGTGCCAACGATGTGTTGGTGGTCCGTGGCGACCGGGAGCGCCTGATCCCCTATATTCGGGGGCAGGTGATTCACCAGATCGACCTGGCGGCAGGCATCATCCATGTAGACTGGGACCCGGATTTTTAGGGTCACCACAGTGAGATTCGATGTGGTCAGCCTGTTCCCTGGCTGGGTGGCTTCGGTCGCCGACTGGGGGATTACGGGACGGGCCAGGGATCGCGGATTGCTGTCCCTGCACGGCTGGGATCCCAGGGATTACACCCATGACCGGCATCGTACTGTAGATGACCGTCCCTATGGGGGTGGTCCTGGCATGGTGATGAAAGTTGATCCATTGCGCCAGGCCATCCAGGCGGCTCGGCACGCCGATCCACGACCGGCCCGGGTGATTTACCTCAGCCCTCAGGGACGGCCTCTGGATCAGGCCGGGGTGCAACGGTTGGCGACCCTGCCCAGAGTCATCCTGCTGGCGGGTCGCTACGAAGGTATCGACGAGCGGCTGATCCAGTTGGAAGTGGACGAGGAATGGTCCATTGGTGACTATGTCCTGTCCGGCGGTGAGCTGGCAGCCATGGTGCTGATTGATGCCTGCGCCCGGCTGTTGCCGGGGGTTTTGGGTGATGCACTGTCTGCCGCCCAGGATTCCTTCAGTCAGGGGCTGCTGGACTGTCCTCACTACACCCGGCCAGAAGTGGTGGACGGATTGGCTGTGCCGGAGGTTTTGTTGTCCGGCGATCATGGACGGATCACAGGCTGGCGGCGCAAGCAGGCCCTGGGACGCACCTGGGAGCGGCGGCCTGATCTATTGGCACAACAGGAACTAAGCGAGGCGGACTGCCGCCTGCTGGAAGAATATCAACGTGAGCTGGCGGACCCACGGGCCGCACCGAGCAGTGACTGACAGGGGTCGAACATGAGCAACATCATCCAGCAACTGGAAGCCGAGCAGATGAACCGCGAGGTGCCCAATTTCACGCCAGGCGACACTGTTGTCGTCCAGGTCAAGGTGAAGGAAGGCAGCCGTGAACGTCTGCAGGCCTTTGAAGGCGTGGTCATCGCCAAGCGTAACCGGGGCATCAATTCTGCCTTTACGGTACGCAAAATGTCCCACGGTGAAGGGGTGGAGCGGGTATTCCAGACTTACAGCCCCATCGTGGCCGATATTCAGGTCAAGCGTCGCGGTGCTGTGCGCCGGGCCAAGTTGTACTACCTGCGTGGTCGCACTGGCAAGGCTGCCCGTATCAAGGAAGATATCAACTAAGTTTTCCAGGCCGCGACCTTATCGGTCATGCAGGACAGGCCAGATGCCATGCCAAAGCGCTTCGGGAAACCGGAGCGCTTTTTTTTGTGATGGGTCTGGTGCCCCTTTATCATCCATTGGCCTTCAGGGCGTTGAGTCGTCAATCATGTTGAGTTACCGCCACGGTTTTCACGCCGGCAATTTTGCCGACGTTCACAAACATGTGCTGCTGGCCTGTGTGCTGGCGGCCCTGACCCGCAAGGACAAGCCGCTGGTGGTGGTGGATACCCATGCCGGGGCCGGTCTGTATGACCTGCACGATCCACAGGCCCTCAAGACCGCTGAGTACCGGGATGGGGTGATGCGGGTCTGGTCTGCGCCCCATCCACCCAAGGCCCTGTCACCCTATCTGGAAATGATCCGCACCCTGAACGCGGCGGATGGCGCCCTGAGCCTGTATCCCGGTTCTCCCACCGTGTCCCGGATGCTGACCCGGGATCAGGACCGACTGATTTTCAATGAACTGCACCCGGCGGATCATGGGGTGCTGCGGGCCAATGTCTCCGGTGATCCGCGGGTGGCGGTACATCAGCGGGACGCCCGTGAACTCCCCAAGGCCCTGCTGCCGCCGGCGATCCGTCGCGGACTGGTCCTGGTGGACCCGCCCTATGAGCGGGACCGGGAGTACCGGGAGACCCTGGATCTGATATTGGAGGCCCATGGCCGCTGGCCCACCGCTGTCATGATGATCTGGTATCCCATCCTGTCTGCCGGGCGGCACCGGGGTCTGGTCCAGGGGCTGGCGCGGGGCGGCGTCAAGGCCCTGCTGGTGAGCGAACTGTGCATTGCCCCGCCCCAGACCCCCATGGGCCTTAACGGATCGGGCATGGCCATCATCAACACCCCTTGGCAGCTGGATCGGACGCTGGCCGACGTACAGCCCTGGTTGCACGCCTGCCTTGACCCCCAGGGACAGGGGGCCAGTACCCTGGAATGGCAAGTGCCTCCCCAGGCGGGCTGAAATCCCCCCTTGAAACCCGGCTGATCGTCCCCAAATACCTCTCACCTGATCAGAGCCAATTTTCAATCGCGGAGCATCCATGAGCGTTGATACCCACAAGGAAACCCGACAGTTCCAGACCGAGGTCAGCCAGCTGCTGCACCTGATGATCAATGCGCTGTACTCCAACAAGGAGATCTTCCTGCGCGAACTCATCTCCAATGCCGCCGACGCCTGCGACAAGCTGCGCTTCGAGGCCCTGTCCGACGATGCCCTGATGGAAGGGCAGGGGGAACTGCAGATCCAGGTGAGCTTTGACAAGGAGGCCCGGACCATTACCGTCCGTGACAACGGTATTGGCATGAACCGGGAGGAGGTGATCCAGAACATCGGCACCATCGCCCGTTCCGGCACCCGGGAATTCATCAGCCAGCTCACCGGCGACCAGAAGAAGGACGCCCATCTCATCGGCCAGTTCGGCGTCGGTTTCTATTCCGCCTTCATCGTCGCCGATCGGGTGACCCTCACCACCCGCCGTGCCGGCATGACCCCGGAGCACGGCGTGCGCTGGGTCTCCGACGGCAGTGGCGAATTCTCCGTGGAAACCGTGGAAAAGGCCGAGCGGGGCACCGAAGTGGTGCTGCACCTGAAGGCGGACGAGGACGAGTTCCTGGATCAGTGGCGGCTGCGTCACATCATCACCCGCTATTCCGACCACATCCCCCTGCCCATCGCCATGCCCGGCACCGACGACAAGGGTGAGCCCAACGGCGAATGGGACACGGTGAACCGGGCCAATGCCCTGTGGACCCGTCCCAGATCGGAGATCACCGACGACGAGTACAAGGCTTTCTACAAGCACGTGGGCCACGACTTCGAGGACCCCCTGGCCTGGACCCACAACCGGGTCGAGGGGCGCCAGGAATACACTTCCCTGCTGTACATCCCCACCCGCGCGCCCTTCGATCTGTGGGATCGGGACCGTCGCCACGGGATCAAATTGTATGTGCAGCGGGTCTTCATCATGGACGACGCCGAGCACCTGATGCCCACCTATCTGCGCTTCGTGCGCGGGGTGGTGGACTCCAGCGACCTGCCCCTGAACATCTCCCGGGAGATCCTGCAGAGCAACAAACTCATCGACGGCATGCGCGCCGGTTCGGTGAAGAAGGTGCTGGGCCTGCTGGAGGACATGGCCGCCAACGAGCCAGAGAAGTATCAGACCTTCTGGGATGCCTTTGGTCGGGTGATGAAGGAAGGCCCCGGCGAGGACTATGCCAACCGGGAACAGATCGCCCGTCTGCTGCGCTTTGCCAGCACCCACACCGGTGAATCGGCCCAGACCGTCTCCCTGGCGGACTATGTGGCGAGGATGAAGGAAGGTCAGCAGCACATCTACTACATCACCGCCGACAGCCATACGGCGGCCCTGCACAGCCCCCATCTGGAGGTCTTCCGCAAGCGGGGCATCGAAGTGCTGCTGCTGTCCGACCGGGTAGACGAATGGCTGGTGTCCCACCTGCACGAATTCGACGGCAAGTCCCTCAAGTCCGTGGCCAAGGGCGAACTGGACCTGGGCGACACCGAGACCGAGGAAGAAAAGCAGGCCCAGCAGGCCGCCGAGGAGAAGGTCAAGGATCTGTTGCCGCGCATCAAGGCAGCCCTGGAGGAACGGGTGGAAGACGTGCGGTTCTCCCACCGGCTCACCGACTCACCGGCCTGTATCGTCCTCTCCGAGCACGACATGGCCCTGTACATGCAGCAGCTGCTCAAGCAGGCGGGTCAGAACCTGCCGGATACCCGCCCGGTGCTGGAGGTCAACCCGGCCCATCGCCTCATCGAGCGCATGGGCGAGGAAACCGACGACGCCCGTTTTGCCGACTGGGCCAGCCTGCTGATGGATCAGGCGATCCTGGCCGAAGGCGGTCAGCTGGAAGATCCCGCCGGCTTCGTGCGGCGCCTGAACGCCCTGATCACCAGCGGCTGAAGGTGATGCCTGGCGCCCCTCTTCCCGGTCGGGGAGAGGGGCATTTTTTGTTCGCCGTAGGCGACAATCGGCTCCGCCAGCACGATTGCTCAATAGTGGTACCGGAGCTGGGCAAGGAGCAATGCGTCATCCGTCACTTTGTAGACCATGCGGTGCTCGTCGTTAATTCGGCGGGACCAGTAACCAGCGAAACTGTGTTTGAGAGGCTCCGGTTTGCCGACGCCCTCGAACGGTTCTCGTTTCGTCTCCTTGATCAGCTTATTGATTCGGTTCATGAGCTTTTTGTCGGTTTTCTGCCAGTACAGATAATCTTCCCAGGCGTTTTCGGAGAAGATGAGTTTCATTCAAGAAGACCCCTTTCCTGGCCGCCGCCTTGCTCCAGCTCGGCGACGGATTCCAGCAAACGACGGGCGTTCTTTGGTGCGCGCAGGAGATATGCGGTTT
The DNA here is from genome assembly GCF_900110965.1 of Ectothiorhodospira magna. Taxonomy (GTDB): domain Bacteria; phylum Pseudomonadota; class Gammaproteobacteria; order Ectothiorhodospirales; family Ectothiorhodospiraceae; genus Ectothiorhodospira; species Ectothiorhodospira magna. The sequence goes on from NZ_FOFO01000026.1 coordinate 38,215, forward strand.
CTTGCAATGCTTCATAATCTTCAAGAGAGATCATGACCACGGACTGGGATTTGCTCCGGGTGATGATCACCGGAGAATGGTCTTCGCAGACCCGTTCCATGGTTTTTGCCAGGTTGGTTCTAGCGGCTGTGTAGCTGATGGCATCCATGGGGGGCGCTCCTGTACAAGATGTTTATTCTGTACAGAATAATGTACGACTAAGGATTTAACAATCGGCTGTCCCATAGCCCATTCCCCAGCATTTTTCCAGCTTGAATTTCTCCCGTCTTGGGGCTAGTCTTGCCCCAAAAAATTCCCCTATATTGTGCTGTTGCGTTCTGCAGGGCACAACAAGTTGTAGCTCAAAAAGGAATCCCCTTACATGAAACCCCAGGCTGAACAAGCCCTTGTGACTCTATCTTCACGGGAAGTGCCGATGCAGCCGGCTTCCCTGGATATCTGGGACAAGAAGTACCGTCTCACGACCCGCACCGGAGAAGCGCTGGATCATACGCTGGACCATACTTGGAAGCGTGTTGCCCGAGCCCTGGCGGATGTGGAAGCCACCCCCGAGTTGCGGGAGAAGTGGTATGAGCGGTTTCTATGGGCCCTGCGTCAGGGGGCGATCCCGGCTGGCCGCATCATTGCCAATGCCGGCGCCTGGGAGCACAAGCCTGCCACGTCCACCATCAACTGCACCGTGTCGGGCACCATCCATGACTCCATGGACGATATCCTGCAGAAGCTCCACGAAGCGGGTCTGACCCTGAAGGCGGGCAGCGGCATCGGCTATGAATTCTCCACTTTGCGTCCCCGTGGAGCCTATGTCTCCGGGGCTGGTGCCCATACTTCCGGGCCTTTGTCGTTCATGGATATCTACGACAAGATGTGCTTCACCGTGTCCTCTGCCGGGGGGCGGCGTGGCGCGCAGATGGGCACCTTCGACATTGGCCACCCGGATGTGGTGGACTTCATTCGCGCCAAGCGCACGGATGGCAGCCTGCGCCAGTTCAACCTTTCCCTGCTGATTACCGCTGATTTCATGCAGGCGGTGAAGGATGACGCCGAATGGCCCCTGGCCTTCCCCATGACTCCGCAGGAGGCGGAGCAGGATGGCATCGACCTGAATGATCCGGCGCAGGTGCTGTGGCGCGACTGGCCCGATCTTGCCGATTACATCACCAATAATGACGGCTTGGTGGCCTGCCGCATCTACCGGCGTCTGCCGGCCCGCAAGCTGTGGAACGTGGTCATGACCTCCACCTATGACTATGCCGAGCCGGGCTTCGTGCTCATCGACAAGGTCAATGAGATGAACAACAACTGGTGGTGCGAGCAGATCCGGGCGACGAACCCATGCGTGACTGCCGATACCCGACTGCATACCCAGTACGGTCTGGTGCGCATCGGCGACCTTTATGCTTCCGGCGTGCCGCTGGAAGTGACGGTGGATCGTCGTGCCCTGGGGGAGGAAGGCATGGGTACTTCCTCAAGGCCGGCCAAGCCGGCATTCATGACTGCCAGAGAGGCGGATGTTTATCGCGTGGTCACCCGGGATGGCTACGATATCAAGGCTACGGAATGGCATGATTTTTACACCCAGCGGGGCAAGATCAAGCTGCGCGATCTGAGCGTGGGTGATGAACTGCTGGTGCAATCGGGCAAGGGGCAGTTTGGACAAGAGGGCGATGAAAAACTGGGTGTACTGCTGGGTCTGATCACCGGGGATGGTCACTTCACCCATCGCGGCGACGGTAAAGAGGCCGTTCTGATCAACTTCTGGAACGATGACCGGCAGCTTGCCGATGACATGGCAGCCTACGTCAATACGCTGATTGCTGGCGTTGCCAGGAATGCCCGTACCTATTCGGTGTCTCCAGTGGCGGTACCGGAGCGCAATCATCTATTCATTCGTTCGGTATTGCTGAAACGGGTACTGGCCCATTATGGCTTCAATGCCGATAGCAAGTTTTCCGTGCCCGAGGTCATCTGGCGGGGTTCAGAGGCCTGTGTGCGGGGGTATCTGCGTGGGCTGTTCCAGGCGGACGGTACGATCAATATTTCGGTTAAAAGTCAGAGTTGTTCCATCCGGTTGGCTTCCAGCCACAGGGATCTGCTGCAGGAGGTGCAGAGGCTATTGGCCAACTTCGGCATATTCTGCCGCATCCATCAGCGGCGTTTGCCGGGGTTGCGTACCTTGCCCGACGGCAAGGGTGGGCAACGGGAATACCTGTGTCAGGCGGATCATGAACTCATTATCGACGGTCAGTCCCGGGAGATCTTCATGGAGGAAATCGGATTCCTGCTGGACTACAAGAATGATAAATACCGGCAATGGGTCGCTGACAAGTTGCTCAGAAAGACCCAACGCTTTACAACCAAGATTGTTTCAATTGAATACTGCGGTCGTGAGCCGGTCTACGACACGACTCAGCCGGATCACAACACGGTGGTGTTCAACGGCCTGGTGACCGGGCAATGCGGCGAACAGCCTCTGCCAAAATATGGCGTGTGCCTGCTCGGCTCCATCAACCTCACCAGGTTCGTGCGCGAGCCCTTCACCGCCAAGGCCCGGTTCGACTGGGAACAGTTCCGGGAAACCACCACTGTCTTTACCCGCATGCTGGATAACGTGGTGGAGATCAACGGCCTGCCACTGCCCCAGCAGCGGGAAGAGATCATCCGCAAGCGCCGCCACGGCATGGGTTATCTGGGGCTGGGTTCTGCCATCACCATGCTGGGCATGAAATACGGCGAGGAAAGATCCCTGCGCTTCACCGAGGACGTCACCCGGGAGATGGCTCTGGCCGGCTGGTATGCCGGTCTGTCCCTGGCACAGGAGAAGGGACCTGCGCCCATCATGGAAGAAGAGTTTGAGGTGACCCCCACCCTGATGCGCCTGCGTCCGGAGATGGCGCAGGATGGCATCAAGGTGGGGGACAGGATCAAGGGCAAGGTGCTGCATGCCCGCTACAGCCGTTACATGCAGCAGGTGGCCCAGGTGGACCCGGAACTGGTGGAGGCACTGGCGGCCCAGGGGTGTCGTTTTACCCACCACACTTCCATTGCCCCCACGGGAACCATCTCTCTGTCCCTGGCCAACAATGCCAGCAACGGGATCGAACCCTCGTTTGCCCATCACTATGCCCGCAACGTGATCCGCTCCGGCAAGAAGACCAAGGAAAAGGTGGATGTGTACTCCTTCGAACTGCTGGCCTACCGGCACCTGGTCAATCCCGAGGCCATGCCCTATGCGGAAGACCCCAAGGCCCAGTTGCCTGAGTATTTCATCACCGCCGACGAGATCGATCCCAAGGCCCATGTGGATGTGCAGGCAGCGGCACAAAAATGGATCGATTCATCCATTTCCAAGACCATCAACGTGCCCACGGCCCATCAGTTCGACGACTTCAAGGACATCTACCTGTATGCCTATGAGCAGGGGCTCAAGGGCTGCACCACTTTCCGCTTCAACCCGGAAGCCTTCCAGGGGGTGCTGGTGAAGGAAAAGGATCTGGAGAACACCACCTATCGCTTCGTGCTGGAAGACGGCAGTGTAGTGCTGGCCAAGGGCAACGAAAATATCGAATACGACGGCGAGACCCACAACGCCGCCAATCTTTACGATGCCCTCAAGGAAGGGTATTACGGTAAATTCTGAACAGGGACATCCATCACCATGACCATCAAAATTGAAAAACGCATCGTGGATTTTGGTATCAATCGGGAATCTGCTGATGAACCCCAGCCACCGTCGATGCCCCAGGAACCGCCACCGGCACCCGCAAAGGTGGTGGAGATGGCCGATAAAATAGCGCCCAAGGTGGTGCATATGCACGAGAAACTGGAACGACCGGAAATGCTGCTGGGGTCTACCTACAAGCTCAAGACCCCGCTTTCAGAGCATGCCCTGTATGTGACCATCAACGATGTGATTCTCAATCCAGGGACCGAGCATGAGCTACGCCGTCCCTTTGAAATTTTCATTAACTCCAAGAACATGGATCATTTTCAATGGATTGTGGCCCTGACCCGGATCATTTCGGCGGTGTTCAGAAAAGGGGGCGATGTTACTTTTTTGGTCGAGGAACTGCGCTCGGTATTTGATCCCAGAGGGGGATATTTCAAGAAAGGTGGCAAGTACATGCCTTCCCTGGTGGCCGAGATTGGTGATGCCATCGAAAGCCACATGCGCATGATCGGCCTGATCAAGGACGACGATCTGGACGAGCATCAGCGCCGTCTGCTGAAAGAAAAGCGCGCCCAGTACGAAGCCAGTGTGCATCAGGCCAGTGATGATCCTGAGGCCAGGGAAAGTTTTCCTCCAGGTGCCCAACTATGCGGAAAATGCCACACCAAGGCTGTGGTCATCATGGACAACTGTTTGACCTGCCTCAATTGCGGGGATAGCAAATGCGGTTGACCGATTGACCACCAGCAATGGGCCGTTGGTGAGGCTCAGCAAAAACCCGCGTGAACCCTCGCCCACTCGGGCGGGGAGGTCAGCGGGGGCCGCGCAAGCGGCCCTATTTTTGTGTCTTCTGCCCCTGAAC
>NZ_FOFO01000002.1 GCF_900110965.1 Ectothiorhodospira magna
GCGGTTCACTCCGTTCAAGCGGGTCAAGGCGATCTTGCTGGAACGGACTGAGCGCCTCCGGTTGGGACTGCTCAACCAGGACTCCAGTTGCTCGCCCAAACCCGGGCGCTATCAACGGAGAGTGAATCACCGAATCAGCACTTTCGAGTATGAAATTCGGAGCAGGTTATGATCCAGTCCAGTGAGGCGATGTTGGGTAAGGTGGCTGTACTCATGGGAGGCTGGTCAGCCGAGCGTGAAGTCTCCCTGCGTAGCGGCCAGGCAGTCTTGCAGGCTCTGCAACACGCCGGCGTCGATGCCCATGGCATTGATGTGGGGCGGGATGTACTGGCGGTTCTGGAGCAGGGGGCCTATGACCGGGCATTCATTGTCCTGCATGGCCGTGGCGGTGAGGATGGGGTTATCCAGGGGGCTTTGGAAGTGCTGGGCCTGCCCTACACCGGTACCGGCGTGGCCGGTTCTGCCGTGGGCATGAACAAACTCATGACCAAGCAGCTTTGGCAGGGTGCCGGTTTGCCTACCCCCGATTATCGGGTGCTGTCTCCGGGCTTTGACCCGGTGGCAGTGGAAGCGGCCCTGGGGTTGCCACTGATGGTCAAGCCGGCCCTGGAGGGATCGAGCATCGGCATGAGCCGGGTCAGTCAGGTGACGGCATTGCCGGAAGCCTTTGACAGGGCTGCGGCCTGCGGCGGGCCGGTGTTTGCGGAACGCTGGATCACTGGGCAGGAAGTGACCGCAGCCATTGTGGATGGGGAACCACTGCCCCTGATCCGTCTGGAAACGCCCAGGACATTTTATGATTACCAGGCCAAGTATGCGGCCACGGATACCCGTTATCATTGCCCCTGTGGTCTGGACCCGGCCCTTGAAAGTGCAGTTCAGGCCCTGGCCTTGACCGCCTTTGAAGCCGTATCGGGCCGGGGCTGGGGCCGGGTGGATCTGATGATAGACCATGGGGGGCAGCCCTGGCTCATTGAAGTGAACACCGTGCCTGGCATGACTGATCACAGCCTGGTACCGATGGCGGCTCGGGCTGCCGGGCTGGATTTTCAGGCGCTGGTGCTGAAAATTTTGGCCACGACCCTGGATTCGGGGCTGCAATGACGGGGTGCCCATGGGTAGAGCAATGGCAAGGCGAAAGGTGCAGCGGCGACTGCCCTGGTGGCGGGAGCCTCGTCTGCACCGCGCCCTGCGGACCCTGCTGCTGGCAGCGGCACTGATCATGCTCGTGGTGGCCGGTCAGGGGGCCGTGACCTACCTGATGGAACCAGATACCCTGCCGGTTCGTACCGTGACATTGGAAGGAGAACTGCGGCATTTACACCCGGACACCCTCTCGGCAGTGGTGACCCCCCATCTCCAGGCCGGATTTCTGGCCCTGGATCTGCGCCAGATGGAGGCATCGGTACAGGCGTTGCCCTGGGTGCGGGGGGTATGGCTGCGGCGGGAATGGCCCGACCGTATCGTGATTCAGATAGAGGAGCAGGTGCCCGTGGCCCGTTGGGGCAACGATGCTCTGGTGAACCAGTACGGGGAACTGTTTCATCCTGCATTGTCGGAAGCCCCGGAAGGGCTCCCTTTTCTGGAAGGGCGCCAGGGACGTCAGCGGCAGCTCATGGAGCGGTTTTTGGCAGTTCAGGCCCGGTTGGCGGACGTGGGGCTGGAGGTTTCCGGCCTGCGGGAAGACGCCCGCCGTTCCTGGGTCATTCAACTTGAAGATGGGGGGCAGGTATTGATGGGACGGGGCATGGATACCGACCGGCTGGACCGGCTGGTGCGCATGTATCCACGGTTGGAGGCCCATCGTGACCATCCCATCAAGCGCATCGATATGCGCTATACCAACGGCATCGCCGTGGCCTGGCAGTCCCCGGAGCGGGATGGACAATAAGATGGACGGTCCTGGGGGCAAGACAAAACGTATTGAATATTACCGCCCTTGATGGGTTTCCTAGGGGCAGTGCAATCATGCCGATCACCCCGGCAGTGGAGATGAAATTTTATGTCAAAGCGATCGGAGAAGGGAATGATCGTCGGTCTGGATATCGGAACTTCCAAAGTGGAGGCCATTGTCGGTGAAATCAATGACGATGGTGATATCGAGATTATCGGAATCGGTTCCCATCCCTCCCGCGGTCTCAAGAAGGGCGTGGTGGTCAATATTGAATCCACCGTGCAGTCCATTCAGCGGGCCATTGAAGAAGCGGAGCTGATGGCAGGTTGCCGGATTCATTCCGTGTTCACCGGCATTGCCGGCAGTCACGTCAAGAGCCTGAATTCCACAGGGGTGGTGGCCATCAAGGACAAGGAAGTCACGGCAGCGGATGTGGAACGGGTGATTGATGCGGCCCGTGCCGTGGCCATCCCCGCAGACCAACGTATTTTGCATGTCTTGCCTCAGGAGTTCATCATTGATGAACAAGAGGGTATTCGTGAACCCATTGGCATGTCCGGTGTGCGTCTGGAGGCCAAGGTACATTTGGTGACCGGTGCGGTATCTGCCGCCCAGAACATCATCAAATGTGTGCAGCGATGCCGGCTGGATGTGGATGACATTATTCTGGAACAGTTGGCTTCCAGTTATGCGGTACTGACCGAGGATGAAAAGGAATTGGGGGTGTGTTTGGTGGACATTGGTGGTGGCACCACCGACATTGCGATATTCACCGATGGTGCCATCCGGCATACCACAGTGATTCCCATTGCCGGTGACCAGGTGACCAATGATATTGCAGTGGCCTTGCGCACACCCACCCAATATGCCGAGGAAATCAAGATCAAATACGCCTGCGCCCTGCGTCAGCTTGCCAACCCGGAGGAGAACATCGAAGTCCCCGGCGTGGGGGACCGGCCACCCCGGCGGCTTTCCCGACAGACCCTGGCGGGGGTGGTGGAGCCGCGCTACGAGGAACTCATGTCGCTGGTGCGCTCGGAACTGCGCCGCTCCGGCTGTGAGGAGCTGGTGGCGGCGGGGGTGGTGCTCACCGGCGGTTCCTCAAGAATGGAGGGCGTGGCGGAACTGGCCGAGGAGGTATTTCAGATGCCGGTGCGCCTGGGGTTACCCCAGTACGTGACCGGTCTGGTGGATGCGGTGAAAAATCCCACCCATTCCACCGGTGTGGGTTTATTGTTGTTTGGTCAGCAAAGTCGTTACCACACCCTGGAGGACGGGGTGCGGGATGGCAGTATGAAATCGGTCTGGGGGCGGATGAAACACTGGTTTCAGGGCAATCTTTAGGGCACCGCTGCGACGGTGGTCAAGGGCGATCAGATCCGGGCAAAACGGGCGCATGCAGGGGGTGGATGGCATGGTGGTGATCGGAACGTGGAACGATTGTGTTTTTTCAACGAATTGTGGTTTTTAGGAGGTGCTGGACATGTTTGAGCTGATGGATAACCTTCCTCAGAATGCAGTCATCAAGGTCATTGGTGTTGGTGGCGGCGGCGGTAATGCCGTACAGCACATGGTCAACGCATCCATCGAGGGTGTGGACTTTGTGGTGGCCAACACCGATGCCCAGGCGCTCAAGCGGGTGGATGCCAAAACCCTGCTGCAACTGGGATCACACATTACCAAGGGGCTGGGTGCAGGTGCCGACCCGGCAGTGGGCCGTGAGGCGGCCCTGGAAGATCGGGAACGCATCCAGGAAGTGATTGATGGTGCCGATATGGTCTTTATTACCGCCGGCATGGGCGGTGGTACGGGCACCGGGGCTGCGCCGGTAGTGGCCCAGATTGCCAAGGAAATGGGCATTCTCACCGTGGCCGTGGTGACCAAGCCTTTCCCCTTCGAGGGTAAAAAGCGGATGTTGGTGGCCCAGAGCGGCATGGAGAATCTGGCCAAATATGTGGATTCCCTCATTACCATTCCCAATGACAAGCTGCTCTCGGTGCTGGGGAAAAACGTGACCCTGCTGGATGCCTTCAAGGCGGCCAACGATGTGTTGCTGGGGGCCGTACAGGGGATTGCAGAACTCATCACCCGTCCGGGTCTGATCAATGTGGACTTTGCCGACGTGCGCACTGTGATGTCGGAGATGGGGATGGCCATGATGGGCACGGGCACCGCTTCCGGTGGGGATCGTGCCCGGGTTGCTGCCGAGGCCGCCATTTCCAGTCCGCTGCTGGAAGACGTGGACCTGGCCGGCGCCAGAGGTATTTTGGTGAATGTCACCGCCGGTATGGACATGTCCATTGGTGAGTTCGAGGAAGTGGGCGCGGCAGTCAAGGAATTTGCTTCCGAGGATGCCACCGTGGTGGTGGGCACCGTGATTGACCCGGAAATGGACGACGAACTGCGGGTGACTCTGGTCGCCACCGGTCTGGGTACCCCCGGCCAGGCTGCCCGGCCCACCCGGGACCGGCCCACCGTCAAGCTGGTGGAAGCTCGCCAGGTGGCCGTTGGTGGCAACAACGGGCCGGACGTGGTGGATTACGACAAGCTGGATCGGCCTGCCGTGCTGCGTCGGCAGCAGGGCAATGCAGCTTATGACATGTCCAACAACCCCAACATGGACTATCTGGACATTCCTGCTTTCCTGCGCAAGCAGGCCGACTGACCCGGGGCAAGCCCACGGCGGGAGGGTGCTCCTCCCGCCGTTTGCCATGCAGCCAGCAGCGTTCAATGGCATAATGACCAGCTATTTTTCCTGTCGGCGCGCCCGGTACATGCCGTTTTCATGCGTCGCGGGTTCAGAGGACTATCACGTTGATCAAGCAGCGCACGCTCAAAAATACCATCCGGGCCACCGGCGTTGGTCTTCATACCGGCGAAAAAATCTATCTCATGCTGCGGCCCGCCCCCGTGAATGTGGGGGTGGTGTTCCGCCGGGTGGATCTGGACCCGGTGGTGGAGATCAAGGCCCATCCGGAGAACGTGGGGGACACCTGTCTGTCCACTACCGTGGTCAATGGTGATGTGCGTGTCTCTACCGTGGAGCATCTGCTGTCAGCGGTGGCCGGGCTGGGTATCGACAACCTGTATGTGGATGTCAGCGCCCCGGAAGTCCCCATCATGGACGGCAGTGCCGGGCCTTTCGTTTTTTTGATTCAGTCTGCCGGCATCGTCGAACAAAATGCCCCCAAACGCTTCATTCGCATCCGCCGTCCGGTGGAAGTCAGAGAAGACGACAAGTGGGCCAGGCTGGACCCCTTTAATGGTTTCAAGGTGGGATTTTCCATCGATTTCAAGCATCCCATCTTCAGCGGCGGCATTCAGTCGGCGGAGCTGGATTTTTCCACCACGTCCTTTGTCAAGGAAGTCAGTCGCGCCCGCACCTTCGGCTTCATGCGGGAAATCGAAGCCCTGCGCAGTCGGCGGCTGGCCCTGGGGGGGAGCTTGGACAATGCGGTGGTTCTGGATGACTACCGGGTACTTAACGAGGACGGCCTGCGCTACGAGGACGAATTTGTTAAACACAAAATCCTCGACGCCATTGGAGACGTTTATCAACTGGGCCATAGTCTCATCGGGGCGTTTACGGGCTACAAGTCCGGCCATGCCCTGAACAATCGGCTGATTCGCAAGCTGATCACCCAGGAAGATGCCTACGAAATCGTGACTTTCGAGGATGGGGGGGAGCCGCTGCCCATTTCCTACGCTCACGCCCTGGTCACGGCTTGACCGGGGTATGACGCCGCATGGCCAGGCGGCGCAGCACCTGCCCCAACTCCGGGTCCGTCACTGTGTTGGCAGCCCCCAGCAGTGCCTGCCGGGCCTTGGTGGTCAGGGGTTCTGGCGGCTGGAGTCGGGAGGTGGTGGCCGGGGGGGTGACAGCCGGACGTACCCGGATACGGATGGTCCGGGCCTGAATCCCGTGCTCCCGTTGGAGTCGAGCCAGAATGTCCCGTTGCCGGTAGCGCAGCGGCGTAGCCCAGACCCCGGAGTCTGTGACCAGGGTCACCACCCCTGCCTGGATTCCGCTCACCCAGCAATGTTCCCGGGGTCCGGGGGGCAGCAGGGTTTTGATGTCACGGGTGAGCCGTTCCAGCAGGGCGGCTTGTTGCAGCAGATCGGGATTCAGGTAGGTTTGGGTGCGGCGCATGGGCAGGCCGTTGGGTCGTTTGGACGGACAGCCCCAAGATTACCCGTGTTGGCGTCAAAGGCATACCCACCGGGGACTGGACCGGCGCAAACCATCGAAACAGCAGGGCAGGCATCGACATCATGGTGAACATCATTTTCCTGACGGGCAAAGGGGCGGGTTCCCGGCGCTTCCAGATCTCCCGCTGGTATCACCTGACCTTGCCCCTGGCCGCGTTCACGGTCTGTGGCAGCCTGATCCTGGGGGCGGGGTATCAGTGGGGCAAACAGGTGCATGGTGCCGCCGACCCCCGGCTGGCCGCCTGGGGAGAGGCATTACAGGCCCAGCGGCTGGAACTGGAATACACCCGGGATGTGGCCGAGGCGGATATCCGTATCCTGACCCAGCGGGTGGCCCAGCTCCAGGCCCAGATGATGCGCCTGGAAGCATTGGGCGGCAAGCTGGTGAACATGGCTGATCTTGAGGATGGGGAGTTTGATTTTGGCCATCCGCCGGGGCTGGGTGGACCGGAGGAACTGCTACCGGGCGTGTTGCCTGATCTTGACCTGCTGCGGCAACTGGACACCCTGGCCCGACAACTGGAAGATCGGGAATCCCAGTTACGGCTGCTCAGCCAGCTGCTTTTATCGGCCCAACTGGCCGATGAAGTGACCCCCGCCGGACGGCCTGTTGCCTCCGGCTGGATTTCCTCCGGCTACGGCACCCGCACCGACCCCTTTACCGGGCGTCAGGTTTTTCACCGGGGGGTGGATTTTGCCGGCCGACCCGGTACCGAAATCCTGGCCGTGGCCGGTGGCATTGTTATTTTTGCCGATTATCACAACACCTTCGGCAAACTGGTGGAGATTGATCACGGTCAGGGCTATGTCACCCGCTATGCCCATAACCGGGCCATGCGGGTGGCCGTGGGCGATACCGTCCGCAAGGGTCAGGTGATTGCAGAAATGGGCGCCACCGGACGTGCCACCGGTCCCCATGTGCATTTTGAGGTGCTCAAGGATGGCCGCCACATGAACCCCCATCGTTTCATCAATGACGCCGGATAGGGGCTCAGCGGGTCCAGGACCGGCGCGGACCTTTGGTCACTGCGCCTGTGTCGTGGATGCGGTATGATGCCCCTTCACGTTCAGTCACCCAGTGCAGAACCTTTCAATGGTCACAAGTCTCGTCAGAAAGATCTTCGGTAGCCGTAACGACCGCCTGGTCAAGCGATATGGCAAGCAGGTGGGACGGATCAACGAACTGGAACCCGATCTCAAGTCGCTCACCGACGAACAACTTCGGTCAAAAACGGCATTCTTCCGTGAACGCCTCGACAAGGGAGAGCCTCTGGAGGATGTGCTGCCCGAAGCCTTCGCGGTGGCCCGGGAGGCGGGACGGCGCATCATGAACATGCGCCATTTCGATGTTCAGCTCATTGGCGGCATGGTGCTCAATGATAGTCGCATTGCCGAAATGCGCACCGGCGAAGGCAAAACCCTGGTGGCCACCCTGTCGGCCTACCTCAATGCCCTGCCCGGCAAGGGCGTGCATGTGGTCACGGTCAACGACTATCTGGCCCGCCGGGATGCCACCTGGATGGGACGGCTCTACCACGGCCTTGGTCTGACTGTGGGCGTCATCAACTCCTCTGGTGCCAAGGGGGCCAAGCATTCCTATCTGTACGACCCGGAGTTTATCGGTGAAGAAGACGGATACCTCCATCTGCGCCCGGTAACCCGGCGGGAAGCCTATGCCGCCGACATCACCTATGGCACCAACAACGAATTTGGTTTTGACTACTTGCGGGACAACATGGCCTTTCGTGCCGAGGATCGGGTTCAGCGCGAACTGGCCTACGCCATTGTGGACGAAGTGGATTCCATCCTCATCGACGAGGCCCGTACTCCCCTGATCATCTCTGGTCCTACCGGTGAAAACTCCGAGTTGTATCAGCGGATGAAGGACATTGTGCCTCGGCTGCAACGTCAGGAAGACGAAGAAGGGGAAGGGGATTACTATGTGGATGAAAAGGTCAAGCAGGTGTTTTTATCCGAAGACGGCCAGGAACAGGCGGAGCAACTGCTCAAGGAAGCCGGGCTGCTCAAGGCGGATCAGTCCCTGTATGACGCCGCCAGCATCCCTTTGCTGCATCATCTCAATGCGGCCCTGCGTGCCCATGCCATTTTCCAGCGGGATGTTCATTATCTAGTGCGGGACCAGCAGGTGCTCATCATTGATGAATTCACCGGGCGGGTGATGGCCGGTCGGCGCTGGTCGGAGGGCCTGCATCAGGCCGTGGAGGCCAAGGAAGGGGTGCCGATCCAGAACGAAAATCAGACCCTGGCCTCCATCACTTTCCAGAATTATTTCCGCCTCTACGGCAAGCTCTCGGGCATGACCGGGACCGCCGATACCGAAGCCTACGAGTTCCAGCATATCTATGGCCTGGAAGTGGTGGTCATTCCCACCAACAAACCCATGGTCCGCAATGATATGCAGGATCTGGTCTATATGACCCAAAAGGAGAAATACAAGGCCATCATCGAGGACATCAGCCATTGCCGGGAACGGGGTCAGCCGGTACTGGTGGGGACCGCCTCGGTAGAGGCCTCGGAAATCCTGTCCGACCTGCTCAAGAAGGCGAAGATCAGCCACGAAGTCCTCAATGCCAAACAGCATGAACGGGAAGCCCATATCGTGGCCCAGGCGGGCCGACCGGGGGCGGTGACCATTGCCACCAACATGGCCGGTCGCGGCACCGACATCGTACTGGGCGGCAGCCTGGAGGCGGAACTGGAGACCCTGGGCCTCAACCCCGATCCTGACCAGGTGGAAACAATCCGCGTCCAATGGCAGCAGCGCCACGATCAGGTGCTGGAGATGGGCGGCCTGCACATCATTGGCTCCGAACGCCATGAATCCCGCCGTATCGACAACCAGCTACGGGGTCGTGCCGGTCGTCAGGGTGACCCCGGTTCCAGCCGCTTCTTCCTGTCCCTGGAAGATAATCTGATGCGTATCTTTGCCTCCGACCGGGTGAAGATGATCATGCAAAAGCTGGGTATGCAGGAGGGCGAGGCCATCGAGAACGCCTGGGTGACCAAGGCCATCGAAAACGCCCAGCGCAAGGTGGAAGGGCATAACTTTGATATCCGCAAGAATCTGCTCGAATATGACGATGTCGCCAACGATCAGCGCCGGGTAGTCTATGAGCAGCGCCGGGAACTGCTGGATTCCCAGGACATCTCCGACACCATTCGGGTGGTGCGTGAAGACGTGGTGGATCAGGCCATCAGCCGGCATATTCCCCCCGGTTCCATCGATGAACAATGGGATATTCCCGGCCTGACCCAGACCATGGAAGGAGAATTTGGTCTTAAACTGGACATTACCGGCTGGCTGGAGCGGGAGGATGACCTGCACGAGGAATCCTTGCGCGAGCGCCTGCAAGGGGAAGTGCGGGCAGCCATGGAGGCCAAGCAGGCCATCATCGGGCCGGAGATGATGCACCGGATCGAAAAGGATGTGATGCTACAGGTGCTCGACAGCCACTGGAAGGAACATCTGGCCGCCATGGACTATCTGCGCCAGGGTATTGGCCTGCGGGGGTATGCCCAGCGCAATCCCAAGCAGGAATACAAGCGCGAAGCCTTCGCCATGTTCGAAAGCCTGCTGGAGCGGATCAAGCACGATGTGATTTCCATGCTCATGCGGCTGCAGGTGCAGTCACCGGACGATGTGGCCGTCCTGGAAGCCCAGGCCCGCCGTCATGACAAATCAGCCGCCATGGAATTCAAGCATGATCAACCGGACAGTCCCCTGTCCGCAGAGGACGAAGCCCGCCCCCAGGGCAACCCCGAAGATCAGGACCAGGAACCCTATCGGCGGGAAGGCCCCAAGCTGGGGCGCAATGATCCCTGCTGGTGTGGGTCCGGCAAAAAATTCAAGCATTGCCACGGCAGACTGGAGTAATCATTCATGGCGGTGAATCTGTCCGAACCCGTTGCACTGGCGCCTGTGGCTGGTGTTCGTCTCGGTGCTGTGGCGGCGGGTATCCGCTACCAGGGGCGTGACGATCTGGTACTGATGGAGCTGGCGCCGGGCAGCACCTGTGCTGCTGTGTTCACCCGCAATGCCTTTTGTGCAGCTCCGGTGCAGGTGGCCCGGCAGCATCTGGCCAGCGGGGCACCCCGCTATCTGCTGATCAATGCCGGCAATGCCAATGCCGGTACAGGAGCCCAGGGATTGACCGCCGCCCGTTCAAGCTGTGTGGCTGTCGCTGACCATGCCGGGGTGGATATGACCCAGGTATTGCCGTTTTCCACCGGAGTGATTGGTGAGCCATTGCCGGTGGACCGGATCTCGGCGGCCCTGCCCATGGCCATGACGGCCCTGAATGAGCAGGGCTGGATGGACGGGATGCGGGCCATCATGACCACCGATACGGTGGGCAAGGGGGTATCGGAAACAGTACGTCTTTCCGGGGGAACGGTTACCCTCACCGGGATTGCCAAAGGATCGGGCATGATTCATCCCGACATGGCCACCATGCTGGCCTTTCTGGCCACCGATGCCCAGGTGGACAAGGACATGCTGCAGGCCATGCTGCTGCGCTGCAATGAAGCCAGTTTCAATGCCATCACCGTCGATGGTGATACCTCCACGAACGACGCCTGTGTATTGATGGCCACCGGAGCTGCCGGGGTCGGGTTGACCGATATGGCGGATCAGGTGCTGTTCGAGCAGGCATTGCTGCGGGTCTGCCGCCACCTGGCCCATGCCATTGTCCGTGATGGGGAAGGCGCCACCAAGTTCATTACCGTGCGGGTCAGTGGCGCCCGGGATGTGGCCGAAGCCCGTCAGGTGGGTTTTACGGTGGCCTTGTCACCACTGGTGAAAACCGCCCTGTTTGCCTCCGATCCCAACTGGGGCCGTATCCTGGCGGCGGTGGGGCGGGCCGGTATTGCCGATCTGGACGTGGATCGGGTGACCATCCATCTGGATGATGTCTGTATCGTTACCCAGGGTGGGCGCGCCCCCGACTATGAAGAAGCGATGGGACAACAGGTGATGGCAAGGACCGATATCCCCATCAACATCCATCTGGGAGAACGGGGCACGGCCCAGGCCGAAGTCTATACCTGCGATTTTTCCTACGACTATGTGCGTATCAACGCCGAATACCGCTCATGAGTCAACGCCTTCCCGCCTAAGAACGGAAGCTCTCTTAACCAATGACAAGCAGCCAGCCTTTGCGGGTGGCGGTGGCCGCCATCGCCAATGATCGTGATGAATACCTGATTGCCCGTCGCCCTGATCATGTGCATCAGGGTGGGCGATGGGAGTTTCCCGGAGGCAAGATTGAGCCGGGGGAGAACCTGGAAACCGCCCTGTGCCGGGAATTGCGGGAAGAACTGGACATCATCCCCGTAAGCTTTCATCCCCTGATGACCCTGGACCACGCCTATCCTGACCGGCAGGTGCGATTGGAGGTGGTCAGGGTTCATCGCTTCGAAGGCCGGCCTCGGGGCATGGAAGGCCAACCCCTGCGCTGGATGCCTGCCGGTTTATTGCACACCCTGGATTTTCCCGCCGCCAACCGACCGATCATTCAGGCGCTGACGTTGCCGGATCGTGTATTGATCACCCCCGATCTGCGCTGCCCCCATACCCTGCTGGCGGGGCTGCAACGGACCCTGGCCGCAGGTTGGGTCCGCCTGATTCAGTGGCGAACGCCGCGTCTGGAAGGGGAAATCCTTGCCGAACTGATGGCCCAGGTCATGCCACTGTGTCGGGCCAAGGGGGTGCGCCTGTTGCTCAATGGCGATCCTGAGCGGGCCATCACCCTGGGGGCTGATGGCGTACACCTCAACAGCCACCGTCTGGCCTTGCTGGGCCAACGGCCTGAGGGACTGGATGGTCAGCATCTGGTGGGGGCATCGGTACATGATGCCGTGGGGCTGCGGCAGGCCCGGAAGATCGGCGCGGATCTGGTGCTGATTTCTCCAGTGGCCGCCACCTTGACCCACCCAGGGGCGCCCACATTAGGGTGGTCCCGGTTCGAGGAACTGGCCCGGCAGGCTGGCTGTCCGGCCTATGCCCTGGGCGGGATGACGCCGGCCCATGTGGCTACGGCCCAGGACCACGGTGGCCAGGGTATCGCCGGCATCCGGGGACTCTGGCTGGGGCCGGCAGAACCCGATTGAATCCTGCCCGTTAAAGGGCGCAGCAGCTCAGGGTAAACTGAATTTCCCCATCACACTGGGCTGGCCGGGATGTCATATCACCTGCCCGCAGGAAACGCACCGAAAACCGCTGTTTGCCGGCGCTGATCTCCGGGTAGCAGGGGGCATTCATGGGCAGGATGATTCGCAGCATCTGCCAAGGCTGGGTAGTATCCAGGGTCTGTTCATGAAAACCTCTGGGTGCAATCACGGTACGGTTTGCCCCGGCGTTGCGGATCAACTGCAGGATCACACTGACGGATTCCTGGATTTCGGTAAAAGGTTGTGCCCATACCTGCAGCAGTTGCCGGCGTTCCCCGGTGGGGCGAGCCAACCAATAGTGATAGGCTGGCAGATCGAAATCGCAGGTTCCCCCCGGTATGGCGGTCCGCTGGCGGATGCTGTTGAAAAAATCATTGCCCTTGACCTGCCGGTCCATCTGACCACCCAGAGCGTGAATGGTATCAATGAGTTGACGATGGTGGTGGATCACCGAGTTCAAGCGCTGCTGGTCCACGCCGGGTTCACTGCCGAGCCGGCCCAGGTTGACGATCTGCCGCTCCAGCTCTTTTATCAATTCCCGCTTCACATCCACCCGGTTGGTGAGGTTCACCATTTCGATCAAGGTGAGCAGACTGCTGTGGGTATCCGGCGGCGCTTCATGTTTCAGGGCGTGATCAAAGCGCGCCATGAGCATTTCCAGGCGCATGAACAAGCGGACCCGCTCATGCAAGGGTTGTTCGTAGGTGATGGTCATTTTCACGGCGCTGATTATAGGCAATAGCTATCTATGTATCAAGTTTGGAGGCGGCGCTTCCTCCCCCGACTGAAATCAGGGGCTTTCGCACCGGAAATTCTGTGAAAGACACATGCCATCCGGGCATCAACCGGCACCCGCCAGGGCCAGATAGCGCTGGTGCAGGGTGTCGACCTGATGTTCAAGATCAGTGGCTGGCCCCTCGTTGTCGATCACATCATCGGCTATTGCCAGCCGCTGGGTCCTGGAAGCCTGGGTATCCAGGATGGCCTGGATCTGTTGCGCCGATACCCCGTCACGGTGACTGGCTCTGGCTTTTTGGGTGGCCTCGGTACAATCCACCAGCAATACCCGGTCTACCCGTTCCTGAGCGCCTGACTCCAGCAGCAAGGGGACGACCAGGATACAGTAAGGGGGTTTGGCCCTGAGTATTTCCTGGTCCATTTTATCCCAGATCATAGGGTGCAGCAGATGTTCCAGTCTGTGACGGGCTTGGTGGTTCTGGAAGACCTGTTCCCGCAACAGGGCCCGATCCAGACTGCCATCGGGTCTGAGGAGATGGTGACCAAAGGCAGACACCACCGCAGCCAGTCCTGGCGAACCTGGCGCCACCACCTGCCTGGCCATTATATCTGCATCAATGACCGTAATCCCACGGGCCTCAAACAGCCGGGATACGGTGCTTTTGCCGCTGCCAATGCCGCCGGTGAGTCCGATGGTCAACATGGCCTAGTGCATCATGCCCAGATAGGTGTCCACGATCAGATGGCCCCATAGCAGGGCAATCCAGCCCGCAGCGGCCAGATATGGACCAAAAGGCATGGGCAGGTTACGGTCCCGCCCCCTCACGGCAATGAGCAGCAGACCCACCACGGCCCCGACCAGGGACGACAATAAAATGATCAGGGGCAGCATCTGCCAGCCGAGCCAGGCACCCAGGGCAGCCAGTAGTTTGAAGTCGCCATGCCCCATGCCTTCCTTGCCGGTGAGCAAGCGGAAGCCATGGTAGACCAGCCACAGGCTCAGATAGCCAAAGACGGCCCCCAGCAGGCTGCTGGTGGCATCGGTAAACAGGCCACCCAGGTTCAGCACCAGCCCCAGCCATAACAGTGGCAAAGTGATGACATCCGGCAACAGGGTGGTGCGCAGGTCGATCACGGCCAGGGCGATCAAGGCCCAGGTCAACAGCAGGGCTGCCGCCGCTGTCCAGGTGGCACCGAAATACCAGACCACAGCCATGGAGAGCAGGGCGGTGGCCAGTTCCACCAGGGGATACTGGGGGGAAATGGAGGCGCCGCAGGCGGCACATTTGCCCCTGAGAAACAGATAACTCAAGAGGGGGATGTTTTCCAGGGCGGTGATGCCATGGCCGCAGGCGGGACAGGCAGAGCGGGGAAGCAGCAGGTTGTAGGGCGGCGCAGGTTCCTGGTCCACCGGCGGCCCATGGCCCTGTGACCGTTGCCAGTCCAGCACATCCTCCTGCCAGCGCCGCTCCATCATGATCGGCAGTCGATGAATGACCACATTGAGAAAGCTGCCGACCATCAGGCTGAACACCCCGGTCAGGGCCAACAGCAGTGGCAGGCTATCGGTAACGGGAAAACTCATACCACAGACCCCAATTGGAAGATGGGCAGATACATGGCAATCACCAGGCCACCTACCACAACACCCAGGATGGCCATGATCATGGGTTCCATCAGGCTGGCGAGGGCATCAACCATATTGTCCACTTCCTCCTCATAAAAGTCGGCCACCTTGCTCAGCATATCGTCCAGGGCGCCGGATTCCTCGCCGATGGCCACCATTTGTACCACCATGTTGGGGAACACCCCGGAATTGCGCATGGCCTGCTGCAACTGAACCCCGGCGGCGGTTTCATCCCGCATCCGCAAGGTGGCCTCCACAAACAGGGCATTGCCGGTGGCGCCGGCCACCGATTCCATGGATTCCACCAGGGGCACCCCGGCGGAGAACATGGTGGACAAGGTGCGGGAAAAGCGGGCGATGGCGGCTTTGCGCAGCAACTCCCCCACCACCGGAATCCGCAGGGAGAGCAGTTCCAGCCGCCGTCGGAAGGCCCGGGAACGGCGCCGGATCTGAACGAAGGCAAATGCCGCCAGAATAATACCGCCGAAAATGACCCCCCAGTAGCGCTGGAAGGCTTCCGAGATATTGATCACAAACTGGGTGAACACCGGCAGATCAGCGCCAAAGCCCTGGAACAGATCCTGAAACTGGGGGATCACGAAAATCAACAAAATGGAGGTGACGATGAAGCCCACCACCACCACTGCCGCCGGGTAAAACAGGGCTTTTTTGATCTTGCCCTTGAGGGATTCGATCTGCTCCTTGTAGGTGGCAATCCGGTGCAGCAGGGTTTCCAGGGCGCCGGATTGCTCACCGGCCTTGACCAGGTTGATGACCAGATCGTCAAAGTAGGTGGGATGGCGGGCCAGGGCATCGGCAAAAGTGGTACCGCCTTCCACATCGGCCTTGATCTTGAGGATCAGTTCCTGCATGGCCAGGTTTTCGTGGCCCCGGCCAATGATTTCAAAAGATTGTACCAGGGGGACGCCGGCACTCATCATGGTGGCCATCTGGCGCAGAAAAATAGCAATATCCTTGGGGGTGATTCGTTTGCGGGCGCCGAACAGGGGTTTGGGTTTCTTGCGTACCTTGAGGGGATTGATGCCCTGGCGCCGCAGTTCTGCCTTGGCCAGACTTTCATTGATGGCGCTGGTTTCCCCCTTGATCCTGACCCCTTTTTTGTCAACGCCTTCCCAGACAAACACTGTCATTTCAGCCATATCGTTAGTCCTTGGTCACGCGGTTGACTTCTTCAAGACTGGTGACTCCGGCTTTCACCTTGAGTAGCCCGGCCCGTCGCAGGTCATCAACCCCCTCGGCCCGGGCCTGTTCCGCCAGTTGCATGGAATTGCCGCCTTCCAGAATGAGCCGCTGGGTGGCTTGGGAGATGGGCAGTACCTGATAAATCCCCACCCGTCCCTGATAGCCATTGGTACATTGATCGCAGCCCACCGGCTTGAACAGTCTAAAGCCCTGGTCGATTTCTGCTTCAGTGAACCCTTCCTGCAGCAGCGTCTCCCTGGGGATCTCTTCGGGGGCCTTGCAATGATTGCACAGGCGCCGGGCCAGTCGCTGGGCAATGATGAGCAGGATCGAGGAGGCGATGTTGTAGGGGGGCACCCCCATGTTGGCCAGGCGGGTGAGGGTCTGGGGGGCATCATTGGTGTGCAGGGTTGATAGCACCAAATGGCCGGTCTGGGCCGCCTTGATGGCAATTTCGGCAGTTTCCAGATCCCGGATCTCCCCCACCATGATGATATCCGGATCCTGACGCAGGAAGGACCGCAGGGCAGCGGCAAAGGTCAGGCCCACCTTGGGGTTGACGTTCACCTGATTGATGCCGGGCATGTTGATTTCAGCCGGGTCTTCTGCCGTGGAAATGTTCCGGTCGGGGGTATTGAGAATCCCAAGGCCGGTGTAGAGGGAGACGGTTTTACCTGAGCCGGTGGGTCCGGTGACCAGAATCATGCCATAGGGCTTGCTCAGGGCCTTGAGATACAGGGCCTTTTGGTGTTCCTCGTATCCCAGGGCATCAATGCCCATGAAGGCACTGGAGGAATCCAGTATACGCAGCACCACTTTTTCTCCATACAGGGTGGGGCAGCTGTTGACACGAAAATCAATGGCCCGGCCCCGGGAAATCTGCATCTTGATGCGCCCGTCCTGGGGAATCCGCCGCTCGGAGATGTCCATGCGGGACATGACCTTGATGCGGGAGGTGATGCGGGGCGCCAGACTGGTGGGCGGCTGGGCGATGTCATGGAGCACTCCATCGAGACGAAACCGGACCCGGAAGAATTTTTCATAGGGTTCAAAGTGAATGTCCGAGGCCTTGCGATTGATGGCGTCCAGCAGCACCTTGTTGACGAACCGCACCACCGGCGTGTCATCCACATCGCTTTCGGTGGCCTCCTGACCCCGTTCTTCCCTGTCCACTATCTCCAGATTGTCCAGATCCTCGGCCATCAGCCCTTCCATCATGGCAGAGGCGTCGTTGAGGGTATCCTCGATCAGTTTGGCCAGCTTGTCCTGCTCCACCAGTACCGGCTCGGTGGGAATGCCCGTGTTGAACTTGATTTCGTCCAGGGCAAGGACATTCATGGGATCGGACATGGCCACAAACAACCGGTTGCCCCGCCGGAAGATGGGGAGCGCCTGGTGTTGGCGGATCAATTTTTCGTCCACCAGCCGGGTGGGAATGAACTCTCTGTCCAGAGCATCCAGATCAAACAGGGGTGTACCGAACTCTTCGGCGGCCACCTGGGCCAATGTTCTGGCCGTCAGGATTTTTTCCGTGACCAGATGGGCCACCAGGGGCAATCGTTTGCGACGGGACTGCTCCAATGCCTTGTTGGCATCGACCTCGCTGAGAAGCCCATCTTTGACCAGGCGCCGGGCGAGACCACTCAGGGGTATGGATGCGGCGGGTGAGGACATGGGGACTCTGGGTTGGGGGATATGGAGGACTGATCAAGCTGCATGTTGTTTTCGTGCTCAAACGGCCAGCGCCCGCCGCGCCTGCAATGGTTTTGCGGAGCATTTGGCGGCGTTTGACTGGAAACCGATGTCATGTGGAATCCTAAGGCACCAAGCCCCTCAAAAGAAACCCCGCTTGGCCCTCTCCTGGCTACCCCTGGCAGGGGGAATGCGCGGGGGAGATGTTCAATGGTGTTTCAGACCCAACCGCCCCAGCCGGTGACGCAACTGTCGGGCCGTCAATCCCAGATGGCGGGCCGCCAGGGTCGGGTTGCCACCGGCCTGGGCCAGGGCCAGGGTGATGGTCTGTCTTTCCTGCTGCTCCAGATGCTGGGTCAGGGGGCGTTGGGGTGAGGAAGACGGGTCAGGATGCTCGGTGTCGGTGGTGTGGGGCAGCCGCAGGTCCGCCACCTGGATGGTGTTGCTTTCAGTCAGGGTGGCGGCCCGTTCCAGCAGATTTTCCAGTTCCCGCACATTGCCTGGATAATCATGGGCCATCAGGGCCTGGATTGCGGCAGATGTGAGATGTTTGGCTGGTGTATCCCAATGGTCTGCCAGCCGGTTGAGAATATGGGTCGCCAGCAGGGGGATGTCCTCCTGCCGTTCCCGCAGGGCCGGCACCCGCAATTCGATGACATTCAGCCGATAGAACAGATCCTGACGAAAACGCCCGGCCTGAACCTCCACGGCCAAATCCTTGTGGGAGGCCGACAGAATACGCACATCCAGGGGGATTTCATGGGCTGCCCCGATGGGTTTGATGGCCCGCTCCTGAATGGCCCGCAATAACTTGACCTGCATATGCAGGGGCAACTCGGCCACTTCGTCCAGTAACAGGGTGCCCCCCTGGGCCGCCTGAAACAGCCCCTGTTTATCTGCTGTGGCTCCGGTGAAGCTGCCTTTGATATGGCCAAAGAATTCGCTTTCCATCAGTTCGGCGGGGATGGCACCACAGTTGACCGGCACAAAGGGATGCCCCTGTCTGGGACCACGCCGGTGGATCTCCCGGGCTACCCGTTCCTTGCCGCTGCCCGACTCCCCCAGGATATAAACCGGCGCCTGACTGCGGGCCAGCTTGAGGATGGTCTCATTGAGCCGCTGCATGGCGGGGGTATGGCCCAGCAGGCCATGGGGATCGGCCTGCTGGGCCTGTGTCCCGGCGTCTTCCGGTGGGGATTGGCTCAATTTCAGCGCGGTACTCACCAGCCGACGCAGGTTGTGCAGGTCCACCGGCTTGGAGACAAAGTCGAAGGCGCCGGATTTAAGGGCCTGTACCGCAGACTCAACGCTGCCATAGGCGGTGATGACAGCCACCGGCAGGTTCGGATGATGGATCTGCATATGGTCCACCAGGTCAATGCCATCCCCATCCGGCAGGCGCATATCGGTCAGACACAGGTCAAAATGTGTGTTCTCCAGCAGCCGCTTGGCCTCGCTGACCGTACCCACGGCGCGGGTGTGCAACTGCATTCGCCCAAGGGTGATTTCCAGCAGTTCCCGGATATCCGGTTCATCGTCGATGATCAGTACGTTGTGAAGGGTCATCCGTCAGACAGGGTAGGATGGCTGGAGGGCGGCGCCCCGTTGGGCGCTGGAAACTGGATACGAAAGCAGGTGCCATCGGCAAGGGGGATAAGGTCAAGACTGCCGCCGTTGTTTTCGCACAGCTCACGGGAGATGTACAGGCCCAGGCCAACCCCCTCACCACCGGCGCTGATAAAGGGGTCGAACAGTCGTCGGGCCACGATGGAATCGATACCCGGCCCCCGGTCAATCACGTCCAGACTGGCGGCGCCATGGGTCTTTTGAGGGTTGCCTCTAAGGAGAATACAGGGAGATTCCCCGCTCCGGTAGCCGTGGCGCAGGGCATTGGTACACAGGTTCCACAGCACCTGATGCAGGTGTCCAGGATCAAACCAGACCTGCTGATCTGCCCCAGGGAGGGACCAGGTCAACTGTTCAGGGGGCAGGCCGTGGTGGCGCCGAAATTCATCACTGAACTGTGCCAGCCGCGCTCCCAAATCCAGGGGGACCATTTGGGGGGGATGGCGTCGGGACAGATCCAGTACGTTTTGAATGACGTGATTCATACGCCGGCTCTGATCCTGAATGATCCCCGCCAGCCGCCGATCTGCCGGGTCAAGGGCCTCGGACTCTCCCAGTAACTGGGCGGCATGGCTGATGGCGCCCAGGGGGTTGCGGATTTCATGGGCAATACTGGCAGTAAGCCGGCCCAGGGAGGCCAGCTTGAGGGCCTGGGTCTGGCGGCGCAGTTCTGCGGTATCTTCCAGCAGCACAATGGTATCGGCGATCTGGTGCTCCCCCAGGCGGGTGAACCGCACCCGCAATTCCGGTCTGTCTGCTTCGGCAGCCAGGGTTTGGGGGCGGGTTTCCGTCGGTGCCTGTCGCCACAGGCTCAAGGCCTGTTGCAAGGCCGGTGACAGCTGCCCCAGGTCTGTCCCCTGGGCGGCTGCTGGCTGGCCCAGCAGCCGCCGGGCTGCCCCATTGACCAGATGCACCCGGTCGTCATCGTTTACCACGATGATACCTGCATGCATGCCCTCGATAATATGGGCGTTGAGTTCAGCCATGCCCGCCAGGTCTGCACCTCGCCGCTGGGCCAGGGCTTCACTTTCCCTGGCCCGGCGGGCGAGCACCAGGGCCAGCAGGGCGGTGGCGAACAGGCCGGCCCCCAGCAGTCCGGTTTCGGTCAGGGCTGCCTCCCGACCAGGTTCCAGCCAATAGCCATGAATCTGCGCCAGCAGCAGGGCAATGGAGGCGAGCGCGGCAAACAGCAGGGCCGGGCGTCCGGGGGCCAGCAGGCCCAGACCGGCAATGGCGGGAATGGCCAGCACCCCCAGGCCGCTGGTGACGCCGCCGCTGGTGTAGGTCAGCAGGGTAATACAGCTGATGTCCGTGGCCGCCTGCAGGTAGATTTGCAGGTTGGGGGCAGGCCGCCGCAGGCGGGTCGCCACGCCAAAAACCAGGCTCAACAGCAGATAGCCGGTGGCCAGCAGCAGGAACAGTCGGGGATGGGAACTGCCCAGGGCCTGGGGACCGGTACCCAGCACCACCAGCGTGGTGACCATCCCGGCAACAAAAAACCGGTACAGGCTAAAAAGCCCCAGGGCACGCCAGATATCCCCCTGACTGTCCCCCTTTCCTCCCCATCCCGGGTTCGGGACCAGCACCGCAAGCGGTCCTATTCTCGTGTAGACTCTTGCGTCAAGAACAGATCCCGGTGAGCATCGGAACAAAAGGGTCTACCCTCGGCCTGCAGGCTTTCTTCCTCGGGGATATGCAGACCACAGTAGTGGCAGCGCAGCATTTTGCCGGAGGTTTTATACCCGTGGTCGGACATGGTCTGCCGACGTTTGGACGGATGCTCTGGGCGGGGGACATCCGGGGTCTTGAGCATAAGCCGGACCACCATGAACACCAGAACGATGGATGCGATCAGGAACAAGATTTGCATGGCGCGTGATTCGATTGTGAGTGGTGTATAAGAAGGTACTACAGAACACGAATCGGCGGTGAATGTGTAAAGAATGGCTATACCTTTCAACCCAAACCGATAACAGGAGGACGCGACCAGGGCCGCGTCATCGTGCTGTACACGATGGGCTATCCCTCCCCGATCTGAAAGCGGGGTGTCTCGCGCAAAATTGATGAATCTGCATGAATTCCAGGCCAAGAGCCTGTTTCGTGATTACCGGATTTCGGTGCCACCGGGGGTTGCCGTCCACAGTCTGGACCACCTGGATGAAACCATGGCGGCCCTGGACGGTGACAGCTGGATGGTCAAGGCCCAGGTCCATGCCGGCGGTCGTGGCAAGGCTGGCGGTGTCAAACGGGTCAATGGACACGCGGCCCTCAGGACTGCGGTCGGAGACCTGTTGGGTTCCACCCTGGTGACCCATCAGACCGGCCCGGCTGGTCTGCCGGTGAACACGGTACTGATCGAGTCCCTGACGGACATTCAGCGGGAGATGTACCTGGGCCTGCTGGTGGATCGGGCCACCCACCGTGTTGCCATCATGGCTTCGGCGGCGGGGGGGATGGACATCGAAACGGTGGCTGCCGAGACTCCAGAACAGCTGCTGACCCTGTTTGTAGACCCGGTGGCAGGTATCCAGCCCTATCAGGGACGGCGCATCGCGTTTGCGCTGGGTTTGTCTGGCCCCCAGGTGAACCTGTTCGTGGCTTTGCTCACCCGGCTTTACACCCTGTTTATCGAGACCGATGCCAGTTTGATCGAGATCAACCCGTTGGTGGTCACCGGGGAAGGGGAGTTGGTGGCGCTGGATGGCAAGATCAACCTGGATGACAACGCCCTTTACCGTCATCCGGCCCTGATGCAGTGGCAGGATGCCAGTCAGGAAGATGCCCGTGAGGCCCGGGCCAGGGCCCATGAACTCAATTACGTTCGTCTGGATGGCAACATCGGTTGCATGGTCAACGGTGCCGGACTGGCCATGGCCACCATGGACCTGATCAAACTCCACGGTGGCGAGCCGGCCAACTTTCTGGACGTGGGTGGCGGTACCACGGCTGCCCGGGTGACCGAAGCCTTCAAGCTCATTCTTTCCGATGATTCGGTCAAGGCGGTCTTTGTCAATATCTTCGGCGGTATCGTCCGTTGCGACCTGATTGCCGAGGGTATCATCGCGGCGGTGCAGGAGGTCCATGTGACGGTGCCCGTGGTGGTGCGTCTGGAGGGGACCAACGTGGAACAGGGCCGTGCCCTGCTGGCCCGCAGTGACCTTGATATCATTGCCGCCGACAGCCTCACCGACGGGGCGCTCCAGGTGGTACGGGCAGCACAGGCCGCCTGAGCGACCGATGCAGACAGACGACGCGGACACGGATTTAACCTAATGAGCATTCTCATCGACAAGCATACCCGGGTCATCTGCCAGGGGTTCACGGGCCGGCAGGGCACCTTCCATACCGAGCAGGCCCTGGCCTATGGTACCCAGATGGTGGGTGGGGTCACACCCGGCAAGGGTGGCCAGCAGCATCTGGGCCTGCCGGTTTTCAACACCGTACATGACGCGGTACAAGACACCGGCGCCAATGCCACCATGATTTATGTCCCGGCTGCTTTTGCTGCCGATGCCATCCTGGAGGCCGCCGATGCCGGGATTGAAACCATTGTCTGCATCACCGAAGGGATTCCCGTGCTGGACATGCTCAAGGTGAAGGCAGCCCTGACGGGCAGCCGTGCCCGGCTCATTGGTCCCAACTGTCCGGGGATCATCACCCCTGGCGCCTGCAAGATCGGCATTATGCCAGGCCATATTCACCAGCCGGGCAAGGTGGGGATCGTCTCCCGCTCCGGCACCCTCACCTACGAGGCAGTCAAGCAGACCACCGATGCAGGGCTGGGCCAAAGTACCTGTGTCGGCATCGGCGGCGACCCGATTCAGGGCATGAATTTCATCGACTGCCTGCAACTGTTTCAGGCTGATGAACAGACCGAAGGGGTGATCATGGTGGGGGAGATCGGTGGCACTGCCGAAGAAGCCGCCGCAGACTTCATCCGTGACCAGGTCACCAAGCCGGTGGTGGCCTACATTGCCGGGGTGACGGCCCCGCCGGGCCGCCGTATGGGGCATGCCGGTGCCATCATTTCAGGAGGACAGGGGACGGCAGATCAGAAATTTGCCGCCCTGGAAGCCGCCGGGGTGGCCGTGGTGCGCTCCCCCGCAGAGATGGGGGAACGGCTCAAGGCGCTGCTCGTATGAACAGCCTCAAGATCGCCCTGGCACAAATCAATCTCCTGGTGGGCGACGTGGAAGGCAATGCCGAGCGGGTGGTGGTCACCGCCCGGGAGGCCCGGGATCGCCACGGTGCCGATCTGGTGCTGTTTCCCGAACTGACCCTGACCGGCTATCCACCGGAGGATCTGTTACTGCGGGGCACCCTCCTGCAACGGGCGCAAGCCGCCCTGGACCATATTGCCCGTGAAGTATCCGGGATTGATCTGGTGGTGGGACTGCCGCTGCGGGAATCCGGGCGTTTGCACAACAGTGCGGTATATCTGCGGGAGGGCAAGGTACTGGCCCGCTATCACAAGCAGGTACTGCCCAATTACAGCGTCTTTGATGAAAAGCGCTATTTTCACCCTGGCAAGGCCCCCTGTGTGGTGGATGTCAAGGGATTGCCGGTGGCCCTTGCCCTGTGCGAGGACGTTTGGGTTTCCGAACCGGCCCGCCGATCCCGATCCGCCGGCGCCCGGCTGCTGCTCAGTCTCAACGCCTCCCCCTTTCACCTGTCCAAACACGAGGAACGGTTAAAGGTGTTGCGGGATCGGATCTATGAAAGCGGCCTGCCGGTGGTGTATCTGAATGCAGTCGGTGGACAGGACGAACTGGTGTTCGATGGTCATTCCCTGGCGCTGGACCGGGGCGGCGCCTTGCAACTGAATGCCCCCTCCTGGCAGGAAGGGATCTACACCCTGGAGGTGCATTTTGATCGCCGGGATATCAGTCTGAGCGGCGGCCTGATGACACCGATCCCCGCCCCGGAAGCACAGCTGTATCAGGCCCTGGTGATGGGGGTGCGGGATTATGTCAACAAAAACGGCTTCAAGGGTGCCCTGCTGGGCCTGTCCGGGGGGATCGACTCGGCGCTGACCTTGTGTGTTGCCGTGGACGCCCTGGGGCCAGAGCGGGTGGAAGCGGTGATGATGCCTTACCATTACACCGCCGATATGAGCCGGACAGATGCAGCAGCCCAGGCCCGGACCCTGGGGGTGGCATACCGGGAAATCCCCATTGCCCCCATGGTGGAAGCCTTCATGGCTGGTCTGGCGGATGTGCTGGCTGGTTTACCGGCGGACACTACCGAGGAAAACATCCAGGCCCGCTGCCGGGGCACCCTGCTCATGGCCATATCCAATAAAACCGGTCGCATGTTGCTGACCACGGGCAACAAAAGCGAGATGGCTGTGGGTTATGCCACCCTTTACGGGGATATGGCCGGGGGATTTGCCCCACTCAAGGATGTGTCCAAGTGTTGGGTCTACCGCCTGGCCCGGTATCGCAACACCCTGGGGCCTGGGATTCCCGAGCGGGTGATTGAACGTCCCCCCTCGGCGGAACTGGCGCCGGATCAGTGCGATCAGGACAGTTTACCCCCTTACGAAATACTGGACTGTATTCTGGAGCGATTTGTAGAACAGGATCAGTCTTTTACCGATATCGTTTCTGCGGGATTTGAACCGGCCACGGTGGAGCGGGTGATGGCGCTGGTGTTACGCAGTGAATACAAGCGCCGTCAGGCCCCCCCTGGCGTGCGTGTCACCCGTCGCGCTTTTGGCAAGGACCGGCGCTATCCCATCACCTCGGGCTATGGTCGGCTGCTGGGTCGTCAACATCCCGTAGCACTTTCTTCCAACTTGCAGGTCGTTGAAAAAAATGAAAAAGATTGAAGCAATCATCAAACCGTTCAAACTGGAAGACGTCCGCGAGGCGCTGATGGAAATTGGCGTGACGGGGCTGACTGCCACAGAGGTCAAAGGATTTGGTCGGCAGAAAGGTCATACCGAACTGTATCGGGGGGCTGAGTACGTGGTGGACTTCATTCCCAAGGTGAAACTGGAAATCGGTGTGGATGATCATCTGGTGGATGCCTGTGTGGAAGCCATCCTCAAAGCCGCCCGCACCGGCAAGATCGGTGACGGCAAGATTTTTGTCACCGACATGGAACGGGCCATTCGCATCCGTACCGGGGAGGAAAACAGCGACGCCCTGTGAGTGATTCCCGGCGGCAGAACCGGCCCCCATCAGCCCCGGAGCACTGCACCCGGGGCAGGTTCAGGGCATGTTTACCGGTACGTCACCACCTCATCCAGGCGCCGCCGATGAGAAGATTCCGGCAGCTCTGCCGGATAGCCTATACAGAGCAGGGCCAGGGGCCGCAACGCCCCTTCCAGACCCAGACGTTGGGCCACGGCCAGTTCATCGAACCGCCCCACCCAGGTGGAACCCAGACCTGCGGCCACCACCGCCAGTTGGGCATAGGCGGCGACGATGGTGGCATCCTGAATCGAAAACAGGGTCCGGCCCCGGTCACCATAAGCGGTGGCAGCACGTTCTGGATCGCTACAGAACACCAGACAGACCGGCGCCTCGGCAATGAACTGTTGCCCGTAAGCCGCTTGAGCCAGTTCCTCTCGCAGGGCTGGCTGCTTCACACAGATGATACGGTAGGACTGCAGATCCCCCGCCGAGGGCGCGGTCACAGCGGTTTCCAAAATGGCGTGCAACTTTTCCGGTTCTACCGGCATATCGGTCTGGTAGCGCCGAATGGAATGCCGGTGTCTGACCGTCTGAAAGAAATCCCACATCCTCAAAACCCCTGTGTCGTGGTTGTGAATCAGCAAAAACCCGCGTGAACCCTCGCCCACTCGGGCGGGGAGGTCAGCGGGGGCCGCGCAAGCGGCCCTATTTTTGTGTCTTCTGCCCCTGAACATAGGCTTTCAACGTTGTGACGCTGTGCCGCCCTCGTCGGTAGACTGCATCCGCACTCACTTGAAATCCCCCGTTATAGCTATTAATCTATGGCTATTGTAGCAGTGAGCACTGACATGCTGAAGGCCACAAAGATACGCATCTACCCCACGACCGAACAGGCGGCATTTCTGAACTGCCAGTTCGGCGCGGTGCGCTTTGTCTATAACACCGGCCTTCGCATCATATCTCATCGCTACCAATACCACGGCCAGTCGTTGAGCGCCAAACACGACATCAAGAAGCTGTTGCCAGTCGCCAAGAAATCGCGCAAGTATGTCTGCCAGCACAAGAGGGATGCCATGCCGTTGAGCGTCCGGTCGTGGGAATGCCCGGCCTGCCACACACAGCATGACCGGGATATCAACGCGGCGCTGAACATCAAGCATCAAGGCATAGTAAAGTTGAAGGCGGAAGGGCTGTCCGTCTCTGCCCATGGAGGCTTGCGTAAGTCCGGCACATCGCCGGCTGCTGCCTGAGAAGTGGGAAGCCTCGCCCGTGGCGCGTCAGCGCTTAGGGCGGGGAGCAGTCACGTGTCTGGTTCTAATCGTTCCGCCCGCTCTGGAAAATTCAGCGCCAGCACCCGCAGGGCATCCCCGGCCAGATCATCCAGGTGCAATTGACGGTAGGCCTTGACCATGATCTCCAGGGCATCGGGTACCGCTTCGGCTCCCGCATAGCGCTCCAGCACATAGCGACCTCGCTGGGCTGCCGCCAGCCAGGCCCCCCGACGCATGTAAAAATCGGCGACATGAAGCTCATGGGCTGCCAGTTGATTTCTTAGATGCACCATGCGTTGCCGGGCGTCCTCAGCATAACGGCTGTGAGGAAAGGTGCGGACCAGGGTGCCAAAATCCTCAAATGCCTGTTGCAGGGGGACCGGATCGCGGCGGGCCTGATCCTGGGGGAACCAGCGGTTGAGGGCACTTTGATCCCGTTCGTAGTTGATCAGGCCCCGCAGATAATAGGCATAATCCACATGGGGATGGCGGGGATTCATCTGGAGAAAACGGTCCACTGCCGCCAGGGCCATTTCCGGCTCCTGGGCCTTGTAGTAGGCATAGGCAATTTCCAGTTGTCCCTGCTGGGCATGACGACCAAAGGGGAAGCGGGCTTGCAGAATTTCGTAATATTCCACAGCCTGCTGGAAATTTCCCCGCCCCAGGGCGGCCTGGGCTTCTTCATAAAGCTGGCTGGCGGACCAATCCTGGGTAGGGTCCTGGCGCAGGGAAGCGCAGCCTGAAACCAGGACGGTGATGAACAGGACAATCAGGGCTGAGCGAAGTGCTGTCATTAGGGACACGAAGACGGGAAGGTAATTGAGGTGATGGTGAGTATAACTGACGTCTATCGGGATTACGCATGACCACTACCATTGAGCTGGCGGGAGACATTCCCTGCGAACTGGCCGGTAAACGTCTGGATGCCGTATTGGCACAGATGTTCCCGGATTATTCCCGGGGCCGTATCCAGCAATGGATCGAGGCGGGGGCGGTGGAAGTGGCCGGAGTGCAGCCGCGACTGCGACAGAAAGTAAACGGCGGGGAGTCTGTGCGGATTCATGCCACCCTGGACCTGCCGGGGCGGGATGTGGCCGAGGATTTGCCTCTGGACCTGGTGCATGAGGATGAGCATCTGCTGGTGATCAACAAGCCTGCCGGGCTGGTGGTGCATCCTGCGGCAGGACATCCCCAGGGCACCCTGGTCAACGCCCTGCTCCACCATGCCCCGGAACTGGCTCATCTGCCCAGGGCCGGTATCGTTCATCGTCTGGACAAGGATACCTCCGGCTTACTGGTGGTGGCCCGTACCCTGGCTGCCCATACAGATCTGGTGCGTCAGTTGCAGGCCCGCACCGTGGGCCGCCAGTATCTGGCCCTGGTACAGGGCACCCTGGTGGCGGGAGGAACCATTGATGCCCCCATTGGTCGGCATCCGGTGGACCGCAAGCGGATGGCGGTGACTCCCGGCGGTCGGGAGGCCATCACCCATTACCGGGTAGACACCCGGTTTCCCTGTCACACCCTGTTGCGGGTCAACCTGGAAACCGGGCGTACCCACCAGATCCGGGTCCATCTGGCCCATCGGCATCATCCCATTGTGGGAGATCCGGTTTACGGCGGACGCCTGCGTCGACCTGGGGGGCTATCCGACAGGGCCGGTAAGGTACTGCAGGATTTTCGCCGTCAGGCCCTGCACGCCACCTGCCTGACCCTGGACCACCCGGATGGTTCGGGCAGTCATCAGTGGCAATGTGATCCGCCCCAGGACATGCAAACCCTGCTGGCTGCCCTTGGTGAAGATTGACAGTGATTGCCGCTGGGCTTTTCCTTGTCCTGGGCAGGCGTTATCATAAGCGGTGTCTTCGTCGATCCGGGATTGACCGGTTCACGAGGGCCTATGTGAGGCAACAGAGGCTTAATTGTCGATGGACAGTTGTTGTAGAGGCATGCGTGGTGAGGCCGTCATTGGCCGCGAACCGGCATGTGATCGCGTCCGTAGGGTTTCCCTCCCGCGGTAATTCACCGCATCTTTTCGGGCATCCCTGACGGACCGTTTCATGTCGGTCATGATCAGGGAAGCCGGTGTCTGCATCATCCCCAGGTTCCTACCGCCGCTGGACACCTTGTGTCCCCGGTCAAGGGTGAATGCCTGCCGACCTTCTGCCCCGGTTTTACCGGGTTGGGTCGTTGTCCTGTCCTTGGTCTCTCCCCATGCCGTCCACGGCCTTGTCAGGCCGTGCCCCGTGCACCCCGACCGTCTGCTCCGGCAGACAAAGGAGACCCCCATGACCCGGATAATCAACCATATGGGCCGCCTGATGAACCAGGTACTCAGAACCCTGGAATCCCCGGCCCGTCCCCCTGCTGAAAGCTATCCCGTGGCTGAAGCCATTCGCCGGGGCGATTTTGGCAGCGCCCGGCTGAATTTTCTCAAGCTGCCCCGTCAGTCCCAGATCCGGATGCTGCAGACCATGGATCAGTCGGCCATCCGGCGTCTGACCCTGGGATTGCCCGATACGACCCTGGCTCACCTCTGCGCCCAGGGGCCGGCGCCTTTGGGAAAAACCATTGTCGGTGCCCTGCCTGAGGGTCGGCGCCGGGGTGTTTCCCTGATGTGCGAACAACATCGCCGTCAGCACTCGTGATATCCGCCGGCGCTTGACGCCGGCCTTTGACAGTGCATGATCAGTACTTCTCGCAACCGGGCCAAGGCATGGAACTGACACGGATTTACGATCTGGACGAACTGAACGAGCATCTCGCCCAGAACAATCTGGCTGCAGTGCGCAGCTGGCTGGATGACATGCGCATCCAGGATATCGCCCAGGACTTGATGCTCCTGGATGACCAGGTGCGGCGGGATGTGTTTCGTTTGCTGCCTCCGGGGCGGCGGGCGGATGTCTTTGCCTATCTGGACCCCCTCCATCAGTTACAGCTTATTCGCCAGGTTTCGGTGGATGAAGGCCGTTATCTGCTCTCGGAGATGTTGCCGGATGATCTGACCGCCCTGCTGGAAGATTTGCCCAAGGACGAGGTTCGGCACTTACTGCGCCTGTTGCCGTTTCGCTCCATTCGCCGCGCCCTGACCCTGCTGGGGTATCCGGAAGACAGTTGCGGTCGCCTGATGACCACGGCGGTGGTGAGTGTGCGACCGGACTGGCTCATGGGACGCGCCCTGGATCATTTGCGGGTACAGGCGGGGCGAGGGGAAACGGTCAACCTGATTTACGTCACCGACGAGGAAGGTCGCCTGCAGGGGGTACTGGCCCTCAAGCATTTTCTCAAATCCCCCATGGACGTGACGGTAGCCTCCCTGATGACCGGCCAGGTGGTATCCATTGATGCCCATGCGCCCCAGGAAAAGGCACTGCAGATGATGCGCCATTATGATCTGCCGGCCCTGCCCGTGGTGGATCAGGATCAGGAACTGCTGGGCATCATCACGGTGGACGACGTGCTGGACGTGGAGCAGGAAGAAAGCACCGAAGACTTCCAGAAGATGGGGGCCATGGCCAGTCTGACCCTGAGCCTGCGTCAGGCGTCCCCCTGGTTGCTCTATCGCAAGCGGGTGGGCTGGCTACTGATCCTGGTGGCGGTGAACATCATCGGTGGCTTTGTCATTGCCGGTTATGAGGAAGCCATCGAGGCTCTGGTGGTGCTGGTCTTCTTTTTGCCGCTGATCATTGACAGTGGCGGCAATGCCGGCGCCCAGTCTGCCACCTTGATGGTACGTGCCCTGGCCACCGGAGATGTGCATCCCCGTGACTGGTTGCGTCTTTGGGGCAAGGAACTGGGGGTGGCCACGGCCCTGGGGCTGACCATGGCCCTGGCGGTGTCTGGCCTGGGCCTCTGGCGGGGCGGGATGGACATTGCCATGCTGGTATCGGTGGCGATGCTGCTGGTGGTGGTGGTAGGCAGTCTGGTGGGGATGATTCTGCCCTTTATCCTCGCCCGTCTGCGTCTGGACCCGGCCACTGCCAGTACTCCCCTGGTGACGTCCATCGCTGACGTGGCGGGCATCATGATCTATTTTGGCCTGGCGGCCACCTTCCTGGGGCTTCATGGACAATGACTGATTCTTTCAACCCGGCCCATGTTCTGGAACAGGTGCAACAGCAGGCGTGGGAGGCGCTCAAGGCCACCATGTCCACCCTGCAGAATCAGGACGTGGCCGCCTTGATCCAGGCCCTGCCCGCCGAGGAGTGGGTGACCGTAATCCGGTTGCTGCCGTCGGAGCGGATGCCGGATGTGTTCTTTTACCTGAATCCAGAGCAGCAGGCGCCGATCCTGGCGGCGTTGAGTGACGATGAAAATACCCGTCTGCTGACCGCTTCTTCCTACGACGATGTGGCGGAATTGCTGGAACATCTGCCAGCCCCGGAATCTACCCGCCTCATGGCCCTGCTGCCCCGGCCTCGACAGCGGGTGGTCAGAGGGCTGTTGAACTATCCCCCTGACAGTGCCGGGCGTTTGATGACCCCGGAATATGTGGCCGTGCGACCGGACTGGACCCTGGAAACCACGCTGTCCTGGCTGCGGGACAACTTTGCTCAGGGGGAAACCATCAACGTGGTGTTCGTGACCGAGGCAGACGGACATTTACTGGGGGCAGTCAAACTCAAGGACATCCTGTTTGGCCCACCCCGCCGGCGGATGGACAGCCTGATCAAGGAGGCTGCGATCCGGGTCCAGGCCCAGGCTGACCAGGAGGAAGCCGCTCGCCTGATCCGCCATTATGATCTGGAAGTATTGCCGGTGGTGGACGAGCGTGAAGTGCTGGTGGGGATCATCACGGTGGACGATGCCCTGGACGTGCTGGAAGAAGAAACCACCGAGGACTTTTTGCGCATGGGTAGCGTGGGCGCCATTGTGCCCGGACTCAAGGACGCGGCCATGAGCCTGCTCTACCGCAAGCGGGTGGGGTGGCTGGTGATTTTGGTGTTTGTGAACGTCTTTAGCGGGGCGGCCATCGCCGTGTTCGAGACCGCCATTGAAGCTGTGGTGGCCCTGGTGTTCTTCCTGCCTTTGGTGATTGCCACTGGCGGTAATGCCGGCTCCCAGGCGTCTACCCTGATGGTCCGGTCCCTGGCCACCGGAGATGTCCAGTTGCGGGACTGGCTTGGTCTGTGGGGTAAGGAACTGATCGTCTCCGTTGCCCTGGGAGTGACCCTGGGTCTGGCGGTCTGGGGGGCCGGGATCTGGCTGGGAGGGCCAGATGTGGGATTGGCCGTAGCCGTGGCCATGGTGCTGGTGGTGATCTTCGGCAGCATGATCGGGATGTTGTTGCCGGTGATTTTGACCCGCCTGCGCCTGGACCCGGCCACCGCCAGTGCGCCCCTGATCACGTCCATCGCCGACGTGGGCGGTATTTTGGTGTATTTCTCCGTGGCCACCGCCATTTTGCAGTTGGGTTAGGATCAATGGCGGCTGTCTATCGCCGCCATTCATGCTAGATTAGCAAAAGCTAATATGGAGACCCTGCCCATGGTTCGTCCCGGCCCCCGCTGGCTGCTTGCTGGCCTGTTCATCCTGTCGTTTGTTGCCGCTCCGGTTGCCGCCGATCCGGCCACCGTCCCTGCCACCCGTCATCTATTGCCCGCCGAGCAGATTTTTGATGGCCGGGTGGAAGCGGTGCAGCAGGCCACGGTGTCGGCCCAGACCAGTGGCCGGGTGACGGCGGTGCGGTACGACGTGGATGATTTCGTCGAGGCGGGGGCGGTCATCATCCAGTTGCGGGACACCGAACAGCGTGCCCGTCTGGATCAGGCCGAGGCGGGCCTGCGGGAAGCCCAGGCCCGTTTCAACGAGGCCAGGGCCGAATTTGAACGGATACAGGGCATCTTCGAGCGCCAGCTCATCTCCCGCGCCGAGATGGACCGGGCCACCGCCGCCCTGGAATCCGCCCGCGCCCGCCTGGAATCTGCCCGGGCCGCCCGGGCCGGCGCCCAGGAGGCCCTGGAGCATACCCTGGTGCGCGCCCCCTACGCGGGCATCGTCACCCGGCGTCATGTGGAAGTGGGCGAGAGCGTCAGTCCCGGTCAGCCCCTGCTGTCGGGCATCTCCCTGGAGTTTCTGCGGGTGACCACGGAAGTCCCCCAGCGCTTCATCAACCCGGTGCGTCGCTATCAGAGCGCCCGTATCCTGCTGGAGGACCAGCCGCCGGTGACCGTCAGCCAGCTCACCTTCTTCCCCTATGCCGATCCGGCCACGGCGGCGTTCCGGGTCCGGGCCGAACTGCCCGACCGGACACCGGACCTGTTTCCCGGCATGTTCGTGAAGGTGGCCTTCACCGTGGGGGAACGAGAGGCCCTGCTGGTGCCCGCCTCGGCGGTGGTTCGGCGCAGCGAGGTCTCCGCGGTCTATGTGGTGGATGATCAGGGCCGGATCAGCCTGCGCCAGGTGCGCACGGGCAGAACGGAAGCCGACGGGCAGGTGGCCATCCTGGCGGGTCTGTCGGAAGGCGAGCAGGTGGCCCTGGATCCCGTCGCCGCCGGCGTGGCCCTCAAGACCCGGCAGCGGGAGGCGGCACGATGAACCAGGCTGCAACGGACGCCGGCGCCATGGGGATCTCCGGCCGTATCGCCAAGGCTTTTCTCACCTCCCAGATCACGCCCCTGCTGGCGCTGGTGGCTCTGCTGATGGGGCTGTTCGCCATTTTGGTGACTCCCCGGGAGGAAGAACCCCAGATCAATGTCACCATGGCCAACGTGTTCATTCCCTTCCCCGGTGCCTCGGTGGAGGAGGTGGAGCAGCTGGTGAGCATCCCGGCCCAGCAGGTGCTGTCCGAGATCGAGGGCCTGGAGCATGTCTACTCGGTATCCCAGCCCGGCCTGTCGGTGATCACGGTCCAGTACCAGGTGGGGGAGCCTCGCACCGATGCCATCGTGCGGCTCTACAATCAGGTCTTTTCCAATCAGGACTGGCTGCCCCAGGGGTTGGGGGTGGGGCAACCCATCATCAAGCCCAAGGGGATCGATGATGTGCCCATCCTGGCCTTCACCCTCTGGACCAAAGACCCTGCCCGGGGTGCCCATGAGCTGCTGCGGGTGGCCCACAGCCTGGAAACCGAACTCAAGCGGGTGCCGGGCACCCGGGACATCTACACCATCGGCGGTCCCGACCATGTGGTTCAGGTGCGGCTGGACCCCCAGCGGGTGGCCGGTTTCGGCCTGAGCCTGGAGGACCTGCGTCATGCCCTTCAGGCCGGCAATGTCTCCCGCGATGCCGGGGCGCTGGTGCGGGATGACCTGGAGATCCCCCTGCAGGCCGGCCGGTTCCTGTCCAGCGAGGCGGAGGTGGCCGCCCTGGTGGTGGGTGTCCACGAGGGCAGTCCCGTCTACCTGTCGGACGTGGCCCAGGTGCGTCAGGGGCCGGCCACGCCGGACAATTACGTGCGCTTCGGCTGGGGCGTGGGCGCCGGCAACGACTTCGTGCCGGGCCTGACCGAACCGGCGGTGACCATTGCCGTGGCCAAGCAGCCGGGGACCAACGCGGTGGAGATCGCCGACCGGCTCATGACCCGCATGGCGCAGCTCCAGGGGACCCATATCCCCGAAGGGGTGGAGGTCACCGTCACCCGCAACTACGGCGAGACCGCCGACGCCAAGGCCCGGACCCTGATCCAGAAGCTGATCCTGGCCACCGCCTCGGTGGTGCTTCTGGTGTGGCTGGCCCTGGGCTGGCGGGAGGCGTTCATTGTTGGCACCGCGGTGGTCATCACCCTGGCCCTGACCCTGTTCGCCTCCTGGGCCTATGGCTTCACCCTCAACCGGGTGTCCCTGTTTGCCCTCATCTTCTCCATCGGCATCCTGGTGGATGACGCCATCGTGGTGGTGGAGAACATCCATCGCCACATGCAGATGGGCAAGAAGACACTGCTGGAGGCCATTCCCCTGGCGGTGGACGAGGTGGGCGGTCCCACCATCCTGGCCACGTTCGCCGTTATTGCGGCCCTGTTGCCCATGGCCTTCGTCTCCGGGCTGATGGGGCCTTACATGAGCCCGATTCCCATCAATGCCAGCATGGGCATGCTGCTGTCCCTGGCGGTGGCCTATGTGGTGACACCCTGGATGACCTACAAGCTGTTGCGGCGTCAGGCGGAACAGCAACCCCCGGCACAGGGGGGCAAGGGTCATGAGGGCGGCGAGGATGCCGCCGGCTGGATGCAGCGGGGTTCCGAGGCCATCCTTGGCCCCTTCCTGCGGGGCAAGGGGGCGCGGATGCGCCGTTGGGGCCTCTACGGGAGCATGGTGCTGTTGATCCTGGGTTCCGTGTCCCTGGCCTATTTCCAGGTGGTGGTGCTCAAGATGCTGCCCTTTGATGACAAGTCCGAATTCCAGGTGGTGGTGGACATGCCTGAAGGCACCAGTCTGGAGCGCACCGCCCGGGTGCTGGGAGAACTGGGGGAATATCTGGCCACGGTGCCGGAAGTGCGGGACTACCAGATCTATGCGGGCACCGCCTCGCCCATCAACTTCAATGGTCTGGTGCGCCAGTACTACCTGCGGGAGGGCGGACATCTGGGGGATATCCAGGTGAATCTGGTGGATCAGAAGGAGCGTCGTCGCCAGAGTCACGAGATCGCCCTGGACGTGCGCGGTCCCCTGCAGGAGATTGCCACGGGCCACGGCGCCGCCCTGAAGGTGGTGGAGGTGCCGCCGGGGCCGCCGGTGCGTGCCCCCATCGTGGCGGAAATCTACGGCCCCGATTACGAAGGTCAGATCCAGGTGGCCCGTCAGGTCAGGGCCCTGTTCGAGTCCACCGAGGGGGTGGTGGATGTGGACGACTCGGTGGACTATCCCGGTCCGCGCCTGATCCTGGAAGTGGACCGTGAAAAGGCGGCCCGGCTGGGTGTGGCCCAGGACCAGATCGCCCACGCCGTGGACACGGTGATCCGGGGCGAGGACGTGAGCTTCCTGTTCGGTGCCGGGGTCAAATACGCCGTGCCCATCCGGCTGGAATTCGACGCCGCCGACAAGGCGGAGCTGGACACCGTGCTGGCGTTGCGGGTACGGGCCAGGGACGGTGCCCTGGTGCCTCTGTCGGAGCTGGTCAACGTGGTGGAGACCACCCGGGAGCGGTCCATTCATCACAAGGACCTGCTGCCGGTGGTCTATGTCACCGGCGACATGGCCGGGCGTCTGGACAGTCCCCTGTACGGCATGTTCGACCTGTTCTTCCAGTTGCGTGACCAGCCCCTGGCCCTGGACCGTCCCCTGGATCAGTACTTCATCAATCAGCCGGAAGACCCTTACGTCTACAGTCTGAAGTGGGACGGGGAGTGGCAGATCACCTATGAGACCTTCCGCGACATGGGTCTGGCCTATTCGGTGGGGCTGGTGCTCATCTACCTGCTGGTGGTGGCCCAGTTCCGTTCCTACGTGGTGCCGCTGATCATCATGGCGCCGATCCCGTTGACGGTGATCGGTGTCATGCCCGGTCACGCCCTGCTGGATGGACTGTTCATGGACGCCAAATTCACGGCCACCTCCATGATCGGCATGATCGCCCTGGCGGGGATCATCGTGCGCAACTCCATTTTGCTGGTGGATTTCATCAATCAGGAAGTGGCCCGTGGGGTGGCCCTGGAAGCGGCGGTGATCCGGGCGGGGGCGGTGCGCACCAAGCCCATCGTGCTCACCGGTCTGGCGGCCATGATCGGCGCCGGGTTCATCCTGACCGATCCCATCTTCAACGGCCTGGCCATCTCCCTGATCTTCGGGGTACTGGTCTCCACGGTGCTCACCCTGCTGGTGATCCCGGTGCTGTACTACAGCTATCTGAAAGGGCGCACGGGCTGACGGGGGGCGCCCCCCCGTTCCCGCAGCATTCGGGCGGCGCAATGGCCGATGCCGGAGGAACAGCCGGTGGTGCGCACGGATTCAGGGGATGGACTCAAGGCGGGTCTCCTAATACGTCAGCACCACAACCCCATCCTCCACCGCCTCGCCGATGAAGGCGGCGCCGCCCCGCTTGCCGTCCAGCTCCGGGATGACGTTGTCATCATTCAATCCATGTTCTGCCATGGCAGCAGTACAGGCATAGAACTTGACTCCGGCTTCATGAGCGTCTTGCATGAACTCATAAATGGATTTTGTCCGCTGCTTGCCCGCATAAAGATTCTCCGCCACCCCACGTTTGAGCAACTGGGCGGTCTCGGCGGCAAAATAAATCTCCACCTCCAGATCCATGGCCGCCGCCACCGCCGCATGGAAAAACGGTGTCCCCAGGGTGCCGGTGGCCTGAAGGCTGGTGTTGAGAAGCATGATGATGACCTTGTCTGCCATGGTGCCTTGCGCCTTGAAATTAAAAGACTGGAAATTTTCCCAAATATCCCCATATGCAGTCAGGCGCCATTTCTTCGGTGCCACGAAACACTTTGCGGATATAATCCGGACCTGTCCAGATTTCTGCCCTTGGGGTATTGACCATGCCGATCTACGAATACGAATGCAATGCCTGCGGCCACCGCCTGGAGGCTATCCAGAAGTTCTCCGACGCCCCCCTGGTGGATTGCCCCGAATGCCACGGCGCCACCCTGCAAAAGCAGGTGTCGGCCCCCGCCTTCCGTCTGGGCGGCAGCGGTTGGTACGAGACCGACTTTAAAAACGGCAATAAAAAGAACCTCAAGGATGACGGCAAGGCCCCGCCCTGCGGTGCTGACAGCAAATCCGGCGGTGGCGCCGATGCCTGTGCCACCTGCAAGGCCGCAGGCTGAGTCGCCCTGATCCCATGTCCATCACCGGACCCAAGGAAAAATCAGTCACATAGCCTGTGGGTCCGGACGTTTACTCCGGTATGTGGAACCCCTTAACATTAACGGTTTTTCCCAAAACCGAATCAACCAGTGAAGGCAAGACATGCGTACTCATTATTGCGGCACCGTCGATGAATCCCTGCTCGACCAGGAGGTGACCCTGTGTGGCTGGGTCAACCGTCGCCGTGACCATGGGGGCGTCATTTTCGTCGATCTGCGGGACCGGGAGGGTCTGGTGCAGGTGGTGTTCGATCCGGATCGGGCCGAGGTGTTCCGGACCGCCGAACGGGTCCGCAGTGAATATGTGCTGCAGGTGCGCGGCAAGGTCCGCCGCCGTCCCGAGGGCACGGTCAACACCGATCTGCGCACCGGCGCCATCGAGGTGCTGGGCACCGAACTGACTGTACTCAACGCCGCCGAGACGCCGCCCTTCCAACTGGACGAGGACGAAGTGGGGGAGGAAACCCGCCTGCGCTACCGCTACATGGACCTGCGCCGTCCCATCATGCAGACCCGCCTGCGCCTGCGTGCCCAGGTGACCGGAACGCTGCGCCGTTTCCTGGAATCCCACGGCTTCCTGGACATCGAAACCCCCATGCTCACCAAGGCCACCCCCGAGGGTGCCCGCGACTATCTGGTGCCCAGCCGCACCCATCCCGGCAGCTTTTTTGCCCTACCCCAGTCCCCCCAGCTGTTCAAGCAGTTGCTGATGATGTCCGGCCTGGACCGCTACTACCAGATCGTCCGCTGCTTCCGCGACGAAGACCTGCGGGCCGACCGTCAGCCGGAATTCACCCAGCTGGATATTGAGACCGCCTTCATGGATGAAGAGGCCATCATGACCCTCATGGAGGAGATGATGCGGGAACTGTTCGCCCAGGTGCTGGAAGTGCCCCTGCACACCCCCTTCCAGCGCATGACCTATGCCGAGGCCATGCACCGCTACGGTTCCGACAAGCCGGATCTGCGTATTCCCCTGGAACTGGTGGATCTCACCGACGTAATGGCCCAGGTGGAGTTCAAGGTGTTCTCCGGCCCGGCCAGGGACCCCAACGGTCGGGTGGCCGCCCTGCGCCTGCCCAAGGGCGGCGAAGTGTCCCGCAAGGAGATCGACGACTACACCAGCTTCGTCGGTCGTTACGGTGCCAAGG
Organism: Ectothiorhodospira magna; assembly: GCF_900110965.1. Lineage (GTDB taxonomy): Bacteria > Pseudomonadota > Gammaproteobacteria > Ectothiorhodospirales > Ectothiorhodospiraceae > Ectothiorhodospira > Ectothiorhodospira magna. The sequence continues at coordinate 38,500 of NZ_FOFO01000002.1, forward strand.
GTCTGGCCTATATCAAGGTCAACGACATCAACGCCGGGCGCGAAGGGTTGCAGTCCCCCATTCTCAAGTTCCTGCCGGATACGGTGGTGGTGGAAATCCTCAACCGCACCGGTGCCGAGGACGGCGACCTGATCTTCTTCGGCGCCGACAAGGCCCGGGTGGTGAATGAGTCCCTGGGGGCGCTGCGGGTCAAGCTGGGCCAGGACCGGGGTTTGGTGGAGCGGGGCTGGCGGCCCCTGTGGGTGGTGGATTTTCCCATGTTCGAGCTGGACGACAAGGAAAACCGCTGGGTGGCCCTGCATCATCCCTTCACCGCGCCGCGCACCGACGATCTGGCGGCCCTGTCCGAGCATCCGGGCCAGCTGGTTTCCCGCGCCTACGACATGGTGCTCAACGGCACCGAGGTGGGCGGCGGTTCCGTGCGTATCCACAACATGGCCATGCAGCAGGCGGTGTTCGGTCTGCTGGGCATCGGCGAAGACGAAGCCAGAGAGAAGTTCGGCTTCCTGCTGGATGCCCTCAAGTACGGTTGCCCGCCCCACGGCGGCATCGCCTTCGGTCTGGACCGTCTGGTGATGCTCATGACCGGTGCCCAGTCCATCCGTGACGTCATGGCCTTCCCCAAGACCCAGACCGCCGCCTGCCCCCTGACCCAGGCCCCGGCCCCGGTCAGCGAGGCCCAGTTGCGGGAGTTGGGTATCCGGTTGCGGCCAATGGGTGGGGACAAGAAGGAAGCCTGATCCCTCGCTGTGGCATGGGTAAAACTCCCCTTTCCCATAGGTGAAAGGGGAGCAGCAGACCCAGATCCAGCAGGGCCAGATCAAGCAGACAAAAAAAGGGTGCGGAGGTTTTCCTCCGCACCCTTTTAACTTCCAGTGCATGCCTTCCGGTCAGGCGACCTTGGGCAATGCCATCGGTATGGGACCGATGATTAGAAGTTGTGGGTCACGCCGATCTGGAAGCCGGAGACATCTTCGCCAGCAACCACTGCACCAACGCCCTTGCCCTTGCCGGAGCCGGTCAGGCCATATCTGCCTGCATCATCGTTGTCAGCCAGCGCGTAAACTGCATAGATACCGGTACGACGGGAGAAGTTGAAACCACCACCCAGGGCGTACATCTTGGCGCCATTGTCGGTGGTCAGTTCATCGGCAAAGGTGTAGGAGGCCATCAGGTAAGCCTGACCGAAGCTGTAACGGGCGCCCAGATGGAAGGCGTCACGGTCATCCTGGCCATCGTCAATATTCTCGTACATGGCAGCCAGGGTCAGATCGGCGATCTGGTAGGTGCCACCCACTTTCCAGGCTTGTTGATCTTCGCCACCCACGCCGAAGTTGTTGTTCTGCTCATAAGCAACGGCAACGTACATCGGACCCTGGGAGAACACACCCGCCAGAGAGAAGGCGTTTGTGTCGTTAGCATCCGGGTTGTTGTTCGGGGTGTCATCGACGAGGTCGGTGGTGTAAGACGCCATGAACTGCATGCCGCCGAAATCGGGGGTCATGTAGATCAGGGTGTTGTCATTACGACGGTAGAAATTGTTGGCGTTGTTGCCAGTCTGAGCAGCCACATGGTGCATGTCACCCAGGGTATCGGCGAAGAAGTTCAGGCGCAGGGTGGACAGCTTGTAGGGGGTGTCGTGCTTGCCGATGCGCAACTCACCAAAACCACCAGCCAGACCGACATAGGTATTACGAGCCGTCAGGTTGCTACCATCAAATGCGCGACCCTCATTGCCCTGCAGGGCAGCTTCGATCTGGAACACACCACGCAGGCCCATGCCCAGATCTTCAGAACCACGCACACCCAGACGGGAGGAGTTGGAGGCCAGCTGGTGGGAACTATCAACACCATCGTCCACATAGTCCATGGACACATTCAGACGACCGTACAGGGTGGTGTCGGCCATGGCGGCGGCGGGCAGGCCCATGGCGGCAGCCACTGCGAATACGAGTACTTTCTTTTGCATGCTGATGTTCCTCTGCAGAGCGGTTATCGTTGTCACAAGATCTGACGATGTCAGTCCTCCGCCATAATGCAGAAGCCGTGCCAAATTAATAAGTCACTGATTTTTAATGTGTAAAAATACAACACACCATGACAACAAGCCTGACACTGTCATGTCAATGACATGACAAACAGAAGAAATGTTGTTTTTTAGGTACAATTTCTACCCTGCTCAACCCCGAATCTGGAATTTTTCCAGATAGCGATACAAAGTACGCTCGCTGACCCCCAAACGCCGGGCCGCCTCGGAACGATGCCCTCCACTGGCAGCCAGTGCAGCCCTGACACCCGCTTCGGTACATGCGGTACGGACCCGCCGAGGTTGGGCGCTCAACCCGGTATCGGCATCATGGGCCTGCCTGGACTGAAAAGCGATATGCTCCGGCAACAACGGCCCCCCGCCCGCCAGAATCGCCGCCCGGGTCATGATGTTCTTCAATTCACGCACATTGCCCGGATAGTGATGGGACACCAGCAAATCGGTCACCGGCACGGACAGGGGCAAATGGGATGCACCGCCCTCCACCTCCCTTAAAAAATATTCCGCCAGGGCAAGCACATCCTCCCGCCGTTCCCGTAGCGGAGGGATGAAAATGGGAAACGCCGACAACCGATAATACAAATCTTCCCGAAACCCCCCCTGGGTCACCATGGAGGCCAGATCACGATGGGTGGCGGCCACCACCCGGGCATCCACCGGAATATACTCCGTCCCCCCCACCCGACGGATGCGAGAGGTTTCCAGCACCCGCAGCAGTTTGCTCTGCATCGCCAGGGGCAACTCCCCCACCTCATCAATGAACAGCGTCCCCCCCTGGGCCGCCTCGAACAGACCGATCTTGCGCCGGTCCGCCCCGGTAAACGCCCCTTTTTCATAGCCGAACAACTCTGCCTCGATGATCTGCTCCCCCAGGGTGGAACAATCCACCACCACCAGCGGTCCCTGGGCGCGACCGGAACAATGGTGCAGATAATCCGCCACCCGCTCCTTGCCCACACCACTTTCTCCCAGCAACAGCACCGTGGCATGGGTAGGCCCCACCCGCTCCACCATCCGCATCAATTCCCGCATGGGGGCAGACTGCCCCACCAGGCGCACATTCTCTGAGGATCCGGAGACCGTTGCCGCATCGGGATACAGCAGCAGACCAAAAAAATCCCCATCATCACCCGAGTGCCGGGTCATTCGAATATTCAGACGCTGGCGCCCCCGACCGCCATAGACCAGCACCGACACAGACCGGGACATGGATTCCGGGCTGGCCAGTGGACAACGCCCTGCCCCGGCACAGTCCCCCGGCACCCCCAGAAAAAACTCACCACAACCCATCCCCTGCAACGCCTCGCGGGACAAGGACAGGCAATCCAGGGCCGCCCTGTTGGCCGCCAGCAGGCGATGGTTGCCATCAAGGATCACAAAGGCATCGGGAATCAGTTCGACCACTTGATCGAGGGTGGGCGCGGCAGCGGCGTTGGGGCGGTTGTTCAGGGTCAGCATGGCGGGGAGGTATTCCATCAAAAATTCGGCGCGGGTGCTCCCACCATAGCCCATCGGGCTTGGTGGGAGGGGAAGCGCCGGAACGAAAAAAGGCCCCACAAAGGGGGCCTTTTTATCAATATGGCTGGGGGACCAGGATTCGAACCTGGGTTGACGGAGTCAGAGTCCGTAGTCCTACCGCTAGACGATCCCCCAATAAAACCGAGGCGCAAATCTACAGCATGACGGGGTGTTGAATCAAGCCCCGAAATAAAAACCGAACAACCATCCCACACAAGGCCATCCTGATGGATGGCCCTGGGGCGACTGCAAGCCGTTCCTGTCGCCAGAGATCAGCGCTTGCTGAACTGAGTGGCGCGACGGGCTTTGCGCAGACCCACCTTCTTACGCTCGACCTGACGGGCATCACGAGTCATAAAGCCGTGAGTCCGCATGGCACCCCGCAGATTCTCATCGTACTCCACCAGAGCGCGGGCAATACCCAGACGGATGGCACCGGCCTGACCGTTGGCACCGCCGCCCTTCACCGTAGCCACGATGTCGAAACGATCCAGGCTCTCGGCTACTTCCAGCGGCTGACGGACCACCATGCGGGAGGTCTCACGCCCAAAGTAGACATCCAGGGGCTTGTTGTTAACAGTGATCTCGCCCTTACCGGGGCGCAGAAACACCCGCGCAGAAGCCTCTTTGCGGCGTCCGGTTCCGTAATTCTGGGTTGTTGCCATCTCTTGACCTGCCTGTGTGCTGCCCGGCCATGCAAGGCGACCGGATCAGAGTGTGATTCAGATTTCCAGCGGCTGAGGCTGCTGGGCAGTGTGGCTGTGTTCGGCTCCGGCATACACCTTGAGCTTCTTGAACATGGCCCGGCCCAGAGGATTCTTGGGCAACATGCCCTTCACCGCGATTTCGATGAGGCGCTCGGGAGCACGCTCACGAATCTGCCGTGCGCTGGCGGATTTCATATGGCCGACATAACCGGTATGCCGGTAGTACATCTTGTCGCTTTCCTTGTTACCGCTAAGGCGCACCTTGGAAGCATTGACGATCACGATGTAATCGCCGGTGTCCACATGCGGGGTATACACGGGCTTGTGCTTGCCACGCAGGCGACGAGCCACTTCGCTGGCGAGCCGGCCAAGGGTTTTGCCAGAGGCATCAACCACGTACCAGTCGCGGGTGACTTCAGCGGGCTTGGCGCTAAATGTCTTCATCATTTTGCGCGAGAACCCCCGTCTTTCAAGTCGGGGAGGGATGGTGCATCGTGCCCAGCACGATCACAGGCCCTGCTCGCGTCCTCCTGTATGGGTTTGGGTTAAAAGATACAGCCATAGCCATCAATCCGGACCGGGGGAACGGGGCACAATCCTGTGAACCACGCTCTGATCCCGCCCCAGCAGCAACCGTGCGCGTTCTTTCATTCGCCCCAGAAACAGACCCTTTCGTTGCTGGACGAGGGGGGTTGACCTGAATTCCAGGATGCGCATGAGCCACGGAAAGCGGGCAATGATAACGGGGAACCGGGCGGGTGACAAGGGGGATGTGGCCCAGGAATTCCGGCCAACCAATCACCCCCCTCTGACGGCCATGGCCAGACGGGCCACCGCCGCCCCCACCCCTTCCACTCCCTTGCGAACATCCTCATCCCGAAGTTCACCGCCATCGGTGAATGCCTGGCCCGCCTGCCCCACTCCCATCTGTTCGGGCACCACCAAAAACCCCAGATTGGCCAGATACTGACGGGTATGCTGCAGGGAACGCAGACCACCCAGACCGCCGGGAGAGGCGGCGGCAATGCCGGCGGGCTTGCCCCGCACATGGACCGTCCCCGGCTGACCGGAGCCATCGGGCAAGGGGCGGGAAACCCAGTCCAGGGCATTCTTGAGCAGGGGGGTGAAAAAACCGTTGTATTCGGGAGAGGTCAGCAACAGGCCGTCATGGTCCGCGAACAACTGCTGCAACCGGGCGGCATTGTCGGGCAATCCCTGGGCGTCTTCCAGATCGCCGTCGTAGATGGGCAACGGATACTCCCCCAGACTCACCACCCGGACCTCAGCCCCCGCCACCTCGGCCCCGCAGGCCATCACCGCCAGCACCTTGCCGTTGAGAGAGTCCCGGCGGGCACTGCCGGACAGAGCAAGCAGACATGGTTTGGACATGGACATTCTCCGTTATTGTGCACAAGGACAATTTCTGCACTATAGTGCCCCATCGCCCGGAAAAATCCCAAGACATGGCCAAAACCCTCAAACAGCTCTGGGCCATCCTCACCCCCCATGCCCGCCGGCGCTTTCTGACCGTGCTGCTGCTCGTGCTGGCCATGACCGCCATCGAAACCGCCGGGGTCATCTCCATCATGCCGTTTCTGGCGGTACTGGGTAACCCGGACCTGGTCACCGAACAGCCCCAACTGGCCGCCCTCTATCAATGGATGGGCTTTGACAGCCCCATCCAGTTCATCGTGGTCCTGGGCGCCGCCTCCGCCACCCTGGTCGGCCTGTCGGCCCTGTTCAAATCCTTCACCACCTACACCCTGTTCCGCTTTGCGCACCTGCAGCGCCACGACATCAGCACCCGGCTGTTGCAAACCTACCTGCAACAACCCTATGCCTGGTTCCTGGGCAGAAACAGTGCCGGACTCGCCAAGAGCATCCTCTCGGAAGTGGACCAACTGGGCAGTAACCTGCTGCTGCCGGTGATCCAGATGATCGCCCACGGCGCGGTCATCCTGGCCATGCTGTTGCTGTTGATCATTTACGATCCCCTCATGGCCCTGCTGGCCGCCGGCATCATTGGCAGCCTTTATCTTGCCATTTATCAAGGTGTGCGGGTGCGACTGGGCCGCATCGGCAGGGAGCGCCGGGAGGCCAACAGCGAGCGGTTCCAGACCGCCTCGGAAGCCCTGGGCGGCATCAAGGCCATCACCCTCACCCACAAGGCGGACACCTATGTGACGCGGTTCCGCCACCCTTCCCGCACCTACTCCCGCCATCTGGCCGCCAACGATACCCTGGGGCAGATCCCCGTGTATCTGGTGGAAGCCACCGGCTACGCGGGACTGGTGGCCCTGGTGCTGGTTCTGGTCTGGCGCGGCGACGACCTGGGCCAGATCCTGCCAGTGATCGGCCTGTATGGCTTTGCCGCCTACCGCATGCTGCCCGCCGCTCAAGGCGTCTACCGTGGCTTTGCCCGGCTGCGCTTCGGAGCCGCCGCCCTGGACCACATCCACCGGGATCTGCATCTGCCCCGGCGCCCCCACATCCCGGCCCCGGAACCCTGGATACCCCAACGGGACATTCGACTGGCCGGCGTGTCCTATGCCTATCCTGGCAGCGAAGATCGCCCGGTGCTCAAGGACATCGAGCTGCGGATTCCGGTCAATCACACCATCGGCATCATCGGCCCCACCGGTTCGGGTAAATCCACCCTGCTGGACCTGATTCTAGGCCTGCTGACACCCACCAGGGGGCAGGTACAGATTGATGACATTCCCCTGACCCCCGAACGCGCCCCGGCCTGGCACCGGTCCATCGGCTATGTCCCCCAGGAGATTTATCTGCTGGACAACACCGTGGCCGCCAACATTGCCCTGGGCCTGAGTCCGGAGGAGATTGACCCGGCGGCCCTGGAAGCCGCCGCCAAAGCGGCCCAGATCCATGACTTCATTGTCAACGAGTTGCCCCAGGGCTATCACACAACCGTGGGGGAGAGGGGCATTCGACTATCGGGAGGGCAGCGGCAGCGGATCGGGATTGCCCGGGCCTTGTACCATAATCCGCCGGTGCTGATCCTGGATGAAGCCACTTCGGCTCTGGATCAGAACACTGAATACGAAGTGATTTTTGCAATCAATCAAATGCACGGTAACCGAACCATCATTATGGTTGCACACCGATTGAGCACGATTAAAAGCTGTGACTTGCTTTATCTTTTGGATTATGGATCTGTAATTCATTATGGGACTTACAGTGAAGTCATAACAAGAAATCCATCTCTTGAAATGCCATAACCCTTACCTGCAGACCTATGAATCAATCTATTTTTAAACGAGTATTTGATCCGCCTCTGCGTCGTCTTCTCCAGCACGCAGGATATTCGGTTCGAAGACATCCTCAGCGTCCCGTTGATTTGCGAAGCGTCACTGATAACCCTGTTGCAGCAAAATATCTTGTTAATTGCTCCCCAGTGCTCCTGAATATACCAATCAATCGATGCCGGGGATTTGAAACTTTAAATTTTCAATTAGCGCCTAACATGAATCATCCTTTCGTTTTAACTGCATGCGCACTAATGAAAAATATAAAACTTAATTATTCCGAAAGTCCCTTGCGAATTTATTACGAACTATTCCAACCTAAAAATGCTTCAGAAGTTTTGTCAATCCCTAAAAAAAATTGTAAAAATTTTCAAAAAATAAAACCACTAGAAGCTGTAGAACCTTGGGACCGGGTTGATTCTCTGATTAGAAAAAATATACGTATCGAATTTATCAAGAAAGAAAACAAAAAAATGCAAAAATCTATTGATGCTAACCATGGAATTCAGTTTTGGGGATCGGTTTCTAATGAAAAGGGCGAAGTAGAAATTGCGCGACTTCGCGCTCTTTTATTAAGCATTAAAAAAAATGGATATCAGCGTCATGAAAAACCAGATGGAGATATAGTCGGGAGTATTATTGTAAGCGGATCGCGTTGGGCTGTCCGAACTTATAACGGACAACATCGTGCCGCAGTGCTTGCAGCACTAGGTTATGATCGAATCCCTATTCGCATCATGTTGAATGAAACGATAGGCATGGTACATCGTGAAGATTTTCAACAATGGCCTCATGTGCGCGATCAACTTTATACACCAGAACAAGCTTTAAGTGTGTTCGACAATATGCTTGAAGGAAATCCACCAGATGGGGCCAAGGAAGCAGCTAATCGTGCGGCTAAATGGTATCATAATAAAAAATTATGATAGATTATTTTTTACCAATCAGCAATATTATTAAAGACTGATTTCTCGCATGACTGCTTTTTCCGACCAGCCACTAGTATCAGTCATCATGCCGATGTTTAACGTCGAGCAATATATTTCGGAATCGGTACAATCTATACTGAATCAGACATTTGATTACTTAGAATTGATCATCATTGATGACGGATCAACTGACTCGTCCGCAGAAATAGTGCGCAAATTTTGCATTCAAGAAAAAAGGATTATTTTTATACAGCAAGAGAATCAAGGACAGAGCGCCGCAAGAAATTTTGGATTAAGCCTAGCTAATGGAAAGTATATTTACTTTATGGATAGCGATGATTTTCTTGATCTAAACGCTCTAAAAATGTTAGTGAGCTATGCTGAAAAAATGCAGCTTGATCTTGTTGCTTTCTCGGGAAAATCATTTACCAATGACAAGCTTTCTCTGGATCGTTTTCAACATTATTATAGACCACCCATTACAAAACCGGTAAATGGGGTTGATCTGTTTTTAATACTTTCCAGAAAGAACCAATTTATTGCATCACCCTGCCTTTATCTATTCCGTCGAGATTTAACAGAAACCACGGGTTTAGCATTTGACGTTGGATATATTCATGAAGATGAAGGCTTTACACCTCTGCTTTTTATTCTTGCCACCCGCGCTATTTCTCTCGATGAGCATTTTTTTTGGCGCAGAGTTAGAAATGATTCCACAATGACGACACCCTTATCTTATCGTAATGTCGAGGGCTTGATACAGGCGGCCTGCAAATTATCAATTGATGATAAATTTTTAATAAAATCAAGTTTTTTTAAATTAGTGCTGCTTAAAATAACACTTAAAAAAGCTCAGCGGCGACTTCTGCGCAATGCACGAAAGGTGGCAGAAACGATAGAGCGTCAAGTAAACTTCATTAGCAATATTAGAAAACGCTTCGGTATAAAAGCGCTGTTAAGTATTGATCCAGCAATGATACTTTATGTCTATGCAAATCCGCTGTATCGTTTACTTCGCTCAGTGAAGCAAAAACTGCATCTTAATGCAACTGATTCTCATTAATAAATGTAAACAATGCGCTTAACCGACCAACAACGCCATATCATTCGCGAAGCCGGTTTGCGTCATTTTGGCGTAGTCCCGCGTGTGTTTGGATCGCGGTTGAACGATACGCAACGAGGCGGAGATATCGATTTATTTATTCCCGGCCCTTGGCCTGCCGAAGAAGCCGTTCTCAGGCGGATGCGCTTTTGTGCTGAACTTCAGCGGGAACTGGGTGAGCAAAAAATTGATGTATTAGTGGAATTACCGACACCTTCAGCGATTCAAGAGCAGGCAAAAAAGATTAGTGAGCTGGTATAATAAATCTAATCGAATCATTCAATTCGGTTCCACACTCATAAAAAGCACCATCCGTCTGAATAATAAAAAATCATCGAATTAAAATCAAAAAATAGCTGAGAATTTTCCCATGACTCCCTTGGTTTCGGTGATCATACCCACTGCAAATCGCCCGCATTATCTGCCTCGTGCAGTTAAAAGTGCATTGGCCGGTATGCCACCTGGTGAAGTAGAAGTTATTGTGGTGCCGAATGGGCCGGATCAGTCGTGGCAAAAGTCACTGCAAGTCTTTGCGAATAATGCTGCTGTGCGGGTGATACCCATAACCCATGGTAACGCCAACGTAGCTCGCAATATTGGACTAATGAATGCGCGTGGAAATTACGTTCGTTTTCTGGATGACGACGATTATCTCTATCCCAACGCTGCTGTAGAGCAGTACAAAATATTAGAGAAATCCGATGCTGATGTGGTTTCAGGTAACGTGGATATAGTAGATGAAATGGGAATACGTTTAGATATTTGGATACAGCCAAATATTGAAGATTTTTGTGTTGCTATCCTTGGGCCATGGCGCGCATGTCTAACGACAGCGCACGTCTATCGAACTACGGCTGTCCGTAAGATAACCTGGGTGCCTTCGGTTACATTAAGACAGGATGTGCATTGGCTATTTGAGCTATGCACCGCAAGCGATTTAAAGTGGAAGCGACTAAGCGAATCAGTTGGCGCATGGGTTCAACACCCGAATGCCCGAGTGTCCCTTGCAAGTACTGGAGACTCAAGCGGCGGCTTAACTATTCCTGCTCGTTACCGGGATCGAGACAAAGCAACAGTGAAGATACTTCTTTCTACATATAGGCGTCTGGCCGAGCAAGACCGGCTTACACCTGCCCGGCAGGAGGCTGTAGCACTCGGCCTATGGGGCTGCGTGCATTCATCATTCTTTCTGAATCCAATCGATTGGACGCAGGTGGCAAAAACAGCGTTGGAAATCTATCCTGATTCACGTCCGATCCAGCCCATTTACGCATGGCCGGGCTTTCGGCATTTATCGCCAATTGCAATCCAATGGCTGCTGCTGCCAAAGCGATGGTTGGGCTATCGTATTCGCTACTTCAGGAAGCGGAATCGATTTTAGCCGAGGTTTCTGTTGCTTCTAAAATCTGTATCGGCATATTAATTTAATTTATCGCAGTGAGACGAGAGTCTAAAAAGCGGATCACAGTTTTGCGGTGTTCGCTGCTGGCTTCTTCTAGGCTTTGCACGCAGAGAAATCGGTATTTGCACTCTTCCGCATGTAGCTGTTTGAGCTTTCGGCAAATCGCATGGTGCGATTCACGATTAAAGCAAATCATTACTGCTTCGTGATCGGAAATCAGTTTTGCGTTATTGGTGCCGATTTCAAGATGGTGGGCTAGAAAGGTAGCAACAAACTGGCTGGCATCCCGAAAAGAATAGCGAATATTCTCAGCAAAATGATCGGGGTGATTTTTGAAGTAGTTAGCCAACGTTTCTCTATGCAGCGCATGAGGTGCATGAGGTGTCTTGTAGTATAGGTAGCGGGCGCCAGCAAGTTGTGCGGCCTTCATTTGCTGAAGCAAACTCATCGCGCGGTTGATACCAAAAAGAGTTTTTGCAAAATGATTTATAATTATACTAAGCTTGATCCGCATGGGGCCAAAGCGTTGTATTAATTTCCAACGCCCTCTTAACACGACACAATCCCCAAGAAAAAAATCTTCAGGCTGAACTGGCTGAATTAAAAAAAAATCATCATTTAAATATAAAAATCTTCTTGCTAGCCCTGGAATACGCCAAAGTGCGGTTTCGATCGTAATTGAATTGAATGTAGGTAGTACAGATTCATACCCTTGAAAGATTGTCTTATGATCAACAATCTTTACCCCCAAGCGTTTACGTGTGGCGGAATCAAGAAAAGCAGGACACTGCCCGTCAGTGACCAAGTGTATCGTTCGAATCCATGGTGCGAAACCACGCAGCAGCTTGATGCAGTACACGATCTCCCCATTATCCTTGAACCGGGTTGGATCACGCCCAGCCGCAATCGGCAAATTTTTTACTTTTTTTTCAGCATTTAAAGCCTCTAAGCGTTTGCGAAAATGCACTGGGTCTTCACCATCAACCCATGTTATCACTGCGTCGATTTCATGTTGTGTATTTTGGGGTTTTTTTATCTTCAATTTATACTATGCTCACTTTTAAAGTTGCAATATACTTTCTAAGTTCTAAGCCTCAATCAACATCAATCACCACCGCCCGCCCCCGCTTTGCATAAAGTGCCTGCAGCGCATCCCCAAGGGCCTGCCGGGCTGCCAGATCCCCATGTACCAAACGGATTCTTGACGGCCACCGCTTCATCTGGCGTACAAAGCGGACCAAATCCCGCTGATCGGCATGGCCGGAATAACCGCTCACGGTACGCACACCGGCGCGAATGGTATAGCGCTGGCCGTCCAGCATCACCCAGCCACCCCTGGGTCCATGTTTCTGGATATCATGCCCCGGCGTTCCCGCCGCCTGATAGCCCACGAACAGCACCTGATGCTGCTCGCTCTCCAGCATGGCCTTGAGATAATCGACGACCCGCCCCCCCGCCGCCATCCCGCTGGCAGCCAGCACCACGGCGGGACGCCCCGTTCGAGCCAGATATTCCACTGTCTGCAGATGCTCCTCGTGGCTCTCGACAGTATAGAGATTTTCGAATCCAAGGGGCCGCCTGCCAGCCTGCAGACGATTTTTGGCCTCGGCATTCCACCAGGGCTTGAGTTGGCGGTACACCTGGGTAAACCGGGCAGCCAGCGGTGAGTCCACAATAATCTCCAGATCCGCCCAAGGCGATTGGCCAGAATGGATCAGGTCTTCCAACTCGTACAGCAATTCCTGGGTGCGACCAATGCTGAAGGCGGGAATGATCACCGTGCCATTGTTTTTGAGCGCCTGGGCGATGGCTTCTCCCAGGGCCTGCTGGCGATTGGCCCGGTTGCCGTGCAGCCGATTTCCGTAAGTGGATTCCAGAATCAGCCAGTCTGCATGGTGGGGCGAACGGGGTGCCGGCAGCAGGGGGGTATCAGGAGCACCCAGATCCCCGGAAAACACAATCCGTTGTTCCCGGTTCCGACGCTTGTCCTGCCAGGCCACTTTGACATAGGCCGAGCCAAGAATATGCCCGGCCCGCTCCAGACGCACCCGCAGCAATAGATCAGACGTGTCCGCCACGGTATGCCATTGGCCGTAGCACAGTGGCTGCAACTGGCCTTGTACCTGCTGGAGAAACCGCTGAATGAGATTTTCGTCTCGGGTAAAACCTACCTTGAGGGCGTCTTCGATCACCAGGGGGAGCAACTGGGCACTGGGTGGGGAACATAGAATCGGTCCCCGATAGCCGGCGGCCAGGAGATAAGGCAGGCGCCCGATATGGTCGATATGCACATGGGTAACCACCAGCGCCCGGACTGTGCTGATGTCAAAATTCACTTCCAGTTGCTCGAAGGCATCGCTGCTGGCGTCTTCGCCCTGGAATAGTCCGCAATCTACGAGTAAAGAGTGGTTTTCGTCGGCTATCAATTGATGGCAGCTGCCGGTTACACCGGTGGCGCCACCATGAGAAATCAGGGTGGGATGGTGATCAAGTATGGACATGGCTTGTTTCCTGCTGCAGCGCCTTCACTTCAGCCAGGGACAGACCGGTGGTCTGGGCAATCTGATCGTCGGTGAGCACGCCCAGCTTGAGCAGGTTGATGGCCGTCAGGCGCTGCCCTTTCTGCAGGCCAATCTCTTCACCCTCCTGCCGACCCTTCTGCTCCCCCTCCCGCCGGGCTTCATTCAACAGTGACACTTCGTCACGCAGCGCCCGCTCACGCACAAACGCCAGCCGCTGGGCTTCCTCGTCGGCACTCAGTTCCCGGATGCGGCTCATGGCCCGCTTGACCGGCTCGTGCACAACCTTGGCCATGATGAATTCCTCCCGCCAATGCTTGAAAAAGGTGATCCAGGCATGCAACGGACCTTCCGGTACGCCAAGACGATCCGCCTTGTTCAGCCAAGGACAGACCAGAGGCTAATGTTCAACGATACAAACTGGCCAACTCAGGTGAAGCGTCAATATCCTGCCGGGAAGATGGGTCCACTCGCAGTGCCTTGTCCAGAGACTTGCGGGCTTTGTCCGGGCGATTGGCGCGGAGGTAGGCCCAGGCCAGATCGAAGTGCCCCGCCTTGTCCTTGGGGTGCCGGATGACCGCCTGCTCAAAGGCGGCGATGGCACCGGATATGTCGTCCTGATGGAGCTTTTCCCAACCCAGGGCGTTGTAGCCGTTGAACGTGTCGGGATCGGCCTTGAGCGCCGCCTCGATCAGGCTGATCCGCCGCTCAGGGGATTCCACCCGGTAGCTGGCCTGGATTAATTGCTGGGCCTTGGCATTGCGATACAGCCGATCCTCCACCTGGCTCTGCCATACCTGCAGTTCCCGGCGCAGGGCACGGACCCGGATGTACTCAATGTATCCCAGCAGGATTACACCCAGCGCCAGAATGGAAACCAGCAGGGCGAGTACGGCAAAGTAGTCTTGTATGTCCATACAGAAGGCACATGGCATCTGGTGTGGATTTGAGGTCTATGGTGGGGCAACTGCGGCGCTGGCTCAAGCCGTCCACTCCTCCAACATCGCTCCATACTGCTCGGCAATCACCCGCATTCAGCCAAAAGATGCCCACAAACCTCTCTCGTCTTTGCTCCAAATCGCTCCCACGCAAAACGGCTGGAAAATTCCCGGCAGCGTTCCGGCGTGATTTCTGTCTGGCTGTCAGATAAAAGATCAATGACCGTTTTTGAAAATGCAGCGTAATCCCCCGTCGGAACCAATCGACCCGATACCCCATCGGCAACTGCATCCGGGACGCCACCAGAAGCAAAAGCAACCGTGGGCAGGCCATGGGCAGCGGCTTCAATGGCAACCATGCCAAAACCTTCCACATCACCCGGCAAATTCAATACCGGGAAAATATGGAGAGCACTGGACCGATAGGCTTGCATGAGCATCTCTTCATCCACCTTGCCAAGAAACCGCAGATGTTTCCCCAGCCCCATATCTTCAGCCTCCCGCCGGATGGCTTCAAGCCGGTTGGCGCGTCTGGCGCCCAATGTCTCAGTGGCCTCCGCGCCAATGATCACCAGCAATACGTCTGGTCTGACAGAGACAATGGCGGGCAAGGCATGACGGACAAATTCCAGCAGTCCCTTGCGAGCCGTAAGCCGACCAACACTGAGCAATATGGTCCTGCCCACGGCATTGATGGACTGAAGGAATGCCGCCGTATCATATCGGGAAGTGACATCGGGCAAGGTGACCCCCGGATGCAATACCTTGATTCGCCGAGGATCAATGCCAACATTCCGAGCCAGTTGGGCAGTGTGGTGGCTATTGGTCAATGCCAGGTCCATGCGCTGAATACAGGGCAGGAAAAAGGCACGATAAAGCGGATGACTGGCAATCAAGTCCAGACCATGCAGGTAAACAGCAGTCCGGGCACTGCAGAGACGGCTGCCAAGCCAGACATGGGGCGCCGTGACACCACTGCCGGCTATCAGTAGATCAGGACGAAAATGGCGGGTATTGCTCAAGGTGGTGACCAAGCTCTCCAGCATGAAGCGATACAAGGGAGCGCTGGCAAAGGTTTTCAGAGCCTGGGTTCCGACCGGTGCACGTTGCTGACTGCCGTGGGGACCGCTGATGGCTACGGCAAATTCCTGAGCGAGTTCCTGGGCCAGATGCCAGTTCAGTCGCTCCATGCCACCGGTCAGTGGCGGTAGATTGCGGGTGACGAGCAGAATTTTCCGATTCACGATGACCTAATCGCCCCCATCCCGCGTATGCACCGTATCCTTATACATCAACTGGGTGATCTGCTCCGACACCAGTCCGATGAGGAACACGGTCACTGCCGAGGTGAGCATGAAGATGGTCCCTCCGGTCAGGCGGCCCATGCTGAGGAAGGTGTAGGCGTAATAGGTCAGGCCAAACAGCCCCTGGATGGCGGCGATGGGGACGAATATTTTCAGGGGCGAGTAAAGGGTGCCGATGCGGAAGATGATGAGCAGGAAACGCAATCCGTCCTGCAGGGGCTTGATGTGGCTCTTGCCCACCCGCCTGGCGGCCTGGATGGGGATGTAGCGCACCGGATACCCGGCCCGGAAGAAGGCCATGGTGATGGTGGTGGGATAGGAAAATCCATTGGGCAGCAGATAGAGAAATTCCCGAAATTTGTCCGCCCGTACCGCCCGAAATCCCGAGGTGAGGTCTTCCACCCGATGTCCGGTCATGTAACTGGCCAGCCGGTTGTAAAACCCGTTGGCCAGTCCTCGCCCCAGATTGGCCTGGGAGCCTTTCTGCCGGGCGCCCACCACCATGTCATAGCCGTCATCCAGGGCGGCAAGCAGATGGGGAATGTCGGCGGGATCATGCTGGCCATCGGCGTCCATGAATACGATCACGTCGCCGGCAGCGGCGCGGGCGCCGGATTTGATGGCGGCGCCGTTGCCCATGCCGTAGGGATGGCTGATGACCCGCGCCCCCGCCGCCTCGGCTCTGGCGGCGGTGTCGTCGCTGGAGCCGTCGTTGACCACGATGACCTGGGCCGTGGGCAGGGTTTGCAGGATGCCCTGTATCACCTGGGCAATCACCCCGCTCTCGTTCCTGGCGGGCAGGACTATGCTGATGCTGGTTTCCATGTTTTGCCTATACGGGCCGGGAGGCATGATATTTTGGCTTGATCATCAATGGATGACACAGACTCTCTCATGAGCCTACCTCCACACCCTGACTTAAACGCTCACGGTCAATACGCTCGGATTCACGAATAATCTGCTCGAACTCATCCAGCCTGTGCATCCATATTTCTCGTCCAAGCCTGGAATCTGGAGCGGATGTGCGTACCTCTTCCAGAAAATGATACACGCGATCATAATCACCTATATTAGCCATTAATCCCATGCCATAAAAGGCCACATCAATATTTGGTCTTGATCGAAAAGATGCTACAAAATAATCAACGGCTTGATCAAATCGGTTAATCTCAGAACTCACAAAAGCTTTGGCGAGGTATAGCATTGAACTGGTGCCAGAGCGCCTTTCATATATTGGGTTAGAAAGCAAGGCATCAATTAATGAGTATAAAACATTGAAATCACGCAACTCGCATAAAGGAGAATGGTTTTTTTCCTGAGAAATACGCAACAACTCAAAGGCAACTTGAGGATTGTATCTTGGCGTAGAACTTAAAACATTAAGAACATTTTGCAATGTTTCCGGGAAATCCATTTCACGATGAATACAATTGTCTGTAAGCTGAAAATTTAAAAGCGGTTCATCAGGATGGCGTTCAACGGCACGTTTAATCACATGATGAGCGCCAAAAAAATCATTTTGATCAAGATACCGATTTGCTAAAAATTGCGCCCCCCTGATTGAGTTGGGGTTATGATTCAGCCAAACCTCTCCATTAATATGCTTTTCATTCCATCCTGAGGTAACCTGCCACAACACCCCTGCGAAAACCAGGATATAACCTATTAATCCAATAAAGACTATTCTGCGAAATTTTTGTGGCACTGAAAATAAAAAGAAAACCAATGCAAAATACAATCCAAATGCGGGAATATAGTTTCTGTGGGCAAAATACATTTCCAGCCCAATAAAACTGGACTCAAGAATATGAGCAACCAGAAAAAATAGAACGCCGAATAAGAGGTAAGGTGCTTTTTTACGTAGCCATATTGAAATGCCAATCAATACAGGCCAGAACAAAGCAGCAAAAATGGTAGAGGGTGGATCAAACCAACCAGTAGACTGGGGCCAATGATCCATAAAAGGAGAAACTGCGATGGGTTTTGGAAACAGCAAGTAACGTAAATAATCCAGCAAGATCAGCGGCTGGGTCAATAGTCGCTCTTCGGGAGTAAAATAACGGCGAGGCCCATAGCTATTATCCAAAATTCCGGGTATACGCGATGCCAGATAAAAAAACAGCAATATTGCCGGCAAAATCATGAGGAATAATAAAATGCTGCGTGACACTCTATCACGCAAGTAGTATTCCTTGGGTATCCACAACCATAATATTATCAGTGCCAGCCATGGTAGCAGCGCACCATTTTCTTTTGAAAGAGCTGATAATAATGTTCCAAAACCAAGCCCGAAAAAAAGTAAAAGCCATCTCCATAGTCTATGTCTTTTATCAACCAGATGAGCCCAGACAAAAGCAGCCAAACCACACAGCAGAAACAAACCGGAAAGGCTGGTCATCCGCTGGATAATCATCAAATGAGTTGTTGCAAGAAATGGACTTAACCCCCATATAACAGCAACAGCAAGGCCAATCCACCAAGGCAACACATCATTTTTAGGGTAATAAAAGCGAGCAAGACCAGCAGCAAGAAAAAAGGCGCCGATAAAGGCGGAAAGATGAATGAAAATATTTACGCCCAGCATGAGTTCAGGGTGCCCATCCCAAGCATCTGCTTGGAAAGCAAACGTAGCCAATGCAATCGGACGCCCTAAAGGCCCTGCAATGCCAGAAGAAACAAATGAAAGCCCTGACCATAAATCCGAGATTAAAGACAGGCCAGATAGATTTGGCCAGTCATCAAAAAGAAAGTAGCCTGGCATGGCCAAGCTGTAAAAAAAAGCAATGCTAAAAAAAGATAAAACAAGAAAAAAAAATAGAGATAACCTAATCCCAACTAATCTCAAATTATTGTCCATAGCGTTTGACTTTTATTAATTCAAAAAAAAACCGCTTCAAAAGCGGTTTTAAATTTTTATTTTTTAATTTTTTAAAGATCAAGAAGTTACCTTCTGCATCCGGAAGGTATATATTTTTCACCAATAGTGCCAGGCTTGCAAACCCATCCTTGGATTTGTTCATTAACAATCACCGGAGAAATGAGCATTGTGTCACCACGAATTGCATTAGCAACGGGTGCATCATTTATAAATGTGACTGTAATCAAATCTCCAGTAACACTCACTTCAGAAACATATCGCCCCGCCAAACCGGCTCCACTGGCTGCACCACCACCACCTTGAGATTGAGCCACTGCTAAATCAGCACGAGTACCTGCGGTAACACTCAATGCCTCACCCGCCTGCGCCCGTGCGGTGTAATCCTGATACGCCGGCAACGCAATCGCCGCCAAAATCCCAATGATCGCCACCACGATCATCAGTTCAATCAAGGTAAAACCCGACTGTTTCTTCATCACGAAACCCTCATCTGGAATAAAATGAGCCACCACAGGATGACTCAAGGAAGCCACCTTCCTGATGCACAGGTCATGCCATCCAAACAGCGGGTTTTTCGCAGACAAACGGATCGTTTTTCCCGATAATCGGTACCCAAACGGACAAACATAAAGGCCGACAATTTTACTCGGCCTTGAAACAATGGCCGACCATTTTATATGGCCATTAAAGGGGGGACAGATGAACCGAAACATCACACTGGATACCGCCGAACGTCTCACCGGACTGAGCCGACGGACCCTGCGCCGGCGGCTGGCGGTGGATATGCCGCGCCAGGAACGATTAAGGCGAGTGGACAAGGGCTATATTCCCCTGCGCTGCCTGCGGGGGGATTTACCCGGTGACCTGGGGCCGGAGGATGAGCGAGTGATCGTACTGGCGGATCAGGGCTATGCCGAAGCCCAGCATCACGTGGCCTTGATGCTGATGGAAGCCGGATTTTCCGATCTGGCCATCTATTGGCTGGAACAGGCGGCAGCCCAGGATTACCCGGATGCCATGCACTGGCTGGGCCGGTGCCATGTGTCGGGAGAAGGCGTCGAGGAAGACGAAATTCGGGGACTGGACTGGCTGCGCCGGGCGGCGGCCAAAGGCCATATCATTTCCCAAAAACAACTGGAGGGCCTGAGTCCGATGTACGTATTCGGCCAGGACAGGCTTTAAATGGTGGGTCGTGTAGGATTCGAACCTACGACCAATGGATTAAAAGTCCACTGCTCTACCAGCTGAGCTAACGACCCATCGCCGGGAAGGAATTCCCCAAGGCTTTGGTTGGCCCCGGAAAGGGCAGGTATATTACCGGATTTTCCGGGGAGTGCAAGTTTTTTTTCGGAAGATGGCCGGCAGACTCAAAGCGCCTCCAGCTTTCTTAATCTGGCCGGCAACAGCCGCAGATCCACCAGGGCCGTGATGAATGCCTTGAGGAAGGTGGCCTCGGCTTCGTACAGCATCCGGTAGTACTGGATCTTCATGGTCAGGGCCGAACCCAGAACAATGGCGCCAAAGGTGATGAAACTGCCCAGGGCCAGGGTGGAAAGCCCCGTGACCCCCTGGCCTATGGTGCATCCCATCGCCAGAAATCCCCCAAAGGCCATCAGGACGGCGCCGATGACATGGTTGAAAAAGTCCCCCACCGAGGCAAACCATTCCACCCGGAAAGCACCGGAAATCATGGCCCAGAAGAAGGAACCCACGATGACCCCGGTCAGGGCAACCACGCCGATATACAGCAGGCTGCCGTCAAAACCACTGACCCCATAGCGCAGGGTCTGACCCATGGGGTTGATGAAGGTGAAGGATTGGGTGGACCAGGGGGCCGCTTCACCAGGACGCCCCTCGGGAGTATCGGCCAGAAAATCCCAGTCCTGCACATAGGCTTGCAGGGTATGTTGTTCGCCCATGCCGTCGTCGATCTGGGTGGTGCCGGTGATATACCAGGCCCCCACCACCACCAGACCCACCACCAGTCCCCCCAGCACATGGTCCAGATGGCGCCGGAATGCCGCCCGACGAAAAATCAGGAACAGGAGCACGGCGGCCATCAGCAGACCGATGATCAGCCGGGCCAGAGGCGCGTGTTGGTCGCCGGCCACCAGGGCGCCCAGGTCCTGAGCTGATCCCAACTGAATGCTCAGGGGGCTGATCCAGGGATGAAACAGCAGGGAATAAAGGGTGTGACTGGTGCCCGGAAAGGGATGGGTCATGGCATAGGCGATCAGGGCGATGATCAGCAGCACCAGGATGGATTTGAGGTTGCCACCACCGATGCGCACCAGGGTCTTGTTGCCGCAACCACTGGCCAGGGTCATGCCGATGCCGAACATCAGGCCCCCTAGCAGGTGACCCACCCAGGAGAGCTGGTCGGTGCGGTAATGGGGAAAGCTGCCGTCGGCATGAATGAGGCCGAAGGTTTCCAGCAGGATCACCCCCACCATGGCCACGACGATGGCCAGAAGCCAGGATTTCATACGCCCGGTGTCCCCCATGTTCACCCAGTCGGACACGGCGCCCATGGTGCAGAAGTTGGTTTTGTTGACCACGGCGCCGAAGATGAAGGCAAGGACAAAGATGGAGGCCAGCACGGCGGCGGCGGCGGTGGGAAAGTGCTCAAACAACATGACATGATCTCCTGGAGGCACGCCGGGGCGGCTGATGATCGGCGCCCATGCTCACGGCTGATAGCGGGTGACATCGGCAATGCCGGCGTCGGCAAAGCCCTTGGCCCGCAGGTGGCAGGCGTCGCAGGTGCCGCAGGCCCGGCCCTGGGAGTCGGCGCTGTAACAGGAGACGGTGCGGGAAAAATCCACCCCAGCCCCAATGCCCCGGCGGATGATTTCCGCCTTGGTCAGGTGGATGAGGGGGGTGCGGATGCGGATGCGGTCCCCTTCCACCCCGGCCTTGGTGGCCAGATTGGCCAGGGTTTCAAAGGCCTGGATGAATTCGGGACGGCAGTCCGGGTAGCCGGAATAGTCCACGGCGTTGACGCCGATGAACAGGTCTCTGGCCTGGAGCACTTCCGCCCAGGCCAGGGCCACGGCCAGAAAGACGGTGTTGCGGGCAGGGACGTAGGTGACGGGGATGCCCTCGGAGCGTTGATCTGGAACCTGGATGCTGTCATCGGTGAGGGCGGAGCC
The DNA here is from genome assembly GCF_900110965.1 of Ectothiorhodospira magna. Lineage (GTDB taxonomy): Bacteria > Pseudomonadota > Gammaproteobacteria > Ectothiorhodospirales > Ectothiorhodospiraceae > Ectothiorhodospira > Ectothiorhodospira magna. The sequence goes on from NZ_FOFO01000002.1 coordinate 60,262, forward strand.
ACCAAACAGGCCCAGATTCAGGTCCACAACCCGATGGTCCGCCGCGCCCAGGCTGTGGGCCAGTTCGGCGGCGGCGGCCAGTTCGGCACTGTGGCGCTGGCCGTAGCGGACGCTGAGACAGTGGCAGGCAAACCCTTCGGCACGGGCCAGGGCCAGGACGGTGGCTGAGTCCATGCCACCAGAGAGCAGGACGAGTGCGTTTTTCATGGATGCAAGTGTAGGAAAATGATGGGAAATGGGGGATGTGATCGGGGGTTTAGCGCCCTCGGGCGTCGTTCCAGAGCCATTTATGCAACTGGATCTGGAAACGAACCGGCAGGCGGTCGGCCAAAATCCATTCGGCCAGATCCCTGGGGGGCAGCCGGCCATGGACCGGAGAAAACAGAATTTCTGCTCGACGGGCCAAATCATGGGTGCGCACAATGCCGCTGGACCACAGGTAGTCGTCCCGGTTGCACAGCACAAATTTAACCTGGTCGTCCGGGGCCAGATGGTCCAGATTTTTCCAGCGGTTGCTGTGAATTTCCCCCGAGGAGGGGGTTTTGATGTCCATGACCTTGACCACCCTGGGGTCCACCGGGGCAATGTCCAGGGCGCCGCTGGTTTCCAGGGAAACCTGATGACCCCCATCACACAGGGCCGTCAGCAGGGACAGGCTGTTGGGCTGGGCCAGGGGTTCCCCGCCGGTGACACAGACATGGGGGACGCCGTAGGCCTTCACCTGATCCACAATGGCGTCCAGGGTGAGGGGAGTGCCGCCGGTGAAGGCATAGGCGGTATCACAGTAGCGACAGCGCAGGGGGCAGCCGGTCAGACGCACAAACACGGTGGGGCACCCCACGGTGCGGGATTCTCCCTGCAGGGACAGGAAGATTTCGCTGATCTGCAGGCCATCGCTCATGGCCGGCCTGCCTCGTCCATGCGGCGCAGGCGCTGTTCTGCCAGTCGGGCCACGGAGCTGCCGGGGTCTTGATCCCGCACCTGGGTCAAGACGCTGCGCGCCTGGGTCCATTGTTCCAGTTCATAGTGGGTAAATCCCTGTTTGAGCAGGGCATCCAACTGCTTGTTGCTGCCGGGGTAACGCTGGTTGACCCGTTTGAATTCTTCCAGGGCGCGGGGAAAATCCCGGGTGACGTAATAGGCTTCGGCAATCCAGTATTGGGCATTGGCCGCCAGCCGGCCATCGGGGAATTGTTCCAGAACCTGACGAAAGCCGGTCACTGCCTGCTGGTAACGCCCCTGACGGAGCTGGTCAAAGGCGGCCTGATAGATGGCCTGTTCCGAGGTGGAATCGGCAGGGGCAGCAGAGGTTGCCGGTGTCGCAGGGGGGGCCGGATCAGGCCGGGCGGGGGGCGCTGTCCCCGGTATGGGTGCCGGTGTGGCCGGCAATGAGGCTTGGCTGCGTTCCAGCCGTTCCAGGCGACTGTCCACATCCAGATATAATTCCCGCTGACGGTGACGCACCCCTTCAAATTCGTGGCGCAACTGTTCCGACTCTCCCCGCAGTTCCCGCACATCCTGGTCCATGGCATCCACCCGCTGCATCATTTCCATCAGGGCTTCTCCCTCCAGCAGCCGCTCCAGCCGTTCCAGCCGGGCTTCCAGTTGTTGCAGCCGCTCTTCCAGCGCCCCGCTCTGGGCGCGGCTCTGGGCCTGAACAGTGGCCCAGGGGGTGGCGATCAGGGCCGCCGTGATCAGCAGGGTGGTCAGCGATGGTTTCATCTTAGGTGGCCCTCATAGATCAGTTCCACCCGGCGGTTTTTCTGCCAGGCCTGCTCATTGCTGCCCTGGACGGCGGGCATTTCCTCGCCGTAGCTGATCACCTGAATCTGGCTGCTGGATGCCCCTTGCAGCATCAGCATCCGCCGCACTGACTGGGCGCGACGCTCCCCCAGGCCCAGGTTGTATTCCCGGGTGCCCCGTTCGTCGGTGTGACCTTCCAGACGCAGCCGAAGCTGGCTGTTGCGGGCAAGAAAGGCGCCGTGGGCGGCAATCACGTCTACAAATTCGGCACGGACGTCGTCCCGGTCAAAATCAAAGTAAATCACCTGACGGGATAACGGGCTGGCCGGATCGGACAGGGCGGAGGCCAGGGCTTCTGGACTGAGTTGACCATCCCGACCCAGGGGGGTGGTTTCCACACCCGGATAGCGATCCCCATGCATCCGTCCGTCACCGTAGGTGTCTTCTACCAGTACCGGGTCGGTGCTGGCGGTTTTGTCCACCGAGGCACAGGCGCCCAGGATGAACATTGAGATGATCAACAAAAGCAACAGGGAGACAGGAGGTACAGCATAGGGACTGCGCATTGGGGTGATCCTCGACATGGACTGAATTGGGTTGGAGCGTAGGGGATTCTGGCATAGCTATTGACGAAACGGCGACCAGGCCGGTTCCCGCACTTCCCCCTCCTGCAGCACCAGACGCTGATGCACCCGGCCATCGGCACTGACCGCGGCCAGGATGCCCCGCCCCCCCTCGGCAGTGGCGTAGATGATCATACTGCCGTTGGGGGCAAAGCTGGGGGATTCATCGGCACGGCCTTCGGTGAGCACCTGGAACAGGCGGGTCTGACGGTCGAGCAGGGCGATGCGAAAACGGCCATCGGCACCGTGGACCATGGCCAGCCGCCGACCATCGGGAGAGAGGCTGGCGCCGCCATTGTAACGCCCTTCGAAGGTCAGGCGCCGGGGCTGGCCTCCGGTGACGGAGACTTCGTAAAGCTGGGGTTGGCCGGCCCGGTCGGAGGTGAAAATCAGGGAACGGCCATCGGGCATCCAGACCGCCTCGGTGTCGATGGAGCGGCTGCGGGTGATCTGGGTGATGGTCCGGTCGGCCAGGTTCATGATATGGACATCCGGAGCGCCGCCCCTGGAGAGGGTCAGGGCCAGCCGCTGGCCGTCGGGGGACCAGGCCGGGGCGCTGTTGATGCCCTCAAAAGCCGCCAGCCGGGTGCGCTCGCCCCCGTCCACGTTTTGCACGAACACTTCGGAGCGGCCATTTTCAAACGAGACATAGGCAATCCGCTGGCCATCGGGGGACCAGGCCGGGGAGAGGATAGGATGGGGGGAGCGGAAGATGGTGCGGGGGTTGTGGCCATCGGCATCGGCCACCTGCAGGGCAAAGCGACGTTGCTCTCCCGGTCCTGTGACGCTCACATAGGCCACCCGGGTGTCAAAGGCACCCCGTTCCCCGGTGAGCCGTTCGTAGATGATATCGCTGATCATGTGGGCGGCCCGGCGCAGGTGGGCCCGTTCCACCGGGATGGTGTAGCCGGTGAGCTGGCGGTTGCCGGCCACATCAAACAACTGGAACTGGACGTTCAGGCGGTCACCGCTGTCGGGTTGCAGGCGACCGATGACCACGTAGTTGGTGCCCCGGTCCCGCCAGAGGGCAGCATCCGGGGTTTCATCCGGGGCCGGGCGCTGGGGCATGGCCTGCCGGTCTACCGGGGCAAAGCGGCCACTGCGGTGGAGATTGGCGTCGATGATGGCGGCCAGGTCTGCGGGTGCCTGATCGGCCCCCGTCCATGTAAAGGGTACGACGGCAATGGGCATGGCCCCTTCCACCCCCTGGGTGATGCGGATCTCCAGGGCGGCCTGAACCGTCAGCGGCAGACCAAGCAGCAACAGCAGCAGAATGTGTCGAATCTGGATCATCAAAATCTCTCATGGCCTGATTTATGCAGGCTCGAAAGTGAATCGAATCTCGCGGGCAAAGACTTCAGGACTGGGGGGGGCGGGTAATGGCTCGGCCAGTCGTACCGCCCGCTCCACCGAGTCGCAAAAGGCCCGGTCGCCCGTGCATTGTTCCACCCGAACTTCGTGCAGGTAACCCCCCGGTGCCTGACGAATATAGATCACGGCCCGATAGCCGGGCTGATGACCACTGGAACGAAGCCAGCGACTTTCCACCGCGCTGCGGATGGCGGCTTCGTAGGCGTTTTGCAGGCGCTCCAATTCATTCTGCTGGCGGCGCGCTGCTTCGGCTCGGCGCTGTTCCTCGGCTTGACGTTGCTGTTCGGCCTGGCGTTCGGCTTCCTGACGGCGCGCTGCTTCGGCCCGGCGCTGTTCTTCGGCTTGACGTTGCTGTTCGGCCTGCCGCTGGCGTTCGGCTTCCTGACGGCGCGCTTCTTCGGCCCGGCGTTGTTCTTCCGCCCGCCGCTGTTCCTCGGCCCGGCGCTGCTGTTCGGCCTGTCGCTGGCGTTCGGCTTCCTGTCGGCGTGCTTCTTCGGCCCGCCGTTGTTCTTCCGCCCGCCGCTGTTCCTCGGCCCGGCGTTGCTGTTCGGCCTGTCGCTGACGTTCGGCTTCCTGGCGGCGCGCTTCTTCGGCCCGGCGTTGTTCTTCCGCTCGCCGTTGTTCCTCGGCCCGGCGCTGCTGTTCGACCTGTCGCTGGCGTTCGGCTTCCTGTCGGCGCGCTTCTTCGGCCTGCCGCTGTTGTTCTGCCAGCCGTTGCTGTTCGATACGGTCAAAGGCGGTACCGTCCACGGCCACGGCGTCGATCACTTCCGGGGGCGCAACGGGGGGCGGGGTACCCGCTTCTCTGGGGGTGAGGTGGAGATTCACACCCAACAGCAGGAACAAGGCCAGATGGATGCCCAGGACAATCCCGAACAACCCGTAATGTCGGCGCAGCAAACCCCCCATGACATCAGCGGTCCCAGGCCGATGGATCGGGCGGGTCAGTGATCAGCCCGACCCGCTGGGCACCGGCGGACTGAACACTGACCATGGCGTCCACCACCCGGCCATAGTCCACAAACCGGTCACCCCGGACATAGACCTGGACATTCGGCTGTTGTCCCAGTAACCCCACCATGATCTCCCGCAGTTCCTCCTGGTTCAGGGGTACGCCGATCCGTGGCCCCTGATTCAGGCTCAGTTGGCCATCCCGGGTGACTGTGACCACGATGGCTTCCGGCTGGGTGGCGTCATCGGGCAAAGGCTGGGCATCGGCCTGGGGCAGGTCCACTTCCACCCCCTGCTGCAACAGGGGCGCGGTGACCATGAAGATGATCAATAGCACCAGCATGACGTCGATGAAGGGCACCACGTTGATCTGGGACATGGCGCGCCGACGTCGGGCGGCTGAACGGGAACGGCTCACGCTTCCACCCCGTCACGCCCCCCCACCTGGCGTTGCAGCAGGGTGGCCAGTTCTCCGGCAAAGTTGTCATAACGGGCCAGCAGGCGGTCGATGTCCGAGGAAAAGCTGTTGTAGGCAATCACTGCCGGGATGGCGGCAAACAGGCCCAGGGCGGTGGCGATCAGGGCCTCGGCAATGCCGGGGGCCACCATGGCCAGGGTGGCCTGCTGGGCGCCGGATAGCCCCATGAAGGCATGCATGATGCCCCAGACGGTGCCAAACAGACCGATATAGGGGCTGGTGGACCCCACGGTGGCCAGGGCGTTGAGGTAGGTTTCCAGTTCGTCTCCTTCTCGGGAAATGGCCACCTGCATGGCCCGTTCGGTGCCGCCGGCCACTAAAACACCCGCAGCCGGGTCGCGCAACTGGCGTCGGCCCTTGAGAAATTCCTTGAAACCGGCCACAAACACATGCTCCAGACCGGCAATATCCACCTTGCGGCGGGAGCGGTCGTAGAGTTGGGCCAGATCGGTCCCGGACCAGAACCGGACCTCGAAAGCGTCCGCCGTCCGCCGGGCCTCCCGCAGCACCCGCCATTTGATGACAATGATCATCCAGGAGAATACCGAGGCCAGCACCAGCACCAGCATCACCAGCTGAACGACGAGGCTGGCGTCCAGAATCAGGCGGTAAAGGGACAGATCGACGGTCACGGCGCGGCATCTCCGGCAGTCAGGGCGGCCACAATCGGATGGGGTATGGGGCGCGGGGCAAATGTCTCGGCATCAAGACAGGCTATCTTGACCTGTCCCCGGTTCAACAGTTCCGGGGTGTCATTTTCCCGCAGACAGTGGATGTCATGGCCGATGATCAAACTGGCCCGACGGACATCCAGACACCGGGCGCTCACTTGCAGTCGGTCATCAAGCCGGGCGGGGCGCAGGTAGTCCAGGGTGACGCTGCGCACGGCAAAAATCACCCCCTGGGTCTGGCGCAACCGGGTCTGACCGATACCCAGATGACGCAGCCATTCGGTGCGCGCCCGTTCCATGTATTTGAGATAGTTGGCATAGAACACCACACCGCCGGCATCGGTGTCCTCGTAATAGACCCGCACGGGCCAGGTAAATTCGTTAGGCATCATAAAAGCTCAGGCTGGGCGGCACGGGCTTCCAGGGCGCTGGGCACCCGCAGCCCGAAATGCCGGTAGGCGTTGCTGGTGGCCATGCGGCCACGGGGGGTACGCATGAGAAACCCCTGTTGAATCAGGTAGGGTTCGATCACATCTTCGATGGTGCCCCGTTCCTCCCCCAGGGCGGCGGCCAGACTGTCCAGTCCCACCGGGCCGCCGTCAAACTTTTCCATGACCGCCAGCAGCAGCCGCCGGTCCTGGGCATCAAATCCGTGGGCGTCCACGTCCAGCAGGTTCAGGGCGTTATCCGCCACCGGGGCGCTGATGATGCCATCGGCCTTGATTTGCGCATAGTCCCTGACCCGCCGCAGCAGACGATTGGCAATTCTGGGGGTACCACGGGCACGTCGGGCGATTTCCATGGCGCCGTCTTCGTCCAGTTCTGCCCCCAGGATGCGGGCGGAACGGCGCACAATGTAGGCCAGATCCTCGGTGTTATAAAACTCCAGACGTTGAACAATGCCAAAACGGTCCCGCAGAGGCGAGGTGAGCAGGCCGGCCCGGGTGGTGGCACCCACCAGGGTGAACGGTGGCAGGTCCAGTTTGATGGAGCGGGCCGCCGGGCCTTCGCCGATCATGATGTCCAGTTGAAAGTCTTCCAGGGCGGGGTAGAGCACTTCCTCCACCACCGGGGAGAGCCGGTGGATTTCGTCCACGAACAGCACATCATGGGGGTCCAGATTGGTGAGCAGGGCCGCCAGATCTCCTGGGCGTTCCAGTACCGGGCCGGAGGTCTGGCGCATGTTCACCCCCAGTTCCTGGGCGATGATGTGGGAAAGGGTGGTCTTGCCCAGTCCCGGCGGGCCAAAAATCAGTACATGGTCCAGGGCTTCGCCCCTGGCCCGGGCGGCGGAGATGAAAATTTCCATCTGTTCCCTGGCCACCGGTTGTCCCACATAGTCCGCCAGCCGCTGAGGCCGGATGGACCGTTCCAGGGTGTCGTCGTCGGGGATGGTGTCGGCACTGATGATGCGCTCGGCCATGGGCGATGACTACCTGTTGAGGGTGGATTTGAGGGCCAGACGGATCAGGGCTTCGCTGGTATCGGCTTCGGCTTCCACCAGACTGATCAGCCGGCTGGCCTCCTGGGGCTTGTATCCCAGGGCGATGAGGGCGGCCACCGCGTCAGAGGTCGGGTTCGCCGGGGCCGTGGGTGCGCCGGAGGGTTGAGGCAGGGCCGCCCCGCTTCCCAGGGTGGCCACCCGGTCACGCATCTCGATCACCAGCCGTTCCGCCGTCTTGCGGCCAATGCCGGGCAGGCGGGTGAGGGGGGTGATGTCATTGTCCATCACGCAGCGGCTGAAGGCGTCGCTGGTCATCCCGGAAAGGATGGCCAGGGCCATCTTGGCCCCCACCCCGTTGACCCGGATCAGGTGACGAAACAGGCTCCGTTCCTGTACCCCGGCAAATCCGTAAAGCACATGGGCATCCTCCCGCACATGCAGATGGGTGTGCAAGGTCACTTCGCTGCCTTCCGCTGGCAGGTCGAGAAAGGTGGACAAAGGGGCTTCCAGTTCGTAGCCCACCCCGTGTACGTCCAGCATCAGATGGGGGGGCTGTTTATGAATGAGTACCCCCCGCAGTCGTCCGATCATCGGGTTCTCCTGGCATAGCCCGCCGGCAGGCGGGACAGGGTGGCCTGGGTATGGGCATGGCACAGGGCCACCGCCAGGGCATCGGCGGCATCGGCGGCGGGCCGGGCAGCCAGCCCCAGGATCATGGTGACCATGTGCTGCATCTGGGTCTTGTCGGCGGCACCGGTGCCCACCAGGGCCTGTTTGATGGCCCGGGGGGCATATTCGGCCACGGATACTCCCCCCTGCACCGCTGCACAGATGGCCGCCCCCCGCGCCTGTCCCAGCTTGAGGGCAGAGGCGGCATTGCGGGATACAAACACCTGTTCAATGGCCATCACCTGGGGTTGATGCCGGTCTACCAGTTCGGCCACGGCGGTGAGAATATGGCCCAGTCGGGCCGGCAGGGCGTCTCCCTTGACCCGGATACAGCCGCTGTCCACATGGGTGGAGCGGCGGCCATCGGTATCCACAATGCCATAGCCGGTGACTACAGACCCCGGATCAATCCCCAGGATGCGAAGACAGGGGGCGGTCACAGGGCCTGCATGACCGAGTCGGGGAAGTCGGCATTGGTGTAGACATTCTGCACGTCGTCCAGATCATCCAGCATGTCCAGCAGCTTGAGCAGGGCCTTGGCGGTGTCCACGTCATCCACACTGCTGCCGGTGGCGGCCCGCATGGTGACTTCGCTGCGCTCGGGCTTGAGGCCGGCCTCGGTCATGGCGGCGCGCACGGCGTCGTAGTCTTCGGGGGTGGTGAGTACGTCGATGGAGTCATCATCGTTGACCAGCACATCATGGGCGCCGGCTTCCAGGGCCGCTTCCATGACCCGTTCCTCGTCACTGCCGGCGGGATAGCCCAGGATGCCGGTTTTTTCAAACAGGTAAGCCACCGAACCGTCGGTGCCCAGGTTGCCACCGCATTTGCTGAAGGCATGGCGCACTTCAGAGACGGTGCGGTTACGGTTGTCGGTCATGCAGTCCACCATGATGGCGACGCCGCCGGGGCCATAACCTTCGTAGCGCAATTCCTCATAATTGACCCCTTCCAGCTCCCCGGCCCCCCGCTTGGTGGCCCGCTCGATGGTGTCCTTGGTCATGTTGGCGTCCAGGGCCTTGTCCATGGCCAACCGCAGCCGGGGGTTGGTGGCTGGGTCCGATCCCCCCAGACGGGCGGCCACGGTGATTTCCTTGATGAGTTTGGTAAAGAGCTTGCCGCGCTTGGCGTCCTGGGCATTTTTGCGATGCTGGATATTCGCCCACTTACTATGTCCGGCCATGTGAAGTCTCGTTGTCGGGTTCGATCGAAAAAGGCGGGGCAAAAAGGATACTGGAATCCCGGCGACGATGCATCGCACCTTCAGCCGGGGCGTTCTGCCAGACGCCGGAGCAGATAAAACCCCACCACCGCCAGCACCAGCACAAAGGCCAAACTGCCGTAAAGGCCCAGGTAGGGTTCCAGCAGCCGCCATTGGGCGCCCAGGAGGTATCCCCCCAGGGCCAGCACCGTATTCCAGACCAATGTCCCCAGCCAGGTCAGGCCAATGAAGCGCATCAGGGGCATGGGCAGCAGGCCGGCGGGGATGGACACCAGACTGCGCAGGGTGGGGACCAGACGGCCACCGGCCACGATCCAGGCCCCGTGGCGGGCATAGAGGGTCAGCACCCGATCCAGGTCCTGTTCCCCCATCAGCAGCCAGCGACCCCGCTGCCGCAGCAGGGTACGGACTCGCAGTTCTCCCACCCGGCGGGCCAGCAGATAGATCAGGGTTGACCCCAGCGTCCCCCCCAGGCTGCCCGCCAGGATCGCCCACCACAGGCTCAGCAGTCCCTCATGGGCCAAAAATCCGGCAAAGGGCATCAGGGCCTCTGGGGCCAGCAGGATCAAAAACAGGCCCAAGGCCCAATAGCCATAGTCCTCAATGGCTTGATCCACCAAGGGGTTCAACGGCGTACCAGGGTTTTGGCATTGGTGAAGGCCCGGATACCGGCGCGGGCCAGTTCCCGGCCAAACCCGGAATCCCGGATGCCACCAAAGGGCAGGCGGGGATCACTTTTGACCATGGCGTTGATAAATGCAGTGCCGCAGGCCATGCGCCGGGCAAAATGTTCTCCCCTGACCCTGTCCCGGGTCCATACACTGCCCCCCAGACCAAAGCGGGTGTCGTTGGCCAGGCGCAGGGCATCTTCCTCGTCGGTGGCCCGTAAAATACAGGCCACCGGCCCGAAGATTTCTTCCTGATAGGCCCGAGTGCCGGGCACCACCCGATCCAGAATGGATGGCGCATACCAGGCACCCTTGCCGGGCAGGGGCTGGCATCCCATGACCGGCACCGCCCCTTCGGCGATGGAATCTTGCACCTGCTGATGCAGTTCGTCCCGCAGATCGGCTCTGGCCATGGGGGCAAGGGTGGATTCTTCTTTCATGGGATCGCCCGGTTTCAGGTCGGCCACCCCATCCTTGAGCCGGGCCAGAAAACCGTCCACCACCGCAGGCACCAGAATAAACCGTTTGGCGGCAATGCAGCTCTGGCCTGCATTGCGGTAGCGGGACACCAGCGCCTGGGATACGGCCTCATCCAGGTCTGCATCCTCCAGCACCACAAAGGGATCAGAGCCCCCCAGTTCCAGTACACAGGGCTTGAGCACCCCCCCGGCGATGGCGGCCACCGCCCGCCCCGCCCCGTCACCGCCGGTCAGGGTGACCCCATGTACCCTGGGGTCTTCGATCACCCGCTGGACTTCGGCGGAGGTGATCATCAGGGTTTGAAAGGTTCCCGTGGGCAGCCCGGCATCCCGGAACACTTCTTCGATGGCCAGGGCGCAGCGGGAGACATTGGAGGCATGTTTGAGCAGGACCGTGTTCCCCGCCATCAGGGTCGGGGCGGCAAAGCGGAAGACCTGCCAGAAGGGAAAATTCCAGGGCATCACGCCCAAAATGGTGCCCAGGGGCTGAAACATCAGTCGGGCATCCAGTTCTCCCGCCGGCATGGGTTCTTCCGCCAGAAAGCCGGCCCCATGATCGGCATAGTACTCACAGACCAGGGCGCAGCGTTCAATCTCGGCTCTGGACTCGGTCAGGAGCTTGCCCATTTCCTGGGTCATCATGACGGCAAAATGATCCCGACGATGACGCAGCACATGGGCAGCCTGACGCAGCAGCCCGGCCCGCTGGTCCAGGGGGGTATCGCGCCATTCGGGCGCCATGCGGGCCGCCTGACCCAGGGCCTTGTCAATGCGCGGCCGGGCCCAGGTCTCGAACACATGCAGCACCGAACCGTTGGCGGGATTGACGGAACTCAGAGGCACGGGGGGAACTCCTTTGGATGCAGAGGGCGCATACAATAGTCTTTCGATCAAGAATACACCACACCAGCGCCCCTGGGCGCTGCACCTGAATGACCGCCGTGGGTATACTGGTCGCCTCGATACCGATACAGGAGGATGCGATCCGGGCCGCGTGATCGTGCCGTGCATCACGGGGTTTTTCGCGCAATATGATGAATATTCGCACGCTATGTGTCCTTGGAGGCACCGGGTTTACAGGCACCCATGTGGTGGCACGACTGGCCGCGGAAGGCCGTCAGGTCAAGGTACTCACCCGCCATGTCAGTCGGCATCGGCACCTGCTGGTGCTGCCGGGGGTGCAACTGGTGGCTGCGGACTGCCACGATCCCCAAGTGTTGCGGACCCATTTTGCCGGCTGTGACGGGGTGATCAACCTGGTGGGTATTCTCAATGAGCGGGGGCGGGATGGCAGCGGTTTTCGTCATGCCCATGTGGCCCTGGCCCGCACGGTGATCGAGGCGGCTGCAGATGCCCAGGTGGGGCGTGTGCTGCACATGAGTGCTCTCAATGCCGATGCGGCCAATGGGGCCAGCCATTACCTGCGCACCAAGGGAGAAGGGGAAAACATTGTGCATACCCTGGCCGGACCGGTTCGGGTGACCAGTTTTCGGCCTTCGGTGATTTTTGGCCCCGGTGACAGTTTCTTCAACCGCTTCGCCCGCCTGCTGCGCCTGACGCCGGTGTTGCCCCTGGCCTGTCCGAACGCCCGCTTTGCGCCGGTCTATGTGGGGGATGTGGCCGGTCGTATGATCGCGGCCCTGGAGGACCGGCGCACCTGGGGACGGCGCATCGAACTCTGCGGTCCTGGCACCTATACCCTCAAGGAACTGGTGACCTATACCGCCCAGGTCATGGCCCGTCGCCGCCTGATCCTGGGGCTGTCCGATGGCCTGTCCCGGTGGCAGGCGCGGATCATGACATACGTTCCCGGTAAACCCTTCACCCTGGACAACTACTATTCCATGAGCCGGGACAGTGTGTGTCAGGGGCCGGATTGCTGCCCCACCGCCATCGAAGCCATTGTGCCCGGTTATCTGGGAGACCGGGAGCGCCATGCCCGGTTGCACCAGTTGCGCAGTGAGCGCCGCTGATCATGGACTGTTATCTGGTGGGCGGAGCGGTGCGGGATGCCCTTCTGGGGCTGCCGGTCCGGGAGCGGGACTGGGTGGTGGTGGGCACCACGGTGGATGCCATGCTGGCCCAGGGATTTAAACAGGTGGGTCGGGACTTTCCGGTCTTTTTGCATCCACAGACCCGCGAGGAATACGCCCTGGCCCGCACCGAGCGCAAGACCGCCCCCGGTTACCGGGGGTTTGAGGTCCACGCCGCCCCGGATGTGACCCTGCAGGACGACCTGGAACGGCGGGATTTGACCATCAACGCCATGGCCCAGGATGCCCAGGGACAGTTGATTGATCCGTTTGGTGGCCAGAAGGATCTGGCGGCCCGGCGGTTGCGCCATGTGTCTGCCGCCTTTGCTGAAGACCCGGTGCGTATCCTGCGGGTGGCCCGCTTTGCTGCGCGTCTGGGGCCTTTGGGATTTACCGTGGCCCCGGAGACTTTGGCGTTGATGCAGCAGATGGTGGCCGCCGGCGAGGTGGATGCCCTGGTGCCGGAACGGGTCTGGCAGGAGCTGGAACGGACATTGGCCGGCCCCTGTCCATCCCGGTTCTTCCAGGTGCTGCGGGCCTGTGGCGCACTGGCGGTGCTGTTCCCGGAACTGGAGCGCCTGTATGGCGTGCCCCAGCCGCCCCGCTATCACCCGGAAGTGGATACCGGCGTCCATACCTTTATGGTGCTGGATCAGGCCGAGGGATTGTCCACCGATCCGGTGGTGCGGTTTGCGGCCCTCACCCATGATCTGGGTAAGGGAAATACCCCCAAGGATATCCTGCCCAGCCACCACGGCCATGAGCAACGGGGGGTGGTACTGGTGGATCAGCTCTGTGACCGCTACCGTATTCCTGGCCGCTACCGGGAGTCCGCCCGGTTGGTGGCCCGTTACCACGGCCATATCCATCGGGTATTTGAACTGCGCCCGGATACTCTGGCCAAAACCCTGGAGGGACTGGATGCCTACCGGCGCCCGGATCGACTGGAAGGCATTTTGCTGGCCTGTGAAGCCGATTATCGTGGCCGCACCGGATTTGAGGACAGACCTTATCCCCAGGCCGATTATGTGCGCCAGGCCCATGCCCGTTGTCTGGCCATCCAGGCCGGCCCGCTGGTGGCCCAGGGCCTCAAGGGGCAGGCCATTACCCAGGCAATGCGCCGACTACGGATTGAAGCCCTGACCCAGTTGCGACGGGCCTACACCGACCGGGTACCCGACGGCACTTGAGGCCGGGTCGGTCACAGGCGATGGCTCAGGTCATGCTGGGCAAACCCCATCAGGGGAATATCCACCCCTCGCCCCAGGGCCATCACCTGAAACCGTTCCCCCATCTCTCCGGGCAGGGTGAGGGTACGCACCTGGGCTGCCAGGGCCATCTGGGCGCGTACATCCTCCTGACAACGGGCTGCAAAAGCCGCCTCCAGTCCGGTGCCGAACAAAAACCAGGCCTGGGTGGTATATCCCAGCAAGGTCAGATCCGCCCCGGCCCCGGCCCTGGCCACCGCCGAAAAATCCACATTGGCGGTCAGGTCCATCAGTCCCGGCCATATCAGGGGATCGGTGAGCATCCGGTGGCGATAATGGGCGATCAATGTGCCCTGGCGTCGTTCGGGGCTGTAATATTCCCGGCCCGGATAGCCATAATCCACCAATAGCAACACCCCTGCCGCCAGACACTCCGCCACGGCCATGATCCAGGGGGCTAGTCCCGGATTGAATTCCGACTGATAACCTGCACCCCAGTGACCACCGGCAGCCTGATGCAGGGTGTGTACCGCTGCTGTCATGGTGTCATCGGCGGGACGATCCGCCCAGATCACCCCCTCGGCGGTGATCTGCACTCCCCGGCGCAGCACCTGATCCGGGTGCCAGATGAACAGCTCCACCGGCAGGGCATCGAGCACTTCATTGGCCAGCATCACCCCCCGAAATGTCCCCGGTTCGGGCAGCCGGTCCAGCCATTGGACCCGGGCGGCCAGCGCCTCCGGCAATTGGGACAAGGTGGCCTGTTGTCGCTGGCGCAGGTCCGGGCTGGTGTCCAGGATCAGGTAATGATCCGGCAGGGCATCCTGTTGCGCCAGGGTATCGAGCACCTGGGCCGCCAACTGGCCGGTACCGGCGCCAAATTCCAGAATATCCCCACCCCCCAGGGTATCGAGCACCTGGGCACATTGACGGGCCAGACAATGGCCAAACAGGGGGGATTGCTCCGGGGCGGTGACAAAGTCTCCGGCGGCCCCCAGTTTCTGGCTGCCGGCTGCGTAATACCCCAGGCCGGGGGCATACAGGGCCAGGGTCATATAACGATAAAAGGACAGCCAGTTGCCGTTGCTGCGGCTTTCATCCTGCATCTGTTGCAACAGGCGCTGGCTCAGGGCCAGGGCATCGGCGGGGGGGGGAGGCAATCGAAAATGTCGGGGCGATGGTATCATCACAGGTTCTGCTAAAGTCTGGGGTGGGGGAGGGAAGGATTGAGCATGGAACAGCCGTACTTTTCTTCACTGCAGGGCAAGACCGTATTCATCACCGGCGGCGCCCGGCGCATCGGTGCCAGCATGGCCCGTCGCCTCCATGCCGAGGGCATGAATCTGGTGATCCATTACCGCCATTCCAGTGATGACGCCCGCGCCTTGCAAAGGGAACTGAACCAGCTTCGTCCCCATTCGGTTCAACTGGTGGGAGGCGACCTGCTGGTGGCCGGGGCGGTGACACAACTGGCGGAGGCAGCCGTGGCGGCCTTTGGCGGGCTGGATGTCCTGATCAACAATGCCTCTACCTTTTATCCCACCCCATTGGGCCAGATCACCGAAGCCCACTGGAATGATCTCATGGGCACCAACCTCAAGGCACCCCTGTTTCTGTCCCAGGCCCTGGCGCCGACCCTGATGGCCAGAAACGGCTGTATTATCAATATCGTCGACACCCACGCCCGCTATCCCCTCAAGGATTATCCGGTGTACTGCGCGGCCAAGGCCGGATTATGGCTGCTGACCCAGTCCCTGGCCCGGGAACTGGGGCCGCGGGTGCGGGTGAATGGCATTGCACCGGGGGCGATTCTGTGGCCAGAGGCGGCAGAAAACACCGCCGGCCATGACACCATGATCCGCCATACCGCCCTTCAGCGGGAAGGAGACCCGGATGACATTGCCCGCACGGCCCTGTTTTTGATCCGGGACGGCGGTTACATCACCGGACAGGTGATTGCGGTGGATGGTGGCCGCTCGATGGCCCAATAGCGGCTGCCGGTCCCAGTCGGGTGGCCATGAGTCGGGCCGGATTGAGTACCGGCACCGTCAGTCCCCGGCGCCGGATCCCGGCGGCCAGATGCAGGCCACAGCCCACATTGGCGGTCACCAGCACATCTGGCGCCAATGCCTCCAGGGCCTCCAGTTTGGGGGCCAGCAACTGATCGGCCATTCGGGGATCGGTCAGCATCCGGCTGCCGGCGCCGCCACAGCAGAAGGCATTGTCCGGCAGGGCGACATCGGTCACGCCGGGCAGACGTTGCAGCAGGGCCACCATGAAGTCCGCTTCACCCAGACCGTGGCGCAGGGTGCAGGGGGTATGAAAGGCCACCTTGAGGGGGGTATCCACCAGCTGCAGCGGCGTCAGGTCCAGATCCGCCAGTAACCGGCACAGGCCAGTGACCCGCGCTCCGAGTCCATCACCGCCGGCACCGTGCAGATGGACGCGACAGCCACTGTTCAGACTCAGGATCGGCCCCTCATGGCCGGCAAAGGCCGCCTGATTGCGTCGGGCCAGGGCGGCGGCATCCTTCACGCCACCGGCATGATGGTCCATGGCCCCGCAGCAGACCTGTCCCTGGGGCACCACAACCTCATATCCCAGTCTGGTGAGCACCTGGACAGCGGCTTCCAGGGTGGGGCCGTCGAAGGTTTCTGCCGTACATCCGGTAAACAGGGACACCGTGCCCCTTGTGGCGGTCACCGGGGATGGGGTGCGGGGCCAGCGGGGCGGGGGGGTGACATCGGCTAAAAATGTGGCGTTACGGGCCATGCCGGGTCTTTGGGCATTCCCCAGGTGCCCGGCCAGCCAGCCCAGCCCCATGCCTCTGGCCAGTCGCAGACTGCCGGACGCCACCCGTCTGGCCCCCGAATGACTGAGCAGGTATCCCCGGATTGCACCAGAGGGTTGAGGTGGCGGGATCAGAACCCTGCGAGTGGCATCCATCAAATCCCCAAAGGGGACACCGGAAGGACAGACCGTTTCGCAGGCCCGGCAGCCCAGACAGCCCTCCAGATGCCGGCGCACCGTTGCATCATCCTTGAGGGCGCCCTGCATCAACCCCTGCATGAGGGTGATGCGGCCCCTGGGCGAGTCGCCTTCATTACGGTTGATCTGGTAGGTGGGACAATGGGGCAGGCACAGACCGCATTTCACGCAACGGTCGGTATCCCGCAGGATATCGGCAGAGTTTGTCATCATTTTACGCAAGAAACCCCGTCCTTCAGGGCGGGGAGGGATGTATGAGTTTGGGTGACAAGCATAGCCATCGGCCCTCCAGCAAAAAAAAACCTCACCCACCTTGACATGTGCAGTGCAGCATACGATATTAGAATCATATCGTCTCGCGGACCCCTCCGCAGTCGGTATACTCCTCCATCCTCCTTTGGTGGTTTTGGCGCGGCTCCCTCAAGTCGCGCTTTTTTTTTGCCGGTGGCCCTGGGGTTCTCCGGGCGCGTATAATTTCCGGTCTTTTTGTCATCATCAGACCGGCGAACCCATGACCCAAGCAATGTCCCGACCCGTAACCCGCGCGCTCATCAGCGTTTCCGACAAGACCGGCCTGCTGCCCTTTGCCCAGGCCCTGGCGACGCGGGGTATCGAGATCCTTTCCACCGGCGGTACCGCAAAACGCCTCATGGAAGCAGGCATCCCGGTGAAGGAAGTCTCCGCCCATACCGGGTTTCCCGAGATGATGGATGGCCGGGTCAAGACCCTGCATCCGAAGATCCACGGCGGCATCCTGGGGCGTCGGGGCATGGACGACGAGGCCATGCAGACCCACCACATCCCCCCCATCGACCTGGTGGTGGTGAATCTTTACCCCTTTGAAGCCACCGTGGCCCACCCCGGCTGCAGCCTGGAAGACGCCATCGAGAACATCGACATCGGCGGCCCGGCCATGGTACGGGCCTCGGCCAAGAACCATGCCCATGTGGGCATTGTGGTGGACCCCGCCGACTACGACCGGGTGCTGGAGGCCCTGGCCGCCGGTGACGGCAGCCTGCCCCATGCCCTGCGCTTTGAACTGGCGGCCAAGGCCTTTGCCCATACTGCCCGTTATGACGGCGCCATCGCCAATTACCTGACCGGCGTGCGGGACGAACAGACCCAGGCCCCCTTCCCCGGCACCCTGTCCCTGCAATTTGAAAAAAGCCTGGACCTGCGCTACGGCGAGAACCCCCATCAATCCGCCGCTTTCTACCGGGAACGTGATCCCGCCGAGGCCGGCGTGGCCACCGCCCGCCAGATTCAGGGCAAGGCCCTGTCTTTTAATAATATTGCCGACACCGACGCCGCCCTGGAATGTGTGAAGCAGTTCCAGGCCCCGGCCTGTGTCATCGTCAAGCATGCCAACCCCTGCGGCGTGGCCGTGGCCGACCACATCCTGGCCGCCTATGACCTGGCCTTTGCCACCGACCCCACCTCCGCCTTCGGCGGCATCATCGCCTTCAACCGCCCCCTGGATGGCAAGACCGCCGAGGCCATTGTGGCGCGGCAGTTCGTGGAGGTGATCATCGCCCCCGAAGTTTCCCCGGAGGCCGTCAAGGCGGTTTCCGGCAAGCCCAACGTGCGTCTGCTGGCCTGCGGCCAATGGGGTGAAGCCGGCGGTGGCTGGGATTTCAAGCGGGTCAACGGCGGCCTGCTGGTTCAGGACCGGGATCTGGGCCAGATCAACGAATCCGACCTGAAGCGGGTCTCCAGGCGTGCCCCCACCGACCAGGAACAGGCGGATCTGCTGTTCGCCTGGCGGGTGGCCAAGTTCGTCAAGTCCAACGCCATCGTCTACGCTCGGGATGGGCGTACCATCGGCGTTGGTGCCGGCCAGATGAGCCGGGTGTATTCGGCCCGCATCGCTGGCATCAAGGCCGCCGATGAAAACCTGCAGGTGGCCGGTTCGGTGATGGCTTCGGACGCCTTTTTCCCGTTCCGCGACGGCATCGATGCTGCCCACGAGGCCGGTATCACCGCCGTGATCCAGCCCGGCGGCTCCATGCGGGACGAGGAAGTGATTCAGGCGGCCAATGAACATGGCATGGCCATGCTGTTCACGGGCATGCGACATTTTCGGCATTGATTCCTGGGGTTAACGAATGAACATTCTCATCATTGGCGGCGGTGGCCGCGAACATGCCCTGGCCTGGAAGGCAGCCCGGTCGCCCCGGGTGGATACGGTTTTTGTGGCCCCCGGCAATGGGGGCACGGCCAGGGAAGCGGGCTGCCGCAATCTGGATATCGGCGCCGAGGACATCCCCGGCCTGCTGGCCTTTGCCCGCAAGGAAAACATCGACCTGACCATCGTCGGCCCCGAGGCCCCTCTGGTGGCCGGGGTTGTGGACGCCTTTCAGGCTGAGGGTCTGGCCATTTTCGGCCCCACCCAGGACGCCGCCCGTCTGGAAGGCTCCAAGGCATTTTCCAAGGATTTTCTGGCCCGCCACCACATTCCCACGGCGGCTTACGGCAGTTTCACGGATCTGGACGAGGCATTGGCCTACCTGCGTGCCCAGGGGGCGCCCATTGTGGTCAAGGCCGATGGACTGGCCGCCGGCAAGGGGGTGATCCTGGCCCGGACCCTGGCGGAAGCGGAGGCCGCGGTGCGTGACATGCTGGCGGGCAATGCCTTTGGTCAGGCCGGTCACCGGGTGGTGATCGAGGAGTTCCTCAGCGGCGAGGAGGCCAGTTTCATCTGCATGGTGGACGGCGAGCATGTGCTGCCCATGGCCACCTCCCAGGACCACAAGGCCCGGGACAACGGCGACCAGGGCCCCAACACCGGCGGCATGGGTGCCTATTCCCCGGCCCCGGTGGTCACTCCCGAGATCCATGCGCGCATCATGAACCAGGTGATCCTGCCCACGGTGCGGGGCATGGCCGCCGAAGGCACCCCTTACACCGGCTTTCTCTATGCCGGGGTGATGATCGATGCCCAGGGCATCCCCAAGGTGCTGGAATTCAATTGCCGCTTCGGTGACCCGGAAACCCAGCCCATCATGATGCGGCTGCGTTCGGACCTGATCGAACTGGTGGAAGCCGCTCTGGCGGGTCGCCTGGACCGGACCCAGGCCGACTGGGACCCCCGTGCTGCCCTGGGGGTGGTACTGGCGGCAGGCGGCTATCCCGCCGATTACCGCAAGGGGGATATGATCCAGGGCCTGCCGGATACCGATGCCGAAGATGCCAAGGTGTTCCATGCGGGCACGGCCCTGAAGGACGGCCAGGTGGTCACCCAGGGCGGGCGGGTACTGTGCGCCGTGGGACTGGGGGAGCGGGTCAGTGATGCCCAGGCCCGGGCCTACGCCCTGACAAGGCAGATCCACTGGGATGATGTCTACTATCGAACCGATATCGGGCATCGGGCCGTGGCCAGGGAGTGATCCCGGGAAGCCAAAAAATCCATCCAGGATTTTCCCCTGGATGGATGAGTTAAGCGCAGAGAGATATAACGGGCTGGACGGCCTGCGGATTGCGTGTTAACGTAGCGTCCATCAAAAATTCATACCCATTGTCTTGTTGTCCGCCCGCCCGGGTGGTGTCCCTTCTCGAATTCAGATCAGATCCGACCCAATCCGAAACTGGTGTCCCTGGACCATGTCTTGCGGCTCGGCCTGTCCGGCCCGAAGACTTTCACCGATCATCCCGCCTCCGAACCTCGATATGAACCTCACTGAACTCAAGCGTAAATCGGCCTCCGAGCTGGTAGAACTCGCGCAGTCCATGGAACTTGAAGGGATGGCGCGGGCACGAAAACAAGACATCATCTTTGCCATTCTCAAATCCCACGCCAAAAGTGGCGAGGATATTTTCGGTGATGGGGTGCTGGAAATCCTGCAGGATGGTTTCGGGTTTTTGCGGGGGGCAGACAGTTCCTACCTGGCCGGACCGGATGACATCTATGTTTCCCCCAGCCAGATCCGCCGTTTCAGCCTGCGCACTGGCGATACCATTTCCGGCAAGATTCGCCCACCCAAGGAAGGCGAGCGTTATTTTGCCCTGCTCAAGGTGGACAGGATCAACTTCGAGCCACCGGAAGCGGCCAAGCACAAGGTGCTGTTCGAGAATCTCACGCCGCTGCACGCCTCCCAACGGATGCGCATGGAGCGGGGTAATGGGTCCACTGAAGACATCACCGCCCGGGTCATCGACATCGTGGCGCCCTTCGGCAAGGGTCAGCGGGGTCTGATCGTCTCCCCGCCCAAGGCCGGCAAGACCCTGATGCTGCAGAACATTGCCCAGAGCATCACCACCAACCATCCTGAATGCTATCTCATTGTCCTGCTGATCGACGAACGTCCCGAGGAAGTGACGGAGATGTCCCGCATGGTGCAGGGTGAAGTGGTGTCCTCCACCTTCGATGAGCCGGCCAGCCGCCATGTGCAGGTGGCCGAAATGGTGATCGAGAAGGCCAAGCGTCTGGTGGAGCACAAGCGGGATGTGGTGATCCTGCTGGATTCCATCACCCGTCTGGCCCGGGCCTACAACACCGTGGTGCCGTCCTCCGGCAAGGTGCTCACCGGGGGTGTGGATGCCAATGCCCTGCATCGTCCCAAGCGTTTCTTTGGTGCCGCCCGCAACATCGAGGAAGGGGGCAGTCTGACCATCCTGGCCACCGCCCTGATTGATACTGGCTCCAAGATGGACGAAGTGATCTACGAAGAGTTCAAGGGCACCGGCAACATGGAAGTCCATCTGGACCGCCGGATTGCCGAGAAGCGGGTTTACCCGGCCATCAACATCAACCGCTCCGGTACCCGCCGGGAAGAACTGCTCACCGATCCGGAAGAGTTGCAGAAGCTGTGGATCCTGCGCAAGTTCCTGCACCCGATGGACGAGCTGGAAGCGATGGATTTTCTGTTGGGTCGATTGCAGTCCACCAAGACCAACAACGAATTCTTCGACATGATGAAGCGCAGCTGAAGCTGCACTTCAGGGCTGTTGCCGGCTGTTGCTACCTTCCGTGCTTTCCTGGGCGGCCCGCTCTGGACTCCCGCTTTCGCGGACCTACCATCGCATCCCCGCGCAAGCGGGGGGGGCAGCGCCCCCCCTCAGACCTCACACCCACCCTTCCGGGGAAATACCCCAGACTTCACGGGCATACTGCATCACCGTGCGGTCGATGGAAAAATACCCCATCCGCGCCGTGTTCAACATCGCCTTGCGCAACCAGGCCTCCTGATTTCGGTACAGGGCATCTACAGCTTCATGGGCCCGAACATAATCCTCATAGTCGGCCAGCACCATGTACTGATCCTCGGTGAGCAGGTGATGGATCAGGTCGTGATAACGTCCCGGCTCCTGGGGCGAGAAGAAACCATCCCGGATCATGTCCAAAGCCCGACGCAACTCCTCATTGGCGGCATAAAAATCCCAGGGCCGATACCCGTCACGCTTGAGCTGCGCCACCGCATCGGCATTCATGCCAAAAATGAAAATATTGTCCTCACCTACCGCCTCGCGAATCTCGATATTGGCCCCGTCCAGGGTGCCAATGGTCAGGGCGCCATTCAGGGCCAGCTTCATGTTGCCCGTGCCGGAGGCCTCGGTACCGGCAGTGGAAATTTGCTCTGACAGGTCTGCCGCCGGAATGATGACCGCTGCCGTGCTGACATCATAATTGGGAATGAAAATCACCTGCTGCTTGTCATTGGCCGGATCATGGTTGACCACATCCGCCACATCATTGATCAGGCGGATAATCTGCTTGGCCCGCACATAGGATGGCGCCGCCTTGCCGGCAAACAGGGTCACCCTGGGCACCTGTTCCTTGGCCCGACCATCCCGGACCCGGTTGTAGCAGGTGATCACATGCAACACATTCAGCAGTTGGCGCTTGTACTCGTGAATGCGCTTGATCTGCACGTCAAACAAGGCATCCGGGCTGATGGTGATCCCCATGTGCTGTTTCACCAAAGCCGCCAGATGTTCCTTGTTACGACGCTTGACCTGGGCAAATCCTTCCCGGAATTGGGCATCATTGACCTGGGGTTCCAATCGCTGCAACTGGCTCAGATCCATGGTCCAGTCATCACCAATATGCCGGGTGATCAAGGCCGCCAGATCGGGGTTGGCCTGATTGAGCCAGAGCCGGGGCGTGATGCCGTTGGTGATGCTGACAAACCGGCTGGGCCAGAGCCGGTAAAAATCGTTGAACAGGTGTTTTTTCAGCAGATCGGTATGCAGGGCCGCCACCCCATTGACCATGTGGCTGCCCACCACCGCCAGATGGGCCATACGCACCTGACGGCCCTGGCTTTCGTCGATGATGGACAGGCGCCGGACAATGTCATTGTCACCGGGGAAATTGTGACGGACCTCATTGAGGAAATGGAAATTGATGTCGTAGATGATCTGCATGTGACGGGGTAACACCCGCTCCATCAATGCCACCGGCCAGGTTTCCAGCGCTTCGGGCATCAGGGTGTGGTTGGTGTAGGAGAACACCCCCTGGGTGATGGCCCAGGCCTGACGCCAGGGCAGTTCGTGAGTGTCTACCAGCAGGCGCATCAGTTCGGCAACGGCAATGGCCGGATGGGTGTCATTGAGCTGGATTGCCACCATCTCCGGCAGCTTGTCCAGCCCATGCCCCAGATCCAGATGCCGGAATACGATGTCCTGAATGGAGGCGGAGACGAAAAAATATTCCTGTTTCAGGCGCAGTTCCCGACCAATGGCCGTGGCATCATTGGGGTAGAGCACCATGGAAATGGTTTCCGACTCGATCTTTTCCTGCACGGCGCGGATGTAATCGCCTTCGTTGAAGTAGTCCAGATCGAAATCCCGGGTGGCCTTGGCTGCCCACAGACGCAGGTTGTTGACGTTTTTGTTGCCATAACCTGGGGTGGGGAAGTCGTAGGCCATGGCGATGACTTCCTCACCGTCCTCCCAATGGTAGCGGGGTTCTCCCCGTTCCCGGTGTTCCACCAGATAGCCGTAAAAACGCACCGGATAAATTTTTTCCGGGCGGGGAAATTCCCAGGGATTGCCATAGCGCAGCCAGTTATCCGGGTGTTCCACCTGTTCGCCATGTTCGATCCCCTGGTGAAACATGCCAAATTCGTAGCGGATGCCATACCCATACCCCGGCAGACATTGGGAGGCCATGGAATCCAGGATGCAGGCAGCCAGCCGACCCAGTCCCCCGTTCCCCAGGGCAGCGTCGGATTCCATTTCGACGATTTCATGCAAATTGGTGCCCAACTCTTCCAGAGCCTCACAGCAGGGTTCATAAAAACCCAGATTCATCAAGCTGTTGACCAGCATGCGGCCAATGAGATACTCCATGGACAGGTAATAGACCCGCTTGACCTGCTCCTGATCGAACAGGCGCTTGGTATACATGCGTCGTTCGATGATCCGCTCCCGGACCGCATAGGAAACCGCATGCAGCCAATCTCGATGGGTCGCAGAGCGGGGATCCTTGCCGACCGCATGGATCAGGGCATCACGAATCGACTCCTTGAGGGCATCCTTGTCACAGGGCAGGGGCTGAGGGTCTTGTTCGTGGACCATTTCCAGGGTTTTCATAATCTCTCCGCCAGGAAAGCCGCGATTTCAATCGCGGGAGGAATTGCGGCCGCGGTCTTGCAGCCACAGGAAAGGATGTGGGCCTTCCACCCACAGGGCCGCAAGGCTCTGCCCCGTAAAGGGCACCAGTGACGCAGGGCTTTCGCCCTCACAAGCCCCCGACTGCAGTCGGGGGGAGTTGACGCACGAACCGGACGGCGCGGAACCCGTCAGATGTTCTGATCGATAAATGCCGTCAGCTGGGACTTGGACAAGGCCCCCACCTTGGTGGCCTCCACATTGCCCCCCTTGAACAGCATCAGCGTGGGAATGCCACGGATACCGAATTTGGGGGGGGTGGCCGGATTTTCGTCAATGTTCAGCTTGGCCACCTTGAGTTTGCCACTGTATTCGATGGCAATTTCGTCCAGAATGGGGGCGATCATCTTGCAGGGACCGCACCATTCCGCCCAGTAATCCACAAGGACCGGTTGCTCGGACTTGAGCACATCCTCTTCAAAGCTTGCGTCCGTGACACATGTGATGTTTTCACTCACTACAATTGACCTCCGGTTAAAATGTTTGGCATCGCACCACCAGGTACCTGGACCCGGAGGGTTCGACGCGCCGCTGGATTGTATTCCAGACGACCACTTCCAATGATACCGCGAGGCAAGGCCCCATCTCCATGACGGACGAACATCTTTCCGCGACCCATTTCTCAGGACTCGATCTTCCTGCCCCGGTACGTCAGGGTCTGGAAGATGCCGGATTTTCCCATTGCACCCCCATTCAGGCCCTGGCTCTGCCCCATGCCCTGACGGGCAAGGATGTGGCCGGCCAGGCCCAGACCGGCACTGGCAAGACGGCCGCTTTTTTGATCACTGTGCTGACCCATCTGATCCGCCATCCTGCGCCCACAGACCGCCGCCCCAATCAGGTCCGGGCCTTGATCCTGGCCCCCACCCGGGAACTGGCCATCCAGATTCACAAGGATGCCCTGGTGCTGGGCGCCCATACCGGCCTGACCCTGGGGCTGGCCTACGGGGGCACCGACTATGACAAGCAGCGCAAGCAGCTGGCCGATGGGGTGGACATTCTCATCGGCACCCCCGGACGCATCATCGATTACTTCAAGCAGAAGGTCTTTGATCTCAGGCAGACTCAGGTGCTGGTGCTCGACGAGGCCGATCGCATGTTCGATCTGGGCTTTATCAAGGATGTACGTTTCCTGCTGCGTCGCATGACCCCTGCCACCGAGCGTCAGTCCATGCTGTTTTCTGCCACCTTGTCCTGGCGGGTGATGGAACTGGCCTACGAGCATATGAACAGCCCGGTAAAGGTGCAGACCCAGGATGAGCAGGTCACCGCCGAACGGGTGCGTCAGGTGATTTACTACCCCGGTAACGAGGAAAAAATCCCCCTGTTGCTGGGCATCATGAAACGCTCAAACCCGGACCGTTCCATGGTGTTTGTCAATACCAAGCACATGGCGGAGAAGGTTACGGCCTGGCTCCAGGGCAACGGCATTCCCACGGCCTTGTTGTCCGGCGATGTGCCCCAGCGCAAGCGCCAGCGGTTACTGGCCCAGTTCGAGACCAGCGTGTTTCAGGTGCTGGTGGCCACGGATGTGGCGGCCCGGGGGCTGCATATTCCTGATGTATCCCATGTGTTCAACTTTGATCTGCCTCAGTCCGGCGAGGACTATGTGCATCGCATTGGCCGTACTGGCCGGGCCGGGGCAGAAGGGGACGCCGTCAGCTTTGCCTGTGAGGACTCGGCCTTTTATCTGCCGGAAATTGAATCCTACATCGGCTTCAAGATCGCCTCCGAGGCAGTGGACCCCCAACTGCTGCTTGAACATGTGCAGCCGCCGGCGAAGATCGAGCGCAAGCGTGGTGGTTCGGGTGACCGGAGCAAGGGTCGGCCTCCCGCTGATGGGGATAAACCCCGGCGTCGCAGACGGCGCAAGCCCACCGGGAAAAACTGACGGGGCCGGTTGGGCGCGGGGAGCAGTCACAGGTGCTAGAATGAGTATCCCTCCCGCAGTGACCCCTCAGCCATGACCGCAAGTACCCGCATCCGCGAAATCCCCTATAACTACACCTCCTACTCCGACCGGGAGATCGTCATCCGCTTCCTCGGCGAAGGCATGTGGGACGTGCTCAACGAACTGCGCGCCCGCCGGCGCACCGGTGTCTCCGCCCGGATGCTGTTCGAGGTGCTGGGGGACATGTGGGTGGTCACCCGCAACCCCTATATCCAGGATGACCTGCTGGGCAACCAGAAGCGACTCACCGCCCTGATCCACGCCCTGGATCACCGGGTGGACCAGATCATCGCCCGAGCCGAGGGCAATCAGCTGGCCCTGGACTTGGCGGAACAGGCCCGCCGGGCGGTACGACGCTTCGAAGCCTGGTTCCCGGAACAAAAGGCCCTGCGCGCCCGTGCCCGCCGCCTGCTGGGCAAGGTCACCCGCAAGGACAACATCCACTTCGACGGCCTGGCCCGGGTCTCCCATGTCACCGACGCCACCGACTGGCGCGTGGAACTGCCCTTCGTGGTCATCACCCCGGATTCCGAGGCGGAGATGGCCGGGGTCATCCAGACCTGCTTCGAACTGGGTCTGACCGTCATTCCCCGGGGGGGCGGCACCGGCTACAACGGCGGCGCCGTGCCCCTGACCGCCGATGCCGCGGTCATCAACACGGAAAAGCTCGAAGCCTTGAGCGAGGTGGAGTTCGTGGAACTGCCCGGGGTGGAAGGCCCCGTGGCCACCCTCCGCGCCGAGGCCGGGGTGGTGACCCGCCGGGTGTCCGAGGCCGCGGGGCGCGCCGCCCATGTGTTTGCCGTGGACCCCACCTCCCAGGATGCCTGCACCATTGGCGGCAACATTGCCATGAACGCCGGCGGCAAGAAGGCGGTGCTCTGGGGCACGGCCCTGGACAATCTGGTGTCCTGGCGCATGGTCACCCCGGAGGCCCGCTGGATTGAGGTGGAACGCCTCAATCACAACCTGGGCAAGATCCACGATCAGGAGACCGTGAGCTTTCGCATCACCCGATTCCAGGCCGACGGCGTGACCCCCGACGGAGAACCCCAGGTCATCTCTTTTCCGGGCCAGGTCTGCCGCAAGGCGGGGCTGGGCAAGGATGTCACCGACAAGCGCCTGCAGGATCTGCCGGGGATTCAGAAGGAAGGCTGCGATGGCCTGATCACCTCCGCCGTGTTTGTGGTTCATCGCATGGCGGCCCACATGCGCACCATCAGCCTGGAGTTCTACGGCACCGATCTGCATCAGGCGGTGCCCGCCATTGTCGAGATCAAGGACGCCCTGGAGGCCGATCCCAAGGTGCAACTGGCCGGGCTTGAACACCTGGACGAGCGCTATGTGCGCGCCGTGGGCTATACCCCCAAGGGGGCGCGACGGGAGCGGCCCAAGATGGTGCTTCTGGCGGACATTGCCAGTGACGACGAGGCGGCGGTGGGTCTGGCCGCCTCGAAGATGGTGCGTCTGGCCAATGCCCGCAACGGCGACGGCTTCATTGCCGTAAGCCCCGAGGCCCGCCAGCGGTTCTGGGCCGATCGCAGCCGGACCGCCGCCATTGCCGCCCATACCAACGCCTTTAAGATCAACGAGGACGTGGTGATCCCCCTGGACCGGCTGGCGGAGTACAGCGAGGGGATCGAGCGCATCAACATCCACCAGTCCCTCACCAACAAGCTGCGCATGGCCGACGAGATCCTGGCCTGCCTGGGCAAGGATCACCGCGCACTGCTGGAATCCCTGGCCCTGGGCAGCGAGGAGGCCCGGGGCTGGTTTGAGGGCTTGCGCCGGACTGCGGAAGACCATGTGCGCCAGGTGCGGGACCGCTGGCAGGCCGTTTTGAATCATCTGGAGGATGATGCCCAGGCGGTGGACGACCTGCTGGACGCGCCGTCCCGGGCGGACCGCCGCCCCGGCGACCGGCTGATCCAGCTGCTGTTGCGTCGCAGCCTGGTGATCTCCTACCGGCGGGAGATTGAGGCCCGGCTATGGGAAATCTTCGATGGCCGCGACCTGGAACCGGTGCGCCGGAGCATCCAGGCCATCCACGACCGGGTGCTCACCAGTCGCCTGTTCGTGGCCCTGCACATGCATGCCGGTGATGGCAACGTACACACCAATATCCCGGTCAACTCCAACGACTACGCCATGATGCACGAGGCCGAGCATATCGTGGACCAGGTGATGACCCTGGCCCGTGAGCTGGGCGGCGTCATCTCCGGGGAGCACGGCATCGGCCTGACCAAGATTCAGTATCTGGGGGAGCCGGAGCTCAAGGCCTTTGCCGACTACAAGCGCCGGGTGGACCCCATGGACCGCTTCAACCGGGGCAAGCTGCAGGCCGGCTCCGGGCTGTCTCGGGCCTATACCCCTTCCCTGCGTCTGGTGCAGGAGGAGGCCCTGATCCTGGAGCAGAGCGAACTGGGGGCACTCAACGACGACATCCGCGACTGCCTGCGCTGCGGCAAGTGCAAGCCCGTCTGCACCACCCATGTGCCCAGGGCCAACCTGCTGTACTCGCCCCGCAACAAGATTCTGGCCACGGGCCTGATCATCGAGGCGTTTCTTTACGAGGAGCAGACCCGTCGCGGCCTGTCCCTGCGGCATTTCGATGAACTCAACGATGTGGCGGACCACTGCACCATCTGTCACCGCTGCCTCAAGCCCTGTCCGGTGAACATCGACTTTGGTGACGTGACGGCCCGCATGCGGCGCATCCTCAAGGCCAGAGGCCAGCGCCGGACCAGTCTGGCGGCCAAGGTCTCCATGACCTTCCTCAACATCAAGGACCCGGCCACCATCAAGCTGATGCGCACCGCCCTGGCCCAGTGGGGCTTTGCCGGACAGCGCCTGGGGCACCGGATGTTCCAGCGCCTGGGCCTGTTGGAGGATCATCGGCCCGCCGCCACCACGGGACCGGCACCGATCCCCGCCCAGGTCATCCACATGGTGAGAAAGCCCCTGCCGGCGGGTCTGCCCTCGCGCACCACCCGGGCCATGCTGGGGCTGGAAGACCCCAGTCACGTGGCCATCCTGCGGGATCCGGCGGTGGCGCCGGAGCAGGGCGAGGCGGTGTTCTATTTCCCCGGTTGCGGTTCGGAGCGTCTGTTCAGCCAGTTGAGTCTGGCGACCCTGGCCATGCTCTACCGTGCTGGTGCCCAGACAGTGCTGCCGCCGGGGTATCTGTGCTGCGGCTACCCCCAGGAATCCGCCGGCGAGGAGGCCAAGGGCAGGGCGATCACCACCGAGAATCGGGTACTGTTCCATCGGGTGGCCAACACCCTGAACTATCTGGACATCAAGACGGTGGTGGTGTCCTGCGGCACCTGCATGGATCAGTTGCTGAAATACGAGTTCGAGCGCATCTTCCCCGGTTGTCGGTTGCTGGACATCCATGAGTATCTGATGGAGAAGGGGGTGACGCTGGAGGCCGCGCCGGGGGTGGAATACCTGTATCACGATCCCTGCCATTCCCCCATGAAGACCCACGCGCCGCTGCAGGTGGCGGGGAATCTGCTGGGCCGGCCGGTGACCCTGTCGGACCGCTGCTGCGGCGAGGCGGGGACCTTTGCGGTGAGTCGCCCGGATGTGGCCACCCAGGTGCGGTTCCGCAAGCAGGAGGAAATCCACAAGGGCATCACGTCGCTGACCGGCGCGCCGGTGGCCGCCGGCGGCAATGTGAAGTTGCTGACGTCCTGCCCGGCCTGTCAGCAGGGGTTGTCCCGCTACCGGGAAGATACCGGGACGGAGGTGGACTATATCGTGGTGGAGATGGCCAATGCCCTGCTGGGAGAGCAGTGGCAGGCCCGCTTCATCGAGCAGGCCCGCAGCGGGGGTATCGAGAAGGTACTGCTCTGACAAAAAAGCCCCTCTCCCCTTGCGGGAGAGGGGTTGGGGTGAGGGGAAAACGGAACCCCCCTCAGGTCAGGGTCTTCACCCCGTCCTTGCCGCCCAGAATCAGCACATCCGCCGGGCGCCGGGCAAAGATGCCCACGGTGACCACGCCGGCAATCTGGTTGATCTCCGTCTCCAGGGCCACCGGATCGGTCATGTCCAGGTTGAACACATCCAGGATCAGGTTGCCGTTGTCGGTGGTGAAGCCGTGACGCAGTTCCGGTTGCCCGCCCAGCTTGAGCATGGCCCGGCCCACGTGGCTGCGGGCCATGGGAATGACCTCCACCGGCAGGGGGAAGGTGCCCAGCACGTTCACCAGTTTGGAATCGTCGGCGATGCAGACGAAACGCTCGCTGGCGGCCGCCACGATCTTTTCCCGGGTGAGGGCGCCGCCGCCCCCCTTGATCAGGTGCAGGTGCCGGGTGGCCTCGTCGGCGCCGTCCACGTACAGGGGAATGGGGCCGACGGCGTTCAGGTCCAGCACCGGGATGCCGTGACCGCGCAGGCGCTCGGCGCTGGCCTCGGAGGAGGCCACGGTGCCGTCGATGCGGCCCTTCATCTTCGCCAGCAGGTCGATGAAATGATTGGCGGTGGAGCCGGTGCCGATGCCGACGACCATGCCGTCTTCCACGTATTCCAGGGCCGCTTCGGCGGCGGCCTTCTTCATCTGATCTTGATTGCTCATGAGGATGCCTCCTTGGTTGTCGGGGGGGATTCTACATGAGACAGGCGGTGTCGCACGTCTGCCAGGGTCATGGCGCGAGAACCACTCCCCGGGGAGCGGTCCTTGAGGCTGTAAAACCCACTGCAAGGCATGCATCTTGCCGGGGATGGACTTGCCCCTGTATCTTCAGATGATGTCAGCCTATCCCTACCTGCAGAAGATACTCACCGCCCGGGTCTACGACGTGGCGCGGGAAACCCCACTGGACCTGATGCCCACGCTCTCCCGGCGCCTGGGCAACCGCATCCTGCTCAAGCGCGAGGACCTGCAACCGGTCTTCTCCTTCAAGTTGCGCGGCGCCCATAACAAGATCGTCCAGTTGTCCGAGGAAGCCCGCCGCAAGGGGGTCATCGCCGCCTCCGCCGGCAACCATGCCCAGGGGGTGGCCCTGTCGGCCAGGACCCTGGGCATCAAGGCGGTGATCGTCATGCCCGCCACCACCCCCGCCATCAAGGTGGACTCGGTCCGCGCCCTGGGGGCCAAGGCCATCCTCCACGGGGATTCCTACGACGATGCCTATGCCCATGCCCTGGAGCTGATCGAGAAGCACGGCTACACCTTCGTCCATCCCTTCGATGATCCCGATGTGATCGCCGGCCAGGGCACCATCGCCATGGAACTGCTGCGTCAGCATCCCGACCCCCTGGAGGCGGTGTTCGTCAGCGTGGGTGGCGGCGGCCTGATCGCCGGCATGGCGGCCTATATCAAGGCCCTGCGCCCCGATATCCGGGTGATCGGGGTGGAACCCTACGATGCGCCCTGCATGCAGCAGGCCCTGGAAAAACAGCAGCGGGTGATACTGGACCAGGTGGGCATCTTCGCCGACGGGGTGGCCGTGCGTCAGGCGGGTGAGGAGAACTATCGCCTAGCCCGGGACCATGTGGACGAGATGCTGCTGGTGTCCACCGACGAGATCTGTGCCGCCATCAAGGACATCTTCGATGATACCCGGGTGATGGCCGAGCCGGCCGGTGCCCTGGCCATCGCGGGCATCAAGAAATACGTGGAACGGGAAGGGCTCAAGGACGCCTGTCTGGCCGGGGTGCTCAGCGGTGCCAACATCAACTTCGATCGTCTGCGTCACGTGACCGAACGGGCCGAACTGGGGGAACAGCGGGAAGCCCTGTTTGCCGCCACCATTCCGGAGCGGCCGGGCAGTTTCCGGGCCTTTTGCAAGGCCATCGGCAAGCGCGGTATCACCGAGTTCAACTACCGCTACGGGGATACCGAGCAGGCCCATATTTTCGTCGGGGTCCAGCTCAGCGGCGGCGAGACGGAACGCCGGACCTTGCTGCAGGATCTGCGGGACAAGGGCTACCCCATCGAGGACCTGAGTGACAACGAGGTAGCCAAGGTCCATCTGCGCCACATGGTGGGCGGGCACTCGGCCCGGGCAGGGGACGAGATCGTCTACCGCTTCGAGTTTCCCGAGCGTCCGGGGGCGCTGATGAACTTCCTCGCCCACATGGGGCAGGACTGGAACATCAGTCTGTTCCATTACCGTAACCATGGCGCCGCCTATGGCCGGGTGCTGGTGGGGATGCAGGTGCCGGGCCAGGACAAGGCCCGGCTGGAGGAATTTCTCAGGGCACTGGGCTATGTCCACTGGGAGGAGACCGACAACCCGGTCTACCGACTGTTTCTGGGTTAATCCGGGGTGTTGGCCCAGGGACACAGGTTGACCGGGCCATGGGTAGGACATGGGCAATCCTGGGTGTCCAATGCGGGGTGGGGCCGGCAGGTGATCAGGCCCTGTTCGGTCACCACCCCATGCAGGGGCACGTCCCAGGGTTCATGGGGCAGGGTGGGCACTTCCTGAAAAGCATAGGCCATGCCTACCAGATGGGGGCGGCGCCAGTGGCGGTGGCGGTTGAGATGGCTAAAGGTGGTGTCATAAAAACCGCCCCCCATGCCCAGCCGGTTTCCCCGGCGATCAAACCCCACCAGAGGCGTGATCACCAGATCCAGATGACGAACCGGCAGGCAGCGGCGGCGGCGAACGGGGGGTTCGGGAATGCCGAAGCGATTGGGGATCAGGGGCGTATGGGGTTCCCAGGCCACGAACCAGAGCCGCCGGGGGTGAATCGGTGCCAGCACCGGCAGATAGAGATCCTTGCCGGCGGCGCGGGCGGCCCGCACCAGCGGGCCGGGGTCGGCCTCGCCCCGGTCGGGCAGATAGACGGCGATGCGCCGGGCCGCAGTAAACAGGGGGTGGTGGATCAGGTGCCGGGCCATGGCACGGGCATGCCGTGCCCGTTCGGCATAAGAGAGCGCCAGACGCCGGGCGCGAAGCTGTCTGCGAAGGTCGGCGCGTGTCATGGAAATAAAGAGGGCACGCTCCAAGAGTGCCGTGGCGAGCTTTCGACCTTGAACCAGAGGCTCAAGTGGGGGCCGACGCCATGTCTACAGGCTTTCCGCTGCGGGGCGGACATGCACAAAAAGACATCGCAGTGCGGCTCCCGGGGTAGTTGATTAGGCTCAAGGATATTACCCAGCCGCTCACGCACACCTCAGAGGTGCCCAAACCGTAAAAACCAGGATCCGTTCAGGGATCGTCTGATCAAGAATCTGTCTGCCGTTCCTGCTGCAGGGCCAGGTCGACCCGTTCCTGCAGGTCGCGCATCCGCTGGTCCAGCACGGCATTTTGCCGTTTCAGAAGCAGCAATTCATGGGCAATGTTCAGGGCCGCCATCACGGCGATCCGATCACCCCCCACCACTTTACCACCGTCGCGGATTTCCTTCATCCGTCGATCCAGCAGGCTGGCCGAAGCAATCAGCGCACTGTGTTCATCTTCAGGGCAGGCCACCCGGTATTCCTTGCCCAGAATCTGAACCGTCACCGGCTCAGAGCGTGGGTTGCTCATCAGGCCTGCTCCATGGATTTGAGTCGATGGATCATCGACTCCACCTTGATTCGTGCCCGCTCACTGCGTTCCGAGAGTTGGGCCCGCTCTGCCAGCAGCAATTCATTCTGACGGCGTAGCCGATGATTTTCCTCTCGCTGCAACTGACAGACACGCAACAGGGCTTCCACCTTGAATTCCAGGTTCCTCAAAATAGCATCTGCCGGGGCATGGTGAGGGTCGTAGGTCATGGCTCAATACTAGGACTCCATTTCGAGGTCGTCAACCAAGATGATGATGGGCGTGGTGCCGTCATGGTCCGGGCTTGTTAGACTGGACTGCCTGGGCCTGGTTGGCCCGGTTGCCCGCTGTTCCGCCGCGACCGATGGAGTTCCTTTTTCGATATGTCCGATTATCAGGTTTTGCAGGATATTCTGCACGAAGCCGGCGTTGTTGCCGATGCCGCCGAGGTCCATGGCATCCTCTGTGGCCAGCTCAGTGCCAATCTGGGGTCTGGCGAGATGCAGTGGTTGCAGGAGGTGTTTCCCGGACCCGATGGGCCGCCTGCTGAGGGGGAGGCCCGGCGTCTGCTGGCTGAACTGTTTGCCCAAACCCGCACCCAGCTGGCCGATGCCCTGCTGGGGTTCCAGATGCTGTTGCCGGATGAGGATGATGCCCTTTCCATCCGGGTGGACGCCCTGGGACAGTGGTGCCAGGGTTTCCTCCATGGCCTGACGGTGGTCGGTATCACCGATCCGACCCAACTGCCCGCCGATTCGGCGGAAATTCTCAAGGATCTTGGGGAAATTGCTGGTGCCGGTTTCCAGGTGGACGACGACGAGGCCAGCGAGACCGCCTATGTGGAGATCCTGGAATACGTGCGGGTGGGGGTGCTGCTGGTGAGCGAGGAACTGCAGCCCCTCAAGGGCCCCTCCCGCCTGCATTGACCCCCTGTTGATGACCTGGAACCCAAAACGCCATGAAAGAATTCGCCCGTCGCCGTCGCCAGCTCATGGGTGCCATGGGGGAGGGTGGCATCGCCGTCATCCCCGCCGCACCGGTCCGGGTGCGCAATCATGATGTGGAATACCCCTA
Source organism: Ectothiorhodospira magna (assembly GCF_900110965.1). Lineage (GTDB taxonomy): Bacteria > Pseudomonadota > Gammaproteobacteria > Ectothiorhodospirales > Ectothiorhodospiraceae > Ectothiorhodospira > Ectothiorhodospira magna. The sequence continues at coordinate 94,927 of NZ_FOFO01000002.1, forward strand.
CCGTCAGGACAGCGATTTTCTCTACCTCACCGGCTTTACCGAGCCGGAGGCGGTGGCGGTGCTGGTGCCTGGCCGTCCCCAGGGGGAGTACATTCTGTTCTGCCGGGAACGGGACCAGGAAAAGGAGACCTGGCATGGTCGCCGGGCTGGACAGGAAGGGGCGGTGGAACGGTTTGGGGCGGATGATTCCTTTCCCATCGCGGACATCGGCGACATCCTGCCGGGCCTGCTGGAGAATCGCAAGCGGGTCTATGCCAGCCTGGGACGACACCCGGAATTTGATCAGCGGTTGATCGGCTGGATCAACGGTATCCGGGAACGCACCCGCAGCGGCGTCCATCCACCCCATGAATTCGTGTCCCTGGAGTATCTGCTCCACGACATGCGCCTGTTCAAGTCATCTGCTGAAATGAAGCTCATGAACAGCGCCGCCCTGATCACCAGTCATGCCCATCAACGGGCCATGGCGGCCTGCCAGCCGGGGATGTGGGAGTACCAACTGGAAGCCGAACTGCTTTACGAGTTCCGTCGAATGGGGACCGAACCCGCCTACGGGTCCATTGTGGGAGGTGGGGCCAATGGCTGTATCCTGCATTACACCGAAAATAACCAGCAGCTTCGGGATGGCGACCTGGTATTGATTGATGCCGGTTGTGAGTGCCAGGGTTATGCGGCGGACATCACCCGCACCTTTCCGGTGAATGGACGCTTCACCGAGCACCAGCGTCAGGTCTACGAGGTGGTACTGGAGGCCCAGGCAGCGGCCATCGCCCAGGTGGTCCCCGGCAATCACTGGGACGATCCCCATATTGCGGCGGTCAAGGTGCTCACCAAGGGGCTGGTGCATCTGGGGCTGCTCAAGGGGCGTCCTTCCCGGCTGATCAAGGCGGGGGCCTATCGTCGTTTCTACATGCACCGTACTGGCCACTGGTTGGGGCTGGACGTGCATGACGTGGGGGACTACAAGGTGGGAGACGCCTGGCGCCTGCTGGAACCGGGCATGGTGCTGACCATTGAGCCGGGCCTGTACCTGTCGGCCACGGAGAAGGATGTACCCAAGCCGTTGCGCAACATCGGCATTCGCATCGAGGATGATGTGGCGGTGACCCGCACCGGGCATCAGATACTCACGGCGGATTGCCCCAAAGGGGTGGACCAGATACAGGCGCTGGTGGGCGCGGCCTCCAAAGACGGTTCCGGTTTCGGTGTACCTGGGGTATAGTCCACCTCTTGATAGGGATGCCCCCGGCATCCTCGGCAGCGTGGGAGAGACCTCCCTCACCGGAGGCGCCGAAGGCGCAACTTCCGCCCGGAAACGCTCAGGCAAAAGGACCGCGCTGCCCGATATCGACTCTGGAGAGTGGTCCGACAGACCCACCGAAGGGGATCATCCGCCACGGATGTAATCTCTCAGGTTTCAGGACAGAGGGGCGGCCGATACCCAAAACAGGGTGTCGGCCGCCCCTTTTTCATTTTTACCGGGAGTCGACGATGACATTACGCCGCACCACATTGCACGCCACCCACGAGGCCGCCGGTGCCCGCATGGTGGATTTTGCCGGCTGGTCCATGCCCGTTCACTACGGTTCCCAGATCGACGAGCATCACGCCGTGCGCCGCCAGGCCGGCATGTTCGATGTCTCCCACATGACCGTGGTCGACGTGGACGGCCCCGGTGCCCGGGATTACCTGCGCCACCTGCTGGCCAATGACGTGGACAAGCTCAAGGCCGCCGGACGCGCCCTCTACAGCTGCATGCTCAATCCGGAAGGGGGCGTGCTGGACGATCTCATCACCTATCGTCGCGCCGACGGCTACCGGGTGGTGGTCAATGCCGCCACCCGGGACAAGGACCTGGCCTGGATGCGCGACGTGGCCGCCAGGCTCTCCGGCACCCTGGCCCCGGTGGCGATCCGCGAGCGGGACGATCTGGACATGATCGCCGTGCAGGGACCGGCGGCCCGGGATCTGTGCCTGCCCCTGCTGCCCGAGTCCCTGCGGGCGCCGGCCGAGGCCCTGACCCCCTTTACCGCCACGGAAGACGGGGACTGGTTCGTGGCCCGGACCGGCTACACCGGCGAGGACGGCTTTGAAGTCATCCTGCCCGCGACCGCCACCCCGAGCTTCTGGCAGGCCCTGGCCGCGGCCGGTGTGCGTCCCATCGGTCTGGGCGCCCGGGATACCCTGCGCCTGGAAGCCGGCATGAATCTCTACGGCACCGACATGGACGAGCAGATCACTCCCCTGGAGTCCGGCCTGGGCTGGACCGTGGCCTGGACGCCCGCCGACCGGGATTTCATCGGCCGTCAGGCCCTGGAGCGGCAGCAGGCCGACGGCGGGCACCGGCGCCTGGTGGGGCTGGTGCTGGAAGGGCGGGGCGTCCTCCGTGGCCACATGAGCGTCAGCGCCGGCGAGGCCGGGCAGGGCGAGACCACCAGCGGCAGCTTTTCCCCCACCCTGGGGGTGTCCATCGCCCTGGCTCGGGTTCCGGCGGATGCCGGCGAGCGGGTGACGGTGGACATCCGTGGCAAGCTGGTCCCGGCGAAGGTGGTCAAGCCGCCGTTCGTGCGCCACGGCAAGGCCCTGATCGATCTTTGATCCCGACGGTGTTCCGTCGAACCCGAACCCAATTTTTCCAAACCCCCGAACCCTTCATCAGGAGTCCCCATGAGCCACATCCCCGCAGAACTCAGATACGCCCCGTCCCACGAGTGGGTCCGCAAGGAAGCCGACGGCACCCTCACCATCGGCATCTCCGACCATGCCCAGGCACTGCTGGGTGATCTGGTGTTCGTGGAAACCCCGGAAGTGGGTGCCCACCTGGATGCCGGCGGTGCCTGTGCCGTGGTGGAGTCCGTCAAGGCCGCTTCCGACGTCTACGCCCCCGTTGCCGGTGAAGTGGTGGCCGTCAATGAACAACTGGCCGACAGCCCCGAACTGGTCAATGGCGATGCCTACGGCGACGGCTGGCTGTTCCGCGTCAAGCCCGCCGATGCCGCTGCGGTGGAAGCCCTCATGGACGCCGACGCCTACGCCGCCCACCTGGAAGCGGAAGGCTGATCCCGGCCCTGATCCCCTCCACCTAGACCGCAGCGGAATCCCCATGCCCTTCATTCCCCATACCGACACCGACGTGCGCGAGATGCTGGCGGCCATCGGTGCCGACAGCATCGAGACCCTGTTCGACGAGATCCCCGCCGCCCTGCGGGTGGATGGACTCAACGCCATCCCGCCGGCCGTCGGCGAGATGGAGATCACCCGGCTCATGGAGGCGCGGGCCGCCCAGGATGTGATGGGTCTCAACTTCATCGGCGCCGGTGCCTACGAACATCACATTCCGGCGGCGGTCTGGCAGATCGTCACCCGGGGCGAGTTCTACAGTGCCTACACCCCCTACCAGGCCGAGGCCAGCCAGGGCACCCTGCAGGTCATCTACGAATATCAGTCCATGATGGCCGGCCTGACGGGGCTGCCCATTTCCAACGCCTCCCTGTATGACGGTGCCTCCGCCCTGTCCGAGGCGGTGCTCATGGCGGTGCGGGCCAACCGCCGCTCCAAGAGCCAGCGGGTGCTCATGCCCTTGACGGTGCACCCGGCCTACCGCAGCGTGACCCGTAGCATCGTGGCCAGTCAGGGCATCGAGATCGTGGATGTCCCGTTTGATCCGGCCACCGGTCGGGTCGACCCGGCGGCCCTGGCGGTCTTTGCCGGTGAGGACATCACCGCCCTGGTGATTCCCCAGCCCAACTTCTTCGGTGTGCTGGAAGAGGTGGATGCCCTCACCGACTGGGCCCATGCCAACGGTGCCCAGGCCATCGGCGTGGTCAATCCCGTCAGTCTGGCCCTGCTCACCCCGCCGGGGCAGTGGGGGCAGCAGGGGGTGGACATGGTGGTGGGGGATGGTCAGCCCCTGGGGGCGCCCCTGTCCTCCGGCGGGCCTTATTTTGGCTTCTTATGCTGCCGCAAGGAGCACGTGCGCCAGATGCCCGGTCGTATTGTCGGCCGCACCGTGGACGCGGACGGCCGCCCTGGTTTCGTGCTCACCCTCCAGGCCCGTGAACAGCATATCCGCCGTTCCAAGGCCACTTCCAACATCTGCACCAACCAGGGACTGGTGGTGACCGCCGCCACCATCCACATGGCCCTGCTGGGTCCGGAAGGGCTGGAGCGGGTGGCCGGGGCCTGCGTCGAGGGATGTGGGTCGCTGGTGGCCCGGCTCCGGGCGCGGGGCTTTGAAATCCCCTTCACCGACGAGCGTTTCCACGAGTTCGTGTTGCGGGTGGGCGTGGACGGCGAGGCCCTGCTGGCGCGCATGGCGGCGGCCGGCGTGCTCGGTGGTCATGCCCTTGGGGGGGACTATCCTGAACTGTCCGATGCCATTTTGGTCTGTGTCACCGAGACCAAGACTGCAGCCGACCTGGATCGCTATGTGGCGGTGCTGGAGCAGGCCCGGGCGGACCTGGCGGGCTGATTTGCGGTTGACCCGGAAGTACCGGATGTCCCTGTCGGACAGGTAAACTCCAGAGGTTTTCAAGCATTCCCGCGAAGGCGGGAATGCCGTCATGTCACCAACCAGCACGAGGAGTCGAAACGATGACCCAAATCACCCTGCAAGGCAATCCCATCCATACCTGCGGTGACCTGCCCAAGGTGGGCGCCACCGCCCCTGGGTTCACCCTGGTGGACAATGGGCTCAGTGACGTCAAGCTGAGCGACTTTGGCGGCAAGAAGAAGATTCTGTACATGGTCCCCAGTCTGGATACCGGGGTCTGCGCCCTGTCCACCAAGAAGTTCAATGACTGGGTGGCCGGTCGGGACGATGTGGTGGTGCTGGTGGTCTCCGCGGACCTGCCCTTTGCCCAGGGCCGTTTCTGCGGTGCCGAGAATGTGGACAAGGTGAAGACCCTGTCCACGATGCGTTCCCAGGACTTTGCCAGGGACTACGGCGTGCTGATCGTGGACGGTCCCCTGGCGGGCATCACCGCCCGGGCCTTGCTGGTGCTGGATGCCCAGGATCAGGTGGTCCACGCCGAGCTGGTGCCCGAGATCACCCAGGAGCCGGATTACGACGCGGCCTACGCAAAACTGGGCTGATATCCATCCAACCTTTACCCGGCCCCTCTCCCGGTGGAGGAGAGGGGTTGCAGGAGCCAGGCAATGCTGATCTTTGAACGTTCCCGTCCCGGTCGCCGGACCCCCAGCCAGGCCCCGGCCGGTCGCGCCGATGTCGCCGCGCTGCCCGAGCGCTTCCGGCGCCGTCGTCCGGCGCCGCTGCCGGAGGTGTCCGAACTGGACGTGGTGCGTCACTACACCCGCCTGTCCCAGAAGAACTTCTCCATCGACACCCATTTCTATCCCCTGGGGTCCTGCACCATGAAGTACAACCCCAGGGTGTGCAACAGCCTGGCCATGCTGCCGGGCTTCCTGCGTCGCCATCCTCACGCCCCCGAGTCGGTGAGTCAGGGCTTTTTGTCCTGCATGTTCGAACTGCAGGAGATGCTCAAGGACGTCACCGGCATGCAGGCCGTGTCCCTGACCCCCATGGCCGGGGCCCAGGGCGAGTTCGCCGGAGTGGCCATGATCCACGCCTATCACAAGGCCCGCGGGGATGAAGGTCGTACCGAGATCCTGGTCCCCGACGCCGCCCACGGCACCAACCCGGCCACCGCCACCATGTGCGGCTACGCCGTGCGCGAGATCCCCACCGACGCCTCCGGCGACGTGGACATGGAGGCCCTCAAGGCCGCCGTGGGGCCTGCCACCGCGGGGATCATGCTCACCAACCCGTCCACCCTGGGGGTGTTCGAGCGCCGTATTCACGAGATTGCCCAGGTGGTCCATGACGCCGGTGGCCTGCTGTACTACGACGGCGCCAACCTGAACGCCATTCTGGGCAAGGTGCGTCCCGGCGACATGGGTTTTGACGTCATCCACATGAACCTGCACAAGACCTTCTCCACCCCCCATGGGGGCGGGGGTCCCGGCGCCGGCGCGGTGGGTGTGAGCGAGCGGCTCAAGCCCTTCCTGCCCATCCCGGTGGTGGGCCGGGAAGGGGATCGCTATCGCTGGCTCACGGAGCGGGACCTGCCCCAGAGCATCGGCCGCCTGTCCGCCTTCGCCGGCAATGCCGGGGTGCTGCTGCGGGCCTATGTCTACATGCGTCTGCTGGGTCGGGAGGGCATGCCCAGGGTGGCGGACTACTCCACCCTGAACGCCAACTACGTGATGGCCCGTTTGCGGTCCCTGGGCTATGACCTGGCCTTCCCGGAACGTCGTGCCACCCACGAGTTCATCGTCACCCTGCGACGTCAGGCCAAGGCGCAGGGCGTGACCGCCATGGACGTGGCCAAGCGTCTGCTGGACTACGGCTTCCATGCGCCCACCACTTATTTCCCCCTGCTGGTGCCCGAGTGCCTGTTGATCGAGCCCACCGAGACCGAAAGCAAGGAGACCCTGGACGCCTACGTGGAGGCCATGGCGAAGATCCTGGAAGAAGCCGCATCCGAGCCAGAGACGGTGAAGGGTGCCCCCCATACCCAGCCCAACCGGCGTTTTGACGAGGTGCGGGCCGCCAGGGAACTGGACGTGGCCTGGCAACCCGAGGCCGGCTGATGGCCTACAGCGGCAACCGGGGCCTGACCCGGATCATCAAGGCGGCCGGATATTCCTGGAAGGGGCTGCGCAGCACCTTCCGCCACGAGGCCGCCTTTCGTCAGGAGTTGCTGGCGATGATCGTCCTGGTGCCCCTGGCCCTGTGGCTGGGGGACAACGGCGTGGAGCGGGCCTTGCTGATCGGCAGCCTGTTCCTGATCCTCATCGTGGAACTGCTCAATTCCGGGATCGAGGCGGCCATCGACCGCATCGGTCGGGATTACCATGATCTTTCAGCCCGGGCCAAGGACATGGGGTCGGCGGCGGTCCTGCTGTCCATCCTCCACGCCGTTGTCGTGTGGTTGCTGGTGCTGATTTAAGGTCGACAACGCCTTATGGTTGACTCAGGCAGTCCACCAGGCTCTGCCCCAGGTTTTCCAGCAGCTGGAAATAGCTTTCCACGCCCGCCGGCAGGTCCGCGCCCAGCGGATCCAGCACGCCGGTGCGTGCCCCGGTGCCGTCGATCAGGGTTTCCACGATGGCCGGCCGGAACTGGGGTTCGCTGAAGACGCAGATGGCATCGGAATCCTGAATCCGCTGACGGATCTCCTGGATCCGGCGCGCACCCGCCGGGCGGGCGGGATCCACCGTCACCGAACCCGCCGGGGTCAGACCGTAGTGTCTTTCAAAGTACTGATAGGCATCGTGGAACACGATGAAGGGGTGTCCCTGCACCGGCTCCAGCCGGGCCTGAAGCGTGGCATCCAGGGTCTCCAGGCGGGCCAGGATGCGATCCCGGTTTTCCCCGTAGCGGTCAGCATGGTCGGGGTCCTTGTCGGCCAGGACGTCGGCCACATGGCGGACGATACGGGCCGCGTTCTCGGGCGATAACCAGACATGGCTGTCCACGTCATGGTGATGATCGTGACCATGGCTGTGACTGTGACTATGGCTATGACCATGGTTGTGGTCATGACCGTGGCCGTGGTCATGGCGATCCCAGATGCCTCCCTCCCGTAGTTCATGACGCACCAGGTCGGCGTCCTTGAGCAGGGTGACTTTTGTCACGGATTCCGGCAGTCTGGCCAGAGGCCGCTCCAGAAAACCTTCCAGGTCGCGGCCCACCCAGATCACCACCTGGGCCGACTGCAGATGCCGCATGTCCGAAGGACGCAGGGCGTAGTCATGGGGAGAGGCCCCGCCGGGCACCAGCAGCACCGGCTCTGCCACGCCTTCCATGATCCCGCTGACCAGATTGTGGATCGGGGGTATGCTGACCACGACCCGAGGGGCTGCCTGCAACACCGTCGGCAGGAGCATGACCAGTACCAGGGCCGTGAGGCCCGCAAGCAATCGGCGGCTGCGCATGGGTGAATGGACTCCATGGTTGATGTGGGTTATGTAATACTATAACAATCTTCCCGGAAAACACTTCCATCCTTTCTCTGCGCCGAGTCCGGTTGCCATGTTCCCTCTGTCCCGTCTGATCCGATCCCGTGATGATGCCGTGCCGGCTCGCGGCGCCCTGGTGGCGGCGCGGCAGGTGGGTCTGGTGGCGGGGGGGCGGCGCATTCTGGACGGGGTGGACATGGCGGTGGAAGCCGGCCGGATCGTCACCCTCATCGGTCCCAACGGCGCCGGCAAGACCACCTTGCTCAAGGTGTTGCTGGGGCTGCTCTCACCCACCGGCGGCCAGGTCCTGCGCCGGCCGGGGCTGCGTATCGGCTACATGCCCCAGCGCATCCAGGTGGATGAGATCCTGCCCATCACCGTGCGTCGCTTCCTTGGGCTGGGGGGGCGTTTTCCCAAGGACCGGCTGGCCCGGGTGCTGGCGGAAGTGGGCTGCGCCCATCTGCTGGAGCAGCCTGTGCAGTCGGTGTCCGGTGGGGAAATGCAGCGCATCCTGCTGGCCCGCGCCCTGCTGCGGGAACCCCATCTCCTGGTGCTGGATGAGCCCGCCCAGGGGGTTGACGTGGCCGGGCAGGGGGAGGTGTTCCAGCTCATCGCCCGCCTGCGCGACCGCTACGGCTGCGGGGTGCTGATGGTGTCCCACGAGTTGCACCTGGTCATGGCCGCCGCCGATTCGGTGATCTGCCTGAATCAGCATGTGTGCTGTACCGGCCAGCCGGACGTGGTGAGCCGCGATCCCGCCTATCTCAAACTGTTCGGCAAGACCATGCCGGCGGGCATGGTCCTGTACACCCATCATCACGATCACCGCCATGATCTGCACGGCGACGTGGTGGCGTTTGAGGGGGAAGGGCCGCCCGGGCGCGGCTGCCCCGGGTCGGAGGCCCATCGGCACCATGGATGATTTCATTGTCCGGGCCTTGCTCGGCGGCATGGCCGTGGCCCTGGTGGCGGGGCCGCTGGGTTCCTTCGTGGTCTGGCGCCGGATGGCCTATTTCGGCGATACCCTGGCCCATTCCGCCCTGTTGGGAGTCGCCCTGGGTTTTCTCATCGGTCTGAACGTGAATCTGACCGTGGTCATCCTCTGTGTAACCCTGGCCCTGGTGCTCATGTTGCTGCAGCGGCAGCGACGGCTGGCCACGGACACCCTGCTGGGCATCCTGGCCCACAGCAGTCTGTCCCTGGGATTGGTGGCGGTGGCCTTTCTGGAAGGGGTCCGGATTGATCTGATGGCCTACCTGTTCGGCGACATCCTGGCGGTGTCCCATGAGGACCTGATATGGATCTTCCTCGGTGGCGTGCTGGCCCTGGGGATGCTGGCGGCCCTGTGGCGACCCCTGCTGGCGATCACGGTGCATGAGGATCTGGCCCGGGTGGAGGGGGTGAGGGTGACCCTGGTGAGCATGGGTTTCATGCTGCTCATGGCCCTGGTCATTGCCGTGGCCATGAAGGTGGTGGGCATTTTGCTGATCACCTCGTTGATGATCATTCCGGCGGCGGCGGCCCGGCGGTTGTCGTCCACGCCGGAGCGGATGGCCCTGTTCGCGGCCCTGATCGGCTGTCTGGCCGTGGCCGGCGGTTTGTGGGGGTCCCTGACCTGGGATACCCCCGCCGGACCTTCCATCGTGGTGGCGGCGGCATTGCTGTTTGCCGTGATCTTCAGTCTGCCGGGGGCTGCCCTGCTGCGTCGGCTCCGTACGCCGTCCTAGCCGGCTAGAGGCGGCGCTCCAGGGTCAGGAAGGTGTAGGGATAGGGGTTTTTGTCATCGGCATCATGGGCTTCCCGGGCCACTTCCTGCCAGGTCTCGTTGAGCTGGGGCAGGAAGGTGTCTCCCTCGAAGGCATGCTCGATCACCGTCAGGTGCATCCGCCGGCACAACGGCAAAAGATGCCGGAACAGGTCCGCCCCGCCGATGACGAAGATCTCCTCCACCGCCCCGGCGGCCGCCAGGGCCTGGTCCAGGTCGTGGACCACCGTGCAGCCGGGGGCCTGGAAATCCGGGTCTCGGGTCATGATCAGACTGCGTCGGCCCGGCAGCGGGCGACCAATGGACTCGAAGGTCTTGCGCCCCATGAGCATGCAGCCGCCCATGGTCAGACGCTTGAAATGGGCAAGATCCGCCGGCAGGTGCCAGGGCAGGCGGTTGTCGGCGCCGATGAGCCGGTTGCGGTCCATGGCGACCACGGCGGTGAGCAGCGGTTGGGAATCGGTCATACGGACACCGGGGCCTTGATGTGGGGATGGGCCTGGTAATCCAGCAGGGTGAAGTCCTCGTAACGGAAGTCGAACAGGGATTTCACCGCCGGATTGAGCACCATCCGGGGCAGGGGATAGGGTTCGCGGGCCAGCTGCTCACGGGCCTGATCCAGGTGGTTCAGATACAGATGCACGTCACCGAAGGTATGGATGAACTCCCCCGGTTCCAGGTCCGTGACCTGGGCCACCATGAGGGTGAGCAGGGCGTAGGAGGCCATGTTGAAGGGCACCCCCAGAAAGATATCGGCGCTGCGCTGATAGAGCTGGCAGGACAGTCGCCCGTCGGCCACATAAAACTGGAACAGACAATGGCAGGGTGCCAGGGCCATGCGTCCGGCGCGGACATTGTCCTGGGGGGAGACGCTTTCGTCCGGCAGGTCCGCCACGTTCCAGGCACTGACGATCAGGCGCCGGGAGTCGGGCCGGGTGCGGATCTGTTCCACCACCTGGCTGATCTGATCCACGTGACCGCCGCCGGGCAGGGGCCAGGACCGCCATTGCCGACCATAGACCGGCCCCAGATCGCCGTCCGCCGTGGCCCATTCATCCCAGATGCGCACCCCGTTGGCCTGCAGATAGGCGGTGGAGGTGTCACCTTTGAGGAACCAGAGCAGTTCGTGGATGATGGACTTGAGATGCAGCTTCTTGGTGGTCACCAGAGGAAACCCCTGGGCCAGGTCGAAGCGCATCTGGTGACCGAACAGGGAACGGGTGCCGGTACCGGTGCGGTCGGATTTCTCCGTGCCCTGTTCCAGCAGTTGTTGCAGGAGCTGAAGATAACTATGCATGACGTGCCTTCTCCCGCCGTCGGGCCCAGGCCAGCAGGATGACGCCGGCCAGGATCATGGGCAGGGTGAGGAGTTGACCCAGGGTGAGCCAGCCGAAGGCCAGATAACCGATGTGGGCGTCGGGCAGGCGCCAGAATTCCACCAGGAAGCGGAACACCCCGTAACCCATCAGGAACAGGCCGGACACCGCCCCCACCGGTCGCCAGCGCCGGGAGAAGAACCACAGGATCAGGAACAGGGCCAGCCCTTCCAGGGCCGCCTGGTAGAGCTGGGTGGGGTGACGGGGCAGCAGGTCCGCGGCCGGGAAGATCATGCCCCAGGGCAGGTCCGTGGGTTTGCCCCAGAGTTCGCCGTTGATCCAGTTGCCGATGCGTCCGGCCCCCAGGCCGATGGGGATGAGGGGGGCGACGAAGTCGGTGAGTTGCAAAAAGCCGCAACCCAGCTTGCGGGCATAGAGCCAGCAGGTGACCAGCACCCCGATCAGACCGCCGTGGAAGCTCATGCCCCCTTCCCAGAGCCGGATGAGCATCAGTGGATCACCGGCCAGGGCGTCTAGGTTGTAGAACAGGACATAACCCAGTCGCCCCCCCACGATCACGCCGATGACGCCGTAGAAGAGCAGGTCGGAAACCTGCTCCCGGTTCAGGGGGCTCCAGGGCTGGCCGGCCCGCAGCCAGCCCAGGGCCCAGAAGGCGGCAAAGCCCAGCAGGTACATGAGGCCGTACCAGTGGATCTGCAGGGGACCCAGGCTCAGGGCCACGGGATCGATGAAGGGATGTGTAGGCGTCATCGGTGGATTCTAACCTGTGGTTATTGTCCGATACAGCGACAGAGGATCGCCTTGAGATAGGCCGTCTCCGGCATGGCCGGATGGATGGGGTGATCACTGGCCTGACCGCCGCGGGACAGGATCTGCATCTGTCGGTCCACGTGGCGGGCGGCGGCATGAATCTGTTTTTCCAGGGCATCGGCCGCCATGTGCTGGGAGCAGGAACAGGCGATGAGAAAGCCGTCCCGGGCCAGGACCTGCAGGGCCATCTGGTTGATGCGCCGGTAGGCGGCGGTCCCTTCCTTGAGGTCCTTGCGGCGTTTGATGAAGGCCGGCGGGTCGACGATGATCAGATCGAAACGGGCCCGTTCCTCCCGCAGTCGGCGCAGCACCTCGAAGGCGTCTCCCGCCAGGGCCTGCACCCGGTCATCCACCCGGTTCAGGCGGGCATTGGCTTCCACCTGGGCGACGGCATCGGCGGAGGCATCCACGCAGGTGACCTGTTCTGCCCCGTGCATGGCTGCCTGGATGCCCCAGCCCCCCGCGTAACTGAACAGGTCCAGCACCCGGGCCCCGGTGGAGAGGCGCCGCAGCCAGGCCCGGTTGTCCCGTTGGTCATAGAACCAGCCGGTCTTCTGGCCCGCCAGCAGGGGGACCTGGAAGCGGGCGCCGTTTTCGGTGATCTCCACGGTCTCCGGGATGGGGCCGGTGGCCGGCTGCACATAAAGATCCAGCCCTTCCAGGCTACGCACCGGGCTGTCGTTGCGCCAGAGCACGGCGCTCGGGCGCAGCACCTTCTCGAAGGCGCTCAGCAGGGCATCCCGCAGGCGTTCCATGCCGGCGGTGGTGATCTGGGCCACCAGCACGTCGCCGTAGCGGTCCACCACCAGACCCGGCAGACCGTCGCTCTCGCCGTGAACCAGTCGGTAGAAGGGTTCCTCGAACAGACGCTCCCGCAGGGACAGGGCCACCTTGAGGCGGTGGACCAGCAGGGAGGGGCCGAAGGGGTGATCCGCGTCCCGGGTCACCAGGCGGGCACAGATGAGGGAATTGGGGTTGGCGTAGCCCGTGCCCAGGGTGCGCCCCCGGCTGTCCTGGAGGGTCACCGGCTGGCCCGGTTCCAGGGAGCGGATGGGGGTGGCCTCCACGTCCACTTCATTGCTGAAGATCCAGGCGTGGCCGGCCAGCAGGCGCCGTTCTTCGTTTTTCTTCAGGCGCAGGGGGACGTAGTCGAGGGTTTCCATGGGGGCTCCGGCAAAACGCCTATTATAGACCGATCTGGGCGTGCCCTTGCTTGTTCACCCCTTAGCCAAGCCCCTTCTTCGAAGGGCGCATCCTTGACCGTCTTTTTCCGCCCCGAGCATGTAGACACAGACTCCGGCTCAATATACACACCTCCAGCCCATGGGCGATGGCGAGGCTTTTGTCGGTTTTGCACTTTTTACTGCTCAAACTCCGCCCCCTTGAACTTCATCACGTTGCAATTCTCCCGGATATCCCGCTGCAGCTTTTCATCGAACCCCTCCGGTGCCTGGGCTTCGATCTCCACCGAGATTTTCACCTTCACCCCCGAACACAAGGTGAACTTCTCCACGATCTCATCCACCAACGTGGCAAAATCCATCTTGGCCCTGATGGGGTCCAGGTCCACGGTGCCGTAGAACTGTTTCTTTACCGTGGCGGAGGGGGTAGTGTTCCCAGGCACTGGCGGCGGTACCTCTGTGACGCCACCACCAGAGGTACCCGAGCCAGATCCGGTTTTACCCTCACCCGTCGGGCCGCCGGTGGTGTCGGGAACCGGTTCAACAGGCTTATTGATCTGCTCGTCCGCACGTTTTTCCGCCTCCAGACGGTCACGATAGGCCCGGGCCGCCTCCCGCTCGATCAGCAGGGATTCCGTGTCGATGCTGGCCCCATGATTGCGGGCAAACACGAAGCCCAGATACCGATCCCCTTCCCTGCCGGCGGCATGGCCAAAATAATCTTCCGAGGCCAGCCCCTGATTCAGGGCGTCCTTGAAAACCTGGTCATTCAACAAGCGCGGCAGGTACAGGTAGTGGCAGCAATCCTGCCAGACCTTCAGCGCACTGACGTCGGTGACTCCCTCCTTGAAGTACCACTGCCCCAGCACGTTGCGCAGGAAGATCGGTGACCACTCAAAAATCACCCACTCCTCTTCCCGCAGTCGCTGCTCGATGGTGTCCACCAGGTTCTTGGTGGTGGTGGCAATCTGTACCACTTCCCACTTCAGTACCGGCTTGCCCCGCTCAAATTCTTCCAGCGGTGCCATCAGCCACTTGTAAGCCTCACGAATCATCTGGGTCAGCGCGGCCTCGGCAGCATCCCGGTTCTGCTTGGCCTGACGCAGATGGGCCAAATCCTGATTCAGGGTGCCGTTTTCAATGTCCTCGACAATGGACCGCCAGGCCAGATAGATCCGGCCCTGCTCCTTGAGGCGACTGACCACATCCGCATCCGGCGCCAGAAAGATCAGCCGGTTCTGCTTCTGGCGGGGCTGGTCACCCCGTTGGCGCAGGATCTCTTCCGCCACCTTGCCGGCCTCATGGCGCTCGGTCCGGCTATAGCCCGCCTGGGTGGGCAAGATCACCAGCCGAGGGCCGATACCATAGTCATCCGGCACATCCCCGGAAGGGGTGAACACATGAATCCCGGCGAAGTGGTGACTGCGCCCCATCAGCCGCTGGATACGGTCCTTGAGCAGGGAAATCAGCACATCCTGGTTCTGGATCCGCTGCTTGCGGCTCTCCATTTCCCGCCGCAGGTTTGGCTTGGTATCAAACCAGAACCGGTCCTGCTCCCCATAGAGATAATGCAACCGGTCCCGCAGGTGTTTGAGGGCATCCTCGAAAATGCCGATGGACTGTCCCGGCTGCACGGTCCCCAGGAGAAGGCGTTCCTGCTGGATACCCCTGACATTTTGGGCATTGCTGGAAGGCGCGCTACCCAGAAACAGGGTACGGGCCGTGCGGCGGGCGGCCTGAACGCTGCCGAACAGGGTCTTTTCCCGATCCAGGTCCAGTGCGGTGGACCGTGGCCCATCCACCTCCCGCTCGATCACCGGTTCCCAGCCCTGAGGCAGATAATGGATGCTCTTGTGGCGCACGGTGCTGTCCTCCAGGGGCAGGGAACCGGGCATGATCAGGGCATCCCGGTTTTCCGAGAGCCACAGGCGATGAATGACGATGGCCATGTACTGCAGCACACCCCGGGTACGCTGAAATTTCTCCAGGGTGGACCAATCTTCGTACAGCCGGTCGAAAATCTCCGGGTGGATCGGATAGGAACGACACAGGCGCTCGAAATACTCATTGGACTGGGTTTCCACGGGAAACTTGGTGGCATGCTGCCGATAGAAGTCCGAAAACTGGCGGCTGATGCCTTCCACTTCCGCCCGGGTGCCGGAGCAGTCGAACAGGCGGCGGCGGACGATCTCGAACGCCTCTTCCGTGGCCACCGGCTTCCACACTGATTCCACCCGGGCAAAATACTTCTCCAGGGCGCTGAGTACCTGCTGCCCCTGGGTACCCCCCACTTCCAGTTCCGATTCGGGCAGGGAGGCCAGCAGGATGGCATTGGGCACCGCCTTCAGGGCTTCGGTCAGCCCCTGGATGAAGCTGAGATTGCTGTCATAGGTGCCGGCCAGATAGGACTTGCCCGGCGCCAACTGGCGGATGAAGGCCAGCAGCTCGTCGATCAGGATCACGCAGGGGGCCGCCTGCTCCAGCAGTTGCCTGAGCACTTCCTTGCCCGGTGAGACCCCGCTTTCGTCGCTTTGGGCCACGCGCTCGTAGCCCGCTTCGCCGAGCAGTTGCCAGGCCAGTTCTCCCCACAGGGTATTCACCCGTCGGCCATCCCGAGGCGTCGCCTGACTGGGAGACAGCTTGATGCCGTCGATGACCGCCACCCGAGCCTGGGGCAATTCATGGATGCCGGCCTCATCCAGTATCGGCGGCACCCCCATCAGCTTGTCGGTGGCGGTTTGCCGGGCCGCCAGGTGGTACACCGCCAGCATGGTGTGGGTCTTGCCGCCACCAAAGGCGGTTTGCAACTGGATCACCGGATCGCCGCCCTTTCCGGCCAGACGCTGGGCCACGGAAATCAGCAACAGGCGCATACCCTCGGTGATGTAGGTGCGGGCGAAGAACTTCTCCGCGTCCTGGTATTCCTCCGGTGCCGTACCGCCGGCCACCTGGGAGATATCCGCCGCAAACTCGGACTGTTTGAAAGTGCCTTCCAGCACATCTTTATGGGGGCGGGCGATCTCTTTCCAGGGTTTCAAACTCATGTCTCGATTCCTTGGTGATGTCCAGCGTGTCTTTCCCGGATCAAAATTCCAGACCGGCCTGCGTGCCCACATGCCCCACGTCATGGGAAGCCGCCACGATGGCGCTCCAGGAGGCGATGAGTTCGTTATAGGAACGGGCTTCCTCGGCCCATTTCTTGCGCTCGCAGAGGGTGTACAGGTGATAGGCCAACTGGCGGATGGGCTCCCCCTTTTCCGGCATCCGGGCCAGCAAGAGGCCGGCGGCGGTTTCGCCGTCCTGCTGCAGGCGGCGGATCATCTGGTGACAGGCTTCCCAGATGGGGGTCCGCTTGTCGGTGAGGGGGTCCCAGTCGGCGGCATATTCGCCCCATTTCAATAGACTGACCTTGCCGCCTCCGGATTCGATCACGTTGGCTTCCCGCACCCCGTCCACACTGGTGCCCTTGGCCCTGGCCAGGGTGTCGGCCTCACCAAAGGGGCCGGTGTTCCAGCCATATTGATCGAACCAGCCGGCGCAGAACTGGGTGTCGGCGTCGAAGTTGCCGGAGTCGGGGCTGAGGTAGTCGGTGATGGCCCGGTTGATGAGGATCAGGGCATCGTGGACGCCCATGGGCGAGCCGTCCTGGTTCAGCACCGCCTCGTGGCGGGAGTAGATGGCCATGCCGGGACCGATGGCGGCCTGGGCCAGGTCCACCGGGGCAATGGGGGTCTGGCCGGTCTCGCCGCCGATCATGGTTTCCAGGGCTTCGGGCATTTCTTCCCGCAACTGGCGCTGGAAGTCGCGGCGGGAGATGGTGCCGGCGTTGGGGAGGCGTTTGCGGCAGACGAGGACGATGGAGGAGGCCAAGGCGTTGGTGCCTAAACCAATTGTTCTGACCTCCCTTTCTGTTCGCATCGGCCAAGTACCGTCGATAGAAAAGCCGGCCTGAATCACGGCTTCCAGAAACGTCACCCACCCCGTGCTGGTGGTGCTGCCTTCCTTGGTTTCCGATTGCTTGAAAGCGTAATAAATGGTGACCGGAAAGGCCGGATGGGCCTGCGTCGCCAATTTATGAATGGCTTGTGTCATGCCTTTCATGAAGAAGGTTTCGGCCTTTTCCTTGCTACCATGGCGATAGGGTGTGGCCACCAGTTCCTGTTCCTTGGGTACAGCCATGGTGCCAAACAAATCAGGATAGATACGACGCAAAGATCGGCGCATCCAGACATAGAAAAAATCCGAAAGGTCGGCATAACCTATATTGTCATAGTAAGGCGGATCCGTAGAAACAACTTTTCCTTGGCTAATTTCTTGTGTTTGAGCATCAAATTGAATAACTTTTGAGAAAGACCCACAAGGAACATTATTCAGCGCCCTAATAATACCTCTAACAGAAACCTCAATATCGCCAGCCGCACTAGCGAATAAATTTGTTTCTGAAAAATCCCAAACCATCGGGAGTGCTTGCCTACCGAAAGTAGTTTTTAACTGATCTCTAGTCGGACTCCAAGCAACAAGCGTACTGTTGTAATCACTCAACTTATCGTTTGCAAGTCCGAGATAAACAGCCACCGCATCCCCATACGCTGTCGCCCCCGATCCACCTTGGGCCAGTGGCATATCATCGGGATCGAGACTGCCTTCATCCAAACCCACCCCGCGTCGAGTGGAGGGATTGGGGTTTGCCGCACGATAGTCGGCAATGGCCTTTTCCCTGGCTTCCTGCACCAGATCGGAGAAGGTGGTGAGGGCTACCAGTTGGCGGGGGGTGAAAAGGTCGCCGTAACTTTTCATGCCATACATGGGTGGAGAGAACCATCGGGGATTCTCTGGCATCAGTGCTGTGGGTTTCCATTCAGGCTGTGCTTGATTAGCTGTGTCCTCATGTCGGATATCAGGCGATAGATAAACACGTCCCGATTTTCCCTCAGCAACAATGGCCATCAGCCTCTGCCCCAGATTTCCAGCCTGGGCTTGTTCATAAATGTATTTCGGCTGAATAGGAGTGTTTGAAAAAAGGCAATTAAAATTGGCACCACGACCCAATTTTGTACCCTGTTTAGCATCGTCTGGCAGTGTACCCACTCTGATACCGAATACATACCGATCCCCATCCACCACCGGCTGCACATAGGCTTCCTTGCCCTTCTTGCTGGACAGCACAAAACTGGACACCAACGGCACATCCACATGACTGAACGCCGGATTTGGACTCTTCACCGTCCTTGCCCACAACCAGGCAATCACCGTCAGTTCCTCACCGAGATAGGCTTTCAGATCAGGCCGCTCGGCCACCATCTCGGGCGTGATCTTCACTTTGGGATACAGATGGCCAATGCGCTTGAAGGCTTCCTCCCGCATCCAATACCCATAGCGGCGCACATCCTCGGCAAGTCCCGTGGCCCCAGGCCAATCCTGCTCGAAGCTCTGCTGCTTCTCCCCTTCGGGCTCCGGCCCCACCGGCCTTTGCCCGGCGAACCTGGGCGGAATCTCGATCATGGCCTTGTTGATCATCACCGCCACCGGATTCAGGTCCGAGGCGTAGCTTTCCAGCCCCAGGCGCTGGGCCTCCAGGGGTATCGCCCCTCCTCCAGCAAATGGATCATGGAATGCGGGTAATTGATCCGGGTTGAACAGTTCCGCCGCCTGGGGGTGGTGGCGGTTCAGGTGGCAGGTTTCCCGCCAGCTTTCCCGGATGGCCTCCCGGGCACGGCCAAGGACTTCCTCGTTGTTGGTGTTCTCCCATTGCACCAGGTCGCGGATGATCTGAAACAGCTTTTCTCGCTTGATCTCGGCTTCCTGCTTGTTCACCCCGTAGCCCAGTTCCCGCTGATAGCCGGGATCGTTCACCAGTTGAGCGAACAGCACCGCCCGGGCCGCCGCCAGGGGGCGCCGCGCCCACCACAGATGCAAGGTGCTGGGGTGGCCATGGCGGATGGACTTTTCCCTGGCTGCCGCGGCATTGATGTCATCCAGCGGCAAGGCCACTTCGATCAGTTTTTTGGGAGATTTGACAGGGTGCAAGAAGTTCTATCCTTTATTGTGAGGGTAAGCGGCATTTAAAGATCACGGTAGGCGTCCTCATCCGCCGCCGAGGCCCATTCGCTCAGCGTGCCTTCCACGGCCCTGGCCAGCAGTTGCTCCAGATCCAGGTTCATGCTGGA
Source organism: Ectothiorhodospira magna (assembly GCF_900110965.1). GTDB lineage: Bacteria > Pseudomonadota > Gammaproteobacteria > Ectothiorhodospirales > Ectothiorhodospiraceae > Ectothiorhodospira > Ectothiorhodospira magna. The sequence goes on from NZ_FOFO01000002.1 coordinate 114,170, forward strand.
CACCGCCCAGTCGGGTGCCTGGGTGAACGGCTGGTGGACATAGAACGGTCCTTCCCAGGTCTCGCCCTCCACGAGGACGATGGCCAGCCAGAACTTCTCCGTCTGGTTCAGGCCGTAGAGGATCTCGTTGCGGGAGACGGTCACCGTGGTCTGCCCCTTGGCGCGTCCCTTCACTTCGATGTGTCGGTCCGGCGGCAGGGAGCCATCGGGCTGAACCGGGGGCCGGGCGGTGATATCCCAGCCGCATTTCTGCGCCGAAACATCAAATACCTGATGCCCCATGGCTCGCTCGGCATCCATGACGGCCTGCATGGCGATGCGCTCGACCCGGGCGCGGGCCTGGGCATCCACCGTGAATGAAGTCTCTCCCTTGCGTTCCGCCAGCAGACCCCGAGGGATGACCAGGGCACCGCCAATCACCACCGGTGGACTGGAGACCACCTGTTTCATCGCCTCCAGTTCCCGGCGACGCTGGTTGAGCCGCTCGGTCAGTTCATCCACCCGTCGCCGGGCCATTTCCGGCTGCAGGCGCGGTTGTTTGCCGGCCTTCATGTCGTCGGTGAGCTTGATATAGCGATCCGACCAGTAATTGATTTCCTTCACCAGACGCTCGTTGACGGCATCCAGCACCTTGTCGGCCTGCCGCTGGCGTCGGGACTTCACTTCCTGGTAATGGTCGGGCACCAGGGCCTGCACCGCGTGGTTCAGGGCCAGGGCTTCCAGATCCTGAGTGAGCCAGGGCGCCTGGCGCAGATCCTTTACCAGGGCAAGCGCGTCGTCGTCGAGGGGTTCCAGATCCAGATGGGGCGCCCAACCGGCATGACCGCCCTGCCCCTGAGCGTCGATGGCCACGAATTGCAGACGCCGGGACACCACCCGTGGCGGGCGCCCACCCGTACCCTGTTCTTCCCGGACGGCATGATCCAGCATGAACAGCATCCAGGGTTCGGTGCCGTCGTCGTTGGGGTCCAGCAGTATGGCGCCCTGCTTGAGCCTGGCGCGGTGGGCCGAGAGCACCAGGTCCGTGATGGCGTGCATGAGCGGATGCAGGGGGTGGATCAGATCGGCCATGGGCTTGCCGGGAAGCCGCACCCGGTCCTTCTCGAAACAGATCCGTTCGTATTTCTTCAGGACCGGGGCACGGCTTTCGCTGATGACCCGATCCCGCTCCCGAATGGACGCCGGGACGTGGCGGATTTCATGGCGGCCCGCCTCCCGGGGGCGGAGTTCTCCCTGCAGGTGCTCAAAGGCCTGGACGAAAAAGGCCCGGATGAAATAGGGCTGCAGCTTGCGGGCCTCGGCCTTCTCCATCTCTTCCTTGACGGCGTACAACGCCTCCAGGTCCATGTGCTGTTCCACCAGGGCGTGACGGCGGATGATCTCCCGCAGGTGTTCGGTGTCCAGGGCACCTTCGATCACCTGTTCCAGGCGCGCCTTGACCTCGGGGGATTCGCCGTAGCGAATGGCTTCCACCAGCAGTGCCTTGAGGGAGATGTTTTCAAAGGCTTCCCCCAGGATGTCGAACACCTTGCCGCCGAGGGCGGTCTTTTCCACTTCCAGCTTGTCGAACAGTTTCTGGAACACCGCCCCTTCCCGGGTCTCGTTGGCCACCAGGTTCCACAGATGGCAGACCTCGGTCTGACCGATGCGGTGAATGCGCCCAAAGCGCTGTTCCAGCCGGTTCGGGTTCCAGGGCAGGTCGTAGTTGACCATCAGGTTGGCGTTCTGCAGGTTGACGCCTTCACCCGCGGCATCGGTGGCCACCAGAACCAGCACATCGGGGTTGTGGCGGAACTGCTCCTGGGCCTTGCGCCGGTCGTCCCGGTTGGTGCCGCCATGGATGGTGATCACCGATTCCGGGCGGCCCAGCAGGTTGCGGATGCGGTCCAGCAGGTAGTTGAGGGTGTCACGGTGCTCGGTGAAGATGATCAGCTTGCGGCGACTGCCGGTGGCGGTGTACATCTCCGGGCTGTCCTGCAACAGATGGGAGAGTTCTTCCCATTTGCGGTCCTTGCCGGACTGCACCAGTGCCATGGCCTGTTGCTCCAGCGCCCGCAGGCTGAAGATTTCCGCCTCCAGTTCGGCGACGGTCTCGGCGGCCGTGGCTTGATCCACTACCTGATCGGCGTAACGCTCGTATTCCTCGGCGTTCAGTTCCTCGTCCAGTTCGTCCAGGTTGTCCGGCAGTTCGATCTGCCTGGGGACCAGGTAGGTGCCCAGGCCAGAGGCAATGCCATCCTCCCGGACCGCCTGACCACGGGCCATCAGCCGCATCTCCTCAAGCTTGTCTTCCAGCTTGCGGCGGCGGCGTCTGAGGGACTGGTAGATGGCCTCGGGGCTGGAGGCCAGGCGCCGCTGCAACTGGGTGAGGGCAAAGCCCACGGTGCCCTTGCGCTTGCCGGACAGGGCATCGGCCCGGTTCATTTCATGGCGCACATACTCGGTCACATCGGTATAGAGGGCGGCTTCCAGGTCCGACAGGTCATAGTTGGCGGTATAGGCACGCCGCTCGGGAAACAGGGGGGTGCCGTCGAACTTGAGCAGTTCTTCCTTGACCATGCGGCGCATCATGTCGGAGACATCCACCTTGTGGGCGCCTTCGCGGAACTTGCCGTAGAAGCGGTCGCCATCCAGCAATGACAGCCAGATCTGAAAATCCTCTTCCTTGCCGTTGTGGGGGGTGGCCGTCATCAGCAGGAAATGGCGGCTGAGGGAACCCAGCAGTTCCCCCAGCTTGAAACGCTCGGTCTTGTTGACCTTGTTGCCGTAGTAGTTGGCCGACAGCTTGTGGGCCTCATCGACGATGATCAGGTCCCATTCGGTGGTGGCCAGCTTTTCCTGCAGTGCCTTGTTACGGGAGAGCTGATCCAGGCGGCAGATGAGCAGATCCTGCTGGTCGAAGTAGTTGCCGGAGGCGCATTGTTCCTGTTTTTCCCGGCTGAAGATTTCGAACTGCACCCCGAATTTTTCCAGCAGTTCTTCCTGCCATTGTTCCGTCAGGCCACCCGGCGACACGATCAGGATGCGCCGGGCATCGGCCCGCAGCAGCAGTTCCCGGATCAGCAGGCCGGCCATGATGGTTTTCCCGGCACCGGGGTCATCGGCCAGCACGAAGCGCAGCGGCTGCCGGGGCAGCATGGCCTCATAGACGGCGGCAATCTGGTGGGGCAGCGGCTCCACATTGGAGGTGTGCACGGCCATCATGGGATCAAACAGGGCGGCCTGGCTGATGCGGTAGGCTTCCAGGGCCAGCTTGAAGTCCTCGCCGGGGGCATCCAGCGCCCAGGGCCGCCCGGCCTGGGCCAGGGACAGGTTGACCTCGTCGCCGCGAAACAGCATCCGATCGTGCAGTTGTCCCTGACTGTCCCGGTAGATGACGGTGAGGGCATCCGTGCCCACCGGCTCCACGCTGACGATGCGGACGATCTCGTCATGCCGGATGCCGCGCACCTGGGCGTCTTTCCTGACGTCTTCGAGCTTCAGCATGGCAACCTCTCCCACGGGCTGATCCGGTTCGTGGCTGGTCGATCTGGCGGCTGGTTCCAGTGGGGGTAATCGGGGGGGAAACGATCCATGTGCGGCAGGCTCCTTGGGGGAGAGCAAATCGGGAATGGGTCACAGAAGCTTTATGCCATTATTGCAATGTTTCCTCAATCGGGGCGCAAGCCTTGCATTGAGAGTCATCAATAATGTACGCCACAGTCAAGCAGCCATACAGATTGCGGCCTACGCCGTTGCCGTGTTTCAACTCTCAGGTCCGCAGGTTGATGATAATGATGAAAATTTTCAGATGTACCTACAGGCTGATTCCCTTGATGATTCACCTGCTTCTGGCCGTGATCCTGACCCTGCTGCTGGGGCGACCCAACCAGGCCGGGATGCCGGATCAGCGATTCCGGCGGGTGCTTCAGTGGTGGTACCGGATATTCTGTCGGCTTTTCGGTGTGCGTATCCATGTACGCGGTCAACCCTCCGCCGGGCCGGTGCTGTCGGTTTCCAATCATATCTCCTGGCTGGATGTCCCGGTGCTGGGGGCCTATGCCCCGGTGGGTTTCCTGTCCAAGTCGGAGGTGCGCCGCTGGCCGCTGATCGGCTGGCTGTCCGGGCGTAATGGCACCGTGTTCATTCGCCGTGGCGCCACCGGCGCTGCCTCCCAGGTGTCCGATCAGATGGCCGGGCATCTGAGGGATGGCCATTCGGTGCATGTGTTTCCCGAGGGTATGACCACTCCAGGTACGGAGGTGCGCCGGTTTCATCCCCGGCTGTTCCAGGCGGCCCAGAGCGCCGGGTGTCCGGTACAGCCGGTGTCCATCCGCTACCTGCCCCCGGCAGATCATGCCGCCCCCTTTGTGGATAACCAGAATTTTCTTACCCATGCCCTGAGCCTGCTGACCATGCCCAGGGTCGATGTGGTTCTCAGCTTCCTGCCGCCGATCCCTGTGGAGGGCAGGGATCGGCGCAGTGTGTCCAGGGCAACCGAAGAGGTGGTCAGGGAGGCATTCCAGAACAGCCTGCCGCCGCCAACTTCAAAGCCATAAAAAACCGGCCTGTGCATGGCGGCGCTCACGCCCCAAGCGGGGATACATCCCCTTGCAGGGATTTGCATGGCGCCGCTACACTGGCCGCGAAAACGTGCCTGGGCTCGGGCGCGATAACTTGTTTTGTTTCTGGAGATGGCATGCTAGTCAAAGACATCATGCAGACCGAGGTCATTAGCATCTCGCCACTGGCCACGTTGCGGGAAGCCATGGCCAAAATGCGGCTTCATAAGGTGAAGTCGCTGGTGGTGGATCGCCGCGACAATCACGATGCCTATGGCATCCTGACCTATACAACCATTTTGCGCACGATTGTGTCTGAGGAAGGCGACATCGATCTGCTGAATGTTTACGACGTGTGCACCAAGCCAGCCCTGATTGTGCCGCAGATGATGGATGTGAAGTATGTGGCTGCCATGATGATTGCCCAGTCTGCCCATCGGGTGGTGGTCCTGGAGGGCGGCAACCTGGTGGGGCTGGTGACCATGAATGATATCGTCGGCGAAGTGCTGGCGATGACCGAAGACACCCATCTTCCGGACACCAAGGACGGCTAACAGGTCTGCTGGATGATCTCCGGTGTGGGACGGTCCAGACGGGCCAGGGTCATCCGTCCCCCCCAGACACAGCCGGTGTCCAGGGTGAGGACCTGATGTTCGTAACGATGGCCGATGGCGGACCAGTGCCCTACCACCAGTTTGAGGTCTGCGCTGGCTCGGCCCGGTACCTGAAACCAGGGCAGCAGGCCGGGGGGCTGGGTGCCCGGCGGCCCTTTGTGGTCCATGTCCAGGGTGCCGTCATGGGTGCAGTAGCGCAGCCGGGTGAAACAGTTGGTGATAAAGCGCAGGCGGGACCAGCCGGAGAGGGCCGGATCCCAGCGTTTGGGCTGATCGCCGTACATCCGCTGCAGCAGGGTGCGATAGTCGGGGCCTCGTAGCTTCTGGTGCAGTTCCTCGGCGCAGGCCAGGGCCGTGGCCAGATCCCATTGAGGCGGCAGGCCCGCATGGACCAGGGTCCAGCCGGCTGCTGCATCATGGTGCAGGATCGGCTGCTGCCGCAGCCAGTGCATGAGTGGTTCCCGATCCGGGCTGTCGAGGATCGGCTGAATCGTATCCCGGCGCCGGGGTTTGTGTACCCCGGCATGGAGGGCCAGCAGGTGCAGGTCGTGGTTGCCCAGCACCGTTACCGCCGCTGCCCCCAGGGAATGCACGAACCGCAGACAGCCCAGGGAGTCCGGTCCCCGGTTCACCAGATCTCCCACCAGCCACAGCCGGTCCTGGGCCGGGTCGAAGTGTACCCGGTCCAGGAGTCGTTGCAGCGGCTCAAGACAGCCCTGCAGGTCGCCAACGGCATACAGGGCCATGATGCCGGATCAGCCCTTCTTTTCCAGCAGGATATGCCGGAACCAGCCTCGCAGCATGGCCGGGCTGTCCTCCAGCATCTTCAGGTCGGTACGCTTTTTCATCAGGTTCTCGAATACCACATCGGTACGGGTGGCCAAAAACTGGGAGACCAGGCCCAGCAGACGGCGGAAGGGTGCACTTTCGCCAGGTTTGAGGAACTTGTCCAGAATCAGAATCCGGCCACCGGGTTTGAGCACCCGGGTGGCTTCCGTCAGTGCCTTGGCCGAGTTGGGGACCACCGCCAGGACATTGTGCATGACCACCACGTCGAATTGACCGTCTTCATAAGGCAGGGCCAGGGCGTTGCCTTCATGGAGTTCGATATCCAGATTCAGGGATTGGGCACGCTCCGTGGCTTTTTTGAGCATGGCCGGGGTCAGGTCTACGCCGGTGTAATGAGCGCCCTGGGGCAGGAAGGGAAAATCCAGTCCGGTGCCCACCCCCACCAGCAAGACGGATTGACCGTCTACGTTGCCCAGACGTTCCAGGCTGCGTTGTCTGACGCCGGCTGAAGGTTTTTCAATCAGTCGATCATAAATGGGTGCCCAGAGGGTGTAAGCGATGCGCATGAGGTTAGCCCGTGGTTATGGTGATGGATGGAGTGTGCAGGATGATTGATCTGCGCTCACAATTGTAGTCAGTGGTCAAGCCCCTGTCTAAAGTAGGGGCTTACGGGCTTGACCCAGGTCGGATTTATGGCATGCCCAGGGACGCTGCCAGACGGGCGGCGCCCAGCAGGCCCGCCTGGGGGTCGGTGATGACCTGAACCGGCATCTGTGCCAGCAGGTGGCTCATGGGCGGTTTGTGACCAAAGGCGGTGATGAACCCGCCGCCATCCAGCAGGGGCAGGATGCGCGGGGCAATGCCGCCGGCAATATAGATCCCGCCAAAAGGCAGGCAACCCAGGGCCAGATCACCGGTCTGGCCGCCGTAGAGGTCACAGAACAGGGCCAGGGCATCCACCGCCAGGGGATGACTGCCGGTGAGGGCAAGTCGGGTGAGTTCAGGGGCCGGGTCCGGTTGAGCCATGATGTCGCTGATGGTCTTGTCCGGTGTCTGGGGGCTTTCTTCAAGAAGAAAGCGGGCAATCCGGGCGATGCCCCGGCCACTGAGCAGGTGCTCCCGGCTGCAGCGCCCTTCCTGCTGGGTGATGCTGGCCCATAGACGGGACTGGCGGGCATCCCCTGGGGCCAGGGTGCTGTGGCCCGCTTCTGTAGGGATCAGTTGTGGGGGGTGGCCCGGACAGACCATGCACACGCCCAGGCCAGTGCCGGCCCCCACCACCAGACGCACCCCGGCGGGTTCCCGGTTGCCCTGTTGCAGGGTATGCAGACTGTCGGCGGGCAGATCTTCCAGACTGTGGGCAATGCCCTCAAAGTCATTGATCAGGACCACCCGGGCCAGTCCCAGATCCTGAGCCAGTTGCCGGGAGTCCAGATGCCAGGGCAGATTGGTGAGGCGGGCCTGTTGCTGATCTCCCCTTCGGGTGACGGGGCCGGCCAGGGCGAAGGTGGCCGCCACCGGCGTGCCCCCACCGGTCTGGGCCAGAAATGCCTGCACCATGGGGGCCAGGTGGGGATAATCGGCACTGATATAGTGTTGAATGTCCCTCTGGACCAGCTGGCCTTGTATCACTTTGGCCCGCATGAGCAAGGTCTTGGTGCCGCCAATATCGCCTGCCAGTATGTCCATCCAGTGCCCCTAGCCTGTCAGGCGGTTGCGCTTGTCGTTCAAACCTTGCATCAGGTGAGCAAAGGCATCGGCAAAAGCCTGTACCCCTTCGGCTTCCAGTCGGTCGGTGACACTTTCCAGATCGATACCCAGATCCGGCAGTCCCTGAATCAGGGCGCGGGCCTGTTCCTGATCCTGGGTGAGGGTCAGGGTCGGGCTGCCGTGATCCCGGAAGGCATCCAGAGTGGCCGGAGGCAGGGTATTGACTGTGTCCGGGCCAATCAGTCCGTCCACATACATGACATCGCTGTAGTCAGGATTTTTGGTGCCGGTGCTGGCCCATAGCAGCCGCTGGGGCTGGGCGCCCGCCCGGGCCAGCCGCTGCCAGCGTTCGCTGTCGCGGACGTGCTGAAAATGGGCATAGGCCAGTTTGGCATTGGCGATGGCCAGTTGTCCTCGCATATGTTCCACCGGACGGCCTTCACGGATGCGTTCCTCCAGCAGGGCATCCAGAGCGGTGTCGACCCGGCTGATGAAGAAGCTGGCCACCGAGGCAATGGAGGCCACCGGTGCCCCCTGGTTCAGCCGGGTTTCCAGTCCCTTGAGGAAGGCTTCCAGCACAGCCTGGTAGCGGGTGACGGAGAACAGCAACGTGACGTTGACGTTGATTCCGGCGGCAGTGAGTTGTTCGATGGCCGCCAGCCCGGGCAAGGTGCCGGGTACCTTGATCATCAGGTTGGCCCGATCCATCTGGCGGGCCAGGGTCAGGGCCTCCTCCACGGTGCCCTCGGTGTCGAAGGCCAGTTCCGGGGACACTTCCAGGCTGACAAAACCATCCCGGCCACCGCTTTCCCGGTAGGTGTCGGCAAAGGCATCGGCAGCGGCCTGCAGGTCGGCCATGGCCAGTCGGTAGAACAGGGCCTGGGTGGTCAGGTCCGGGGACTGGCTCAGACAATCCCGGATGGCGCTGTCGTACAGGTCACTGCCGGTGATGGCCTTGTCGAAAATGGCCGGATTGGAGGTCAGTCCCCCCAGGCCGTCTTCCCGGATCAGACGCCCCAGTGCCCCGGAGGTCATGAGGTCGCTGCGGATGTAGTCGTACCAGATGCTCTGGCCCAGGTCTTTCAGACGAAGCAGCGGGTTGTGTTCTGCCATGATGTCCTCGCTGATGGCGGATAAAAAAAGTAGGTTGACCCCTTGCGGGGCCGGCTTAGGGGCGGCCTGTGGCCACCTGGTTGGCCAGGCGGACGAACTCTGCCACCGACAGGGTTTCCGGGCGCCGACCGGGGTCGATGTCTGCGGCCATCATGGCCGCCGGATCTGCCAGCCCTTGCAGGGCGTTGCGTAGTGTTTTGCGGCGACGGGTGAATCCCTGGTGAACCAGGGCAGCAAACAGGGTGTCATCCTGGGCGGGCCAGGGTGGGGTTTTCCAGGGCACCAGCCGGACCACGGCGGAATCCACCCGTGGGGGGGGACGAAATGCTCCCGGTCCCACATGGAACAGGGCTTCAGCCTGGCAGTGGTATTGCACCATGATCCCCAGGCGTCCGTATTCGGCGGTGCCGGGAAGGGCGGTCAGCCGGTCCACCACTTCCTTTTGCAGCAAAAAGTGCATGTCCTGGATGCCATCGGCCCATTTGAGCAGGTGAAAGATCAATGGGGTAGAGATGTTATAGGGCAGGTTGCCGATGACCCGCAGCCCCTGGCCGGGGGGGACCGGCACTGTGCCGATGTCAAATTTCAGGGCATCGGCGGCATGAACCACCAGTTCACCGATGTCTGCATATTCGGTGTGCAGCCGGGGGATCAGGCTGCGGTCCAGTTCCACCACATGCAATTGCTGGCAGCGGGCCAGTACGGGCCGGGTGATGGCCCCCAGGCCAGGACCGATTTCCACCAGGGTTTGCCCTGGTTGGGGGTCGATGGCGCCGACGATGCGGCTGATGATGCCGGGATCATGAAGGAAATGCTGGCCAAAGCGTTTTTTGGGGGCATGTTCCACGGGGGATAAGGTCTCCAGAAGGGCCATCAGCGAATGCAGCGGTAGACATCATAGCCCCGCCGACCTTCCCGCAGGGGGCCTTGAGGCACCAGGGTGTCGCCCCCCATCTCGGCGGCTGCATTGCGGGCGGCGTGTTCCACTTCCTGGGTCAGCTTTTCTGGTGGGCGCCTGAAAATACCCACCTGTTCTGCCACCGAGGCGGAGGTGCTGCCGATACGTTCGCAGTTGCCGATTTCGTGGGCCTCCAGAATACGCACCCGCTCACCCCCTGGGGTGAGTTTGATGAATGTACACCCTCCCAGGGTCAGGGTGAGGGCCAGCAGGGCCAGGGTGCCGATGGGCAGGACTCGGGACATGGACGATTCCTCGGTGTGGGTCAGGATGATCCCTGTCGGGCCAGGGTAATGGCCAGCGCCAGGGCGGCGGTCAAACTGCCGGCCTCGGCCCGACCGGTGCCAGCCAGTGTCAGGGCCGTGCCGTGGTCCACGGAGGTGCGGATCATGGGCAGTCCCAGGGTGATATTCACGGCCTGGCCAAAACCGGCATGTTTAAGTACCGGTAGTCCCTGGTCATGGTACATGGCCAATACCGCGTCCGCCTCCCGCAGATGACGGTCAGTAAACAGGGTATCGGCGGGCAGGGGCCCTTGCAGGTCCATGCCTTCTCCCCGAAGCTGCTCCAGTACCGGGGTGATAATCCTGATTTCTTCATCACCCAGGTGTCCATCTTCCCCGGCATGGGGATTGAGACCGCAAACCAGGATCCGTGGTGCCGGTAATCCAAATTGCCGTTGCAGATCCTGATGCAGGATACGCAACACGGTCAGGAGTCGCGCCGGGGTGATGGCGGCAGGTACCCTGGACAGGGGCAGATGGGTGGTGGCCAGCGCCACCCGTAATGCCCCGGCAGCCAGCAGCATCACCGGCATCGGGGCACCACAGCGGGCCGCCAGAAATTCCGTATGGCCGGTAAAGGGTATGCCCGCCTGGTTGATGATGGCCTTGTTGACCGGCCCGGTGACCAGGGCGTCGAAGGTGCCAGCCATACAGCCGTCGGTCGCCCGCTCAAGGGTTTGCAGCACATAGGCACCATTGGCCGGGTCCAGATGTCCGGCCCGAACCGGCGCTGCAGTATGGCAATCCTCGACCACGGTCAGGGTGCCGGCAGCATCGGCCCTGGGGGGGCGTTCCGGGTCAAAGGGGATCAGTGTCAGCGGGTGTTTCAGGGCTTTGGCCCGGGCCTGCAAGACCTTGGGGTCGCCGATCACCACCCGTTGTGCCGGGCTGGGCTGCTGGGCCAGCATCACCACCAGATCCGGGCCGATGCCTGCAGGTTCTCCGGGGGTGATGGCGATACGGGGGACGATGGGGGTCATCGGCCCTCCAGAGGGGCAATGGGGCGGATCGGGCTGTCCAGATTCAGGGCATCCAGCCGCAGTTCCACAAAGGATTCATCCCGCAACCGGCGTAGCCACAGTTCCAGTTCGTCGTCCCGTTTGCGATCCCGAATGATCTCCCTGGCCTGGGTGCGCATCAGCGCCCTGGAACCATCGTGGTCCCGTCGTTCCAGCACTTCCATGATGTGCCAGCCAAAGGGGGTACGGACCGGTTCACTGACCTGACCGGGTGACAGGCGGTTCATCACATCCTCAAACTGGGGTACCAGATCGCCAGGATCGGTCCATCCCAGGTCGCCGCCCTGCAATGCGCTGCCCCGGTCGTCGGAATGGGCGCGGGCCAGTTCGGCAAAATCAGCACCATCCTTGATGCGTCCCCGCAGGCCAGAAAGGCGCTCAAAAGCCTCGTCACTGGTGAGCACTTCGGTGGGGGAGATCAGGATATGGCGTACTCTGGTTTGCCGGACCAGGGCGCGGGTGCCCCCGCGACGTTCTGCCAGTTTGATGATATGAAAACCAGACGGGGAGCGAATGACTTCGCTGACTTCTCCTTCCCGCATCAGGACCACATGGCGGGCAAACAGGGTGGGCACCTGGCTGGCCCGACGCCAGCCCAGATCCCCGCCTTCCAGAGCCTGTCTGCCGGCAGATTCCCGCAGGGCCAGGGCGGTGAAATCGGCGCCGGCAGCGGCTTCCTCGCGGATGTGCCCGGCCTGTTCCCGGGCAGCGCGGATCTGTTCCGGGGTTGCGCCTTCGGGCAGGGCAATGAGCAGATGCAGCAGCCGGTATTCCACATCCCTGTCAATGGCTCCGCTTTCACTGGCAATCAGGTCGTCGATTTCCTGTTCGCTGACCTGAATACGGGCATCCACCTGGCGCCGCCGCAGTTGGGAGATGGCCAGTTCATCCCGGACCTGCTCTCGAAAGGTGGGAAAATCCATGCCTTCGGCCACCAGCCGATCCCGAAACTGGGCCAGGGTCATGCGGTTTTCCCTGGCGATGCTCTCCACCGCGTTGTTGAGGGTGATATCGTCGATGCGGATACCGATGCGGCGGGCTTCCTGTAGTTGCAGGCGTTCAAGAATCAGTCGATCCAGCACCGGACGCACCAGCATTTCCCTGGGCGGGGCCTGGCCATCCCGGCTGGCCAGTTGCTGGCTGACATCGTCCATCCGCTGCAGTAGCTCACTGCGCATGATGACATCTTCTTCCACCACGGCAATGATCCGGTCCAGCAGGCGGTCTTCCGTAGCGGCCACCGGTTGGGCGCCGAGGATGCCAGACCCGGCCAGGAGCAGGAGGATCAACAGCAGTTTAGTCATGAATGTGATAACCCAGTACGCCCTCGCTCAGCAGGTCACCAAGGCCGGTGCCCAGACTGCCGAGTCCCTTGAGGATCAGTTGAAAGTAGATGCCGTCATTGTACTCGTTCGTGGCGCCATCGTTGAGATAACGCCGGGAGACCAACTGAAAGGCCCAGCAGCAGCGTTTGTATTCCAGACCTGCCAGGATTTCCAGATCCCGGTCATCCCGCAGACTGTAGGCCCAGCGTCCAACCATCTCCCACTGGGGGGACAGGGGCCAGGCAAAGGACAGGTCCGTCTGTTCCAGCAGGTCTTCCCGGTAGCGATGCCCCAGGTTGATCACCCGCCGTCCGTCCAGCCGGTATTGCACATGGGTTGAGGCGCGTTCTGTCTGTTCCCGTCGTGGATCCCACTGGATGCTGCCCCGGGCGCTCCAGTGATCTCCCAGGCGCACCCCGGCCTCACCCACCAGGGCAGAACTGCTGGCAGTATGGGCGGTGTCGGTGTCCTGCAAGGTCACCCGCCGATCTTCAAAATAGTGAATTTGCCCCAGACTGGCCCGCAGGCGCTCGGTGCCGGAATGGCCGTCGATCAACCGGGTGGTGAGGGCCGTGGTGAGCTGGTTGGCGTCTGCTACCCGGTCGGGGCCGCTGAACCGGTGATCCCGAAATAGCTGGTCAAAGCTAAAGTCAAACTGGGCCGTATCAAACAGGGGAATGTCGTCCTGTTCCCGGTAGGGCACATAAAGGTAGTACAGCCTGGGTTCCAGGGTCTGGAGGCGGCCCCCTTCCAGAGGGCGGTCCAGGAACAGGCCGGCATCCAGACTGGCAATGGGGACAGTGCGGCTCAGGTGTGAGGCGACGCCGGCGGGCTGCTGGTCCAGGTCGTAATGGGTGAACTGGTATTTCAGGCCGGGGGTGAAAAACCAGGCCGCGCCCTGGAAGGGGCGGCTGATTTCCGGCATCAGGTCCGTGCGCCGGGCAGTGACCGTGTTGTCCCGCTCAAAAGCCACCCATTCGCCCCGCATGCGGTAGGCCCAACTGCCGGGCCGGGGTGCCCATTGCCCCTGATAGAGCACCTGGGGCAGGCGCTTGTAGGGGCGGTTGTTGCCGGAGAGGCTGTCATCCAGGGTCTGAAAGTCCTGCACCCGTCCCAGCAGGGTCCAGCCCTGACCACTGTAGATCAGGTCGGCCCGCCGCTCCAGATGGGTGATTCCGGTGTCGTCCAGGGCATTGCCCAGATCCCGGAAGTAGCGGTCATCGGACACATCGGTGCCGGTGATATGGGCGTGCAATGCCGGTCGGATACGCCAGTGATGATCCCAGGCGGTCAGGGTGCGATCTTCTCCATAACGGGTGTCATTGGGCAGATGATCCAGTTGCAACCGTCCTTCACTGTTGGGGTTTAGATAGCGAAACTCCGATGTCACCATGGCGCCCCGGCTGTCCATGAGTCGCAGGCCCAGGGTGGCATCCCGGTGGGGGGCCAGATTCAGATACAGGGGGATCAGCAGATCGGTTCCGGTGTTGTCCGACGTGCCGAAACGGGGCGGCAGCAGCCCGGTCTTGCGGCGGTCGTCGATGGGAAAGGTGATCCAGGGGGTGTACAGCAGTGGCACACCGTAAAACCGCAGCAGCACCGAGTTGGCCGTGCCTTGACCCGTATCCCGGTTCAGGGTGACCTGTTCTGCAGACAGCAGCCATTCATCCTGTCCAGGGTCGCAGGTGGTGAAGGTGGCACCCTGCAGGGATAGCCGGTCGGGGCCTTGAGGTTCCAGTATCCGGGCCTCGCCCCGGACATGCCGGGGATCATAACGATAACGGGCATCCTTGAAACGGCCCGTTTCGGTATCCAGGTACAAAAATCCCCCAGGGCTGTCAAAGGCGATGCCGCTGGTGGTCTCCAGGCGGACGTTGCCGGTGGTATCTAAAAAACCCCGTTGCTCGTCGTAGTGGATGCGGTCTGCCCACAGGCTGCGATACCGGTCCTGCAAGGTGACATCGCCTTCCAGTCGGGAAACCCCGTCCCGGTCGATAAAGGCATGGTCGGCAGACAGGTGCAGGCGCTGATCCTCCGGGGCCAGCCGGGGGGCGGGTTCGGGACGCGGTGCACATAAGGACCAGGTTTCGCCATGGGCAAGGGGTATGCAGGCGGCCATGACCAGGCAGCAGGACAACAGTGCATGGGGTTTGATCAAAATGCTGCCAGGGCGCGTTGGACTGGCATCCATGGGGATCGGCTCGGGCATTGGATGGGGTGATCCCGAGACACTGGATGTGTCTCGGGATAAAGGGCGTGATTACTGACGGGTGGATGCCAATACGTCGGCAACGGCCTTGTAGATGGTTTCGATTTCCCCTTCACCCTTAACGGTTTTGAGCAGGCTGCGTTCGTTGTAGTACTGAACCAGGGGGCGGGTCTGTTCTTCGTAGACCTTGAGGCGGTTGCGAATGGTGTCTTCGTTGTCGTCGGCCCGATGGGTCAGTTCACCCCCGCAGACATCACAGACGTTCTCTTCCCGGGTGGGGTGGGTGTAGCGGTTGAAGACCGCACCACAGGAGGCGCAGGTCTGACGGCCAGTGAGACGCTGCATCAGGCTTTCAAAGTCCACGTCGATGAGCAGGGCCACGTCCAGCGGTTTGCCCAGATCCTTGAGCAGATCATCCAGCGCACCCGCCTGGGCCAGGTTGCGGGGAAAACCATCAAGGATGTAGCCCTGCTGGGTGTCGGGCATGGCCAGACGCTCGCGGATCATGCCCAGTACGATATCGTCGGTCACCAGCTGACCGGCGTCCATGGCTGCCTTGGCCTGCTGGCCCAGGGGCGTTCCGGCGGCAACGGCGGCGCGCAGCAGATCTCCGGTGGAGATTTGAGGCACCTGGTAACGTTCCATGATCAGCTTGGATTGGGTTCCCTTGCCGGACCCTGGTGCGCCCAGAAGCACGATACGCATGGCATTTCCCCTTTTGAAATAATAGTGTGTATTGCATGGGTTATAGAGACATCAGGCCGAAACTTATACCCGCTCATGTGGCCGGCACGCAAGCATTCTCCCCCTTGGGATGGGTTTTTCCCGGCCCTGTTGTCGTTATAATGCCGTCTCTTGATCTCAACCCCCCTGGGCCATCTCGTCAACTCCCCCTGCCTGACCAGGCGCTTTACCGGGTCGCCCTGGCAGCCCGGTGAGTGGCAGGCCCAATCTGTTTCGGCGGCTGCAATACCGCAGCCCCAATGCCTCCTGTGACTTGAGTCGCGGGTTTCCTTGCGAGGGACTATGAATATTGACAAAATTTCTGCGGGCAAAGACCTGCCCAATGACATCAACGTAATTATCGAAATTCCTGCCCATGCGTCGCCGGTGAAGTACGAGGTGGACAAGGACAGTGGTGCCCTGCTGGTGGATCGGTTCATGGCCACCCCCATGTTCTATCCCTGCAACTATGGGTTTGTGCCCCATACCCTGTCCGATGATGGCGATCCGGTGGATGTACTGGTGATGACGCCCTTCCCGGTGGCCAGCGGCAGCGTGATCCGTTGCCGGCCTGTGGGCATGCTCAAGATGAAGGACGAGGCGGGTGAGGATGCCAAACTGCTGGCAGTGCCCGTATCCAAGCTGTCCCGTGAGTATGACCATATCCAGGAACCTGAAGACGTGCCGGCTTTGCTGCTGGATCAGATCAAGCATTTCTTTGAGCATTACAAGGAACTGGAACCGGGCAAGTGGGTACAGGTCGAAGGCTGGGTCGGTGCCGATGAGGCCAGAGCCGAAATCGACAGCGGCGTAAAACGCTATCAGAGCCAGGCTTGATGATAGGCAAGGGGAGGCAACCCGCCTCCCCCTGCCATCCCCGTTTACTGTATGTATACCGGACGCCAGCCTCTGTTCTGGCCGTGAGCCTTCCGGATCAAGGGCATGTCGCGTCAACCCATTAAAAATCATCATCAGGAACAGCGTCTGTTCCTTGCCAGGGTCATCGTCCTGGGGGTGGTCATTGTGCTGCTGTTTACCCTGGTGGCCATGCGACTGACCCAGTTACAGGTGGTCAACCATTCCCATTTTGCCACCTTGTCCCAGAATAACCGGGTGCGACTGGAGGCCCTGCCGCCGCCTCGGGGGCTGATCTATGACCGCAATGGGGTGGTATTGGCGGAAAACCGTCCGGCTTACCAACTGGAAGTGACCCCGGAGCAGGTGGGTAATCTGCAAGATACCCTGGATCGCCTGTCGGATTTGCTGGAACTGGAACCGGAGGAAATTGACCGTTTTCGCCGTGCCCTGCGGGGGAAACGCCCGTTCCAGGCGGTACCGCTCAAGCTCAATCTGACTGACGAGGAACTGGCCAACTTTGCCGTGAACCGTCATTTGTTTCCCGGTGTGGATGTGCAGGCCAGGGTGGCCCGGCATTACCCCCACGGGGCGTCACTGGCCCATGTTATCGGCTATGTGGGGCGTATTGATGAACGGGAGATGGCCCGTATCGACACCCGCCGCTATGCCGGCACCACCCATATCGGCAAGCTGGGTATCGAGCGTTATTACGAAGACGACCTGCATGGTCAGGTGGGATTTCAGAAAGTGGAGGTGAACGCCCAGGGGCGTACCCTGCGTATCCTGGAGCGAGAGCCGCCGGTGCCGGGGCGTGATCTGGTGCTGAGCCTGGATGTGCGTCTGCAGGCGGTGGCCCAGGAGGCGCTGGAGGGCATGGCCGGGGCCATTGTGGCCATGGATCCCCGCAACGGTGAAGTGCTGGCCATGGTCAGCATGCCTACTTTTGACCCGAACCTGTTTGTCCACGGCATTCCCGCCCGTACTTTCAATGAGTTACGCAATAATCGCCGTCAGCCCCTGTTCAACCGGGCGCTGTCTGGTCAGTATCCGCCCGGCTCCACCTTGAAAATGCTGGTGGGACTGGCGGGGCTTGAGCATGGCGTGATCCGGGCCGACCGCATGATGTTCGCCGCAGGCTACTACACCCTGCCCAACGATACCCGGCGTTATCGGGACTGGCGGCGGCACGGTCATGGCTGGGTGGATCTGGACAAGGCCATTACCCAGTCCTCGGATGTGTATTTTTACGACATGTCCTTCCGCCTGGGGATTGATCGGATGTCGGAATTTCTCGGGCGCTTCGGGGTGGGGGAGGCCACGGGCATCGACAGTACCGGTGAACGTCGGGGATTGTTGCCCAGTCGGGAATGGAAACGGGGTGCCCATGGCATGCCCTGGTTTCCCGGTGAAACCTTGATCACCTCCATCGGTCAGGGCTATATGCTGGCTACACCGGTGCAGTTGGCTTCCATCACCAGCACCCTGGCCATGCGCGGCCAGCGGGTGCGACCCCATTTGCTGCGGGGGGTGCTGGGTGAGGACGGGGAGGAACTTCATGTGGCCGAGCCGGAATTTTTGACCCCGGTTCAGGTGTCCCGGCCCGAGTTCTGGGACCAGGTGCTCACTCCCATGGAGCATGTCATGCATCGACCCAATGGCACTGCCTTTCACTCGGCGGGCCGTGATGCACCCTATCGCATCGCCGGCAAGACCGGCACATCCCAGGTCTTCAGTCTGGGACAGGATGAGGAGTATGACGAAGGTGCCTTGCCCAGGCATCTGTGGGACCACGCCCTGTTCATCGGCTTTGCACCGGCAGAAGATCCTCGTATCGCGGTGGCGGTATTGGTGGAAAATGGCGGTAGCGGAGGGCGAGTGTCGGCGCCGGTGGCCCGTCGGGTCATGGACTATTTCATGCTGGAGATGACCCCTGATGCGCAATGGTACCGCTGACGAGCCTGGTCTGGGTCGTGCCATCCTGCGCGCCTTGCATCTGGACCTGCTGCTGCTGGGTGGGGTGGTGCTGTTGCTGGCCATCGGCTTTGTGGTGCTCTATAGCGCCAGCGGGGAAAATATCGACACCCTGTATCGTCAGGGGGTGCGGGTGGGCGTTGCCTTCATGGTGCTGCTGTTGCTGGCACAGATTCCTGCCCATCACCTGCGCCAATGGTCACCCTGGGTGTATGTGTTCGGGGTGCTGTTGCTGCTGGCGGTGATGTTTTTCGGTGAGGTGGGCAAAGGTGCCCAGCGCTGGCTGGACCTGGGGGTGGTGCGTTTCCAGCCTTCGGAATTCATGAAGATTGCCGTGCCCATGATGGTGGCCTGGTATTTTGCCGACCGCCCCCTGCCCCCCCGGTTTCTTGAGGTGGTGATTGCTGCCTTGCTGGTGCTGGTGCCGGCGGGTCTGATTGCCCGCCAGCCGGACCTGGGTACGGCGCTGCTGGTGGCCGGTTCGGGGCTGGTGATCATTTTTCTGGCTGGGGTACGTTGGCGCATTCTCATGGCTTTGGGGGCTTTGGCCATGCTGGCAGCCCCTGTGCTGTGGCATTTCATGCAGGATTATCAGCGCCGGCGGGTACTCACCCTGTTGAATCCGGAAAGCGATCCCCTGGGGGCGGGTTATCACATTATCCAGTCCAAAATCGCCATTGGTTCGGGGGGACTTTATGGCAAGGGATGGCTCAACGGCACCCAGTCCCAGCTTGAGTTTTTGCCGGAGCGGTCCACCGATTTCATTTTTGCCGTCCATGCCGAAGAATTTGGCCTGATGGGGGTATTGCTGCTGCTGGCCTTGTATCTGTTCGTGATCATCCGTGGGCTGATCATCGCCTTGCGCGCCCAGGACACCTACTCCCGATTGCTGGCGGGCAGCTTGAGCTTTACCTTCTTCATCTATGTCCTGGTCAACACCGGAATGGTGTCGGGATTGTTGCCCGTGGTCGGGGTGCCCTTGCCCCTGTTGAGCTACGGTGGTACATCCATGGTGACCCTGATGGCGGCTTTCGGTATTCTCATGTCCATCCACTCTCACCGTAGACTGCTAGCCCGATGACTTCCCCGACTGCTATGCCCCGGTTTCGTACATTTTCTGCCCTGCTGCTGACCTTGATGCTGTCCAGCATCGTGGCCGTGGCCGGGGCCAATCCCCGCGGCCTGGTGGCCGGTGACCCACCCTATCTGGAGCGGGAGGAGGTACGGGAATTCATTCGCACCCTGGTGCAGGAAGACGGTTTTGATGCCCGTGAGCTGGAGCGCCTGTTTACCCAGGTGCGGCCCCAGCAGCGGGTGCTGGATCTGATTTCCACCCCGGCGGAGGCCCGACCCTGGAAGGATTACCGGCCAATCTTCCTGACCGAACAACGTATCCGGGCCGGAGAGCGTTTCTGGCGGGAGCATGAAGCCACCATTTTGCGCGCCCAGGAAACCTTTCAGGTGAACGCAGAGATTATCGTTGCCATCATTGGTGTGGAGACGTTCTATGGCCGCCATCAGGGGACTTTCCCGGTACTTGATGCCCTGGTGACCCTGGGCTTTGATTATCCGCGCCGGGCTGATTTCTTCCGCTCCGAGTTACGTCACTACCTGCATCTGGTGCAGGAGGAAGGGCTGGATTTGCGGGGGACGCTGGGTTCCTACGCCGGAGCCATGGGTCGAGGACAGTTCATTTCTTCCAGTTATCGGGAATATGCCGTGGATTTCAACGGCGATGGCCGGCGTGATCTGCTCAATTCCTGGCCCGACGCCATCGGCAGTGTGGCCAACTATTTTCGTCGGCACCATTGGACCATGGGGGCGCCCGTAGTGGTTCGGGCCAACGTGGAAGGGGACGCCTACAAGGCATTGCTGGGAGGTGGGTTCCAGGCCCGCTTCGATCTGGATGAACTGGCTCGTCATGGTCTTAGACCCGAGGGACGGGTGGACCCCCAGGCCCGCTTCTCGGTCATCGAGTTGGAGGCAGACGACGGGGTTCAGGTCTGGCTGGGGTATGACAACTTCTATGTGATTACCCGATACAATCGCAGCCCCCTCTATGCCATGGCGGTGTATGAACTGGCCCGGGAAATCCGTCAGGCCCGTGAGCAGTCCCTGGCCCGGGAGCCCTGAAAATGACGCCGGGATGGTGGGGTGGGCGGCTGTCTGTGGTGTTGCTGGTGCTGACGGTGACTGCCTGTAGTGGCCCCCGTGGTTCTGGGGTGCCACCGGCCTCCCCCACATCTCCCGCCTCACCTGCAGAGCAGGACGGTGCGCCCCATCCATCCCGGATACCGGATTTGTCGCGGATTCCTGAACCCATTCCCCGGGCAGAGCCGCCCAGTCGTTACGGTAACCCGGAATCCTACGTGGTATTCGGGCGCCGCTATACCACCCTCAACAGTGCCGCCGGATACCGGGAGCGGGGTATTGCGTCCTGGTATGGCACCAAGTTTCATGGCCGACGCACCTCCAGTGGCGAACCTTACGATATGTTTGCCATGACCGCGGCCCATACATCCCTGCCCCTGCCCACCTATGTTCGGGTCACCAATCTGGACAATGGGCGCAGTGTGGTGGTGCGGGTGAATGATCGGGGGCCATTTGTGGACAATCGCATCATTGACCTTTCCTACGCGGCGGCCCATCGTATTGGCATGCTGGAGCGGGGAACGGCGCCCGTGGAGGTCAAGGCGCTGACTGCCACCACGTTGTCCGACAGACCCGCCATCGGTGGGGCGGGTCCGGTGTTTTTTCAGGTGGGGGCTTTTTCCAGTCGATCCAATGCAGAACAATTGCGCCGCCAACTGAATACCCGTCTGGATCGGGTCTCTCTGGCTGAAACCCGGCGGGCCGATGGTACCATCTATCGGGTTCGGGTAGGCCCCCTGACGGATATCCGCAGCCAGCAGGACACGGCCAGAGTGCTGGAATCCATGGGGTTGGGGGATTTTCGCGTGGTTGCCGATTGAACCGGGGCGCATCGAGGGGGGCACACCGCCATTGCCGTGTGTTGCACTGGACAGACGATCATGGCGATACTTTCTTAACCTAACCACACAAGAGGACGCGAGATTCCAAAGCACGGGGTTTCTCGCACAATGATGATGATGCCAAGATTTCTTGTTAGCGTTTTATTGCTTGCGCTTCTATGGCCCGGTTTGGCGGGGGCCAACCTGCGGGTGTCTCCCCCTTCGGATCTGGTGGCCCGTAACTATGTGGTGCTTGATGCCGCCAGTGGCATGATGCTGGCAGAACGGGAGGCGGGCCAGCGGGTGGAACCCGCCAGCCTGACCAAGATCATGACCGCCTATATCGTCTTCAAGGAATTGCAGGACGGCAAGCTGGCCCTCAACGAGCGGGTTGACGTCAGCGAACGGGCCTGGCGTACCGGAATGCGGGGCGCTTCGCGCATGTTCATCGAAGTGGGCACCCAGGTGACGGTGGAGGAGTTGATCCGTGGCATGATCGTGCAGTCCGGCAATGATGCCTGTGTTGCCCTGGCTGAACGGATTGCCGGGACCGAAGGGGCATTTGTGGACATGATGAATGCCCAGGCTCGGGCCTTGGGCATGTATGACACCCGGTTCCAGAACAGTCACGGTTTGCCCAGTGATACGCCCCAGTACACCACCGCTTACGATATCGCCGTGTTGATGCAGGCGCTGATCCGCAATTTCCCCGAATATTATCCTTACTATTCCGAGCGCAGTTTCAGCTTCAATGGCATTTCCCAGTCCAATCGCAACATCCTGCTGTGGCGGGATGATTCGGTAGACGGTGGCAAAACGGGCTGGACCAGCAGTGCCGGTTACAACCTGGTGTCCTCTGCCCAGCGGGATGGCACCCGTCTGGTGGTTTCTGTCATGGGAATTCAAGCCGCCGACCACGAGCAAGGAGGCCGGTTGCGGGCCAATGAATCCCAGGCGCTGTTTAACTGGGCCTTCAGACAGTTTGAGACTCACAAGCTCTACGATGCCGGGATGGCGCTGACCGAAGCCAGAGTCTACAAGGGCGAGGAAGACCGGGTGCCCTTGGGGTTGGTGCGCGATCTGCATGTGAGCATTCCTCGGGGCAGTTATGACCGTCTGCAGGCCGAGGTGTCCCTGGAAGGCAAGCTGGAGGCCCCCATTGAACATGGTCGGACCTATGGCGAGTTGCGCATCATGCTGGACGGTGAGCCTTTGCAGGTGGTGCCCTTGGTGGCCCTGCGCGGGATTGAGGAAGGTGGTCTGTTCCGACGCCTGATCGACAGTGCCTGGATGTGGATTCGCTGAACCTTTGGGTGTGTCGAGACATGATCATCTATCTCAACGGTGAATTCGTGCCGGAAGCCCAGGCCCAGGTTTCTGTATTTGACCGGGGTTTTCTGTTCGGTGACGGGGTCTATGAGGTGATCCCGGTGTTCGGTGGCCGGCCATTGCAACTGGCGGCGCATCTGGCCCGTCTGGCCCGCAGTCTGGCCGAGGTGCGTATCCACAATCCCCATGACCCGTCGGGCTGGGAATCCCTGCTGGCAACCCTGCTGGAGAAAAATCCGGGCGGGGACCGCAGCCTTTATATTCAGGTGACCCGAGGCGTGGCCCGGCGTGATCACGCCTTTCCCGTCGGCGTCCAGCCCACGGTGTTTGCCATGGTCAATCCCATCGCCCCCCAGAATCCGGCGGTACTGGAGCAGGGGGTGGCGGCAGTGGTGGTGGACGACCATCGCTGGTCCCGTTGCGACATCAAGGCCATCACCCTGTTGCCCAACGTGCTGGCCCGTCAGGAAGCCCTGGATGCCGGGGCCACGGAAGCCATCCTGATCCGTCAGGGGTTGGCCACGGAAGGGGCAGCCAGCAATCTGTTCGTGGTGGGGGATGGGGTCATCATCACCCCGCCCAAGGACCGGTCCCTGTTGCCCGGCATTACCCGGGATCTGGTGATGGAACTGGCCCAGGACGCAGGGTTGCCGTTGATGGAGTCCACCATTCCAGAGCAGTCCCTGCAGATGGCCGAGGAGATCTGGCTCACCAGTTCCACCCGGGAGATCCTGCCGGTGACCCGTCTTGACGGTCGGCCAGTGGGGACGGGCCTGCCCGGCCCGGTGTGGCGGCGTATCCATGGCCTGTACCAGGATTACAAGGCCCGACTGCGGGAGGGCGCCTGATGCAAAAGCCTGAAGAGATGGGATTACAGTTTCCCTGCCAGTTCCCGGTCAAGGTGTTTGGTGCCTCGGTGCCGGAGCTGGGGGAACGGGTGCGGGCCATTGTCGGCAAGCATGTGCCGGATATCCGGGAGTCGGATTTTTCCCAGCGTGCCTCCAAGGGTGGGCGCTACCAGGCCATCACCATCCGTGTCCATGCCCAAAGTCAGGCCCAGATGGATGCCCTGTATCTGGAACTCAATGCCTGCGAGCTGGTGCAGATGACCCTTTGAGTCCGGCCTGATGTCCGCCATTTTCGTTCGCCGACTGGGGTGCCGGGATTATGCCCTGACCTGGCGGCAGATGCAGACCTTTACCGATGTCCGGGATGACGCCACTGCCGATGAACTCTGGCAGGTGGAGCATCCGCCGGTATTCACCCTGGGCCTTAATGGCAAGTCCGAGCATATTCTCGATGCGGGGGACATCCCGGTGATTGCGGTGGACCGGGGTGGGCAGGTGACCTACCACGGACCGGGGCAGGTGGTTATTTATACCCTGCTGGATCTGCGCCGCGCCGGCCTGGGGGTGAGGGCCCTGGTCACCGCGCTGGAGTCGGCGGTGATCGATTATCTGGCCATCCAGGGCATCACCGCCCGGGCCAGGCCGGATGCACCGGGGGTCTATGTGGATGGAGCCAAGATTGCCGCCCTGGGGCTGCGGGTCCGGCGCGGGGGCAGTTATCATGGGCTGGCCTTCAACCTTGACCCGGACCTGTCCGCCTTTGATCGCATCAATCCCTGCGGCCATCGGGGTCTGGTGACCACTTCGCTGGCGGCGCTGGGGGTACGGACGAACTGGGATCAGGCGGCCCAGGGATTGACTCAGGCCCTGTCCCAGCGGTTGCACAGACCGGTTATCGGCCCATGATCCCCAGTGTTACCCGCTCCCTGCCGCCCAGATCCCGCACCGTCTCCACTTCGGTAAACCCCCGCTGCGCCAGCAGTGTCCGCACCGCCTCGCCCTGATCCATCCCATGTTCCAGCAGCAAGGTGCCACCCGGCTCCAGATGTCCGGGGGCCTGCTCGACGATCCGGCGGATGTCCATCAGGCCGTCCGGCCCGGAGGCCAGGGCCGAGGGGGGTTCAAAGCGTAGATCCCCCTGGGTCAGATGGGGGTCTGCGTCGGCGATATAGGGGGGATTGGAGACGATCAGATCAAACCGTTCGCCGGCCAGGGGCTCGAACCAGTTGCCCAGGCGGCAGTGCACCCGCGCCTCCAGCCCCAGCCGCATCACGTTTTCCCGTGCCACCGCCAGCGCCTCGGGGGAGCGGTCCACGGCAATGATATGGCATTGGGGGCGCTCCACAGCCAGGGCCAGGGCGATGGCACCGGTGCCCGTGCCCAGGTCCGCCAGCCGGCCCGAAAAGTCTTCGGCCAGCCGGGACAGGGCGGTTTCCACCAGGGTTTCGGTATCGGGGCGGGGGATCAGCACACCGGGGCGGACCGCAAGGTTCAGGGACCAGAATTCCCGGCTGCCCAGCAGGTAGCTGACCGGTTCCCCCTCGCCGCGGCGCCGCACCAGGGCCTGAAAGATCCCCAGGGCGTTCGGGTCTTCCAGGATGTCATCGCCATGGGCGTAGAGCCAGCCCCGATCCTTGCCCAGAACATGGGCCAGCAACAGTTCGGCGTCCAGACGGGGGGTGTCACCGTGGGCCAGGGCGGATCTCGCCTCCACCAGCAGGGCCTTGAGGGTGATGGCGGGCAAGGCGGTTTTTAGTCCGCCAGAGCGGCCAGTTGCTCCGCCTGATGTTCGTTCACCAGTGGATCGATGACCGGGTCCAGATCGCCGGCCATGATGGCTTCCAGCTTGTAGAGGGTCAGGTTGATGCGATGATCCGTGACCCGTCCCTGGGGAAAGTTGTAGGTGCGGATACGCTCGGAGCGATCCCCGCTGCCCACCAGGCTCTTGCGGGTGGCACTTTGTTCCTGGAAGCGGCGGGTTTCTTCCCGCTCGATCAACCTGGCGGCCAGCAGACTCATGGCCCGGGCCTTGTTCTTGTGCTGGGAGCGCTCGTCCTGACATTCCACCACCAGGCCGGTGGGCAGGTGGGTGAGACGCACGGCGGAATCGGTCCGGTTGACGTGCTGGCCGCCGGCGCCGCTGGCCCGATAGGTGTCAATGCGAAGGTCCGCCGGATTGATCTCGGGGATCTCCATCTCGTCCGGTTCCGGCATCACGGCAACGGTGGCGGCAGAGGTGTGGATGCGGCCCTGGGATTCTGTATCCGGTACCCGCTGTACCCGGTGGGCACCGGATTCAAACTTGAGGCGGGAATAGACCCCGCGCCCAATGATGCGGGCGATGACCTCCCGGTAACCGCCATGCTCGCCCTCGCTTTCGGACAAAAGTTCCACCTGCCAGCCCCGGGTCTCCGCATAGCGGCTGTACATGCGGAACAGATCGCCGGCGAAGATGGCGGCCTCGTCCCCGCCGGTGCCGGCACGGATTTCCAGGAAGGTGTTGTTCTCGTCGTGGGGATCCTTCGGGATCAGGTGCCGCTGCAGGTCCAGTTCCAGGGACGCCAGCCGCTCGGAGACCAGGGGGATTTCCTCCTCGGCCATGGCCCGCAGGTCCGGGTCCGGATCCCGGGCCATCTGGCGGGCCGCCTCCAGCTCATCGGTGGCGGCGGCATAGTCTTTCCAGCTTAGAACCACCGGTTCCAGCTGGCTGTATTCCATGGAATACCGGCGAAAGCGATCCTGATCCTCGATGGTCTGTGGGTCCGCCAGCAGGCCACTGAGTTCCTCGAAACGATCTGCGATCTCTTCAAGTTTGCGACGAATGGAGTCTTTCACGAGTGGGGCTTGTCGGTGGGACTCGGCAATTTGAAGAGGGCATGGGCGGCGTCCACCAACTCCAGGCGTCCTTCACGGGCGGCCTCGTTCATGGTGTGGCAGGGGTCATGCAGCAGCTTGTTGGTGAGGGTATGGGCCAGGAAGGACAGGGCTTCTTCCGGTGACTTGCCGGCGGCCACCATCTGATTGGCCTTTTCCAGCACTTCCAGCTGCACGGTGTGAGCTTTATCACGGAAGGCGCAGATGGTGCTCACCGCGCTCTGGGCCCGCAGCCAGCCCATGAAGGTGCTGACCTGGGAGTCGATGATCTCCTCCGCCTGACGAGCGGCTTCGCGACGGGACTGGAGGTTTTCCTGGATGACTTCTTCCAGGTCGTCCACGGTATAGAGGAAGACGTTGTCCAGGCTGCCCACTTCCGGCTCGATGTCCCGGGGTACGGCGATGTCCACCATGAACATGGGGCGACGCTTGCGGGCTTTCAAGGCCCGTTCCACGGCACCTTTGCCCAGAATCGGCAAGGGGCTGGCAGTGGAGGAAATGAGAATGTCGGCTTCCGCCAGACGGGCGGGGATCTCCGAGAGGGTAATCACCTCGGCATCGAACTCGCTGGCCAGGGTCTTGGCCCGTTCCACCGTGCGGTTGGCGACGATGATGCGGCCAATCTGGTTGCTGTGCAGATGGCGGGCCGCCAGTTCGATGGTCTCACCGGCACCGATCATCAGGGCGGTGAGGGGCTTCATGTCGCCCCAGATCTGCCTGGCCAGGGAAACGGCGGCAAAGGCCACCGAGACCGGGCTGGAGCCGATGGCGGTGGAGGTGCGGACGTTCTTGGCCACCGAGAAGGCATGCTGGAACAGTCGCCCCAGCTGGCGGCCCAGGGTGCCGGCGGCGCCGGCGCTCTGATAGGACCCCTTGAGCTGGCCCAGGATCTGAGGTTCTCCCAGTACCAGGGAATCCAGGCCACAGGCCACCCGAAGCAGGTGCTTGACCGCTTCGGCTTCTGAATGACGGTAAATGTAGGGCTGGATCTCGCCGGGCTTGAGCCGATGGAAGTCGGCCAGCCAGTGCAACACCCGGTCCGTGGGCTGATGGGCCTCGGAACGGAAGTAGATTTCCGTCCGGTTGCAGGTGGACAGGATCGCCGCTTCCTCCACCGGCGTGGAACGGATCAGGCCGGTGAGGGCTTCATCCATGCGGTCCGGGGAGAATACAACCCGTTCGCGAATCCCGACCGGGGCGGATTTATGATTGACTCCGAGAGTAAAAAGCATCGCACGTGAAGACCTGTGTAATAGGGTATTTTGCGCCAGCATTGAAGTCATGACAAGGTGTCCCGGATTTTCAACCCTTTGAGTCCACTTGGAAAACCGATTTTTTAGCGGGAATTGACCCGCTTGGGGGAACTTATCGGTCCCGATGGGGTGCTAAGGAACATGGGGATGGTGTCACCATGTCCGTGCTGCTGCTCAACCGCATTGTAATCCGCGTCAATGTGGTGGATTCCCCGTCGGGCGTCCATGTCCCCCATCAAGAGCTTGCAATTTCCCGCGCCGACGGACTTGACTTGCCGGTCCACCCGGTTGACGTGCCTGTGCTGCGGGAGTGTCCGCTCCAGTTTACACTGTCCTGCGACTTTGACACGCCTTTTCGGGGTCATCATTTTGAACAAATGGGTTTATAGTTCTTCCATGCTGCCCAGATATCCATCGTTTTTCCCCCGTATCTCCCCCGGTTCAGTGGGTCGTCCCTGGATAGTGTTGATGCTGTGCGGGATGTTGGCCGCCTGCTCCGGGATGCCCCGTGACAACAGTGGTGAGGCCCACGAACCCTGGTTGCCCCTGGCGGAAGGCCATCTGCTGCCATTGGAGATTGACGATAACGGCGTTGCCGATCTGTTTTATGAGCTGCTGGTGGGGGAAATTGCCGGACATATGGGCCAACTGCAAGTCTCTGTGGCGCATTACCTGCGTGCGGCTCAGCGGACCCGTAACCCGGAAGTGGCTGAACGGGCCACCCGTATCGCCTTGTTTTCCGGCGATCCAGAAGCTGCCCTGCCGGGGGCCGAGCGTTGGCTGGCACTGGAGCCTGATAACCAGGAAGCCCGGCAGGTGCTGGCGGCGCTTTTGGTGAATGCAGGGCGGCCTGAAGATGCCGCACCCCATTTACTTCAGGTGCTTGAATATCTGGAAGCGATGGAGGGAGAGGGGCTTGGCCCACTGGTCAACATGCTTGCCCGCAGTCAGCAGGGGGATGCCGCGGTAACGGCCCTGACCCTGGTGGCCCAGGCCCGTGAAAATGATCCCCAGGCCTATCTGGCTGTGGCCAGACTGGCCCTGCGCCAGGATTTGCCCCTGACGGCAGTGGCTGCCGCCGAGCAGGCCCTGGTTCTGGATGATCACCTCCTTGAGGCCCATGTCCTGCGGGCCAGGGGGCTGGTGCAGGCCGGCGATCAGGCTGCCGCTTTGCAAGCCATGGATCAGTTGGTGGCCCGTTATCCCGATGATGTGGACCTGCGGGTCACCTATGCCCGCATGTTATTGCAGGCAGACCATTACGACGACGCCCGTCGGCAGTTTGAGCAGGCGGTCCAGTCCCGGCCAGGGGATGCAGATCTGCTGTATACCCTGGGGTTGCTGAACATCGAAGTGGCCCAGTACGAAGACGCCCAGCGTTATCTGGAACGGGTGCTGCAAACCGGACGACGTATTCCCGAAGCCCGGTATTACCTGGGACGGATTGCCGAGGCCACCGGTCAGCCGGAGCAGGCAATCCGGTTTTATGAGCAGGTCAGTCGGGGTGAACATCGCCACGAATCCCGGCTGCGGGCTGCCTTGTTGATGGGGGAAATGGGGCAGGTGACCCACGCCCGGGAGGAACTGTCCGCCCTGCGGCAGCGATTGGACGATCCGATTGAACGGGTCCGGGTGTATCTGGCAGAGGCCAGCCTGCTCCGGAATATCCGGGATTATTGGGCGGGTATGGATTTGCTGGATCAGGGCCTGAGGGAGTATCCAGATAATCTGGAACTGCTCTATGCCCGGGCGCTCATGGCCGAGCGACTGGAGCGGATTGATCAGGTAGAAGCGGATTTGACGCTGATTCTGGATCAGGATCCGGATAATCCGGCTGCCCTCAATGCCCTGGGTTATATCCTCACTGATCGTACTGACCGCCATGAAGAAGCCTACGGCTATATCCGTCGAGCCTATGCGCAACGGCCCAATGATGCAGCCATCATCGACAGCATGGGGTGGGTGCTCTATCGCCTGGGTCGCCTGGAGGAGGCCGAAATCTATCTGCGGCGCGCCTATGACCTGATGGAGGACGGTGAAATAGCCAGTAATCTGGCCGCCCTGCTCTGGGATATGGGGGCGCAGCAGGAGGCTTTGGATATTCTCCATCGCGCCCTGGAGCGTGAACCGGACCATGAGCGCCTGCATCGGCTCAGGGAGCGCTTGGTGCCATGAAAATCAAGGGATGGCTGTTAATGCTGGCCGCCTTGATGCTGGGTGGCTGTGCCGTGCAGCCCCCGTTGCCGGTGGATCATCAGGCTCAGGCCTGGCAGACCCGGATGCAACAGCTTGGGGCGCAGGATGACTGGGTGTTGACTGGCCGGATTGCCCTGTTTCTGGAAAATGAACAGTGGAACGCCCATTTACGCTGGCGTCAACGGGGGGATGACTATGATATTCAATTATTGGGTCCCTTCGGGCGCCATGGCGCCACCCTGGTGGGTCGTGCCTCCGGTGTAACCCTGCGTAACGCCGAAGGAGAGGTGTATCAGGATCAGGACGTGGACCAGCTGGTGTATCAGACCCTGGGCTGGCAGTTGCCGGTCAGTGGCCTGCGCTACTGGGTTCTGGGTATTTTGGCCCCCGGGCCGGTGACAGACCTGACCCTGGACCCGTTGGGTCGGCCCCAGCGATTGCTGCAGTCCGGCTGGGACGTGGGGTATGATCGCTATACCGAGGTGGGCGATACCATGACATTGCCCGACCGCATGAGACTCACTTTTGACACCATCCGCGTCCGCCTGGTGGTGGATGATTGGCAGATAAACCATGACCCGACATGATCCTGGTATGGGCTGGCCCGCGCCTGCCAAGCTGAATCTCTTTTTGCACATCACCGGGCGTCGTCCCGACGGCTATCACGCGTTGCAGTCCGTGTTTCAGTTCCTCGATTATGGGGACCGTCTGGATTTTCGGTTACTCGATGAGGATCGGGTGTACGCCGAGCATGTTCTGGATGGGGTGAACCATGACGATGATCTGACCGTGCGGGCGGCCCTGGCCCTCAAGGCGGCCACCGGCTACCCTGGCGGCGTGGCCATTCGGGTCCATAAATGCTTGCCCATGGGGGGCGGACTGGGGGGCGGCAGTTCTGATGCCGCCACGGTGCTGGTGGCCCTCAATGCCCTTTGGGGCACTGGACTGGACGACGATGCCCTGGCCGACATGGGCCTGCGACTGGGGGCGGATGTTCCCGTGTTCGTGCGTGGCCATGCGGCCTGGGCAGAAGGCGTCGGGGAACAGTTAAAGCCGGTGTCGCCACCAGAGCCCTGGTATCTGGTGGTGCATCCCGGCGTCATGGTGCCCACTGCTGCAATCTTTTCCGATCCTGGATTGACACGGGACTGTTCATCCATCACAATAGCGGACTTTCTTGCAGGGCGAGCGGGGAACGTATGTGAGCCGATCGTCTGCCAGCGCTTTCCAGAGGTGGCCAAAGCCCTGGAATGGCTGCAGGATCAGGGGGTCATGGCCCGTATGACGGGGACCGGCAGTTGCGTGTTTGGTGTCTTTGAGACAGAAGACGCTGCCCGCGCCGCCTGTGAGCATTTGCCGAAGGTGTGGGCAGGATTTGTAGCCCAGGGTTGCAATGCCTCTCCGCTGCACCGGCACCGAAAACAGCTCCGGGTTATCAGTGCCCTGCAGGAATAACGGATAACACGATTTATTGGGCCGTCGCCAAGTGGTAAGGCACCGGGTTTTGATCCCGGCATTCGCAGGTTCGAATCCTGCCGGCCCAGCCATTCTTCAGACGTTGCTTGCCAACGCCAGGCCAGCGCCGCCTCCGGTTGATTGTCACCATGACAGCTGCCGACGGGTGGCGCTTATGCTGTGGTGCGGGCTGATGCGTCCTTTCGCCGGCAGGGTGGCCCGCATCAGCCCGGCTGGTGGGTTCCTGTCATCCGATTCGTTCGCAACCGGACATTGTCGCAATCATGCTGCCCAGGTCCACAGTGGTGGAAAAATCCAAAATGATGGTTTTCGCGGGGAATGCCACGCCCCAACTGGCACAGAGTGTCGTCAATCACCTCAATCTCCCCCTGGGCAAGGCCGTTGTTGGCCGTTTCAGTGATGGTGAGGTGCAGGTGGAAATCCTGGAGAACGTGCGTGGTCGGGACGTGTTCATCGTCCAGTCTACCGGCGCGCCCACCAATGACAATCTGATGGAACTGCTGATCATGGTAGATGCCTTGCGTCGGGCTTCCGCTGGTCGCATCACCACGGTCATTCCCTATTTTGGTTATTCCCGCCAGGATCGTCGGGTGCGATCTGCCCGGGTGCCCATCTCTGCCAAGGTGGTGGCCAACATGCTGGAGGCCGTGGGTGCCGATCGGGTGTTAATGGTGGATGTGCATGCCGATCAGGTTCAGGGCTTTTTTAACGTGCCGGTGGATAACGTCTATGCCTCGCCGGTGTTGCTGGGGCATATCTGGCGTCAGAAAATTCCCAACCTGCTGGTGGTATCTCCTGATGTGGGGGGGGTGGTCCGCGCCCGCGCCCTGGCCAAGCGTCTGGATGATGCAGAACTGGCCATTATCGACAAGCGGCGTCCCAAACCCAACGAGTCCCAGGTGATGCACATCATCGGCGATGTGGAAGACAAGACCTGCATCATCATCGACGACCTGGTGGATACCGCCGGTACCCTGTGCCAGGCTGCCAAGGCCCTCAAGGATCATGGCGCCGCCAAGGTCATGGCCTATGCCACCCACCCGGTACTCTCCGGTCCTGCCATCGAAAACATCAATAACTCCCAGCTCGATGAACTGGTGGTCACGGACACCCTGCCCCTGCGTCCTGAAGCCAAGGCCTGTGGCCGCATCAAGCAGCTCAGCGTGGCCGGCATGCTGGCGGAAACCATCCGCCGTATCAATCGTGAGGAATCGGTCAGCTCCCTGTTCATCGATTGATGAACAGACTAAGGCTGAATCGCCATGGTCTCTCCTGGTCGCGGGAGAGGCATTTTGTAGGTATGACTGGAGAATTTACATGAGTGTCAATTTCGAATTGCAAGGCGAGCTGCGCGCAGACCAGGGCAAGGGTGCGAGCCGCCGCCTGCGTCGCGCCGGCAAGCTGCCTGCCATTGTTTATGGTGCCGGCAAGGACCCCATGGCCATCACTCTGGATCACAACGCTGTGTGGTTGAGTCTGGCCCATGAGGCGTTCTATTCCCACATCCTGACCTTGAAGGTGAACGGTCATTCCGAGCGGGTTATCCTGCGTGACCTGCAGCGTCATCCGGTGAAGCAGATGGTCCTGCACATGGATCTGCAGCGGGTGACCGATGATCAGGCCATCAAGGTCCATGTGCCTTTGCACTTCATCAATGAAGAGGTCTGTGTGGGCGTCAAGACCGGCGGCGGCATGATCAGCCACCAGGCGGTGGAAGTGGAAGTGGAATGTCTGCCCAAAAACCTGCCGGAATTCATCGAGGTGGACGTGGCTGCGCTGAATGTGGGTGAATCTTTGCATCTGTCCCAGATTCAGTTGCCCGAAGGGGTGACTGTTGTGGCCCTGGCTCAGGGTGCAGACCATGATCTGCCGGTGGTCAGTGTGCTCAAGACCCGTGGTGGCAGCAGCACTGAAGAATCCGAAGCCGAGGGCGAAGGTGAGGCATAAGCCGCCTTTTCTTTCTGATTGCAAGATAGGGATGACACCGGCCAGTGGCTGACAAAGACACCGTTCAGGTCATCGCGGGGCTGGGCAATCCCGGTCCCGACTATGCCATGACCCGGCACAATGCCGGGTTCTGGTTTGTGGAGGAACTGGCCCGCCGTCATGGCGGCCAGTTTCGTCTGGAGAACAAGTTTGCCGGCGAAACGGCGCGCATCCGCGTCGAGGGGCAGGAGATCTGGTTGATCAAGCCCCAGACCTACATGAATCACAGTGGTCAACCCATCCGGCTGCTCACCCAGTTTTACAAAATTCCCATCACCTCCGTACTGGTGGCCCACGACGAGATCGATCTGCCGCCGGGCACGGCCCGTCTCAAGCGCGGGGGTGGGCATGGCGGGCACAATGGGCTGCGGGATATCATGGCCCACCAGGGGCAGGACTTCATGCGCCTGCGGCTGGGGGTAGGCCACCCCGGTCATCGTGAGCAGGTGGTCGGATTTGTCCTGAACCGCCCCTCCCGAGAGGAAGCGCCTCTGATCATGGCTGCCATTGATCGTGCCGCTGACCTCATGCCCCTGCTGCTGTCCCAAGGGCTGCAGAAAGCCACAAACCGTCTGCACTCGGCGTGATTGCTCCGGTTTGCCCCCTTTTTCATTTTCTGATTTCACCTGATCTTACCCGGACCCTTCCATGAGCTTGAAATGCGGCATCGTTGGCCTGCCCAATGTGGGCAAATCCACCCTCTTCAACGCCCTGACCAAGGCGGGTATTCAGGCGGAAAACTACCCTTTCTGCACCATCGACCCCAATGTGGGCGTGGTACCGGTGCCTGATCCCCGGCTTAGGGTTCTGGCCGGCATCGTTTCCCCGGAACGGGTGCTGCCCACCACCGTGGAATTTGTGGACATTGCCGGGCTGGTGGCCGGGGCTTCCAAGGGAGAGGGTCTGGGTAATCAGTTTTTGGCCCATATCCGTGAGACCGACGCGGTTGCTCATGTGGTGCGCTGTTTTGAAAATGACGATGTGATTCACGTGGCGGGCCAGGTGGATCCCCTCTCCGACATTGAGGTGATTCATACCGAACTGGCTTTGGCAGACCTGGAAACCGTGGACAAGGCCCTGACCCGCCTGACCCGCAATGCCAAGTCGGGCAACAAGGATGCCATTGCCCGCAAGCAGGTGGCCGAGAAGGTACAGGCCGTGCTGGCTGAGGGTCGTCCTGCCCGCAGTACCCCGCTGGATGATGATGAGCGCCTGCTGCTCAAGGAATTGCAACTCATCACTGCCAAGCCCACCATGTATATTGCCAATGTCAATGAGGATGGCTTCGACAATAACCCGCTGTTGGCGCGGGTGCGGGAACATGCCGCTACAGAACAGGCCCAGGTGGTGCCGGTCTGTGCTGCCATGGAAGCGGAGATTGCCCAGTTGGATGAGGCCGACAAGGCCGAATTTCTGGGGGAAATGGGTCTGGAGGAAGCCGGACTGGATCGAGTGATCCGGGCTGCCTATGAATTATTGGGCCTGCAAACCTTTTTCACTGCCGGGGTCAAGGAAGTCCGGGCCTGGACCGTCAAGCGGGGAGCCACCGCGCCCAGGGCCGCCGGGGCTATTCATACGGATTTTGAAAAAGGCTTCATCCGTGCCGAAGTGATTGCCTACGACGATTTCGTCCACTGCAAGGGTGAGCAGGGCGCCAAGGATGCCGGCAAATGGCGTCTGGAAGGCAAGGAATATACGATGAAGGAAGGGGACGTGGTGCACTTCCGGTTTAATGTTTGAGGGCGTGGAGTCGGTCTCCACACCCTTGACAAACACCCTTTGGTGGGTCAGCCGTCCTGGTTGATGCGGGCGATCAGTTCCTTGAGCACGGTATCAGCCCGGTCGTTATCGATCTGACAGGTGCCGGCTGCCTGATGGCCGCCGCCACCATATTCCAGCATCAGTTCACCGATGTTGGTCCGGGAGCTGCGGTCAAAAATCGATTTGCCCACCGCCATCACGGTATTTTGACGTC
This sequence comes from Ectothiorhodospira magna, assembly GCF_900110965.1. GTDB lineage: Bacteria > Pseudomonadota > Gammaproteobacteria > Ectothiorhodospirales > Ectothiorhodospiraceae > Ectothiorhodospira > Ectothiorhodospira magna. The sequence continues at coordinate 149,193 of NZ_FOFO01000002.1, forward strand.
TGACCCCCCACATGACGTGGATGGAAATGTTGCACTGGGGGAAGAGGGCGTAAATCATGAAACGGTTACCGGCCCAGATGGTGTCTTCCTGGCGCAGATCCAGTACCACCAGATTGCCATGTACGGTGGCACAGCGCTGGATCTGTTCCTTGAAGCGTGCTTCGTGCTCAAAATACAGGTCCACCCGTTCCTTCACGTCGGGCAGGGACAGGATATCGTCAATGCCGTGGTTTTTGCAGTAATCGATCAGATCCATCATCAGGGCATAGTTGGAAATGCGAAATTCCCGGAATCGGCCCAGCCCGGTGCGGGCATCCATCAGGAAATTCAGCAGTACCCATCCCCTGGCATTAAGCACTTCCTCCAGATCGAATCGGGCGGCATCCCCTTTATCCACCGCCGCCATCATTTCGTCCCAGGCCGGGGGAAAGGCATCGTGCCCACCGTAGTGACGCCACACCACCCGCGCTGCCGATGGGGCATCCGGGTCGATGATGTGATTGTCCCGCTGCTGGTTGCGCAGGGTTTCTGACAGGTGATGGTCAAAAGCCAAGTGTACGCCTTCCACATAGGGAAGGTTTGTCGTGATGTCCTGGGCAGTGATGTCCACCTTGCCGTCCTGCATGTCCTTTGGGTGCACGAAAAGTATGTCTTCAATCAGCCCTAGATGCTTGAGCAAAACCGCGCAGACCAGGCCATCAAAATCGCTACGCGTGACCAGACGAAAAGGCTGTTGAGGCATCAGGTAATCTCCCGCTGGGTGGCTATACAGGTTTGTGCCATGATAACCAGTTGCCCGTCAACGGCCAATGATTGTTGCTGTTTTTTGCAACCGCATCCGGCGAATGGTCGGAAAAAATCACCGATAGTGGAAATTAATGCTTGACACCTGATCCGGGGATGGGAATAATCACCGGCTTTCACCCTTGGAGGGGTTCCCGAGCGGTCAAAGGGGGCAGACTGTAAATCTGCTGGCTCAGCCTTCGAAGGTTCGAATCCTTCCCCCTCCACCAGATTTTTGGTCCCGGCGTTGGTCACTGCACACAGTTGATGGCGCCGGGATTGCTTCCTGAGCGATGGAAGTTAAAGTATTTGACTTTAGTGTGTCGTGTCACGATGTGGCCGGCAAGGCAGATGTCGGCAGAGCGATCATGGCGCCGTCGGCAAAGCGGGGTTCCGCGGGTGTAGTTCAATGGTAGAACCTCAGCCTTCCAAGCTGATGATGTGGGTTCGATTCCCATCACCCGCTCCAACAGCATGGTTATTAAAGTCCGGCCCATATAGCTCAGTCGGTAGAGCACTTCCTTGGTAAGGAAGAGGTCACCGGTTCAAGTCCGGTTATGGGCTCCATCATTTATTTTTTGTGTACAGCAAGAACTTCAACCGGGGTGCTAGACCATGTCGAAGGAAAAATTCGAGCGTAATAAGCCGCACGTGAACGTGGGCACCATTGGTCACGTTGACCATGGCAAGACCACGCTGACGGCGGCGCTGACGGTGGTTCAGGCGAAGAAGTATGGTGGTGAGGTCCGTGGCTACGACCAGATCGACAACGCCCCGGAAGAGCGCGCTCGCGGTATTACCATTGCTACGTCCCATGTGGAGTACGAGTCCGACAACCGTCACTATGCCCACGTGGATTGCCCCGGTCACGCCGACTACGTGAAGAACATGATCACCGGTGCGGCACAGATGGACGGCGCGATTCTGGTGGTGTCTGCCGCGGACGGCCCGATGCCCCAGACCCGTGAGCACATTCTGCTGGCCCGTCAGGTGGGCGTGCCCTACATTGTCGTGTTCCTGAACAAGGCCGACATGGTGGACGATGCCGAGCTGCTGGAGCTGGTGGAAATGGAAGTGCGCGACCTGCTGTCGAGCTATGACTTCCCTGGTGACGACACCCCGATCGTTGTCGGTTCTGCCCTCAAGGCCCTGGAAGGTGACACCTCCGACATCGGCATGCCGGCCATCGACAAGCTGATTGCGGCCCTGGATGATTACATTCCGGAGCCGGAGCGTGCCATCGACGGTGCGTTCCTGATGCCGGTGGAAGACGTGTTTTCCATCTCTGGTCGTGGTACAGTGGTGACTGGCCGTATCGAGCGCGGTATTGTCAAGGTGGGTGACGAAGTCTCCATCGTGGGTATCCGCGACACCATCAAGACCACCGTGACCGGCGTGGAAATGTTCCGCAAGCTGCTGGATCAGGGTCAGGCGGGTGACAACGTGGGCGTGCTGCTGCGTGGCACCAAGCGTGACGAAGTGGAGCGTGGCCAGGTGCTGTGCAAGAGCGGCTCCATTACCCCGCACACCAAGTTCGAAGCGGAAGTGTACGTGCTGTCGAAGGAAGAGGGTGGTCGTCACACCCCGTTCTTCAACGGCTACCGTCCGCAGTTCTACTTCCGTACCACGGACGTGACCGGTTCCTGCGATCTGCCGGAAGGCATCGAGATGGTGATGCCCGGTGACAACGTGAAGATGACCGTTTCCCTGATCGCCCCCATTGCGATGGAAGACGGTCTGCGCTTTGCGATCCGTGAAGGTGGCCGTACCGTCGGCGCCGGCGTGGTCGCCAAGATCATCGAGTAAGCAGTAAGAAGTGCTGGCGGAATCATCCGCCGAGGCGGTACAATAGCCCGGTCCGATGGCACTGAATCCGGCACCTGAAACAGGTGCCGGGTTTGAACCCCAGGGCAAGGCGTTTGTATCGGTTGTTACAGGCCAGTAGCTCAATTGGCAGAGCAGCGGTCTCCAAAACCGCAGGTTGGGGGTTCGAGTCCCTCCTGGCCTGCCATCTCTCGCAGGCAGTTGCGATTGCAACCGGGTCAAGTTCTATCCCATGGCAGGTAAAGCGGAAGTAGAAGGTGCCGGTTTCGACACCGTCAAGCTCCTGGTGGCCGTTGGCCTGCTGGTGGCGGGCGTCATCGGCTTTTATTGGTTTTCGGACGAGTCGACCCTCTTCCGTGTGCTGGGCCTGTTGGCCATCAGCGGCATCGCGGTGGGTATTGTATTTACTACTGCCAAGGGTCGGGCGCTGGCGGGGTTTCTTCAGGATTCCCGTACCGAGGTCCGCAAAATGGTCTGGCCCACCCGGGTCGAGACCCTGCAGACCTCTTTGGTCGTCCTGGCGGTGACCATCCTCGTGGCGATCATGCTGTGGCTGATCGACATGTTTTTAGGGTGGTCGATTCGCGAATTTATCCGCTGAGCAATTTAGGAAGTCAAGATGGCCCTGCGTTGGTATGTCGTCCATGCATATTCCGGTTTTGAAAATCAGGTGAAGCGCTCGCTCAAGGAGCGCGTCGCCCGTTTTGATATGCAGGATAAATTTGGGGACATCCTCGTGCCCACCGAAGAAGTGGTGGAGATGCGGGATGGACAAAAACGCAAGAGCGAACGCAAGTTCTTCCCCGGTTATGTTCTGGTCCACATGGAGATGGACGAAGATACCTGGCATCTTGTCAAGAGTGTCCCCAAGGTGTTGGGCTTTATCGGTGCCAATGCTGACCGTCCTACACCCATCTCCGACAAGGAAGCCGATGTCATCCTGCAGCGTATGCAGGAGGGTGCAGAAAAGCCTCGTCCCAAGGTCTTGTTCGAGCCGGGCGAAGTGGTTCGGGTCACCGACGGCCCCTTCAACGACTTCAATGCTGTCGTGGAAGAAGTCAATTACGACAAAAACCGCCTTTTGGTAGCGGTCCAGATTTTTGGCCGCTCCACGCCCGTGGAGCTGGAGTTTCACCAGGTCGAAAAAGTTTAATTTCGTTGGAATCACCGAATCGCGGCAGGTCCTGGGCAACTCCGGGGCCTGCCGCTTTTCCTCAGGGGAGCCGAAAGGCGCTAGCACCCACATTCAGGAGTTCATGTCATGGCTAAGAAAATTGAAGCTTACATCAAGCTTCAGGTGGCCGCTGGTAAGGCCAATCCCAGTCCCCCCGTCGGCCCTGCTCTGGGTCAGCGTGGCGTCAACATCATGGAATTCTGTAAGGCTTTTAATGCCCAGACCCAAAATCTGGAGCCGGGCCTGCCGATTCCGGTAGTGATCACCGTCTATTCCGACCGTTCCTTCACCTTTATCACCAAGACCCCCCCGGCTTCCGTGCTGCTGCGCAAGGCCGCCGGTGTGCCCAAGGGTTCTGCGACACCCAATACCGCCAAGGTGGGCAAGGTGACCCGTGAGCAGGTGGAAGAAATTGCCCGCACCAAAATGCCCGATCTGACCGCTGCGGATCTGGATGCCGCCGTGCGTTCCATCGCCGGCAGTGCGCGCAGTATGGGTCTTGACGTGGAGGGCATGTGAGATGGCAAAGCTGAGCAAGCGCATGCGGGCGATCCGCGAGAAGGTCGAGCCGGGCAAGCTGTATCCGGTATCCGAAGCCCTGCAACTGCTGAAGGACACGGCTTCTGCCAAGTTCAGTGAGTCCGTGGACGTGGCGGTGAATCTGGGTGTGGACCCGCGTAAGTCCGATCAGGTGGTACGTGGTTCCACCGTGCTGCCCAATGGTACCGGCAAGAGCGTGCGGGTGGCGGTGTTCACTCAGGGCGCCAATGCTGATGCTGCCCGTGAAGCCGGTGCCGACATCGTCGGCATGGATGATCTGGCCGCCGAAGTGAAGGCCGGCAATCTGAACTTTGATGTGGTGATCGCCAGCCCTGACGCCATGCGTGTGGTCGGTCAGCTGGGCCAGATCCTGGGTCCCCGTGGCCTGATGCCCAACCCCAAGGTAGGCACGGTGGCTGCCGATGTGGCCGGCGCGGTGAGAAATGCCAAGGCGGGTCAGGTACGCTATCGCACCGACAAGGGCGGCATCATTCACTGCACCATCGGCAATGTGGGCTTTGAACCCAAGGCGCTGGAAGAAAATCTGATGGCCCTGCTGGGGGATCTGATGAAGGCCAAGCCGGCTGCTGCCAAGGGCGTGTATATGAAGCGGGTGACCGTGTCCACCACCATGGGCCCCGGTCTGCCGGTGGATCAAAGTTCACTGGCGCTGTAATGGCATCCGCCCCTGCCCCTGTTGGGGTGGGGTATTTGAAGGTTTCAAGTTTGGGTGGGGCTGCCGGCGCAAGCCGGCATCCGTCCAAGACCGCAGGCGTCCCGGTTGCCGGGACTTAATGGAAGTTTCAGGTCCGCCTGCGCAGACGGTGTCTCCCGATTCAGGTTCTTCCTGCCAAGGGTACGCCGTAAAGGTAGTTGGGGGGCATTATGCCTTCCGACTTTATCACTCAGCGTCATCGGCGCAAGCCCTTGACGTCAAACAGGAGGTATGTCCGTGGCACTGAATCTCGAAGACAAGAAGGCGATTGTCTCTGAGGTCGCCGCGGTGGCCGCCAGCGCTCATTCAGCCGTTGCGGCTGAATATCGCGGACTTTCCGTGGGTGAGATGACCGAACTGCGCAAAAAAGCGCGTGAGTCCGGCGTCTATCTGCGGGTGGTGAAGAACTCCCTCGCCCGTCGTGCGGTTGAGGGAACCGATTTCCAGTGCATGCAGGAAGGCATGGTCGGACCTCTGGTTCTGGCCTTTTCCCAGGAAGATCCGGGTGCTGCTGCAAGACTGGTCAAGGACTTTGCCAAGAGTCACGCGAAGCTGGAGTGCAAGATGGTGTCCGTGGGTGGACAGCTGCTGGGTCCGGGTGAACTGGATCGTCTGGCCAGCATGCCGACCCACGATCAGGCCATCAGCCTGCTCATGGCTGTGATGAAGGCGCCGCTCGACAAGTTCGCGCGCACCCTCAACGAAGTCCCGGGCAAGTTTGTTCGCACTGTGGCCGCTATTCGCGACCAGAAACAGGCATCTGCCTGAGCTTATTTTTGAACCGAATCGGGTATCACACCCTACTTAGGAGTTAACCATGGCTGTTTCGAAAGAAGAAATCCTGGAAACCATTTCCAACATGACCGTCCTGGAAATCGTTGATCTGATTTCCGCAATGGAAGAAAAGTTTGGTGTGAGCGCTGCTGCTGCCGTGGCTGCCGCCCCCGTTGCTGCCGCCGGTGGCGAAGCTGCTGCTGAAGTCAAGGACGAGTTTGACGTCGTCATGACCAGCTTCGGCGCCAACAAGGTCAACGTGATCAAGGTCATCCGCGGCCTGACCGGTCTGGGTCTGAAGGAAGCCAAGGATATGGTCGAATCCGCGCCCGCCACCGTGAAGGAAGGCGTGAACAAGGAAGAAGCCGAGAAGATCAAGAAGGAACTGGAAGAAGCCGGCGCCAGCGTCGAACTCAAGTAAGGCGTTGGTCTGGTCTTTGTTTCGCGACCTGGTCGCGTGACACCCGGGGGCTGGCGGTGATACACCGCCGGCCTCTTGCTGCTTGCTCCACCTCACCCCGCACACAAGGGTGGCGTGTCGATTCTAGTGTGAGGAATCACAATGGCTTATAGCTACACCGAGAAGAAGCGCATCCGCAAGGATTTCGGCAAACGGCCCCAGATCCTCGATGTCCCCTATCTGCTGGCCACGCAGATTGATTCCTACCGTCAGTTCCTGCAGATGAGCGAGCCCCGTCAGGGCCGCGATGAGGTGGGCCTGCACGCCGCCTTCAAGTCGGTGTTCCCGATCGTGAGTTATTCCGGGTCCGTAGAACTGGAATACGTCAGCTACCGCTTGGGTGATCCCGTATTTGATGTCAAGGAATGTCAGTTGCGTGGCATGACCTATGCCGCTCCGCTGCGTGTACTGCTGCGCCTGGTGATCTACGACAAGGAAGCCCCGGCGGGTTCCCGTGTGGTCAAGGACATCAAGGAGCAGGAAGTGTACATGGGCGAACTGCCCTTGATGACCGAGAATGGTACCTTCGTGATCAACGGTACCGAGCGGGTCATCGTGTCCCAGCTGCATCGCTCTCCTGGCGTGTTCTTTGATCATGACAAGGGCAAGACCCACAGTTCTGGCAAATTGCTGTTCAATGCCCGCGTGATTCCCTACCGTGGGTCCTGGCTGGACTTCGAGTTCGACCAGAAGGACGCCATTTATGTGCGTATCGACCGTCGCCGCAAGCTGCCTGCGACGGTGTTGCTCCGCGCCCTGGGCCTAGAGGAAGAAGACATTCTGGAAACCTTTTTTGAGACCAATACCGTCAATCTTCTCAAGGAAGGTTTCGAGATGGAACTGGTACCGGATCGCCTGCGGGGCGAGACGGCAGCCTTTGACATCTATGTGGGTGACGAGCGCCTGGTGGAGTCTGGCCGCCGCATCACCGCCCGGCATGTGCGTCAGATGGAGCAGGCCGGACTGAAGTCACTGGAGGTGCCCGCTGAATTTTTGGTGGGCAAGATTCTCGCCCATGGCATTGTTGACGAGGACAGCGGCGAAGTGGTGGCCAATGCCAATGACGAGCTCACCGCCGAACTGCTGGAAAAAATTCGTCGTTCCGGGCGCAAAACTTTCCGTACCCTGTACACCAATGACCTGGATCATGGGCCGTACATTTCCAATACCCTGCGCATTGATACCACCCGTTCCCAGTTGGAGGCCCAGGTGGAGATTTACCGGATGATGCGTCCGGGTGAGCCGCCCACCAAGGATGCTGCGGAAAATCTGTTCCAGGGGTTGTTTTTCACCGAGGACCGGTATGACCTGTCTGCTGTGGGGCGGATGAAATTCAATCGCCGTGTGGGCCGCGAGGAAGAAGTGGGTCCTGGGGTTCTGGACAACGATGACATTCTGGATGTGATCAAGGTTTTGATCGACATTCGCAATGGCAATGGCCAGGTGGATGATATCGACCATCTGGGTAACCGTCGCGTGCGTAGCGTGGGCGAGATGGCGGAAAACGTCTTCCGCGTGGGTCTGGTGCGGGTGGAACGGGCTGTCAAGGAACGCCTGAGCGTGGCCGAGAGCGAAGGGCTGATGCCCCAGGAACTCATCAACGCCAAGCCGGTGGCGGCAGCGGTGAAGGAGTTCTTCGGCTCCAGCCAGCTGTCCCAGTTCATGGACCAGAACAACCCCTTGTCCGAGGTCACCCACAAGCGGCGCATCTCCGCCCTGGGGCCTGGCGGTCTGACCCGGGAACGGGCAGGCTTTGAAGTCCGTGACGTGCATCCCACCCACTATGGTCGCGTCTGTCCCATCGAGACCCCGGAAGGTCCGAATATCGGTCTGATCAACTCCCTGGCCGTGTACGCCCGCACCAACCGTTACGGTTTTCTCGAAACCCCCTACCGGCGGGTAGAAGAGGGCAAGGTGACGGATGAGATTTTGTATCTGTCGGCCATCGAGGAAAGCAACTACGTCATCGCCCAGGCGAACGCCACCCTGGACGAGTCCGGCAACCTGATGGACGAACTGGTGTCCTGCCGATTCCAGAACGAGTTCACCATGTCCACCCCGGACAAGATCCAGTGCATGGATATTTCACCCAAGCAGATCGTCTCCGTGGCGGCGGCGCTGATTCCGTTCCTGGAGCATGACGACGCCAACCGCGCCCTCATGGGTTCCAACATGCAGCGTCAGGCGGTGCCCTGTCTGCGTGCCGAGACTCCGGTGGTGGGCACCGGCATTGAGCGTACCGTGGCCATTGACTCCGGTTCTTCCATCGTGGCCCGTCGTGGCGGGGTGGTGGACTCGGTGGATGCGGCCAGGGTGGTGGTGCGTGTCAACGATGACGAGACCGAAGCCGGCGAACCCGGTGTGGACATCTACAACTTCATCAAGTACACCCGCTCCAACCAGAATACCTGCATCAACCAGCGTCCGCTGGTCCGTGTCGGTGATGTCATCGCCCGTGGTGATGTGATTGCCGATGGTTCCTCGACGGATCTGGGGGAACTGGCCCTGGGCCAGAACATGCTGGTGGCCTTCATGCCCTGGAATGGCTATAACTTCGAGGACTCCATCCTCATCTCCGAGCGGGTGGTGCAGGAAGACCGCTTTACCTCGATTCACATCGAGGAACTCACCTGTGTGGCCCGGGATACCAAGCTGGGACCAGAGGAGATCAGTGCCGATATTCCCAACGTGTCCGAGAGCCTGCTGTCCAAGCTGGATGAATCTGGCATCGTTTATGTAGGGGCCGAAGTGAAGCCGGGAGACATCCTGGTGGGCAAGGTGACCCCCAAGGGCGAAACCCAGCTGACCCCGGAAGAAAAGCTGCTGCGCGCCATCTTCGGCGAGAAGGCGTCGGATGTGAAGGACACCAGCCTGCGTGTTTCCTCCGGCATCGAGGGTACCGTGATCGACGTGCGGGTCTTTACCCGCGACGGGGTGGAAAAGGACAAGCGTGCCCTGCAGATCGAGGAAATGGCGCTGGAATCGGTACGCAAGGATCTCAAGGATCAGCTGCGTATCTATGAAAACGACATCTACGATCGGGTGGAAAAATTGCTATGCGGCAAACTGGCAGCCGGTGGTCCCGGTGGCCTCAAGGATGGTGCCAAGGTGAGCCGTACCTACCTGAGCGAATTGGCACGGGAAAAATGGTTCGAAATCCGCATGCGCAGCGAAGAGGTCAATGAGCAGCTGGAACTGATGCAGGACCAGCTCAAATTGCAGCATGATGCGTTTGAAAAGCGCTTCAAGGAGCAAAAGGCCAAGCTCACCGCCGGTGATGATCTGGCCCCGGGCGTGCTCAAGATGGTCAAGGTCTATCTGGCCGTGAAGCGTCGCATGCAGCCTGGTGACAAGATGGCAGGCCGTCATGGTAACAAGGGTGTGGTATCCATGATTGTGCCCATGGAGGACATGCCCTACCTGGAGGACGGTACACCGGTGGATATCGTGCTCAACCCCCTGGGTGTGCCGTCCCGCATGAACGTGGGGCAGGTGCTGGAAACCCATCTGGGATGGGCTGCCAAGGGTCTGGGCCAGAAGATCGGTCGCATGATCGACGCCAAGGCCCAGGTGGACGAATTGCGCCAGTTCCTGGATCAGGTCTATAACCACGATCCGGACAACAGCAAGGAAGATCTGTCTTTGCTCTCCGATGAAGAAGTGATTGAACTGGCCCAGCGTCTGCGCCGTGGTGTGCCCATGGCCACCCCAGTATTTGATGGTGCCGAAGAGCATGAAATCAAGCATATGCTCAAGCTGGCGGGCCTGCCGGAGACCGGTCAGACCAGCCTGTATGATGGCCGTACCGGCGATTCTTTCGATCGTCCGGTCACCGTGGGCTACATGCACATGCTCAAGCTCAATCATCTGGTGGATGACAAGATGCACGCCCGTTCCACGGGGCCGTACAGCCTGGTGACCCAGCAGCCCCTGGGGGGCAAGGCCCAGTTTGGCGGCCAGCGCTTCGGGGAGATGGAAGTCTGGGCCCTGGAGGCCTATGGCGCTGCCTATACATTGCAGGAAATGTTGACCGTGAAGTCGGATGACGTACAGGGCCGCAACAAGATGTACAAGAACATCGTCGACGGCGATCACCGGATGGAAGCGAATATTCCCGAGTCCTTCAATGTACTCATGAAGGAAATCCGTTCGCTGGCCATCAATATCGAACTGGAGCAGGACTGAGCCAGGACCACATGACGGGGGCGGACCTTCCGTCCGCCCCGTCGGGCAATCAGGACGTGTCCGCTCCGACTCAATCGAGGTGAATCGATGAAAGATCTTCTCAATCTACTCAAGCAGCAAGGCCAGGTGGAAGAATTTGATGCCATCCGGATCGCGCTGGCGTCCCCTGAAATGATCCGGTCCTGGTCATTCGGCGAGGTCAAGAAGCCGGAAACCATCAATTACCGTACCTTCAAGCCGGAACGGGATGGCCTGTTCTGCGCCAAGATTTTCGGCCCCATCAAGGACTATGAGTGCCTGTGTGGCAAGTACAAGCGCCTCAAGCACCGCGGTGTGGTGTGCGAAAAATGCGGCGTGGAAGTGACCCAGACCAAGGTGCGCCGCGAGCGCATGGGGCATATCGAGCTGGCCAGCCCGGTGGCCCACATCTGGTTCCTCAAGAGCCTGCCGTCCCGCATCGGCCTGCTGCTGGATATGACCCTGCGGGACATCGAGCGGGTGCTGTATTTTGAAGCCTTCGTGGTGGTGGATCCGGGGATGACCACCCTGGAGCGAGGTCAGTTGTTGAGCGACGAGCAGTACCTGGAGGCCATCGAGGAGCACGGCGACGAGTTCGATGCCCGGATGGGTGCGGAAGCCGTGTTTGAGCTGCTGCGTTCCCTGGACTTGCAGCAGGAGGCCAACCGCCTGCGTACGGAAGTGCGTGAAACCAGTTCCGATACCAAGATCAAGCGTCTGGCCAAGCGCCTGAAACTGATCGAATCCTTCCTGGAGTCCGGCAACAAGCCCGAGTGGATGATCCTCACGGTGCTGCCGGTGCTGCCGCCGGATCTGCGTCCCCTGGTGCCCCTGGATGGTGGTCGCTTTGCCACCTCCGACCTGAACGATCTGTATCGCCGGGTCATCAACCGCAACAACCGTCTCAAGCGCCTGCTGGAGCTCAACGCCCCGGACATCATCGTGCGCAACGAAAAGCGCATGCTGCAGGAGGCGGTGGATGCCCTGCTGGACAACGGCCGTCGTGGCCGGGCCATCACCGGCACCAACAAGCGTCCCCTCAAGTCCCTGGCCGACATGATCAAGGGCAAGCAGGGGCGTTTCCGTCAGAACCTGCTGGGCAAGCGTGTGGACTACTCCGGTCGCTCCGTGATCGTGGTGGGTCCGACCCTGCGCCTGCATCAGTGCGGTCTGCCCAAGAAAATGGCTTTGGAACTGTTCAAGCCCTTCATCTTCGGCAAGTTGCACCGTCGCGGCCTGGCCACCACCATCAAGGCGGCCAAGAAGCTGGTGGAAAGGGAAGGACCGGAGGTGTGGGATATCCTCGAAGAGGTGATCCGCGAACATCCGGTGATGCTCAACCGGGCGCCGACCCTGCACCGTCTGGGCATCCAGGCCTTTGAACCGGTGCTCATCGAAGGCAAGGCCATTCAGCTGCATCCGCTGGTCTGTGCCGCGTTCAACGCGGACTTCGACGGTGACCAGATGGCGGTGCATGTGCCCCTGTCCTTGGAGGCGCAGCTGGAAGCCCGCGCCCTGATGATGTCCACCAACAACATCCTGTCCCCGGCCAACGGCGAGCCCATCATCGTACCGTCCCAGGACATCGTACTGGGTCTGTACTATATGTCCCGGGAGCGCATCAATGCCAAAGGCGAGGGCATGATGTTCACTGATGTGGATGAGGTTCACCGGGCCTACGAAAGTGGTGTGGTGGAACTCCATGCCCGGGTGCAGGTGCGTATCCGCGAAGTGGTGGTGAACGAAGACGGCGAGCATTCGGAAATCCTGACCCGCTACCAGACCACCGTGGGCCGCGCCCTGCTGTCTCGTATCCTGCCCCCTGGCCTGCCGTTTGAAATCGTCAACCGGGATCTGACCAAGAAGGCCATCTCCGGGCTGATCAACCACTGCTATCGTCGGGTGGGGCTGAAGGAAACGGTGATCTTTGCTGACCAGCTGATGTACACCGGCTTTAAGTATTCCACCCGGGGCGGCGTTTCCTTCGGCATCAACGACATGGTGATTCCGGATGAAAAAGCAACGATTCTGACGGCAGCCGAAACCCAGGTGAAAGATATTGAGGAGCAGTATTCCTCCGGTCTGGTCACCAAGGGTGAGCGCTACAACAAGGTGGTGGATATCTGGTCCCATACCAACGACCAGGTGGCCCGGGCCATGATGGAAAAACTGGGCAAGGACGAAGTGCAAGATGCCGAAGGCAATCGGGTCAAGCAGCCGTCCTTCAATTCCATTTTCATGATGGCTGATTCTGGTGCCCGTGGTTCTGCTGCCCAGATCCGTCAGCTGGCGGGGATGCGTGGCCTGATGGCCAAGCCGGACGGCTCCATCATCGAGACCCCCATCACGGCGAACTTCCGTGAAGGTTTGAACGTATTGCAGTACTTCATCTCCACCCACGGCGCCCGTAAGGGGCTGGCGGACACGGCGCTCAAGACCGCCAACTCCGGTTATCTGACCCGGCGTCTGGTGGACGTGGCTCAGGATCTGGTGGTGACCGAGCAGGATTGCGGTACCGATCAGGGCATCGTCATGAAGCCCATCATCGAAGGTGGCGACGTGGTGGAGCCGCTGCGAGAGCGGGTGTTGGGCCGGGTACTGGCCAATGATGTGCTGTCCCTGAGCGGCGATCTGATCATGCCCCGCGGCACCCTGCTGGACGAGGACGCCGTGGATGCCATGGAAGCCGCCGGTGTGGATGAAGTGGTGGTGCGTTCCGCCATCACCTGCCAGACCCGTCACGGCATCTGTGCCAAGTGCTATGGCCGGGATCTGGCCCGTGGTCATCGGGTCAATATCGGCGAGGCGGTGGGGGTCATCGCCGCCCAGTCCATCGGTGAGCCGGGCACCCAGCTGACCATGCGTACCTTCCATATCGGGGGCGCCGCCAGCCGTACCGCAGCCGCCAGCAGTATTTCCGTGAAGGGCAAGGGGTCCATCCGTCTGCACAACATCAAGACGGTGACCAACAAGCACGGCAACCTGGTGGCAGTCTCCCGTTCCGGTGAAATCGGTGTCATCGACGAAGCCGGTCGTGAACGTGAACGCTACAAGCTGCCCTATGGTGCGGTCATTCTGGTGGTCGACGGCGAAGCAGTGGAAGCCGGCAAGGAAGTGGCAACCTGGGATCCCCACACCCATCCGATCATCACCGAGGTGGCCGGTACCATCCGCATGCAGGACTTCCTCGATGGCGTGACGGTGAACAAGCAGGTGGACGATATCACCGGCCTGACTTCCACTGTGGTCATCGATCCCAAGTCCCGTGGCGCCCAGGGCAAGGATCTGCGTCCCATGGTGAAGCTGGTGGGACCCAATGGACAGGATCTATGTCTGGCAGGGACCGAGATTCCCGCCAACTATGTGCTGCAAAGCGGCGCCATCGTCAACCTGGAAGACGGGGCCACGGTGGAGGTGGGGGATGTTATCGCCCGTATTCCCCAGGAATCCTCCAAGACCCGTGATATTACCGGGGGTCTACCTCGGGTGGCCGATCTGTTTGAGGCCAGAAAGCCCAAGGAGCCTGCCATTTTGGCGGAGCGTTCCGGGACTGTCAGCTTCGGCAAGGATACCAAGGGCAAGCAGCGCTTGATCATCACCGACGATAAAAGTGATGAGACCCATGAGGAGCTGATTCCCAAGTGGCGTCAGGTCAATGTGTTCGAGGGTGAGCATGTGGAACGGGGGGAAGTGATTGCCGACGGCGAACCCAATCCCCATGATATCCTGCGCCTGCTGGGCGTCACTGCCCTGGCTGAATACATGGTCAAGGAAATTCAGGACGTTTATCGTCTGCAGGGCGTAAAAATCAATGACAAGCACATCGAGGTGATCATTCGCCAGATGCTGCGCAAGGTGGAAATCACCTATCCGGGTGACAGCCGGTTCCTCACCGGGGAACAGGTGGATCGGGCCCGGGTGGTGGAAGAGATGGATATGCTGGGACCGGACAAGCAGCATCCCCTGTATGATCGGGTGCTGCTGGGCATCACCAAGGCCTCGCTGGTCACGGAATCCTTCATCTCGGCGGCTTCCTTCCAGGAAACCACACGGGTGCTCACCGAATCCGCTGTGCGCGGTGCCCGGGATGACCTGCGGGGTTTGAAGGAAAACGTGATCGTGGGACGCCTGATTCCGGCAGGTTCCGGGCTGGCCTACCACAAGGAGCGGCGGCGTCGTCGCCATGGGCAGGGGTTGACCCTGGCCATGCCGGAAGTGATCCCCACGCCTTCCCAGACACCGGTGACGTCAGAGTCCGGTGGTGATTTGGGTGGTATCGGGACTACGGAAGAATAATGCAGCAGTTTTTTGGGGGTAAGAGGGCACGTCATGTCTTGACACTGACAGGCCCTCTGCCTAACATATCGCACCCTCGACAGGCCGGTAGGTCCGGCCTGTCGTTGTTTTTGGGCTAGGAGAAACGCTTTCATGGCAACAATTAACCAGTTAGTGCGCAAGCCGCGCAAGCGCCCGACGGAAAAGAGCAACGTGCCGGCCCTGGAGGCCTGCCCGCAGAAGCGTGGCGTGTGTACACGTGTCTATACCACCACGCCGAAGAAGCCGAACTCCGCGCTGCGTAAGGTCGCTCGTGTGCGCCTGACGAACGGTTACGAGGTCTCCAGCTACATCGGTGGTGAAGGTCACAACCTTCAGGAACACTCGGTGGTGCTCATTCGTGGTGGTCGTGTCAAGGATTTGCCGGGTGTGCGCTATCACACGGTCCGTGGCAGCCTGGATACCCAGGGTGTACAGAACCGTAAGCAGGCTCGCTCCAAGTACGGCGCCAAGCGTCCCAAGAAGGCCTAAGGGCTCGTTGAGATAAGACCATGTCCAGAAGATCTGAAGCTCCCAAGCGCACCATCCTTCCCGATCCCAAGTACGGAAGCGAGTTGCTCGCCAAATTCATCAATACCGTGATGCGCGACGGCAAAAAGTCCGTTGCGGAGCGCGTGCTGTACGGTGCCCTGACCCAGATTGAGTCCAAGAAGGGCGACGGTATCCAGGTGCTGGAGCAGGCCCTGGAAAATGTGCGTCCCCGGGTCGAGGTGAAATCCCGTCGCGTGGGTGGTGCCACCTATCAGGTGCCGGTGGAAGTGCGCGCCGTGCGTCAGAACGCGCTGGCCATGCGCTGGATCGTGGATGCCTCCCGCAAGCGTGGCGAAAAATCCATGGCCCTGAAGCTGGCAGGCGAACTGATGGACGCTGCTGAAAGCAAGGGTGCCGCCGTGAAAAAGCGTGAAGACACCCATCGCATGGCGGATGCCAACAAGGCCTTCTCGCATTACCGCTGGTAAGGCAACCGGCGGTCGGAAACAAGACTTTTCGAGGTAATTTAAGTGGCACGCAAAACACCCATCGAGCGCTACCGGAACATCGGTATCATGGCGCACATCGACGCCGGCAAGACGACCACGACGGAACGTGTTCTGTTTTATACCGGTGTGTCCCACAAGCTCGGTGAGGTGCATGACGGCGCTGCCACCATGGACTGGATGGAGCAGGAGCAGGAGCGTGGCATCACCATCACTTCTGCTGCGACCACCTGTTTTTGGTCCGGCATGGACAAGCAGTTCCCTGAACACCGCATCAACATCATTGATACCCCCGGGCACGTGGATTTCACCATTGAGGTGGAGCGCTCCCTGCGGGTGCTGGACGGCGCCTGTGCCGTATTTTGTGCCGTAGGTGGCGTGGAACCCCAGTCCGAGACCGTGTGGCGCCAGGCCAACAAGTATCAGGTGCCGCGGATGGCGTTCGTCAACAAGATGGACCGTCCCGGTGCCAACTTCCTGCGGGTTATTGGCCAGATTCGTGATCGCCTGGCGGCCAATCCGGTACCTATCGTGATGCCCATTGGTGCCGAGGACAGCTTCACCGGCGTGGTGGATCTGCTGACCATGAAGGCACTTTACTGGGATGATACTACCCAGGGCATGAGCTATGAGGCCAAGGACGTGCCAGCCGAGATGGCTGAGCTGTGTCAGGAGTGGCGTGACCACATGGTGGAAGCTGCCGCTGAGGGTTCCGAGGAACTGATGGAGAAGTACCTGGAAGGTGGCGAGCTGACCATTGAGGAAATCAAGCAGGGTCTGCGTGCCCGCACCCTGCGCAATGAGGTCATTCCCGCCCTGTGCGGTACCGCGTTCAAGAACAAGGGCGTACAGCGCATGCTGGATGCGGTGATCGAGTTCATGCCAGCCCCCACCGACGTGCTGGCCATCAAGGGTATCCTGGATGACGCGGCCGAAAGCGAAGGTGAGCGTCATGCCACTGACGACGAGCCGTTTTCCGCGCTGGCGTTCAAGATTGCCACCGACCCGTTTGTCGGCACGCTGACCTTCTTCCGCGTTTACTCTGGCGTGGTGCAGTCCGGTGACAGCGTTTACAACCCGGTCAAGGGCAAGAAAGAGCGTATTGGCCGTATCGTGCAGATGCATGCCAATTCCCGCGAGGAGATCAAGGAAGTGCGTGCCGGTGACATCGCCGCTGCGGTGGGTCTGAAGGATGTCACCACCGGTGATACCCTGTGCGACCTGAACAACATCATCACCCTGGAGCGCATGGAGTTCCCCGAGCCGGTGATCTCCGTGGCCGTGGAGCCCAAGACCAAGGGCGACCAGGAAAAGATGGGTGTGGCCCTGTCCAAGCTGGCTCAGGAAGATCCTTCCTTCCAGGTGCGTACCGACGAGGAATCCGGTCAGACCATCATCTCCGGCATGGGTGAGCTGCACCTGGACATCATCGTCGACCGCATGCGTCGTGAGTTCAAGGTGGAAGCCAACGTGGGCAAGCCTCAGGTGGCCTACCGGGAAACCATCCGCAAGACGGTGGAGCAGGAAGGCAAGTTCGTGCGTCAGTCCGGTGGTCGTGGTCAGTACGG
Source organism: Ectothiorhodospira magna (assembly GCF_900110965.1). GTDB lineage: Bacteria > Pseudomonadota > Gammaproteobacteria > Ectothiorhodospirales > Ectothiorhodospiraceae > Ectothiorhodospira > Ectothiorhodospira magna. Next base: position 166,546 of record NZ_FOFO01000002.1, read on the forward strand.
TCACGTCTGGCTGCGTATTGAGCCCCTTGAGGCCGGTGCCGGTTATGAGTTCGTCAACGCCATCGTCGGCGGTGTGGTGCCCAAGGAATACATCCCCGCCGTGGACAAGGGCGTGCAGGAACAGATCAAGAACGGTGTCATCGCCGGCTTCCCGGTGGTGGACGTGAAGGTCACCCTGTTCGACGGTTCCTACCACGACGTGGACTCCTCGGAAGCTGCGTTCAAGATCGCCGGCTCCATCGGCTTTAAAGAAGGCGCTGCCAAGGCGGGCGCCGTACTGCTGGAGCCCATCATGAAGGTGGAAGTGGTGACGCCGGAAGAATACATGGGCGACGTGATGGGTGACCTGAACCGTCGTCGTGGTCTGGTGCAGGGTATGGACGATGCCCCGGCGGGCAAGATCGTTCGCGCCGAAGTGCCGCTGGCCGAGATGTTCGGTTACTCCACCGACCTGCGTTCTGCTACCCAGGGTCGCGCTGTGTACTCCATGGAGTTCTCCAAGTACGCAGAAGCGCCGACCAGTGTGGCTGAAGCGGTTATCAAGAAGTCGTCCTGAAGATCGGCTTGATCGGACGTCACCAGATTCGAATATTGAAGGGGTAATACTAAGGTGTCGAAGGAAAAATTTGAGCGTAATAAGCCGCACGTGAACGTGGGCACCATTGGTCACGTTGACCATGGCAAGACCACGCTGACGGCGGCGCTGACGGTGGTTCAGGCGAAGAAGTATGGTGGCGAGGTCCGTGGCTACGACCAGATCGACAACGCCCCGGAAGAGCGCGCTCGCGGTATTACCATTGCTACGTCCCATGTGGAGTACGAGTCCGACAACCGTCACTATGCCCACGTGGATTGCCCCGGTCACGCCGACTACGTGAAGAACATGATCACCGGTGCGGCGCAGATGGACGGCGCGATTCTGGTGGTGTCTGCCGCGGACGGCCCGATGCCCCAGACCCGTGAGCACATTCTGCTGGCCCGTCAGGTGGGCGTGCCCTACATTGTCGTGTTCCTGAACAAGGCCGACATGGTGGACGATGCCGAGCTGCTGGAGCTGGTGGAAATGGAAGTGCGCGACCTGCTGTCGAGCTATGACTTCCCTGGTGACGACACCCCGATCGTTGTCGGTTCTGCCCTCAAGGCCCTGGAAGGTGACACCTCCGACATCGGCATGCCGGCCATCGACAAGCTGATTGCGGCCCTGGATGATTACATTCCGGAGCCGGAGCGTGCCATCGACGGTGCGTTCCTGATGCCGGTGGAAGACGTGTTTTCCATCTCTGGTCGTGGTACAGTGGTGACTGGCCGTATCGAGCGCGGTATTGTCAAGGTGGGTGACGAAGTCTCCATCGTGGGTATCCGCGACACCATCAAGACCACCGTGACCGGCGTGGAAATGTTCCGCAAGCTGCTGGATCAGGGTCAGGCGGGTGACAACGTGGGCGTGCTGCTGCGTGGCACCAAGCGTGACGAAGTGGAGCGTGGCCAGGTGCTGTGCAAGAGCGGCTCCATTACCCCGCACACCAAGTTCGAAGCGGAAGTGTACGTGCTGTCGAAGGAAGAGGGTGGTCGTCACACCCCGTTCTTCAACGGCTACCGTCCGCAGTTCTACTTCCGTACCACGGACGTGACCGGTTCCTGCGATCTGCCGGAAGGCATCGAGATGGTGATGCCCGGTGACAACGTGAAGATGACCGTTTCCCTGATCGCCCCCATTGCGATGGAAGACGGTCTGCGCTTTGCGATCCGTGAAGGTGGCCGTACCGTCGGCGCCGGCGTCGTTTCCAAGATCATTGAGTAACCATCATGGCAGCCAAGCAGAGAATCCGTATTCGCCTCAAGGCCTTCGATCATCGTCTGATTGATCGTTCCGCCAGTGAGATCGTGGAAACCGCCAAGCGGACCGGCGCCCGTGTGAAGGGCCCGATTCCCCTGCCGACCAAGATGGAAAGCTTTACCGTGCTGATTTCTCCGCACGTCAACAAGGATGCCCGTGACCAGTACGAGATCCGTACTCACAAGCGCCTGATGGACATCATGGACCCCACGGACAAGACCGTGGACGCCCTGATGAAGCTGGATCTGGCTGCTGGCGTGGATGTGCAAATAAAGCTTAACTAGCCGCAATAGTTGTGGCATAATTGTTGGCTTTCCATGGCCCGGTGCAGGGTAACTTGTGCCGGGCCGTGATTTTCAGAACGCAGAATAATTTCTTCGGCGCTCCGGTTCAGGGGCGGAAGCAAGAGGTAGTGTCATGGCAATCGGACTGGTCGGTCGCAAGGTGGGCATGACTCGTGTCTTCACTGAAGACGGGGTCTCCCTGCCGGTGTCTGTCATCGAGGTTGAGCCTAACCGGGTGGCGCAGGTGAAGACCAGCGACCGGGATGGTTATCGGGCCGTGCAGGTCGCGGTGGGCAGCCGCCGGGCAAGTCGTGTTTCCAAGCCCCAGGCAGGGCATCTGGCCAAAGCTGGCGTAGAAGCTGGTCGTGGTCTTTGGGAATTCCGTCTTGAGGACGGGGAAGGCGAAGGCATCGAAGCCGGCGCCACCCTCAATGTAGATGTATTTGCCGCGGGTCAGAAGGTGGATGTCACCGGGACCAGCAAGGGCAAAGGTTTTCAGGGTGTGGTCAAGCGTCACAATTTCAGTATGCAGGACGCCACCCACGGTAATTCGCGCTCTCATCGGGCGCCGGGCTCGATCGGTCAGAACCAGACTCCGGGTCGCGTATTCAAGGGTAAGAAGATGGCCGGCCACATGGGCAACGAGCGCTGCACTGTGCAAAACCTGGAAGTGGTCCGGGTGGATGCCGAGCGTAACCTGCTCCTGATTCGTGGTGCGGTACCGGGTTCCACCGGTGGTGACGTACTGGTGCGTCCCGCTGTCAAGGCGAAAGGTTGAATCTCATGAAGCTTCAGGTTCAAGACACCCAGCAGGACGTCGAGGTTTCTGATCGCGCGTTCGGTCGGGATTTTAATGAAACCCTGGTGCACCAGGCCGTAGTCGCCTATATGGCGGGTGGTCGCGCCGGCACCAAGGCGCAGAAAAGCCGTAGCGATGTGCGCGGTGGTGGTGCCAAGCCCTGGCGCCAAAAAGGCAGTGGCCGTGCCCGTGCCGGTACCATCCGCAGTCCTCTGTGGCGTGGGGGCGGTGTGACTTTTGCTGCCCGGCCTCGGGATTATTCCCAGAAATTGAACAGAAAGATGTACCGTGCCGCGATGGCCAGCATCTTTTCTGAACTGGTTCGTCAGGATCGTCTGGTGGTGGTGGATGCATTCACTGTCGATGCACCCAAGACCCGCGACCTCAAATCCAGGCTGGATGGCATGAGCCTCGACGGTGCCCTGATCGTCACCAATGAGGCGGACATCAATCTGTACCTGTCTGCCCGCAACCTGCCCCGTGTGGGCGTGTGCGAGGTAGCTGATCTGAATCCAGTGGCTTTGGTGGGTTTTGATAAAGTGGTCATCACCGTGCCGGCACTGAAGCAAGTTGAAGGGTGGCTGTCATGAATGAGGAAAGACTGCTCAAGGTTCTGGTGGCCCCGCATGTGTCTGAAAAAGGCACCCTGCTGGGAGAACTGAACAACCAGCATGTGTTCAAGGTGGCTGTCGACGCGACTCGCGTGGAAGTAAAAAAAGCGGTTGAATCCCTGTTCGACGTCAAGGTTAACTCCGTGCGCATGTTGAATCAGCAGGGCAAGCGCAAGCGCATGGGTGTCCACGCCGGACGCCGCAAGCATTGGAAAAAGGCCTACGTGACTCTGGAAGCAGGTCACGATATTCAATTGGCCGGCAACGAGTAATCGGAAAGGTAACGCGAGATGGCGATCGTCAAGTCGAAACCCACCTCCGCGGGCCGTCGTTTTGTGGTCCGGGTGGTGACGCCTGATCTACACAAGGGCGAGCCCTTCGGGCCTCTGTTGGAAAAGAAGCACCGGTCGGGTGGTCGCAACAACCAGGGCCGCGTGACTGTGCGGCATGTGGGCGGCGGGCACAAGCAGCACTACCGCATCGTGGACTTCAAGCGGAACAAGGACGATATTCCGGGCAAGGTCGAGCGCCTGGAATATGATCCGAACCGCACCGCGCATCTTGCGCTGGTCCTGTATGCAGATGGTGAGCGGCGGTATATCATTGCCCCCCGCGGCGTCAAGGCGGGCGATCCCATCGTCTCCGGCGTCCATGCGCCGATCAAGCCAGGTAGCGCGCTGCCCCTGCGGAACATTCCCCTGGGCACCGTGGTGCACTGTATCGAGATGCGTCCCGGCAAGGGTGCCCAGATCGCCCGCAGTGCCGGCGCTGGTGTCCAGTTGGTGGCCCGTGAAGGTCAATATGCCACCCTGAGGCTGCGTTCTGGCGAAATGCGCAAGGTCCATGCCGATTGTCGTGCGACCATTGGTGAAGTGGGTAATCAGGAACATAGTCTGCGCAAATTCGGTAAGGCTGGCGCCAAGCGTTGGCTGGGCATCCGTCCTACCGTTCGTGGTACGGCCATGAACCCGGTGGACCACCCCCACGGTGGTGGTGAGGGCCGGAACTTCGGTCTGCATCCGGTCACCCCCTGGGGTGTGCCGACCAAGGGTTACAAAACCCGCAAGAACAAGCGCACGGACAATATGATTGTTCGTCGTCGCAAAGCGAAGTAAGAGGGGATAGGTCGTGCCACGTTCGCTCAAGAAAGGTCCTTTTGTCGATCATCATCTGCTGAAGAAGGTCGAAACCGCCGCTGCCAACAATGACCGGCGTCCGCTCAAGACCTGGTCCCGTCGGTCGATGGTCATTCCGCAAATGGTGGGCTTGACCATCGCTGTGCATAACGGTCGTCAGCACGTACCCGTGCTGATCAGCGAGAACATGGTGGGTCACAAGCTTGGAGAGTTCGCGGCAACGCGTACCTTCAAGGGGCATGTGGCCGACAAGAAGGCTAGGTAGAGGATCATCATGGAAACCATGGCTCAACTGCGATTTGCGCGTATATCGCCGCAGAAATGCCGCCTGGTGGCGGATCAGATTCGTGGACTGCCCGTTGAGCGGGCCCTTCAGGTGCTGAATTTCAGCCCCAAAAAGGGTGCTCATCTGGTGAAAAAAGTGCTCGAATCGGCCATTGCCAACGCAGAACATAATGATGGCGCTGATGTGGACGAGCTCAAGGTATCACGCATTTGCGTGGACCAGGGGCCGGTTCTCAAGCGCATCGCGGCACGGGCCAAGGGCCGTGCCAACCGGATCACGAAACGCACGAGCCATATCACTGTGGCCGTGAGCGCTGAGTAAAGTTAGGGGTCTGAGATGGGTCAGAAAGTAAATCCGATCGGCTTCCGCCTTGGCATCTCCGCTGACTGGGCATCCACTTGGTATGCCGACGGCAGAGATTATGCGGATAACCTGCACAAGGACCTGGAAATTCGTCAGTTCCTGAAGCAGAAACTGGCCCAGGCCTCTGTCAGCAGGATCGAGATCGCCCGGCCGGCGCGGCAGGCGTTCATCACCATTCACACTGCCCGTCCGGGTATTGTGATCGGTAAAAAGGGTGAAGATATCGAGGCACTGCGCAAGGAAGTGGCAGGGCGCCTGGGTCTGGGCGTTCCCAACGTCAAGATCAACATCGAGGAAATTCGCAAGCCGGAGACCGATGCCCAGTTGGTCGCTGAAGGAATCGCGCAGCAGCTGGAGCGCCGCATCATGTTCCGCCGTGCCATGAAGCGCGCCGTGGGCAATGCCATGCGTCTGGGTGCCCTGGGGGTGAAAGTACATGTTTCCGGTCGTCTCAATGGCGCCGAAATCGCCCGCAGCGAGTGGTACCGGGAAGGCCGTGTGCCGCTACACACGCTGCGCGCTGACATTGATTATGGGTTTGCCGAAGCCCGCACCACCTACGGCATCATCGGTGTCAAGGTGTGGGTATTCAAGGGTGAAGTGTTCGACTTCGATAGCAAGACGGACGCTCCCCAGGATGGCAAGGCCGCGGTTAACTGAGGAGTTGAAAGATGCTGCAGCCCAAGAGGACCAAATTCCGCAAGCAGTTCAAGGGCAAGAACCGCGGTCTCGCCACCTCCGGCGAAAAGGTCAGTTTCGGTGAATACGCCCTGAAGTCCGTGGACCGGGGCCGGATCACGGCGCGCCAGATTGAAGCGGCTCGTCGTGCCATGACCCGTCACATCAAGCGTGGCGGCAAGATCTGGATCCGGGTATTCCCGGATGTGCCGGTCACCAAAAAGCCCGTTGAAGTGCGTATGGGTAAGGGTAAGGGCAATGTGGAGTACTGGGTGTGCAAGATTCAGCCCGGTCGCGTGCTCTACGAAATGGAAGGCGTCAGTGAGGAAGTGGCCCGCGAGGCCTTCCGCCTGGCCGCCGCCAAGCTGCCCATCAAGACCGCATTTGTGACTCGGCAGGTGATGTGATGAAGGTAAGCGAAGTACGTGAAAAGGGCAGCGATGAGCTGCAGGGCGAACTGCTGGAGCTTTATCGCGAGCAGTTCAAAATGCGCATGCAGAAGGGCACCGGCCAATCGCCGCGTCCTGACCGCTTTGGCAAAATCCGCAAGGATATTGCCCGCATCAAGACCGTGCTGAATCAGCGTTCGATGGCAGGCGAGTGAAGTCATGAGCGAACAGGAACAAAAAGAACAGCGTGCGATCACCGGCCGTGTGGTGAGCGACAAGATGGACAAAACCCGTACCGTGCTCATTGAGCGCCGGGTCAAGCATCCGCTGTACGGTAAGTACATGCGTCGCTCTACCAAGCTCCATGTGCATGACGAGAACAATGACTCCCGGATGGGCGACAAGGTCCTGGTGAAGGAATGCCGTCCCATGTCCCGGACCAAGACGTTCCGTCTGCTTAAGGTCGTTGAGCGCGCGCCTGAGTAAGCCGGTGCAAGTGACCACCGATAGGAAGTGAGATCAGAACATGATTCAGATGCAGACGGTTTTGGATGCAGCGGACAACAGCGGGGCGCGCCGGGTCCAGTGCATCAAGGTGCTCGGCGGTTCTCATCGCCGTTATGCCGGTGTGGGTGACATCATCAAGGTGAGCGTCAAGGACGCCATCCCCCGTGGCAAGGTGAAGAAGGGCGAGGTATATAACGCCGTGGTGGTGCGGACGGCCAAGGGCGTGCGTCGTCCAGATGGTTCTGTGGTGCGCTTTGACCGCAATGCGGCCGTTCTGCTCAACAACCAGCTCCAGCCCATCGGCACCCGTATCTTCGGACCCGTGACCCGTGAACTGCGCGGCGAGCGGTTCATGAAGATTATTTCACTGGCGCCGGAAGTCCTGTAAGGCTGAGGTAAGAGACGATGCGCAGAATTCGACAAGGTGATGACGTGCAAGTCATTGCCGGCAAAGACAAGGGCCGCCGTGGTACCGTTCTGAAGGTGCTCGAAAATGATCGGGTGCTGGTCCAGAACATCAACATGGTGAAAAAACACCAGAAGCCCAACCCCTATGCGGGCGTAAGTGGCGGTATCATCGACAAGGAGATGCCCTTGCATATCTCCAACGTGATGCTGTACAACCCTGCCTCCGGCAAGGGCGACCGCGTCGGGTTCAGGACTCTGGAGGACGGTCGCAAGGTGCGCGTCTACAAGTCCAACAACGAAGTCGTCGACGCGTCTTAAGGTGGATCAGATGGCCAGGCTGAAAGCATTTTATCAGGAGACGGTGGTGAAGCAGCTCATGGAGCGCTTCAACTATTCCAATGTCATGGAAGTTCCGCGCATCACCAAGATCACCCTGAACATGGGGCTGGGTGAGGCGGTGGCTGACAAGAAGATCATCGAGCACGCCTTGAGCGACATGACCGCCATTGCCGGACAGAAGCCTGTGGTGACCCGTGCCCGTAAGTCCATCGCCGGCTTTAAAATCCGCGATGACTATCCCATTGGCTGCAAGGTGACCCTGCGCCGGGAACGGATGTACGAGTTCCTTGATCGTCTGGTGAGTGTGGCTTTGCCTCGGGTGCGGGACTTCCGCGGTGTTTCCGCCAAGTCCTTTGATGGTCGTGGCAATTTCAATATGGGCATTCGGGAACAGATCATCTTCCCCGAAGTAGATTACGACAAGATCGACGCCCTGCGTGGGATGGATATCACCATCACCACCACCGCCAGGACCGACGAGGAAGGCCGGGCGCTGCTGGAAGCCTTCCGCTTCCCGTTCAAGCAATAACGAGGTTTATAGAGTATGGCCAAAACTTCCATGATGATGCGCGAACTCAAGCGCGCCCAGTTGGTGAAGCAGTACTCGGCGAAACGCGCAGAGCTCAAGGCGCTCATCCAGAACCCGGAGACAAGCCACGAGGACCGCATGGCAGCAGTGATGAAACTGCAAAAGCTGCCCCGTGATTCCAGTCCTGTGCGTCAGCGTAACCGCTGCCACCTGACTGGCCGTCCCCATGGGTACTATCGGAAGTTTGGCCTGGGTCGCAACAAGCTGCGCGAAGCGGCCATGCGCGGGGATATCCCCGGCCTGGTCAAGTCGAGCTGGTAAGAGGGAAAACCTGAAATGAGCATGACCGATCCCGTAGCAGATCTGCTGACCCGCATCCGTAATGGCCAGCGCGCTGCCAAGACCGAAATCAGCCTGCCGTCCTCCAAACTGAAGGTGGCCATCGCCAACGTCCTCAAGGACGAAGGCTACGTCGCCGATGTGATGGTGAACGAGCAGGATAAAAAACCCGTCATGACGGTAAAGCTGAAGTACTTCCAGGGCCGCCCGGTCATCGAGACCATCCGTCGCGTCAGCCGGCCTGGTCTGCGTATCTACCGTGGCAAGGATGAATTGCCCAAGGTGATCGGCGGACTGGGTGTCGCCATTGTCTCCACCTCCAAGGGTGTGATGACTGATCGCCAGGCCCGCGCTCAGGGTCAGGGCGGCGAAGTCCTCTGCATCGTCTCCTAATCGGATTGAAGCCATGTCCCGAGTAGCGAAAAACCCCATCGCATTGCCCAAGGGCGTCGATGTGTCTATCAACAATGAGTCGATCTCCGTGAAGGGGCCCAAGGGAAATATTGCTTTCCCGGCCAACCCGAACGTCGAGATTGCCCAGGAAGAAGGTGTGCTTACCTTCAAGCCCGCAAACGGTGATACCCGTCATTATGCGATGGCTGGTACCATGCGCGCCGTTGTCAACAACATGGTGGTGGGCGTAAGCGAAGGTTTTCAGCGCAAGCTGGAACTCGTGGGCGTGGGCTACCGTGCCCAGGCGCAGGGCAACAAGCTGAACCTGACCCTGGGTCTGTCCCATCCGGTGGAATATCCGGTGCCGGAGGGCATCAGCATCGAAACCCCCAGCCAGACCGAAATTCTGGTCAAGGGCGTCGATAAGCAGAAAGTGGGGCAGGTGGCTTCCGAGATTCGCCGTTACCGGCCGCCGGAACCCTATAAGGGCAAGGGCATTCGGTACGCGAATGAACAGATCATCCGCAAGGAAGCGAAGAAGAAGTAGGCTTAGGTGACCGCAATGGATAAGAAAGAAGCTCGACTCCGGCGCTCCAAGCGGGCCCGGTACAAGATCCGTGAACTCGGCGCCCACCGTCTCTGCGTGCACCGTACCCCACGGCATGTGTACGCGCAGATCATCGCGCCCTCCGGTTCCGAGGTGCTGACCTGCGCCTCTACCGTGGAAGCCGATGTGCGCGGCGGCCTGAAGTCCACCGGCAACATCGAAGCGGCTGCCGCCGTGGGCCGTCTGATTGCCGAGCGTGCGGTCGCCAAGGGTATCAAGAAGGTGGCGTTCGACCGCTCGGGGTTCAAGTATCACGGCCGTGTGAAGGCGTTGGCCGATGCCGCCCGCGAAGGTGGCCTGGAATTCTGATAAGGGTGATGCAATGGCAAGTGTGAATGCGAGCGAGAACGACGGCCTTCAGGAGAAGCTCATCTCCGTCAACCGTGTGGCCAAGGTGGTCAAGGGTGGACGCCAGTTTCGTTTTACTGCCCTGACCGTGGTCGGTGACGGTAACGGCAAGGTCGGCTTTGGCTACGGCAAGGCCCGTGAAGTACCCCTGGCCATCCAGAAGGCGATGGAATCCGCGCGCAAGAACATGCGCTCCGTCCCCCTCAACGATGGTACGCTGCATTATTCCGTGAGTTCCCGTCACGGTGCCGCAAAGGTCTTCATTCAGCCGGCTTCCGAAGGTACCGGTATCATCGCCGGTGGTGCCATGCGCGCCGTCTTCGAAGTGGCGGGTGTGCGTAACGTGCTGGCCAAGTGCATTGGCTCGCGCAACCCCATCAATGTGGTGCGTGCGACCCTGAATGGCTTGACCGCCGTGCATGATCCGAAGCTCATCGCCGCCAAGCGTGGCAAGAAACTCGAAGAGATCGTGGGGTAATCATGGCAGCCGCGAACGAACTCAAGGTGACGCTGATCCGCAGCAAGCATGGGCGGCTGAAGAGCCACCAGGCCTGCCTGCGCGGCCTCGGCATCCGTCGTATCCATAATCCGGTGGTCGTCAAGGATACGCCGGAAAATCGGGGGATGATCAACAAGGTATCCTATCTCCTGAAGGTTGAGGAGGTTTGAGATGAGACTGAACAATCTGAGTCCCGCACCGGGTAGCCGTCCCGACGCCAAGCGTCTTGGTCGTGGTATCGGTTCTGGTCTGGGCAAGACCGGTGGCCGTGGTCACAAGGGTCAAAAATCCCGTGCCGGCGGTTATCACAAGGTGGGCTTTGAGGGCGGTCAGATGCCCTTGCAGCGCCGCCTGCCGAAGGTGGGTTTTCGTTCCCGTACCAGTGCCGGCAATGCCGAGGTGCGTCTGCATGAGCTGGCCGGCCTGGAAGGCGTGATCGACCTGGCGGCTCTGAAAGCTGCCGGCGTTGTACCGGCACAGACCGTCAAGGCCAAGGTGATTGCCTCGGGTTCCATTGACAAGGCCGTGAGCCTCAAGGGCGTGGCCGTAACCAAGGGCGCGCGGGCTGCCATCGAGGCCGCCGGCGGGCAGATCGAGGACTAAGTGGCCGCTTCCAATACAGCAGGGGGCGCAACATTAGGCGGGCTGGGGAGGTTCACTGAACTTCGCCAGCGCCTTTTGTTTGTGCTGATGGCGTTGGTGGTCTACCGCATCGGAACGTTTATTCCGGTGCCGGGGATCGATCCCATTGCAATGGCGCAGTTCTACGACGCTCAGTCGGGCACCATTCTGGACATGTTCAACATGTTTGCAGGTGGGGCCCTTGAGCGTCTGAGTCTGTTTGCCCTGGGGGTGATGCCCTACATCTCGGCGGCCATCATCATGCAGCTTCTGGCTGCAACAGTGCCGGCCCTGCAACAGATCAAGAAGGAAGGGGAGCCGGGGCGGCGAAAAATCACCCAGTACACCCGCTACGGCACGGTGTTCCTGGCCCTGATCCAGAGTATCGGTATCGCCATCGCCCTGAATCAGCAGGTGATCGGTGACACCACGGTGGCGGTGAATCCGGGTATCGGTTTCATCTTCACCACGGTGGTCTCTCTGGTGACCGGCACGGTGTTCCTGATGTGGTTGGGTGAACAGGTGACGGAGCGGGGTATCGGCAACGGTATCTCCATCATCATCTTCGCTGGTATCGTTGCCGGTCTGCCGGGTGCCCTGGGGGGGACTCTGGAACTGGCCAGTACCGGTGAGCTGTCTCCTGCCTTCGTGATCCTGCTCATGACCATGGGCATGGCGGTGATCGGTTTCATCGTCTTTGTGGAACGTGGTCAGCGTCGTATCACGGTCAACTATGCCAAGCGCCAGGTAGGGCGCAAGGTCTTCGGCGGTCAGAGCAGTCATCTGCCCCTGAAGCTGAACATGGCGGGTGTGATTCCGGCCATCTTCGCCTCCAGCATCATCCTGTTCCCCGCAACTTTGGGAACCTGGTTTGGGCAGGCGGAGGGCATGACCTGGCTGCGGGATCTGTCGACGGCCCTGGGCCCGGGACAGCCGCTCTATGTGATGTTGTATGGTGCGGCGATCGTATTTTTCTGCTTCTTCTATACGGCGTTGGTGTTCAATGCCCGGGAGACGGCGGAAAACCTGAAAAAGTCAGGTGCCTTCATTCCAGGTATCCGGCCGGGGGCGCAGACCGAGCGGTATATCGATGGTGTCATGACCCGTCTGACGGCGGTGGGTGCCATCTACATCACCGCGGTGTGTCTGATGCCCGAGTTCCTGATCCTGTACTGGAACGTGCCCTTCTACTTCGGTGGTGCGTCCCTGCTGATCATCGTGATCGTGGTGATGGATTTCATGGCGCAGTTGCAGGCGCACCTGGTGTCCCATCAGTACGAGGGATTGATGCGCAAGGCCAACCTGAAAGGCTATGGCAAGTCGGGCATGCTGCGATAGCAGGCCCAGCTAGAGGAAATTTAAGATGAAAGTACGTGCGTCTGTAAAAAAGATTTGCCGCAACTGCAAGATCATCCGCCGCAACGGTGTGGTGCGTGTGATCTGCTCGGATCCCCGTCACAAACAGCGGCAGGGCTGACCGTTGATTCGGCGGCGTTCACTGGTTAGAATACCCGGCTTTTCCGCCGGTGCTTGGAGATAGCTGGATGGCTCGTGTAGCAGGTGTCAATATTCCGGACCACAAACATGCCGTGATTGCCCTTCAGGCAATCTACGGTGTCGGTAAAACCCGTGCCCAGAAGATCTGCGAGGCTGCCGGGATTCGTCCGGACATCAAGATCCGCGATCTCTCCGAAGACGAGGTGGAGAAGGTGCGTACCGAAGTGGGCCGTTTCACCGTCGAAGGGGATCTTCGCCGTGAAACTTCCATGAACATCAAGCGCTTGATGGATCTGGGCTGCTACCGGGGCTTGCGCCACCGTCGCGGTCTGCCCCTGCGCGGTCAGCGTACTCGCACCAACGCGCGCACCCGCAAGGGACCGCGTCGCCCCATCCGCAAGTAATTATCAGGATTACAGGAAACAGGTATGGCACAGGCCCCCCGGACCCGTAAAAAGGTCAAAAAGTCCGTTTCGGACGGAGTGGCGCATGTTTATGCGTCCTTCAACAATACGATTGTGACGATCACTGATCGCCAGGGTAATACCCTGTCCTGGGCCACAGCCGGTGGTTCCGGGTTCCGCGGTTCTCGTAAAAGCACGCCCTTTGCGGCCCAGGTGGCTGCCGAGCGTGCGGGTACGGCAGCGCAGGAATATGGTCTCAAGAATCTGGAAGTGCTCGTCAAGGGTCCCGGCCCAGGCCGGGAATCGGCGGTTCGCGCCCTGAACAATGCGGGCTTCAAGATCACGAACATCAGCGATATTACGCCGATTCCCCATAATGGTTGCCGTCCGCCGAAGAAGCGGCGCGTATAGTCCCGGAGGAGCACCATGGCACGTTATATTGGTCCCAAGTGCAAGCTGAGTCGCCGCGAAGGCACCGATCTGTCCCTGAAAAGCCGTGTTCGCGCATTGGATTCCAAGTGCAAACTGGACAAGGCTCCTGGGCAGCATGGTGATCGTCGTACCCGCCTGTCTGACTACGGCGTACAGCTGCGCGAAAAGCAAAAGCTGCGCCGTATTTATGGCGTGCTGGAGCGTCAGTTCCGCAATTATTACAAAGAAGCGAGCCGCCTGAAGGGTTCCACCGGTGATAACCTGCTGCGTCTGCTGGAATGTCGGCTGGACAACGTGGCCTACCGGATGGGCTTTGGCAGCACCCGTGCAGAAGCCCGTCAGCTGGTGAGCCACAAGGCCATTCAGGTGAATGGCCGTACTGTGAATATCCCTTCCTATCAGGTCAAGCCCACGGATGTGATTTCCATTCGGGAAAAATCCCGCAAGCAGGTTCGCATCCAGGATTCCCTGACGCTGGCCGAGCAGTTCGGTTTCCCTGAGTGGGTGGACGTGGACACCAAGAAAATGGAAGGTGTGTTCAAGAACGCTCCTGAGCGTAGTGACCTGCCGGCGGATATTAACGAATCCCTGGTGGTCGAGCTCTACTCCAAGTAATCAGTTACGAGGTCTTTGATGCAGACCAAGGTCAACGAACTCCTCAAGCCTCGGCATATCGAGGTCCAGTCCATCTCGGACAACATGTCCAAGGTGGTGCTGGAGCCGCTTGAGCGGGGTTTCGGTCATACGCTCGGCAACGCACTTCGCCGAATCCTGCTGTCTTCCATCCCCGGTGCTGCCGTGGTGGAGGCAGAGATCGAAGGTGTGCTGCATGAGTACACCACCCTCGAAGGGGTCCAGGAGGATGTCGTCGATGTCCTGCTGAATCTTAAAGGTATTGCATTGCGCATGACGGCCCGTGATGAGGCGACCCTGGTCCTGAAGAAAAAAGGGCCGGGGGTGGTCACAGCGGGTGACATCAGCCTGGATCATGACGTGGAAATCGTGAACCCGAACCATGTCATTGCTCACCTCACCAATGGCGAGTTGAACATGACTCTGAAAGTGGGCAGAGGACGAGGCTATCAGCCGGTGTCTGCCCGCCGTCAGGCCGATGGTGATGATCGCCCGATCGGTCGCCTGATGCTGGACGCCAGTTTCAGTCCGATCCGTCGGGTGGCTTACAACGTGGAAAGTGCCCGGGTGGAGCAGCGTACCGACATGGATCGTCTGGTCATCGAGTTGGAGACCAATGGTACTGTGGCGCCGGATGACGCCATTCGTCAGGCGGCGACCATTTTGCAAAGTCAGTTGATGGCCTTTGTGGAGCTGCGGGGTGACGAGGCTGTGACCCAGGAAAGCAAGTCCATGGACATCGACCCGATCCTGCTGCGGCCGGTGGATGATCTGGAGCTGACCGTGCGTTCAGCCAACTGTCTGAAGGCGGAGAATATCTATTACATCGGGGATCTGATTCAGAGAACCGAAGTAGAGCTGCTCAAGACTCCGAACCTGGGCAAGAAATCCCTGACCGAGATCAAGGATGTACTGGCCTCCCATGGCCTGTCTATGGGGATGCGTCTTGAGAACTGGCCACCGCCGGGCCTTAAAGAACACGAAAAGAAGAGCGCCGGTTAACCCCGGTCGTCTCGCAGATTTTGACTGAAGGAATATAAGCCATGCGTCACCGTCACTCGGGTAGGCAACTTAATCGCAACAGTTCACATCGCAAGGCCACCATGCAGAGCCTGGCGCTGTCGCTGTTCCGCCACGAAGCGATCAAGACGACGCTGCCCAAGGCGAAGGAACTGCGCCGGGTGGCCGAGCCCTTGATCACCTTGGCAAAGGAAGACAGCGTTCATACTCGCCGTCTCGCCTTTGCGCGTCTGCGGGACGACGAAATCGTGGGCAAGCTGTTCAATGAACTGGGTCCTCGTTACCAGGCCCGTCCGGGGGGTTACCTGCGTATCCTGAAGTGTGGTTTCCGTAAGGGAGACAACGCACCGATGGCTTATGTGGAACTGGTGGATCGTCCGGAGTTCGCTGCTGCGGAGACTGCTGAGTAATTTTGCTCAACATCTCCCGCTTTAAAAAGCCGGCCTGGGTGCCGGCTTTTTTGTGTCTGGTGATATTGGATGCTGTGCCAGTTTCGGCGGTTGCAATACCGCAGCCGTCATTCTTGCCGCGATCAAAATCGCGGGTTTCCTTGCGGAGGTGCTATGAAGCCTGCTGGGGCGTATCGATTCAGACGAGCCATCCGGCCCTTTTCCTACACCGTAGCGATGGCTGCCTGTGGTCTGGGCACGGTGTTGGCATTGCAGCAGGGATACGGCAATGTCTGGTTGGCCCTGCTGATCATTGGAGCGGGGGTGCTGATTCAAGCGGCGGTGAACCTGATCAATGATCATGCGGACCTGCCGGTGCTTGAATCCCGCTTACAGGCTGCAGAAGGGGAGGCGCGCCAGGAGTGGGCACAGGCCATTGACCAGGTTCAGCGCCATCATCTTCTGGGAATGATTTTTTTTGGTGTATCCCTGTTGATTGGCCTGGGACTTGTGCTGATACAGGGCTGGCCCCTGCTGGTGATCATCATTCTGGGGCTGCTGGGAGGATATTTCTATTCCGCCGAACCTGTCCATTACAAGCGTCGAGGTCTGGGGGTGGTCCTGGTGTTCTGGTTCATGGGTGTCCTGCTGGTAGGCGGATCGGCCATGGCCATGGGGGCGCCGATCACCCTGTCCCTGCTGGCGGTCAGTATTCCGTTCAGTCTGCTGACGTCCCTGGTATTGCTGGCAAACGAAATCCGGGATCATCAGGAGGATCGCCGTCATGGTCTGGGAACATTGACGGTGAGGATCGGACTTGAAGCGGGGCGCTATCTGTATGTGACCATGCTGGTGGGAGCGTACCTGGTCAGTTTGGGATTATGGTGGGCCGGTTTGCTGCCCTGGGTGTGGCAGCTTCTTTTTTCGCTACCTTTGGCCTTTGTGCCATTGATGAAGGTCATAAATCTCCAGGCTGACCGCAGTGATCTGCCACCCTTGACCGGAAAGCTGTTTGCGGTCTTTGCCTTGTTGTTTCTGTGCGCCTTTATGCTGGAGCTTGTGCTGTAGCGGAAGAGGGGAAAGATGTCAGGAATTGAGTGTGTTACGCAAGTATTTGAAAAAATGACTTTTTTGCAGAAACTTCAAAAAAGTTTCAAAAAGGGAGTTGACGGGAAAACTGAGGGGCCTATAATGCGCGCTCTCCAACGGCGAGACGGTCTGAACCGAAACGCAGTT